>NZ_DASUIT010000097.1:0-15862 GCF_036279655.1 Aquabacterium sp. | reverse complement strand
ATTCGACATCACCCGGCCAGCGCCGGGCCTGCAGGGCCGGCGCTGATTCCAGACGCAGGCTCACCTGGCCTGCCGCGGGCCTGCGACTGAGCAGTTCATTGTCCAGCGCGGCGATCAGGCCATGCTCGTCCAGCAAGGTGGGCCGCAGCTCGACCAGCAACTGCCGGACGTCCCTGATGGCCTGATCGATCAGGCCATCCACCCGGGCATGCCGTGCCGCATCGCCCGGATCGGCAAACTGTGCGTCGCTGACATAGTCGATGCGCATGGCCGACAGCGTCTGACCCAACTGATCATGCAGGATGAGGGCCAGTCGGCTGCTGGTGGCCTTTTCCTGCGCCATGAGCTGATGGGTCAACTCGGTCAGCTCCAGTTGGTATTGCCACAGCGCGCGCTCTGTCCGTACCCGGTCGGTGACATCACGCAGGATGGTCGTCAGCATCTGCTGGCCATGGACGGTGACTTGCGAGATCGAGGCCTCCAGCTCCCGCGTGCTGCCATCGGCATGCACGCCCTGCACCCGGCCCAGCCCCAGGCGACGCCCACCCGAGCCCGGTGCCGCATCACTGGCCCATGCCCGCCCTTGTGCGGACTGGATGCCTGCAGGCAGCAGCCGGCTCACGGAGGCGCCCTGCATGTCCCTGGCCGCGTAGCCAAAAATCTGTTCCGCCGCCGGATTGAACAAGCGCACGCGCTCTTGTGCATCGCAGATCATGATAGCGTCGCTGGCCGAATCGATCACGGCCGCCAGCATGGCTTCGCTTTCGCGCAGCTTCAGGGCGGCCTCGCGGCTGTCCGTGACGTCCATCTGCAGTCCATCCCAGCAGATGCGCCCTTCCGGCAGGGCCCGGGGACGGGAGACGATGTGCATCCAGCGCTCCTCCCCATCGTTGCGTCGCATGCGCACCGTCGCATCCAGCACCGTGAGCTGCTGCTCGCATGCCTGCTTGGCCGCCATCAGGGCGGCCAGATCCTCCACATGCACGCGCCCATACAGGGCCGAGGCATCGTGCATCACCGCGCGGGCGGGCACCCCCAGCAAGGACTCAACGGTGTCGCTGACATAGGCGAAGTGCCGTGAACCATCTGGCTCGCGAATCAGCTGATAGATGATGGCCCCGGGAAGGTGGTTGCTCAGGGCACGGATCAACTGCTCACTGTCCTGCGCGCGCTGCTCTGCGGCTCTCGCCGCGTCATACGGGGCCCGCAGGCTGGTCACATAGGTGGCCCAGTACAGCAGGGCATACCCCGCCAGCTTGTAGAGGTGTCCGGCGATGTTCTGGACATCGGTGGGCGTCATGTAGCTGGTGAAGGCCAGGCCACCGATGCCGATCACCCAGGACGAGGTGGCCAGCAGGAGCATGTGCTGCCGACCGGTATCGCGAAAGCGTTGCCACAGACGCCACGCCACGGTGACATTGGCCAGGCACAGCAGCCCTTCATAAACCGCCTTGAAGGGCGTGACGCCCTGGCCCGGTACAAAGGTGACAGGGAACCACGCCAGGCCCCAACTGCCCCACACGACCAGGGCGGAGGACAACAGCGCGCCCAGCACCAGCGTCCCCCCGCGCGACAACGCCGGCAGACGGGGCAGGGTCATCAGGGCCAGGGTGCTCACCTCGACCGTGCGCCCCATCAGCCAGAAAAAGATGGCGCGCGAGGTGCCTGTGGGGCCAAGCATCTGCGGCATGCCCTCGTAGGTCAGGGCATGCATGACGTCGCACACCGCCACCACCATGAAGCCCGCACTCAGGATGGGCAAGCGCCGATCTGCCCGATCGCGGAAGGAGTGCCAGGAAATCGTCGCCACCATGGCGGCGACCAGCACCGACACCAGCTCCATCAGCAGGTGCAGGGTCTCCACGCTGGTCAGCGTCATCTGCATGGCCGAAGGCAACGCCAGCAGCACCGTCTGACTGAGCGGTGCGAACACGGCCAACCCCAGGCAGACGTGAGTGATGCGAGACATGGAGAACATCATGTCCGGCGCTTCCGACCCACAGTCGCATGACGATACAGGCAAATCCTGGCTTTATCTGCTCATCCCCAGGCTCGGGCGTGATTGCACCACTGCAGTGCAATCACCGCCGCCAACCCCCAAATCTGGGGCATTTCAATGGCAAGAAGGCTGGCACGCGTATTGCTCACACTGAGGTGTGCCCGCAGGTATCGTCGCCTCAGCGCACACGCATGGTTTCCGCTAACGACGGCGGATGGCAGTTGGATGCCCCCTTTCGGGTCGGCACGCCACCTGCTCTCACTTCTTTGTCTGGTTCATCCCGGTGGATGCGAGCGCCTGTCGCTCATCCGGCCTGGGGACCGTCCCGTCCGTCGCAGGAGCACCTATGAAAATCGTCGTCGTTGGCCATGGCATGGTCGGTCACAAATTCCTCGAAAGCCTGGCTGAGACCGGCCTGAAGGATGCCGAAGTCACCGTGTTGTGTGAAGAGCCCCGCCCCGCGTATGACCGGGTGCACCTCTCCGAGTACTTCTCTGGCAAGACGGCCGAAGACCTGTCCCTGGTCGAACCCGGCTTCTTCGAGCGCACCGGCTTCACCCTGCGCCTGGCCGCCAAGGCGGTGGCCATCGAGCGCCGCACCCACACCGTGACCACGGCCGATGGCGAGGAACTGCACTACGACAAGCTCGTGCTGGCCACCGGCTCGGTGCCCTTCGTGCCGCCCGTGCCCGGCCGCGACCGCCCCAACTGCTTCGTGTACCGCACCATCGAAGACCTGGATGCCATGAAGGCCGCAGGCGCCAAGTCCACCAACGGCGTGGTCGTGGGTGGCGGCCTGCTGGGCCTGGAATGCGCCAAGGCGCTGCGCGACATGGGCCTGGACACCCACGTGGTCGAATTCGCGCCGCGCCTGATGGCCGCACAGGTCGATGAAGGCGGCGGCCGCGTGCTGCGCAGCAAGATCGAAGCCCTGGGCCTGCATGTGCACACCAGCCGCAGCACGGTCAAGATCGTGGACGGTGCCGAACACCGCCACCGCATGGTCTTCGAGGACGGCAGCTACCTCGAAACCGACATGATCGTCTTCTCGGCCGGCATTCGCCCGCGTGACGAGCTGGCCCGCCAGTCGGTGCTCGCCATCGGCCCCCGCGGTGGTGTCGTCATCGACAGTGAATGCCGCACCAGCGACCGCAACATCTACGCGATCGGCGAATGCGCCTCGTGGAACGAGCAGACCTTCGGCCTGGTGGCGCCCGGCTACGACATGGCCCGCGTGACGGCCCGCCACATCGCTGGCCTGAACGATGTCGCCTTTGTGGGCGCCGACATGAGCACCAAGCTCAAGCTCATGGGGGTGGACGTGGCCAGCATCGGCGACGCCCAGGGCAAGACACCGCACAGCCGCTCCTTCCTCTACACCGACGAGATCCGCCAGATCTACAAGAAGATCGTGGTCAGCGAAGACGGCAAGAAGCTGCTGGGCGCCGTGCTGGTGGGCGACGCCGCGGAATACGGCACGCTGCTGCAGATGGCCCTCAACGGCATCACGCTGCCGGCCGAGCCCGAGTTCCTGATCCTGCCCTCCAGCGACGGCAAGGCCAAGCCCGGCCTGGGTCCCGATGCCCTGCCCGACAGCGCGCAGCTGTGCTCGTGCAACAACGTCACCAAGGGCCAGATCTGCAAGGCCGTGTCCGAAGGTGTCACCTCCATGGCTGACCTCAAGGCCTGCACCAAGGCCGGCGCCACCTGCGGGGGCTGCGTGCCCCTGGTCACCCAGGTGATGAAGGTCGAGATGAAGAAGCAGGGCCTGGCGGTGAACAACCACCTGTGCGAGCACTTCGCCTACTCGCGCCAGGAGCTGTACCACCTGATCCGCGTCGGCGAGATCAAGTCCTTCGACGACTTGCTGGCCAAGCATGGCAAGGGCATGGGCTGCGACATCTGCAAGCCCACGGCCGCCAGCATCTTTGCATCGTGCTGGAACGAGTTCGTGCTCAAGAAGGATCTGGCCCGCCTGCAAGACAGCAACGACTACTACCTGGGCAACATCCAGAAGGATGGCAGCTACTCCGTGGTGCCCCGCATGCCGGCGGGCGAGGTCACACCCGATGGCCTGATCGCCGTGGGCCAGGTGGCCAAGAAGTACGGCCTGTACACCAAGATCACCGGGGGCCAGCGGGTGGACCTGTTTGGCGCCCGCGTCGAGCAACTGCCCGCCATCTGGGAAGAGCTGATCGCCGCCGGCTTCGAGTCGGGCCACGCTTATGGCAAGTCGCTGCGCACGGTCAAGAGCTGTGTGGGGTCGACCTGGTGCCGCTATGGCGTGGGCGACAGCGTGGGCCTGGCCGTCGAGCTGGAGAACCGCTACAAGGGCCTGCGCGCACCGCACAAGATCAAGTTCGGTGTCTCGGGCTGCACGCGTGAATGTGCCGAGGCGCAAGGCAAGGACATCGGCGTGAGCGCCACCGAGAAGGGCTGGAACCTCTATGTGTGCGGCAACGGCGGCATGAAGCCTCGCCACGCCGAACTGCTGGCCTCGGACCTGAGCAAGGACGAACTGGTGCGCATGATCGACCGCGTGCTCATGTTCTACGTGCGCACCGCCGACCGCCTGCAGCGCACCAGCACCTGGCGCGACAACCTCGAAGGCGGGCTGGACTACCTCAAGGACGTGATCCTCAAGGACAGCCTGGGCCTGGGCGCCGAGCTGGAGGCCCAGATGCAGGCGGTGGTCAACACCTATGCCTGCGAATGGAAGGTGGCCGTCACCGACCCCGAGACGCGCAAGCGCTTCCGCTCCTTCGTCAACAGCGACAAGCAGGACGAGCACATCGTGTTCGTCGAAGAGCGCGGCCAGATCCGCCCGGCCCGCCCCGAAGAGCGCGCCGACATCGCCACCGAAGCCTCGGCTTGAGCACCGCACACAAGGAGCCCTGACATGAATGCCATCCTGGACATCCAGCCCGAATCCACCCTGTGGACCGAGGTCTGCGCCACCGACGACATCCTGCCCGACACCGGCGTCTGCGCCCTCGTCGCGGGCCGCCACGTCGCCATCTTCCGCGTGGGACACGAGCTGTTCCTGGCCATCGACAACGTGGACCCCAAGAACGGCGCCAGCGTCCTGTCGCGCGGCCTGGTGGGCAACCTCGGCGATCGCATCGTCGTGGCCTCACCGCTGTACAAACATCACTTCGACCTGCGAACAGGCGAGTGTCTTGAATCGCCCGAGCTGTCGGTGCGCGCTCACGAGGTGCGCATCGACGGTGGCCGGGTGCTGGTGGCCCCTATCTGAGGCCCCCGGCACCTTCGGGACAAGGGCTGTGGCCACCCGGCCCAGCCCGCCGGCCGACACGGGGGAACGTAAATTGCGGACAATCGGGGCTTGTGCCCTGAATTGCCCTGCCCGCCCATGTCCCTGTCCGTCTCTGCCCTCGTCCTGCGTGCCAAGCAACTGGAGACCGATGCCGTGCGGCATCTGGCCGGGCGTGTCGATCTCGCGGACGTCATCGGCCAGCTGATCCACGCCTTGCAGCATGAGCGAGGCGTCACCAGCATCTACCTGGGATCGGGCGGCCAGCGCTTCGTGGCCGAACGCCTGTCGGCCATGGACCAGGCCCGCCCCATCGAAGCCACCTTGCGTGCCTTGTTTGCCCAGCAACTGGCGCCCGAGCACGGCGCCACCGCGCGCACGCTCTCCCTGATGGCCTGGGTGCTGCTGGACCTCGATGCCCTGGCCGGCCTGCGCGAGCAGATCGCGCAGCGCACACCCAGCGCACACGATTCGGTCGCCGCCTTCAGCCGCCTGATTGCCGGCCTGGTGGAGCTGATCTTCCATGTGGCCGATGCCGCCCCCTATCCTGACATCTCCAGGCTGCTGGTGGCCCTGGTGCACCTGCTGCAAGGCAAGGAGGCGGCCGGCCAGGAGCGCGCCGTGGGCGCCCACCTCTTTGCCTCTGGCTGCAGCGACGAGGCCGAGCAACAGCGCGTCATCCATCTGATCGACGCCCAGGAGCGCAGCCTGCGTGTCTTCGAAGAGTTTGCCGAAGCGGCCTTGCGTGGCCGCTGGCAGCAGCATCAGCTGACACCCCATGTGGCGCAACTGGAGCGCCTGCGCCGCACCCTGTGCACCGCCCGCCCCGGCGCCGCGCTGGACACGGCGCTGAGTGGCCTGTGGTTTGACGTCACCAGCGAGCGCATCACCGAGATGTGGCACCTGCAGGTCGAACTGGTGCAGTGCCTGCGGCAGGCCTGTGCCGCACAGTTGCAGGCCACCTTGCAGGACCAGCAGGACTCCGAAGGCCTGCTCAGGCAACTGCGCGACAACCCCCCGCCACACACCCACGCCGTGGACCGCTTCTTCAAGGCCGACGAGCAGCCCGACGGTGCCCCGGTGCTGGGCAGCGTGAGGGATGGCGCCAGCCACAACCCGACGCCGCCTGAACCCGCCAAGGAGGCCGCCCTGGTCGATCTGCTGCAAGCGCAATCTCAGCGCCTGGCCAGCATGGAGGTCGAGCTGGACGCCGCGCGCCGCGCCCTGCACGAGCGCAAGGTCATCGAGCGCGCCAAGGGGGCCTTGATGTCCCGGCTGGGGCTCACCGAAGAAGCCGCCTTCCGCGCCCTGCAGAAGGCCTCCATGGACCACAACCGCCGCCTGCTGGACGTGGCCGAAGCCACGCTGTCCCTGCCCGATGTGTTCTTTGCGGGGCAGGGCGATGGGCGCCATATTCAGTGATTCTTCAGAATTATTTCAGCGATATTTCAGCAATAACAACCACCGCCAAGTGGTTATAACAACATGCTGCCACGGCTGATTTATCCAGAAAAAGCATAAACCGCGCCAGAAATCATCCGAACAGAGATCTGAGTTAGGGATGGCCAAGGGCCATGGACCTTATTAAGGTGCACCTCGCAGTGCTTCATCCATATTCCCCCTCAACGTCACTCAAGGAGATTGCCATGACCGCGAAAAACGAAGCCGAAGACAAGGCCGTCAGTTTCGAGTTGTCCGCCGCCGACCTGAAAGCCATTGCCTCCGGCAAAAGCGTTCAGGTGCCCAGCGCCAAGTTCTTCGGCAAGACCACGTTCACCATCGAGAACGCCCCCATCCCCAAGAGCATCCACGACAAGGTCACCATCCAGCTCCACGTGGAAAAGTCCAAATAAGGACATCCAAATAAATATCAGGGAGATTGATCATGGGCAGCGAACCTCACTCCTTTGTCGGACGCCTGACCGCATCAGCGCTCGGGAACATTGATCAAAAGGATAGAAATCATTATTTGTCGTTGATGGATGATGCTTTCATCGCTGCCCCACCTGTTTATGGTGAAAAATGGTTTGGTGACATGTTTCGGACGCTGGGCAGAAATGCCGATTGGGTGGCCTCACTCATGGCCTCCGATTCCTATATGGAGGGATATAGCGCAGGGCGCCTGTGGCAATATGCCGGCGTGCTGGACGATGCCCCTTTGAGCCAGGCCATGTTGCGCCACGCCGATGACGAAGCGCGGCATTCCAGGATATTCACCAAAACCCTGTTCAAAACCTTTCCCAGCCTGGAAACCCCCGCGCTCCACGATGAGTTGAGCCGCAACGCCCCGGATCTGGCCCACCACCCCAGTTACCCCGATGACTTCCCCTGCCCCAGCGAGGAGGAGATCCTGAACTCGATGATCCTCATCAACCTCTTCGAGATCAAGGCCCTGGTCCTGGGCAAGCTGATGCAGCCCCTGGCCGTGGCCCATGCCCCCGAGGGCAACAAGCGGGTCGTTGAACGCATGCTGGGGGCCATCGTCGGTGATGAGGCGCACCACATCCGCTACAGCGCCGATGTCATCGAACAGGCCTGCCGGCAGGGTCACCGGGATTTCGTGGCCACCGCCTTGCGTGACTTCCAGCAGACCCTCAACGAGGTGACCGCCCGGGAGCTCCATGATGAGCCGACCCAGGACGCATACCCACTCTGAAGGGAGGCCCGCCATGTCCAACGGTTTCTTTGCCGTGCAGAAAAACCTGATCGATGAGCGGCAACGCACTGCGCTGATCGACGAGATCCTTCAATCGGACTACTTTGGGGACAGTGCCCTGGGGGCCGAGTTCGTCAACACCCGGGGTTTCTCACTGGTCATCAAGCGCCCGGCACTGGAGGCCGTCAGCAGCGATTTCCCCTGCCTCGCGGCGCTCCTGAAGCAGGTCCTGTTTGACGACTGCAATGCCTTCTACATCAACCCCCTGGTGCTGTACGGCCAATCCAGGGTCGATGCACACATCGACTGCCGCGTCGTCGCCCCCCACAACACCCGGATCATCCCGAACCTGGTGAGCGTGTACTACCCGGACATCGACCCCCACATGGCAGGCGGCCGCCTGGTCCTGAACACCGGCTCAGACCGTGAGGCCCCCTTCAGCCCCGAGACGGGCGACCTGATCCACTTCCTGGGCAGCGTGGTCCACCATGTGGAGGCCGTCACCACGCCAGGGCGACGCATCAGCATCGTCTGCGAGCAATACAACCTCGACGATGAACTGCTCGACGCGTTTCCCTATTGCGATGTCATCTCGGGCGGGGCCGCCACCCAGCGCCTCAACGCCTTGGCGTTGTAAGGCGCGGGCTCCAGGCCTCACACGCACGAGGTGTGGCGCAGGGCCTTGGCCGCCGCCACCATATTGCTCAAGGCAGGGATCACCTCGGGCCACTGGCGGGTCTTGAGGCCGCAGTCCGGGTTCACCCACAGGCGCTGGGGCGGAATGCGCTCAGCCGCCTTGCGCATCAACTGCATGATGTGGTCCTGCGTCGGGATGTTGGGCGAGTGGATGTCGTACACCCCCGGGCCGATCTCGTTGGGGTAGTTGAAGTGATCGAAGGCATCGAGCAGTTCCATGTCCGAGCGCGAGGTCTCGATCGTGATCACGTCCGCATCCATGTCCGCAATCGACCCGATGATGTCGTTGAACTCCGAATAGCACATGTGGGTGTGGATCTGGGTGTCGTCCTGCACGCCATTGGCGGCGATGCGGAAAGCCTCGACCGCCCAGTCCAGGTAGCCCGGCCATTGCGACCGGCGCAGCGGCAAGCCTTCACGCAGGGCCGCCTCATCGATCTGGATCACGCGCACACCCGCCCGCTCCAGGTCCAGCACCTCCTCGCGGATGGCCAGGGCCAGTTGGCGGCACGACAGCGCACGGGGCTGGTCGTCACGCACGAAGGACCAGTTCAGGAGGGTGACCGGCCCGGTCAGCATGCCCTTCATCGGGCGGCGGGTCAGCGACTGGGCGTACTGCGTCCATGCCACCGTCATCGGCTGGGGTCGGCGGATGTCGCCAAACAAGATGGGGGGCTTCACACAGCGTGAACCGTAGGACTGCACCCAGCCGAACTGGCTGAAGGCATAGCCATCGAGCTGCTCGCCGAAGTACTCGACCATGTCGTTGCGCTCGGCTTCACCGTGCACCAGCACATCCAGGTCCAGGGCTTCTTGCTCGCGCACGCTGCGGGCGATCTCCGCCTGCATGGCGGCCTGGTAGCTCGCCTCGTCCAGACGGCCGGCCTTGTACTCGCTGCGCGCACGGCGGATGTCGGCCGTCTGCGGGAAGGAGCCGATCGTGGTGGTGGGATAGGCCGGCAGCTTCAGCCAGGCCGCCTGCCTGGGCGCACGCTCGGCGTAGGGGCTCTGGCGCTGGCCCAGCGCCGCCGTGACGCTGGCCACGGCCTGCTGCACGTCCGGCCGGGTCACGCGGGGGGAGTGTCGGCGGGCCTCCAGGGCGGCCTGGTTGGCGGCCAGTTCGGCCTGGACCGACGCGCGGCCGTGCTTCAGTGCGGCGGCCAGCACCTGAAGTTCGTCCAGCTTTTGCAGCGCAAAGGCCAACCAGGATGTGAGCTCAGCGTCGAGCTGCGGCTCGCTGTCCAGATCCACAGGCACATGCAGCAGCGAACACGAGGGCGCGATCCACAGGCGTTCGCCCAGCCGCTGGGCCAGGGGCTCCAGCCAGTCCAGCACCGCGTTGAGATCGGTCTTCCAGATGTTGCGGCCATTGATCACCCCCAGCGACAGCACCTTGTGGCCCGGCAGCAGATTGAGCACGGGCTGGAGGTCCTCGCGCCCATGGGTGACATCGATGTGCAGGCCCGCCACCGGCAGCGTGGCCGCCAGGTGCACGTTTTCCTGCAGGGGCCCGAAGTAGGTGGCCAGCAGCAGTTTGACGCGGCAGCTCTTGAGCTGGTGGTAGACCGTCTGGAAGGCATGCTTCCAGTCAGCATCGAGCTCCGTCACCAGCAGGGGCTCATCGATCTGCACCCACTCGGCGCCGTGTGCGGCCAAGGTGTCCAGCAGGGCCGAGTACACCGGCAGCAGGCGCTCCAGCAGGGCCAGCTTGTTCACCCCATCCTTGGCCTTGCCCAGGGCCAGGTAGGTCACCGGGCCGATCAGCACGGGCTTGGTGCGCACACCCTGCGCGCGGGCTTCGGCCAGTTGTGCCAGCAGGCGCGAGGCGTCCAGCGTGAAGGTGGTGGTGGCGCTGAACTCCGGCACGATGTAGTGGTAGTTGGTGTCGAACCACTTGGTCATCTCGCCTGCGGCCACGCCACCACCGCAGCAGGCCGCATGGGCGTCCGAGGTCTGGGCCGAGCGCCCCCGCGCCACACGGAAGTAGTTGTCCAGCACATCGCCTTGAAAGCCCTGCACGCGCTCGGGCAGATGGCCCAGCGTGAAGCTCATGTCCAGCATCTGGTCGTAGAAGGCAAAGTCGCCCACCGGCACCCAATCAAGGGCCGCCTGCTGTTGCCAGTGGCGCTGGCGCAATTGCGCCCCCACGGCCTGGAGCTGATCGCGTGAAGACTCGCCGCGCCAGTAGGACTCCAGCGCGAACTTCAGTTCACGCCGGGCACCAATGCGAGGAAAGCCAAGGTTGTGTGTCGTGGTCATGGGATGTCATGTCTGTGTGTCAACAATGGCCGCGAGACTACGCAAACCATCCCATGAAGTAAAATGGTATTAATTCAATTATCTATGAAACTGGCTCATACATCATGTTGGAGCGCATGCACCTGGCCATCGTCCAGGAGGTCGACAGACTGGGCTCGCTGACGGCGGCCGCCAGCGCCTTGTGCCTCACGCAGTCGGCACTCAGCCACACGATGAAGAAGCTCGAGCAGCAACTGGGCACCGACATCTGGCTGCGAGAAGGCCGCAGCCTGCGCCTGACACCGGCGGGCCAGCATGTGCTGGCCCTGGCCCATCGGGTGCTGCCCCAACTGCGCCAGGCAGAAGAGCGCCTGGGCCAGATCGCGCAGGGGCAACGCGGCACCTTGCGCATCGGGATGGAATGCCACCCCTGCTACCAGTGGCTGCTCAAGGTGGTGTCCCCCTATCTGGCCGCCTGGCCAGACGTCGATGTGGACGTGAAGCAGAAGTTCCAGTTCGGCGGCATCGGCGCGCTGTTCGGCTACGAGATCGATCTGTTGGTGACCCCCGATCCGCTCTACAAGCCCGGCCTGCACTTTGAGCCGGTGTTCGACTACGAGCAGGTGCTGGTGGTCGCCCGTGATCACCCGCTGGCAGACGCCACCCATGTCAAACCCAGGCAACTGTCCGACCAGGTTCTGATCACCTACCCGGTGCCGCTCGATCGGCTGGACATCTACACCCAGTTCCTGATGCCTGCGGGCATCGCGCCGCGTCGCCACAAGACCATCGAGACCACAGACATCATGCTGCAGATGGTGGCCAGCGGCCGGGGCGTGGCCGCCCTGCCCCGCTGGCTGGCCCAGGAATACGCCCGCAAGATGAAGGTCACGGCGGTCCGCCTGGGCCCTCGTGGCATCGCCAAGCAAATCTACCTGGGCGCCCGCGAGGCCGATGTCGACATCGACTACCTCAGGGCCTTTGTGGACATGGCGCGCCGCAGCTGAAGCGGCGCGTCAATGCCTCAATACTTCTCAGGCAACTCACGCAGACGCATGAGCCCCTCTTGCGCCACGGTGGCCACCAGCGTGCCGTCTTGACGGAAGATGCGCCCGAAGTTCATGCCCCGCGACGCGGACGCGTTGGGCGCATCCATGTCATAGAGCAGCCATTCGTCGATCCGGAAATCACGGTGGAACCAGATGGCATGGTCCAGACTGGCCGACTGCATGTTCGACTGCACATACGACACGCCGTGCGGCAGCATGGCCGTGCTCATCAACACGAAATCCGAGGCAAACGCCAGGATGCACATGTGCAGCAGCGGATCGTCGGGCAGACGGCTTTGCGCCTTCATCCAATGACTGCGCTGCGGCGGCTTCTTCTCGGGCGCGAAGGGGTTGATGGGGTCGATGGGGCGGATCTCGATGGGGCGCTCACGCTCGAACACCGCACGGATCTTTTCAGGAACCATGGGCGCGATCAGCTTGCGCAACTCGTGTTCGCTGGGCACGCCATCGGGCCCCGCCACATTGGGCATGGGCACCTGATGATCCAGCCCGTCCTCGGGCACCGCAAAAGAGGCCGACATCAGGAAGATGTTCTCGCCATGCTGGATGCCCTTCACATTGCGGGTGCAAAAGCTCTTGCCGTCGCGGATGTTCTCGACCTGGTAGACGATGGGCGCGGTGACATCGCCCGCGCGCAAGAAGTAGCCGTGCATGGAATGGGGCAGGCGGCCATCGACCGTGCGCCCGGCCGCCATGAGGGCCTGGCCCAGCACCTGGCCACCGAACACGTTCTTGCCAAAGAAGTTGCGACTGGGGCCCCGATAGATGCCCCGCTCGATGGTCTCCAGATCCAGGAGATCCAGCACTTCCTGCATCACATTGCTCATATCGCCCCTTCCAGACAGCTGAGAGATTCAAGGCTACACCCAGTGTGGCGCCTCGGGAATACGTTTGGATTATCAGGGGGCCGCCCCGCGTCTGTCGAACGACGCCCGGCGCGTTCAAGCACCGCAACAAACCGCAACACATGAAACATTCAACGTGTAGTGGTATACCCGCCTTCACGCCGCACCGGCACAAACGGTAAAAACCCTGACGCCGCCCCCCTTCGAGCGGCGAGCACCCCCGGTGCTCCAACCCACAACAACGGAGTGACACCCCATGACCCCCCTGTTCCACCTGCACCGCATGCGCGGGGCCTGCGCGCTGATGGCCCTTGCCGCGGCACTCGCCCCGACCACAGCCAGCGCCCTCGACCCTCAACTGGTGCCATCGATCGGCGCCGACACAGGGCGCTTCACCCTGCCGATTGCCTGCGGCATCAAGCTCGGCACCCTCAAGGTCGCCACGATCAAGGGCACGGTCGACATCGAGGGCATTGCGCCGGTTCAACTGGGCCCCGGCCAGGACTTCTACCTGAGCCAGGGCAAAGGCGCGTTGACCCTGCCAGGCTGGCTGTCCGCGCTCGGTGGGCTCATCGCCATCAAGAAGGCCGACGCCGTGGTCGACAGCCTCATGATCGGCGCCACGCGCTCGACGCCGGCCGCCATCAACCTCGCCACCCTCTACGACCTGAGTGTGCAGGATGTGCCGGTCGACGCAGGCAAACCCATCGTGGTGGGCATGCCCAAGACGGGCACCTTCCGCATCGGCCCCTACAACGCCCCCGCGGATGGCCGCGTCCAGTTCCGCTTCGAAGGTGCCACCGCCAACGTCACACTCAAGACGCCATCGGGCCTGAAGTTCAAGGTCCGTGCGGAATGTGCGGCCTCGCAGGGCAACGCCCTGCTGTCGGTGGCGGTGGGCCCCCAGGTGGACGCGACCAAACCGGCCCTCTATGAGGGTGAACCGCTGTCCTTCCCTCCCGTGGCGGCAGGCAACCTCATTGGCATCGTGAACTCGCCCTACAAGTGCGATATCGGCGGCCAGCAGTACGACGTCGGCATCGCGGTCGGCGGGACCATTCCGCTGGCCGTGAAGCGCACGGGCAGCCTGTCGATCACGCAGGCATCGGGCGCCATCACCCTGCCGGTCGCCACCGTGAACCGCCTGATGGACGCAGGTGTCACCTCGGTGCAAGGCCAGGTGGAGGAACTTCGGCTGATCGTCGACAACGGCACGCCAGCGAACCCGAACGTGCTGCCTGGCGGCACGGCCATCCCGCCCACCATGCTCCAGCGTGACACCAAGCTCGTGCTGTCGCTGCCCACCAGTGGCACCGTCACCGCCGGGCCCTTCAAGCCCAGCACCACGGCCGCCTCGATGGTCATCGGCATGGGCAGCGCCGCAGCGACGCTTCAGTTCAATGGCAACGGCCAGCCCGTCAAGGCCACCTGCCCCAAGCCTGAGCCGGACGCCCTTCTGGTCGACGCCCCGATCCTCTGAGGCAGGATCGACACCCAGGGCCCTGCGCCCTGGGGTGCTCGGGCCTCTGGCGAGCCTCAGACGGGCCGCTGGAACCGCGCGCGCGCCTGATCCGCCAGCGGCCTCAGGGCACAGCCACGCGCATGGTCATTGATCAGGCCCATCGCCTGCATGAAGGCGTAGGCCGTGGTGGGCCCCACGAACTTCCACCCACGGCGCTTGAGCGCCTGGGACAGGGCCCTGGCGGCGGGCGATGTTGACGCGGTCTGGGGCTCTGGCAGCGTCGCCGGGTCAGGCTCCATGCGCCAGAAAAAGGCCGCCAGTGAGCCGGCTTCGGCCACCAGCTCTTGCGCGTGCGCAGCGTTGTGGATCACGGCTTCGATCTTGCCCCGGTGCCTGACGATGCCCTCGTTGCCCAGCAGGCGCTCGACATCGGCCGGGCCAAAGCGCGCCACGGCATGGAAATCGAAACCCGCAAAGGCCTGCCGGAAGTTCTCGCGCTTGGCCAGGATCGTGCGCCAGCTCAGCCCGGACTGGAAACCCTCCAGGCAGATCTTTTCAAAAAGCCGGATGTCATCAGACACCGGGAAGCCCCACTCCTGATCGTGATAGCTCAGGAACTCGGGCGCGCTCCCGCACCAGCGGCAACGCGGCAGGCCATCGGGCCCCACAAATGGCTCACTCACGTCCCATGACTCCGTCAGAAAATCACAAGTCGGTGAGCTTGCCCCAAGGCAAGAAAAGAGACAATACCCAGCCATGACCGACCCGTCTCTGCCCGCCCCCATCCCGAAGCCGGAACCGCCCGAGCCGCCGGACATCAACGCCTGCTGCGGCAATGGCTGTGACCCGTGCATCTTTGATCTGCATGATCTGGCCATGGACGAGTACCGGCAGGCCTTGCGGGCCTGGGAGGCCTTGCAGGATACTGGGTCAACACCAGCGCCTTGAGCGGCGGAACACCGTAAGATCCACCAGCGACCCCATCGCTCAACGTTGGGTTGGCGCTCCTGCCAAGCCTCGTCTCAAGGACTGATCATGAAATCGCTGCGGCTTGTTCCCGCTCTGCTCGCCGTGGCCGCTCAGGCCGCGCCCGTGACCTACGAGATCGACCCCGCGCACACCTATCCCAGCTTCGAGGCCGACCACATGGGCATGTCCTATTGGCGCGGCAAACTGAACAAGAACACCGGCACCATCGTCTATGACAAGGCCACCGGCGAGGGCAGCGTCGACGTGAAGATGGACCTGGCCAGCATCGACTTCGGTCTGGACGCGATGAACACCTGGGCCACGGGCAAAGACTTCTTCAACGTCGAGACGAACCCGAGCGCAACGTTCAAAGGCCGCATCGGCGGCGTCAAGGCGGGCGTGCCGACTCAGGTCGTGGGCGAGCTGACGCTGAACGGCAAGACCCGACCCATGACCCTGACCATCCACCAGCTCAAGTGCATGCCGCACCCGGCGAACAAACGCGATTTCTGTGGGGCCGACGCTTCGGGCAGCTTCAACCGCGACGAGTTCGACCTGGGGGCAGGCAAGCACTGGGGCTTCAAGATGGATGTGGGTCTGCGCATTCAGGTGGAAGCGGTCGCCAAGGAGTGATGCTCCTGCTTGGCGTCAGG
>NZ_DASUIT010000096.1:0-10263 GCF_036279655.1 Aquabacterium sp. | reverse complement strand
AGGTCTACGCCGCCAAGCTGGCCACGACCGACTACCAGGGCGTGACGGCCAAGGTGCAGTTCGAGCCCAATGGCGAGCTCAAGACCCCGGCGATGACGCTTTACGTCTACAAAGACGGCAAACGTGTGCCCATCAACTGATTCGTGCTGAATGCCTGCTACAATAGCGGGCTTCGGAGAGGTGGATGAGCGGTTTAAGTCGCACGCCTGGAAAGCGTGTGTGGGTTAATAGCCCACCGCGGGTTCGAATCCCGCCCTCTCCGCCAAGACATGATCCGGCAACGTCCGCTGGAGTCCAAGAGGCCCTAGAGAATCAACGCTCTAGGGCTTTTTTTCGTCCGTGACCGTCCGCTAGCATCCATTTACAGCCGCGAAATTTGGGGGCAACATGGCAGGGGCATCTCTCAAACCTAGAGAGGGTTGCCTGATGCCACTGAAGTGCCCCGGGTATCGTGGAGACCAGTTGGTTTAAGTCAGACGGTCGTGGCCTGACCAGCGCGTTGTTGATGGTAGTTTGCCTCGAATTCAGCAGGCGGGACATTGCCCAGTGGCCCCATCAATCGATGGTGGTTGAACCAAGAGACCCATTCCAGCGTTGCCAGTTCAACTGAGGTTGCCCCTGAGTTTCGGAGTGCTTAGCCCGGATTGTCATGCGGCGTTCTTGCGCTGAGCCGCCAGCCAGCGTTGTTCATACTGCATCGGCCTGAGATAACCCAGCGTCGCATTCAGGTGAGGGGGATTAAATCTTCTTAGCCAGCGTGGCGATGGGCAGCACCAACGTCAACGGATTGCTGCTCAACGCGGTAAACCCGTGATGTTGATAGAACGCCGCCGCGACATCATCTTTGGCATCGACCACCAACGCAAACACACCCATGCCTGCTTGCATGGCACGCTGCCCGGCGTCCCACAACAAGGCTGCGCCGAGTTGCCGTTTTTGATGGTTCAAACTCACGGCCAAGCGTCCAAGGCGTGCCACGGGCACGAGGGGGTAGCGCGGCAATTTCTTGGCCATCTGTTCGGTGACATCGGTCAATGGCACGCTGCCAGCCGCCAGCGTGTAGTAACCGGCGATGGCACCCGTCGTGGAGTCGATGGCGACATAACAAACGCTGGTGCGCCGGCGCATGTCTTGTGAGGCTTGCTCTCGCAGGTAGCGGTCGAGCGGATCACTGCCGCACGCAAAGCCAGAACGGTCATGCTCGGGTGCAAGCACCTCAATCCGAAACGTTCCCGTCACGGCTTCGAAACGATCAGCTTTTGATGCGCTTGCGCCGCGCGCTTCATGGCGGGAGCCAGGGCAGGGGGATCCAGCAGCAGTGATGCAAAGCGCTGTTGCTCATCTATGGACAAGCGAATGATCTGCGCCTGCTCAATGGTGCGGCGGGCCGCTTCCTGGGCGGCGCTGACCAGGAAGTCACTCAGGCTGCGGCCTTCGATTTCTGCTGCACGGCGAACAACGGCCAGCACATCGGGGGCGATGCGGGCTTCAACACGGGTGGTGCGGCTGCTATCGATAGACATGGTGAACCTCTCTTTTACGGTCAATGTACGGTGTTTTAACGTACAAAGTCAAGTGAAAGGTGAAGTGATCGAGCCTGCCAAGCTGGGGGCCTTATTGGGGGCGTGTTCACCCCCTTTCGAGTGCCCTCCTGAGCGGGAGTTACAAACGGGCTGCCACCGCCTAGGATCCGGTCACACACTCGGAGTACCCCCATGGCCCCCAACCTTGAAGCATTGGCCCTTGTCGGCTTTCTCGCTGCCTGTTGCATGCTGGCCTGGGTGGTGAGCCTGCGGCGCAAGGTGCAGCCCCTGGCGCACTGGACCCTCCTGCACATCGACCACAACGGGCAGTTGCAGCGCGCGGCAGTGGCGGTGCTGGGGGTTCATCATCTGGAGCGCCGGCTCATGGTCCGCCGCCACGATGTCCCCGGTCTGCAAACGCTCAAGATCAGCCGCATCGTCGAGGCCATCGATGTGCCTTCAGGCAAGCGCGTGAATCTGGAGCGCTGGCTGGAGCACATCGCTGCTCGGCAGGTCGATCCGGACCCCCTGGACTGTGACATCCGCCGCGTCAGTTGTTCGCCTGGAGGGGGCTGAAGTCCGACGGCCGGTCAGGGGCGCCGCGATCACCTACGATCACGGCTGAGCAACCCACATGACCTGTCACGGAGCCCGCATGCAATACCGCCCCCTTGGCCGCACCGGCATCGACGTCAGCGTGATCGCGCTGGGCACGATGACCTGGGGCCAGCAGAACACCGAGGCCGAGGCCCATGCCCAGCTCGATGCGGCCCTGGACGCCGGCATCAACCTCATCGACACCGCCGAGATGTATCCGGTGCCACCCCGTCCGGACACCCAGGGCCGCACTGAGCAGTACATCGGCACTTGGCTGCGCCAAAGGGGTCGCCGCCAGGACATCGTGCTCGCCACCAAGGCCACCGGCCCCTCGCGCCAGGCCGCCCGGCCCAGCCACATCCGCGAGGGGCGTCTGTCCCTCACGCGCGAGAACCTCTTCGAAGCGGTCAACCTGAGTCTGCAGCGCCTGCAGACCGACCACATTGATCTGTACCAGTTGCACTGGCCAGACCGCTCCACCAACACTTTCGGGCAACTGGGCTACCAGCACGTCAAGGACGAGGTCACCGTGCCCATCGAGGAGACCTTGTCGGCGCTGCAGGAGCTGGTGCAGTCGGGCAAGGTGCGCCATGTGGCGGTGTCCAATGAAACGCCCTGGGGGCTGAGCCGTTTTGTGCATCTGTCGGAGTCGCGTCAGTTGCCGCGTGTGGCCAGCATCCAGAACCCCTACAGCCTGCTCAACCGCAGCTTCGAGATCGGCCTGTCCGAGATCGCCATTCGTGAAGAAGTGGGCCTGCTGGCCTATTCCCCGCTGGGCTTTGGGGTGCTCAGCGGTAAGTACCTGGGCGGTCAGCGGCCCGAGGGCGCCCGCCTGAGCCTGTTCGAGCGCTTCAGCCGCTACAGTGGCGACATCACTCAGAGCGCCACCGAGGCGTATGTGAACCTCTTCCGTCAGCATGGCATCGACCCGGCCCAAGGCGCGCTGGCCTTTGTCAACAGCCGGGATTTCGTGACGGCCAACATCATCGGGGCGACCTCCTTGGCGCAACTGCGCAGCAACATCGCCAGCATCGATGTGGTCCTGCCCCCGGAGGTATTGGAGGGCATCGAGGCCATCCACCGGCGCCACCCCAATCCGGCGCCCTGATCGGTTTAGACTTCGGCCTCCCAAGCTGCCCCCACGATGGTTGACCGATGGCGATGACACCGAGCTGTGCAAAGGACCGAGTTTGAGCAGGAGCTTCAACAGTTCCAGGCTCGTGCGCATGCTGGGTGACGCGATCTCGGTGGACATGGACCCGGCACGGCAGGACTTTGCCGAGCGTCTGAGCCACTGGCTCACGGCGGTCGACACCGTCACGCTGCATGCGACGCTGCAGTCGATCCAGTCGGCGGCCGAGCCTGTGTCGTCTCTGAGGCCCGGCGGGGCGGTGCTGGCGCTGGACGAGGCGTTCTCCAGGGTGCGGGCGTCTCTGGTGGACACCATCATGGGGCTGGCTGCCCGCCACGCGGGTGACATGGACGCCACCTATGCGTCGTTTCACAAGCTTCATCAGGAGCTGCAGCGCCAGATGGAGTCGAAGATCGGTCCCTTGCGCGCCCAGGTGCGGCAGACGCTGTCCAGGGGCTCGCTCCGGCACAGGCAACTGGCTGCGCTGGATGGGGTGATGGAGAAGATGCTGGGCGGGCGAGAGCAGAAGCTGCTGTCGGCCGTGCCCGTGTTGTTCGAGAAGCGGTTCGAGCATCTGCGACAGGCCCACGCGCAGGATGAGTCGTCGCCGTGGCGCGCGGCCTTCTGCCAGGAGTGGCAGAAGGTCTTGCTGGCGGAGCTGGACGTCCGCCTGCAGCCGGTCATGGGATTGATGGAAGCATTCAGCAACGAGGTTGAGAAGAGCCAATGAACAGGATGGTTTTTGCAGTGATCTTCGCCATCGGTCTGATGACCGTGGCGTGGGTGGGGGTGGGGTTCGTGGGCTCGAGCTGGCTGGCGCTGCTCATGACGGCCGTGATCGCCGGGGTCTATGTGCTGGGCGCCTTCGAGCTCAAGCAGTTTCGGGATGCCACCGCGTCCTTGTCGGCCGCACTGGCCAGCATCCCCCAGCCTTTGACGGATTTGGGGGGCTGGCTGGAGCGCGTGCACCCCACGCTGCGCCACCCTGTGCGCCTGCGCGTGGAGGGAGAGCGGCTGGCCTTGCCCGGCCCTGCGCTGACTCCGTATCTGGTGGGTCTGCTGGTGATGCTGGGCATGCTGGGCACCTTCCTGGGCATGGTGGTGACCTTCAAGGGCGTGGTGTTCGCCCTGGAGGGCTCGGCCGATCTGCAGGCCATCCGCGCGGCACTGGCCGCCCCGATCAAGGGTCTGGGCCTGTCGTTTGGCACCTCGGTGGCGGGGGTGGCCGCCTCGGCCATGCTGGGCCTGATGTCGGCCATCAGTCGCCGTGAGCGGGTGGCCGTGGCGAGGCAACTGGAGACTTGCCTGGCCACGGTGCTCAGGCCCTTGTCGCACGCCCATCAACGTGAGCAGACCTACCAGGCCTTGCAGGCGCAGGCGCAGGCCTTGCCGGACATGGTTCGCAGCCTGCAGGCCATGGTGGAGGGCATGGAGCGCCGCAGCCAGCAGTTGAACGATCAACTGCTGGGGCAGCAGGCACAGTTCCACCACGAGGTGTCGGTGGTCTATACCGATCTGGCCCGTACCGTCGGGCAGTCCTTGAACGAGAGCCTGACGGCCAGCGCCCGCGTGGCCGTCGATGGCCTGCAGCCGGTGGTCGAGGCCGCCATGTCCGGCATCGCTCAGGAATCGGCGCGCGCCCACCAGCGTCTGGTTGATGCGACGCAGGGGCAGTTGCTGGGTCTGTCGGCCCAACTGGAGACCAGTGCCCGCACGGTGTCCGAGGGCTGGGCCACTGCGCTCGACACCCATGCACGCACCAGCGAGAAGCTGAGCCAGGATCTGAGCCAGTCGCTGAACGCCTTCTCGCAGACCTTCGAGCAGCGCTCGGCCACGCTCTTGAGCACGGTTGGCGAGGCGGCATCGCGCGCGCAGGCCGGTCAGATGGCGACGTTGGAGAAGGCTGCTGGCGAGATCACCGAGCGCGTGGCCCACCAGGCCGGTCGCACGCTGGACGAGATGGCCGGTTTGCTGAGCCGCTCGGAGGAACTGATCCGCTCGCGCATTGCCTCTGAAGAACAGTGGCTGAGTCAGCAAGCCGATCGCATGGATCAACTGGCCACGGTGTGGCGCGCCGAATTGGGCGCCCTGCGGGACGAAGAGGCCGTGCGTGCCCAGGCCGCCATCGATCGGCTGGGGGATCTGCAGGCCGCCCTGGCCAGCCACCTGGCCACGCTGGGCGCGGCCCTGGAGGCCCCCCTGACCCGCCTGTTGCAGACCTCGGCCGAGGTGCCGCAGGCCGCGGCGGACGTGATCTCGCAATTGCGTCAGGAGATGGGCCGGATCACCGAGCGTGACAACCTGGCCCTGCAGGAGCGCACCGAGGTGATGGGCCAGATCCGGGCGCTGCTGCAGGCCATCGAGCAGAGCACGGGGGATCAGCGCACCGCCATGGCCGCGCTGGCCGACTCTGCCAAGACCGTGATGGATCAGGCCAGCCGTCAGTTCGAGCAGACCCTGGGCACCCAGGCCATCAAGGCCGATGAGGTGGCCGCGCATGTGGCGGGCAGTGCGATCGAGCTGTCCAGCCTGGGTCAATCCTTCAGCCACGGCATCGAGCTGTTCAACGCCAGCAACGAGAAGCTGATGGACAGCCTGCAGCGCATCGAGGCGGCCATCGGCCAGTCCCTGGCGCGCAGCGATGAACAGCTGGCCTACTACGTGGCGCAAGCCCGTGAGGTGATCGATCTGAGCATCACCTCGCAGCAAGGCATCGTCGACGATCTGCGCAGGCTCCACGGTCAGCAGTCGGCGCAGGCCGCGAGGGCCGCCTGATGACCGTGCTGCAAGAGCAGGACGATGGGGTCGAACACACCGCGCCGGTCTGGGCGGTGTTTGGCGACCTGATGGCCGGCCTGGTGGGCGCCTTCGTGCTGATCCTGGTGGGCGTGCTGGTGGTGCAGATGGGCCTGCTGGCCGATCTGGAGTCCGAAGTTCGCAAGCGCCAGATGGAGGAGCAGCGCCGCATGGCCCTGGAGAAGGCCTTGGCCATCCCGCTGCAGACGGGCCGTGTCACGCTCAACAACGGGCGCATCGGCATCAGCGGCAGCGTGCTGTTCCCGGTCAACTCCGATCAGTTGCGCCCCGATGGACGGCAGTTGCTCAAGAGCCTCGTTCATCCTCTGAAGGTCTATCTCGGCGAGCGCCAGGAGATGTTGATGGTGAGCGGCTTCACGGACGACAAACTCATCCGTGGCGGCAAGGATCAGCGCTTTTCTGACAACCTGGAGCTGTCGGCCCAGCGCGCACTGACGGTGACCCGAGCGCTGATCGATGAAGGCATGCCCTCATCGCAGGTCTTTGCGGCGGCCTTCGGGGCCGAACAGCCCGTGGCCTCCAATGACGACGAGAAGGGGCGGGCCCTGAACCGCCGGGTGGAAATGGCCCCCGTCCCCAAGGCTGCCCCAACACCCACCCCAGCCCCCGCCCTCAAGCCATGAACGACGTGGAGCCCGCCGAGCCGCCCTGGTCGCTGGACGCCCTGCGTCGCGAGGGCGCGCCGCGCCTGGATCCTATGCGCTTTCGTTATCTGGAGGTCTTGTCCCAGCGCTTGCCGACGGCGCCACCCGCCGTGCAGCGCATCCTGGCGGACAAGCTTGATGCGGGGCTGAAAGCCTGCGCCGAACGCTGCCAGCAGACCCGGCAGGCCCCCCGAGCAGAGGCGCCACGCCCGGCGCAGGCCTCCCCACTGAGACAGTTGAACGAGCACATCCAGAACCTGCAGCAAGGCCAGCCCGGGGTGGAGGAGAGCCCGCGCTGGGAGGGCGAGCTGCAAGACCCCCATGAGATGAAGAGCCTGCGGCTGTTCCGCGAAACCTGGGCCAAGATGGCAGCGCAGGATCAGGTGAACAAGGCCGTGGACCGTGCGCCCGACAATGCCGGCCCGCTCAACTCTCATCGCCTGGTGCTGCGATCTCTGGGCCTGATGCGTGATCTGTCGCCCGACTACCTCAGGCGCTTCCTGTCCCAGCTCGATGCCTTGCTGTGGCTTGAACAGGTCCAGCAGCAACTGGCCGTGGGCGAACCCAAGTCGGCACGGCGGGGCAAGAAGGACAAATGATGATGCCGGTGGGCGCTCAAAGCAGCGCCTTGGCCGCCTCGATGCGCAGGGCCAGGGCCACGGTCTCGTCGTTCATGACATCGAGCAGAAAGCGCCGAGGGTCGGTGCCGGAGCCAGAAAGGGAGGGCGCCGAAGGGGCGACCGTCGTCACCACGGCTGCCTGCGCCGCAGCGGGCTCAAGCTGCGCCAGCGCCTGCTGAAAATCTGCTGGCTGGATGCTGCGCAAGGGGGCCAGCACATCGGCCTGGCCATCGCGGCCGGGTGGAATGTCCAGCCAGGGCGTGTCAGCAAACACCGGGGCCAGATCGGGCGCGACAAAGGCGGACCAATGATCCTCATCGGCCTGTGGGGCCGGGATCAGGCGGGCGTGCTGCGCCGGGTGGCTGCCGTCCACCTGGGGTAGCAGGCGCAACCGTTCTGGCCGAATGTCTGGCAGATAGCGCGCACGCAAGGCCTCCATGAACGCCCAGGCCTGGGCCGCAGGCACCGGCTGGGCCAGCGAGAACCACAGCTGGAACCCATCCGTGCCCGACACCGCGATGGCCGGCGCGGGCAGCGCCAGATCGGCCTGCACCCCTTGCCACACGGCGGACAGAGCCCCCCAATCGGCCGGGCGGGACAGCTCCAGGACCATGGCGCGCACCCGCCCCTGGGCGTCGATCAGGCCAGGGGCTGGCTCGTCGGCTGGCTGCCCCGTGGCGGGGTGCGGCATGTAGAGGCGATGCAGTTCGGACGTCAGTCGGGTCATGGCGGGCATCGTACTGGACTCAGGCCACGGCCACCGGCACCCGGTTGAGGCGCTGGCGCAGCACAAAGCTGGTGTGCACCCCCGTGACGCCCTGGATCCGCGTGATCTTGTTGAGCAGCAGATCCTGGTAGGCGTCCATGTCGCGCACCACCACCTTCAATTGGTAGTCGGCCGATTGCCCGGTGATCAGCAGGCACTCCAGCACCTCGGGGATGTCGCCGATCAGGCTCTCGAAGTTGCCGAAACGCTCCGGGGTGTGCTGGTCCATCGAGATGTGGATCAGGGCCATCAGGCTCAATCCCAACGCCTTGGCATTGACCAGGGCCTGGTAGCCGGTGATCAGACCACTGTCCTCTAGTGCCCGGACGCGCCGCAGACAGGGGGAGGGCGACAGCCCGATGCGCTCGGCCAGCTCCTGATTGCTCAGGCGCCCATCGAGCTGCAATTGCCGAAGGATCTCGCGGTCAAAACGGTCAAGAGATGGCGCTGGATTCATGGGTAAGGGCTGTTTGTGCTTTTTTATAAGTCATTATTGGAATTTTATGCCATGCACGAAGAATCTGGGAGCAACTTCGCAATCATCTGCTGAGGCCGACGGCATAAGATTTCCACATCGCCAAACCGATTGGCAAACAGCTCCAGCCCCCACCATGCAACACACCTCCAGCGCCAAATACCGCCCCTTTTCGCCCGTGACCATGGTCGATCGCCAGTGGCCCAACCGCGTGATCGAGCGCGCGCCCATCTGGATGAGCACCGACTTGCGTGACGGCAACCAGGCCTTGTTCGAGCCGATGAACGTCGACAAGAAGATGCGCATGTTCCAGATGCTTTGCGACATCGGCTTCAAGGAAATCGAAGTGGGCTTTCCCTCGGCCTCGCAGACCGAGTTCGACTTCGTGCGCGGGCTCATCGAAGCCGACCGCATCCCCGAAGGCGTGAGCATCGAGGTGCTCACCCAGGCCCGCGAGCCGCTCATCCGCCGTACCATGGAATCGATCCAGGGCGCCAGGCAGGCCATCGTGCACTTCTACGCCGCCACCAACGATGCATTCCGCGAAACCGTGTTCAACATGGACCGCGCCGAGGTGGTGAAGATGGCGGTGGACGCCGTCGAGTTGATCAAGTCGCTGGCCGCCGAGATGCCCGAAACCCGCGTGACGCTCGAATTCAGCCCCGAGCACTTCTCGTCCACCGACCTCGATTTCGCCCGCGAGGTGTGCGATGCCGTGACCGCCGCCTGGGGCGCCACGCCCGAGCGCAAGGTCATCCTCAACCTGCCCGCCACCGTTGAGGTGGCATCGCCCAATGTCTATGCCGACCAGATCGAGTGGATGCACCGCCACCTTGCCCGCCGCGACAGCGTGATCCTCAGCTTGCACCCGCACAACGACCGCGGCACCGCCGTGGCTGCTGCCGAGCTCGGCCTGATGGCCGGTGCCGACCGCGTCGAGGGCTGCTTGTTTGGCAACGGCGAGCGCACCGGCAACGTCGACCTTGTCACCCTGGCGCTCAACATGCACACCCAGGGCGTCGAGCCCGGCTTGGACTTCGGCGACATCAACGCCGTGGCCCGCACCTACGAGTTCTGCACCCAGCTCCCGATCCATCCGCGCCACCCGTACGTGGGAGATCTCGTGTTCACGGCCTTCTCCGGCTCCCACCAGGATGCCATCAAGAAGGGGTTTTCTGCCCAAAAGGCAGATGAGCCTTGGTCGGTGCCTTACCTGCCCATTGACCCCACCGATGTGGGCCGCACTTACGACTCCATCATCCGCATCAACAGCCAGTCGGGCAAAGGCGGCGTGGCCTACCTGCTGGAGTCCGACCACGGCATCGTGATCCCGCGCCGCATGCAGGTGGAGTTCTCGGGCGTGGTACAGCGCCACACCGAGGCGGTGGGCGGCGAGGTCTCATCAACGATGGTGCGCGAGTTGTTCGGGCAGACCTACATGCCCCAGGATGCCGGTGTGCGCTACGTGGGCTACCGTGTCTGGGATGCAGCGGGTCAGCTCGGCATCACGCTGGAGCTGGCCGTTGACGGCCAGGCCATGCGCCTGAGCGGTCAGGGCAATGGCCCGGTGGATGCCGCGGTGGCCGCGCTGAGTGAGCTGGGCGCGGGCTGGCGTGTGTTGAGCTTTGAGGAGCGCTCGACCACGGCCAGCGCCACATCGGGCAGCGCGCCCGCCTGCGCGGTCGTCGA
>NZ_DASUIT010000095.1:0-29032 GCF_036279655.1 Aquabacterium sp. | reverse complement strand
CTGAGTTCGGTCTTCTGGTTGCAGTTGGGCTCTGGTGCGCTGAGTGCATCCGTGCTGCTGCTGGCCAGCCCATGGCTGGTGGCCCATTACGGCGAGTCCCAGTTGACACTGGTTCTGGCGGGTGTGGCCTGCGGTTGCCTGCTGACCGCCGCCAACTACACACCGCTGTCCATCCTCTTGCGACGCATGGCCTTCCGCTCGATCGCCGTGCGCGACATGAGTGCCGCCCTGATCGGGGGCAGCCTGGGGCTGCTTCTGGCGCGGCAAGGTCGTGGGGTGGAGGCCCTGGTCGCGATGCATGTGGTCAATCTGAGCACCTCCACCGTGGTGACCTGGATCGCGGCTGCGTGGCGGCCGCGCTGGGTGTTCGATCGTTCGGCTTTGCGCCCTGCCCTGGCGCTGGGCAAGCACACGCTGGGCGCGCGCATGATGGACACCTTCACATCGCGCGTGGATCAGTTGCTGGTGGGCTCCTTCTTCGGCACGACGGTGCTGGGTCTGTATTCGCTGGCCATGCGCTTCTTTGACGTGGTGTTCCAGTCGATCTGCCTGCAGATGTCGTCGGTGATCATTGCCCGGCTGTCTGCCACCGCCCACGATGTCCAGGCCACCACAGCGACCTATCTCAAGCAGTTACGGCAGTTGTCCCTGGTGGGTCCCCCGCTGTTTCTGGGCGCGGCCTTGTTCCTGCCCGAGGTGCTGTCCTGGGTGATCGCTCCCAAGTGGGCCCAGGTGGAGCCCTACATCCAGATCATCATGGGCATGGGCGTGCTGCTGGCCATCACCTTCAGTCACAGCCTGTTCTTCACGGTGATCGCCCGGCCACAGATCAATTTCTGGATCTCGACATGCTCGACCGCCGTGTGGCTGGTCGCGATGTTCTATATCCCGACGCTGGGAGCCATCTTTGCGGCGGTGCTGTGGGCTGCGCGCATGGCCATGGGCATTCCCTTCCAGCTGTTCTTCCTGAAACGGCTGACCCATATTCATCTGCGTGATTACGCCCGTCAGATCTGGCCGATGGCGGTCACCTGCGGGGGGATGCTGGCGGTCGCCAGTGTCATGCGCATCAACGGCTGGATGGATCACATCCAGGCACCCGTGCAACTGGTGCTGGGCATGGGCGTGTGTGGCGCCCTCGCCTTGCTGATGCTGCTGAATCACGCCGAATTCAGGCAATCAAGAAACATGGTCTGAGGACACAATGAGAGCGAATGCTGGTCTGTTAGGGGCTGTTTTCATCACGATCGCGGTGTTTTTCGCGTTGTTCGCGGGCATGGTGTCTGCCGTGCTGCCGTGGTGGTTCACGCTGGTCCTGTTTTCCCCCCCGCTGATCATCGCCGCGGGTTCGCGCTGGCCCTTGCTGGCCATGCTGATCACCATGTTGTTCGTGTTCGGCGTCTTGCCCCTGGGGGGCCCTCGCTTCGTCGACGTGATCGTGATGTCCTTCGTGTTCTTCATGATCGCGGTCTACTGGCGCCAGATCCCGGAAGTGTTTGCGCGCTATCGCCGCATGTGGGTGTTCCTGGGCTTGCTGATGCTGTGGACAGGGCTGATGGTGGTGTACGCCCACTTCTACCGCCGCAACCAGATGGCCTGGATCTATGAAGAAGCCATGAGCCTGGCGTACTGGCTGGTGCTGATTCCGGCGGCCCTGATCGCCTATAACGAGAAAACCGCCACCTGGGCGCTGCGGCTGCTGATCCTGATGAGCGTGATCCTGTCACTGCTGTCGATCACGCAGGCCCTGACCGGCATGCGCCTGAGCCTGTCCAGCAATGCGCGGGTGGAAGCCATGGACGCCATCAGTGGCGGCGTGGAAGGCATTTCGCGCAGCTTCGTGCCCGGGATCGTGCTGGTGATGTTCAGTTTTCTGACAGCGCTGGCCAATCTGCTTCGACGCAGCGGCCTGACTGCAGTGTGGGTCGTTGTGCTGCTGGCCACGGCAGGTGCCCTGTATGTGTCCTTCGGACGTGCCGTGTGGGCCGCCATGGGCGTGGGAACCTTGTTGGTGGCCATCCTGTCGGGGCGCGAGGCACTCAAGCGGTTCGCCCTGGTGGGTTTGCCATTGATCGTGCTGGCGGCCTGCCTGATCTGGATCGTGAAACCCGATGTGATCACCGGCATCGTGACCCGGATCCTGAGCGTGCGCACGGAAGGTGCGGGCCTGTCCAGCTCGCTGGGTTGGCGCATGGCCGAAAATCACTTTGCCCGGTTGTCGATCCTGAGCAATCCTTTCATCGGCATCGGCCCTGGTGGGGAGTACAAGCCCCGACTGATCGACTGGCGTGCATTCTCGGCTCAGACACACTACATCCACAACGGCTACTTCTTCATCATGCTCAAGATCGGCCTGATCGGCTTCATCCTGTACATGATGAACTACCTGCACATCATGTGGCGCTGCATGCGCGAGTGGCGCCTGCCTGAGGTCAACACCTCATCGCGGATCGCCCTGCTGGCGGTGATGCTGCTGACCTTGCTGCTGAACTTCACTCAACCGGAGTTCATGACCGGTTCGACCATCATCTGCTTTGCGGTGCTGGCGCCCTGCATCTTGACCAGCCGGCCCAAGCTGGCGGTGTGAAGAAAAACGGCCTGCCCATGAGGGCAGGCCGTTGTCTTTGGAGCCTCGAGAATCAGTCGGACTTTCTGGCGCCATCAAACCAGATGGCCAGGAAACGGTCGAAGCCATAGGTCAGCACCAGGGCGACGGCAAACAGCAAGATGCCGGCAAAGCCATGCATGAAGCCCTGGCCGGCTTCGTCACCCAGGTAGAAGGTGACCAGCACCAAGGTGAGCACACGCACCACATTGGAGGCAAAAGAGATGGGAATGATCATCACGGCCATCAGGGTGTTGCGGGCCTTGGACTTGTATTCCATGAGCTTCATGTAGAACAGGCCCAGCGCTTCCAGGGTGAAGATGGAGTTCAGGCCCGAACAGGCGTCGGCCACCAGCAACTGATAAGGCCCGACGAACAGGGTGACGCCAACGCGGCCCACGGGATAGCCCATCATGTGGAGGGCACCCTCGGCCACATAGGACACAGCCGACTTCAGGGGCAACGTGAGCATCTGCGTGAAGACCCCAGGCAGAGGCACCATGAAGATCAGGAAGAACAGCGGAAACCAGGCACGCTTGAGGGAGCCTACGCCACCGATCAGCAGGATGCAGGCCATGAGCACAGGGATCTGGGATGCTGCCTGAAGGGTGTCGAGCTCCTGGGAGCCACCCAGCACATAGAGCATCACACCGATGGTCAGCAAGATGAAGGCGGCCACCGGACGAGGCTGGGTGGCCGCGCGCAGAATGTCTTCACGTTCACGCCACAGAAGCCACAAGGACACGCCCAGAATCATCGGGCCGTGACCGTTGGCATCGCTCTCCCAGGCGACCTGCGACAGCGTGTAATAGGCCGGCAGGTACATGGCAAAGAAGGCAACGCAAAGGACACCCAGCGGCCACTTCATGGCGTTGACCAGGCTGTCTGCTGCAGCAGAGGGGGGAGTCGTGTTGGCTTGGGACATGGGGATGATTCAAAAGAGGCCCTGGATTGTCGCTTGCCAGCGCATAAAGTTCCCTGCCGGGTGTCGTTCCATACTCAATGATTTCCCTAGGTTGATGACCCCGCGCGCCCAGGCTTGACCCTGTGCAAGAATAGCCGCCTACTTGGCCCACCCACAAGCTATGCCCTTGCGAATCGCAGTCCTGAATGACTACTCGATTGACGATGCAATGCGGCTTCATGCTCAGGGCACCTATCCGGCCCAGCACACTTGGGGCGTCTCCCTCTTTGCAGCACAGGGCGCAACGGCGGTGATCGTGCCCTACAAGGGCTCCGGTCTGTGGCACTCCCTGAGGGCTCAGATCTGGGTCTGGCTGAACCAGCACCGTGTGGACGTGGTGTATGCGGCCTGCCAGAGCGAGACGTGGCTCCTGTCGCGCCTGCGTGCGCTGGGCTTGTTCTGGCGCCCGCTGGTGGCGGTCATCCATCACCCGCTGGCCGGGCGCCTGCGGGGCGGACGGCTGGTGGTGCGTGGCCATGACCGGCTGCTGTTTCTCAGCGAGCGAGTGCGCAAGGCCACGGCCGAGGCCTATCCCGATCGGGCTGCTCGCTTCCACACCCTGCCCTGGGGGGTGGATACCGCGTTTTACGATCAACCCCGCGCTGCGTCGCGAGACTTCGGGTCAGGCTACTTCGTCAGTGCCGGCAAGGCCAACCGTGACCATGACACGCTGGCAGCCTGCGCGGCCGCCGGGCAGCACCGCACCGTGATCATCTGCTCGGCACAGACCGCCCCCACCAGCAGCAACGAGGCCTGGGTGACGGTGGTGAGCGATCAGACCGGGCATGCGGTGTCCTATGGCGAGCTGACATCGATCTACCAAGCTGCACGCGCTGTGGTCATCCCTCTGACGGATGTGAGCCTGCTGGCGGGCTTGACCAGCCTGCTCGACGCGATGGCCTGCGGCCGGCCGGTGATCATGACGCGCAATGCCTTCGTGGACATCGACATCGAGGCGCTGGGGCTGGGCATCTGGGTGCCCGCTGGGGATCAGGCTGCGCTATTGGCAGCGATGGACCGACTGGCCCAGGACGATGCCCTGGTGCAGCGCATGAGCGACAAAGCCCGCGCATTCGCGCTGGACAGCTATGCCTACGACACCTTCGCCCGACGCGTCGTCGATCACTGTCGGGCCGTCGCGGCCTGAATGACGGCCAGCACGCGCTCGATGCGTGTGAAATCAAATTCCCGGCGCGCTTGCAAACGGGTGGGCAGCTCGAGCTCGGGCGACAAGGGGCCACGAGCCAGGCTGTCGATCACGGCCTGAGCAAAGCCAGGCGCATCGGCGGCGACGGAAAAGCAGGCCCGCACATGATCGGGCAGCCCGGCCACGCCCTGTGGCGCAGAGACGATACGGGCCGCTGTGAAGAGCATCTCGACCGATTTGACGTTGACACCGCTGCCGGTGAGCGCGGGGTTGACCAGGACGCGGGCATCTCGCAGCACACTGGCCGCGTCAGGAACGTTTTCAAGCAGGGTGACCCCGGGTGACTGGGCCACCAGGTCTCGGATCATCTGCACGGGCTCGCTGCCGGCCAGGACCAGGGTGAGGTCAGGGCGGGCCTGGCGCAGCAGGGGCAGCACTTCTCGCAGCAGCCACACGACGCCTTCGATGTTGTTGGGCGTGCGCAGGTTGCCCAGGTAGCCTACGTCATAACGAGGCTCGCGATCCATGGGAGCCGACAGGCTGTCGGCCGTGGCGGGCTGGACCAGAGGCGGCAGCCATTGGCCGTTGTGGTGACCTTGCTGGCGCCAGGTCTGGAGGTCGTCCATGGAGATGTCAAAGACCGTGTGGGCAGCCCGCCAGGTGGCGCGCTCGACCTGCTCAAGGTGGGGCAGGTTCATGCTCCAGGCCAAACGATCTCGCCAGGTGATGCTGCGTGCAACCTGCCGTGCGAAGTAGAGGTGCTCGATGTTGTGGCTGCGGTAGAAGAGCGGCACGCCATAGCGCTTGGCCGCAGCCTGAGCCAGCACGGTGGGGTACAGGGCATCAAGCCAGATGGCATCAGGCGCAAAGGCGTCAAGGCTGGACCAGAGTTGCGCCTGACGCTGTCGCGAGGGAATGCGCGAGGACACGTGCGAGGGCCAGTGCACCAGCCGAAGCAGGCGCATGAGGCGCTCGGGCAGGCTGGGCCCGATGGGCAGGGTGTGCACGACCTCGGCCACCGATTGCAGCGCCTGGATGTGCTCTGGCGCAGGTGGCTGCCCTGCGTCGGCATACCACGTGGTCAGGGCCAGGCGCGCACCGGCGGCCTTGAAGGCCCGCAAGCGGGCCCAGTCGTCTACCAGGCCGCCGTGTCGCGGCGGGAAAGGCATCTGGGTCGAGAAGTAGGCAATCTTCATGGCAGCGGGCATTGTCGCCTCAGGCAAGCCCAAGTTGGGCGGCCGCTCCCGCTGGATGGCTGGTGTTTACCCTCAATACCCCTTGGGGGATAATCCAGACACCTGTCGACAGCCTCCGTTCCCACTGCCCTGCCCACGCCTTGCCCATGATGCCTCTTGATGCCGATGGTGTGCCTTTGGTGGCGGTGGTGGTCCTCAACTTCAGGGGCTGGCAGGACACGCTGGCCTGCGTGCATTCGGTGCTGGAGGCCGGCAGCTCACGGGCCCGCGTCACCGTGGTGGTCTGCGAGAACGGATCCCCCGATGACTCCCTGCAGCGCCTGCAGGCCCAGTTGCCAGCCCAGAATCCGGCACGCTCCTTCACCCAGCTGACCCGCCCCGAGGTGGCCACGTTGGCAGCCAGCAGGCACCCAGTGAAGCCCGCAGACATCGTGTTGATCGACAACCAGGAGAACCTGGGCTTTGCCGGCGGCTGCAATGTCGGCATCCGCTGGGCACAGGCGGCCGGTGCCGATTTTGTCTGGCTGCTCAACAATGACACAGAGGTGATGCACGGCACGCTGGACGCCTTGCTGGAGCACATGCAGCAGGATCTTCGCATTGGTCTGTGTGGCAGCAAGCTGGTCTACCACGATGCCCGGGACACGATCCAGGCTCGGGGCGGCGCGGTGTTCGACCCGCGTCAGGCCATCGGACAGCATCTGGGTGTGGGCGAAGCACTGGATTCACCAGAAGACCCCTCAGCCATCGAGTCCGCCATGAACTATGTGGTGGGGGCCTCCATGCTGGTGTCGCGCGCGTTTCTGACGCGCGTGGGGCCCATGACAGAGGACTACTTCCTGTTCTACGAAGAGCTGGACTGGGCCATGCGCGGCCAGCGTCAGGGCTTCCGCCTGGGGTATGCACCACGCAGCGTGGTGCTGCACAAGGAGGGCGCCACCATCGGCACCAGCCACCGAGGGCGCAGCTCGCCCCTGGCCATGCGTTTGTTGAGCTTCAACCGGCTGCTGTTCACGCGCCGCTTCTACCCGGAACACCTGGGCTCCGTACGGCGACGCATGGCGCTGGAGGTGCTGGTCTTCATCAAGCGGGGTGAGTGGGCATCGGCCTGGGCGCTGGTGCGTGCCCTGGCGGGTGTGCGCCCATCCCTCCCCCATCATCGAGCAGCATGAGCCATACCTTCACGATCGGCGTTGACTTCCACACCTGGGATGGCATTTTCCAGGGGGCACGCAGTCATGTGCTGGGCCTGTACAAGGCAGCGATCCGCCAGGCCCCGGACATCCGCTTTGTGTTCTTTCTGGAGGACACGGCATCGCTGCGGGCCCAGCATCCTGAGTTCAGTCTGCCCAATGTGGAACTGGTGGTGATGGGGCATGGCTCAGGCACCAAGCGCCTGGCGCTGCAACTGCCCTGGCTGCGCTGGCGCCACGGGGTGGACATCCTGCACACGCAATACCGCGTGCCTTTGATCCCCATGGGCAAGACGGCCTGCACACTGCACGATGTGCTGGTTGAAAGTCATCCGCAGTTCTTCACGCCTTCGTTCGTGAGGGCGTTCAAGCTGACCTCACGCATGGCCATCCGGATGGCGTCTGCTTTGTTCACGGTGAGCGAGTTCTCGCGCAGCCAGTTGGCCCTGCTGGGCGCCAGGGATGTGGCCGTGACCTACAACGCCGTGGACACGAGCCGCTTCTACCCGGGCGACGACGGTGCCGATCTGGTCCGAGCCCAGGGCCTGACGCCGGGGCAGTACATCGCCACGATCGGGCGACTGGAGCCGCGCAAGAACCATGTGTCTCTGGTTCAGGCCTGGGATCGACTGGGGCCCGATGCCCCACCACTGGTGATCGTGGGCCAACGTGACTTCAGCTTCGACGAGGTCTTCAAGGCCATCGCCAAGGTCGCACGACCTGACAAGGTGCACGTGCTGGAAAAAGTGGATGACCGCAGTTTGCCAGCCGTGATGCGCCATGCAGCCTTGTTCGTGTATCCGGCTTTTGCCGAAGGCTTTGGCATGCCCGTGGCCGAGGCCATGGCCAGTGGCGTGCCGGTGATCACCTCCAACACGACTTCGCTGCCGGAAGTGGCGGGTGACGGTGCGGTGCTGGTGGACCCGGCGGACGTGGCGTCCATCCATGCGGGGATGGCCCGCGTCCTGGCAGATGCCGCACTGCGGGCCGAGCTGGTGCGCCGAGCCAGCCTTCAGGTGACGCGCTTCAACTGGGAGTCTTCTGCCCAGGTGCTGCTGTCACGCATGCGTCAGGTGATGGGCGAGGCTTGAAGGGCAGGAAGCGCTCCAGCAGTTTTTCATATTCGCCCAGCACGATGGGCCAGGTCAGGGCACGCTTGAAGCGGCGCAGACTGGCGTCGCGCATGTCGGACATGGCCTTGCCGTTGTCGAGAAGCTCATCAAAGCATTTGCTGAGCGTGTCGACCGAATCGAAGTAACGGGCGCCTTCGCCAGCCACCCATCGGTTGAAGCGGTTATCGTGAGCAATGACGGCGTTGCCGGCGCCCAGCGCCTCCACGAGCGAGGGGTTGGTGCCCCCCACCTGATGGCCATGCACGTACATGGCGCAGTGAAAGCGCAGTGCCTGCACGACAGGCGCATCGTAGATGGCCCCGGGGAAGAGGACTTCGTCGCTGGCAGCGGCCTTGACGGTGCGGTGATAGGCGTTTTCCTGCTGATAGGTGCCCAGCACGATCAGCTTGTAGCCACGCGGGCGGGCGGAAAATGCCTTGACGATTTCGTAGACGGAGTTCTCGGGCTCAGGACGCGCAATGACCGTCAGGTAACGCCCAGGCTCCACGCCAAGTTTGCGCACAGCCTCTGTGGGGGCATCGGTGACGGGCACGGCGCCATAGGGAATCATGGTGATCTTGTCACCGCTGACCCGTGTCATCAGGTGGGTCTTGATGGCAGGGTTGTCCGCCACAAGATGGTTGCCCACCAGACACCCCATCCAGTCGTTGAGCCAGAACCAGGTCTTGGCCACCGCCCCCCACTTGGCACGGATCCATTCAATGCCATCCATGTTGATGATGTTGGGGATGCCCTTGAAACGCAACACCGCATCGAAGATGGCCGTGTTGTAGCCCAGGGTCAGGCACAGATCCTTGTGCTTGGCGGCATGCTGGATGGAGATCCAGTCGAAGATGATGGTCGACAGTGCACCCTCACCTTTGACTGGCATGCGGATACGCTCAATGCCGTTCCAGGTATCGTGAAATACGGGGCCGCTGCCTGACTCCTGGCAATAGACGATGACCCGCCAGCCGTTGTCGCGCAGGTACAAGGCCAGGTGTTCGGCAAACGTCTCGAACCCGCCGTGCGCAGCAGGCACGCCACGGATACCAAGAATCCGGAGGGTCTTCATGGAGCTCGTTGTACTGCTGTATTGTTGTGTATCGTCGTGGTGATCCGGGTCTCGATCCGGTGGCCATGAGGAGGAAGACCCCTGCCGATGCAGGGCTCTTCCCAGGGCATATCACACACGACCTAACGAACTCTCAGGACAGAATCACTTCAGGCCGGACAGGCCCTTGTTGAGCGCTTCCGCATCCAGGCCGGAAGCGGCAGAAGCCGCTGGCGCAGCCGCTTCTGCAGGAGCGACCGGAGCCTGTGCCGATGCAGGTGCGCTGGCAGGCTTGTCTGCAAACTTGCCAACGTATTCCACCTTGGCGGCGGCACGGAGTTCCTTGACGTGATTCTTGAGCCATTCACCACGCTTGGTCTCGGTCAGGAAACGCTCGATGAGGGGGCGAGCCTGATCAAAGGTCAGTGGCTGCGGACGGCTGGCCACAACGAGCACGGCCTTCATGCCGCCCTTGCCTTGCTCATACAGGGCCTGACCATCCTTGAGGGCACTGATGCGGCCGACCAGAGCCAGTGGCAGGGATTCGGCGGGCTGGGTGACCTGATTGACGGCGAACTTCAGACCGGAAGACTTGAGCACATCCACAAAGCCTTGCACCGAGTCGGTGGCCTGCAGCTTGGCTTGCAGGTCAGTGGTCTGAGCGGCCTCACCCTGGATCGTGAACTCCTGGAGCATGTAGATGCGACGCTCACTGAACAGGCCAGGATTGCCATCGAAATACTTCTTGACCTCGTCCAGCGACGGTGTGCCCACGGCAGCAGCGGCCGCCTTCTCGTAGTAGGCGCGCGCCAGCAGGCCGCGACGGGTGGCATCCAGCATCTGGACGATCTTGGGGTCACGATCCAGCTTGGCTTCTTCAGCCTTCTGGACAGCCACTTCCTGATCGATCAGGCTCTCAAGGATCTGACGGCTGGCAGCATCGGCCTGCTCGGGCTTGAGGCCCTGCTGACGCTCGAGCACCAGGTTGATCTGGTGGACGGTCACTTCCTGGTCGTTGATGCGGGCTGCAGCCTGGCTGGCACCCTTGGGCTTGTCGTCATCGCCACCGAAACATCCGGTCAACAGGGCAGCGGCCACCACTGCAGGAACCAGGGCCAGGCGAGACAGAGTGCGTTGGTGTTGACGGGTTTGCTTTTGGACTTGCATAGACGGGTTGATTGAAAGGTTGAGCGATGAACGCTTCTGCTGGACTCACGTTGGAGTGTTTGGTTCCCGCGGGACTTCCCTTAAACAAAAGGAATGATGAGTGTACGTTGCGAATACGCGGGTTTGAGGCCAAATGTTCAGAATCGAACACGGTGAAATCCCGCAAGAAGCAAGCCGAAAACTGTGCCCATCAAATGTGACAGCGGGACCAGAGGGACGCCCAGACCAGGGCGATCGGCCAGCGGGAGCCCGCCCGATACATCCAGACACACCTTGAGCAACAAGGCGCCTGTCAAGGCCAGGGAGGCCATGCGCCCTGTGGTGAACCAGGCGCTCACCCCCAGGATGGCCACGCCGGCATGCAGCACGCCGGACGCCCCCACATACCAGTCCAGGCGGGGATCGAGCATCAGGCCCAGGTGCAGCAAGGGCCAGGCCAGCAGCCACATGAGGGCGTCACCCGGCGAGGCCCGCAGGGCCAGCCCCAGCACCCCGACCAGGGCCGCCGCCGCGAGATTGCCGATGAGATGGGCCTCGCTGGCGTGCACCCAGGCCGGGGTGATGGCCGCCCACCAGGGCATGCCCGCCCAGCCTTGGGAGGGGTGCAGCGCCCACAGCGAATGCTCGGGATGACCCACCCACCCGGCGACCCAGGCCGGCAGCAGCACGGCCAGCGCCACGGCAGGCCAGGCCAGCGGGCTCAGGCGCCGGGAAAGACGTGCTGCCACAGCGCCAGACCGGCCGTGCGTTGTGGCGCCGAGTTGGCAAAGGCCTCACCGACGAGTTTGGTGGGTGCCTCGTCCAGGCGCGCCCTGTGCTGCATGCGGCGCAGCTCACGGTAGGCTTGCCCGGCCTGGTGTCCCACGCCCTCGGGCAACAGACCGACGTCTTCAGCACGATGCAGCAAGGCGATGTTGCCGACGTTGTCCATCAGCTCGGGGTGCTGGTGGCTGTGCGCCAGCACCAGGTACTGAACGGCGAACTCGATGTCGATCATGCCGCCGTGGCTGTGCTTGATGTCGAACTCGCCCTCGCCGGTGCGATGGGCCTCGCGCATGCGCTCTCGCATGGTGACGACTTCGTCGCGCAAGGCGGCAGGGTCACGCACGGTGGACAGCACGGCGCGCCGGGTGGCTTCGAAACGCTCGGCCAGGGCGGGCTCGCCGGCGCACCAGCGCGCCCGGGTGAGCGCCTGGTGTTCCCAGGTCCAGGCGGTGTTGCTGCCGCGCTGGCGCTGGTAGTTGTCAAAGGACTGGAATGAGGTCACCAGCAAACCAGAGTTGCCGTTGGGGCGCAAGGCGGTGTCGATGTCGAAGAGCTCGCCCGCCGAGGTGCGCAGGGTGAGCCAGTTGACGAGCTTGCGGGCAAACAGCAGGTAGGCGTCGATGGGCGTGGGCGTGTCGGGGCCGGCCTGGGGGTCAGGGGCGTCGTCCTGGGTTTCGTCGTAGAGGAAGACGATGTCGAGGTCGCTGCCGTAGCCCAGCTCCTTGCCACCGAGCTTGCCGTAGGCGATGACGGCAAAGTGGGGTTGATGGTTGACAGCCCAGGCGCCTTGCTTGCCCGGCCGTTGCTGCAGATGCGACCAGGCCCAGCGCAGTGCCAGGTCGAGCGTGGCATCGGCCAGGGCGGAGAGGTCATCGGCGACCTGCTCGACGGTGATCAGGCCTTCGATGTCGCGCACCAGGGTGCGGAAGATCTCGGCATGGTGCGAGCGGCGCAGGGTGTCGAGGAGTTCTTCCTCGCTGGCCTGACCGGCGCGGACCCAGGCGTTGTGGCGGTCGGCCAGGTCCTTGAGATAGGCCTGGCGGTCAAAGCGGCCGTCCATGAGACGCGGGTCGGCCAGCTCGTCGATGACGCCTGGGTGCTGCATGAGGTAACGCGAGGGCCAACGGGCCAGGCCCAACAGGCGCAGCAGCCGCCGCAATACCTCGGGGCGCTCGGCCAGCAGGGAGAGGTAGCTGTCACGGCGCAGCAGCGGACCCAGCCAGTCCATGAAGCGTTGCACGGCCACATCGCCCAGCGGCGCAGGCGGGGGGGCATCGGGGCCGGCACCGGGATCGGGCTCCGGCTGGACATAGGCCAGTTGGGTGGCCCGCGAGATCAGCTTGGCCAGACGGATCTTGGCGGCATCGGCCAGCATGGCCACCTTGGGTTGCTGGGCGAACTCGTGCACGCGCGACGCGATGGTGCCCGGCAGCGAGACAAGGAAGTCCTCACTGTCGACCGGCAAGGCAGGGCCGCACCCTTTGCAACCACCACTCTGCCCTCCCCCGCGGCCGTCATGCAGAAGGGCGTCGAACTCGGTAGCGACGAACTCGCGCACCTGGCACAGCGCCGTCATGAGCTGGCAGGCGCCGCTGCGGCAGTCGTCGTCCGGGTTCGGGTCCACGCTGGCGTCCAGGCCCAGGCTGGAGGCGATCCAGTTCAGGTCCTTGTCGTCCATGGGCAGCAGATGGGTCTGCTGGTCGTCCAGGTACTGGATGCGGTGCTCGATGCGGCGCAGCAGCACATAGCTGTTGGCCAGGCGCTGGGCGGTGTCGGTGGGGATCAGGCCGCGCGCGGCCAGACGTGTGAGCGCCTTGACGGTGGAGCGGGTACGGATCTCGGGGTACTGACCACCCCGCACAACCTGCAGCAGCTGGACGGTGAACTCGATCTCGCGGATGCCCCCGCGCGAGAGTTTGACGTCGTTGGCACGCTCCGGGCGGCCGGCGGCACGGCGGTTGGCCTCGTCACGGATCTTGCGATGCAGTTGGCGCAAGGCTTCGAAGACCCCGTAGTCCAGGTAGCGGCGGAACACAAAGGGCATGACCACATCACGCAGGGCCAGGGAGCGGCTGTGATGCGCGCCCCCGGGCATGGCGTGGCGCGGCGCGACGATGCGGCTCTTGAGCCAGGCAAAGCGCTCCCACTCGCGTCCCTGCACCAGAAAGTAGTCCTCCAGCATGGACAGGCTGACCACGGCGGGGCCGGAATTGCCATTGGGTCGCAAGGCCAGATCGACACGGAAGACAAAACCGTCTTCGGTGGTGTCTCCGATCAGGGTGGAGAGCTTGCGCGCCACCTGGGTGAAGTACTCGTGGACGGACACCTGGCCCTTGAGGCCACCCCGGCCATCGTCGACACCGGCGGTCTGGCCATCGCATTCGTAGACATAGATGAGATCGATGTCGGACGAGACATTGAGTTCGCGCCCGCCCAGCTTGCCCATGCCAACCACCCACATGTCGATGCGCTCGCCCTGGGCATTGAGGGGGGCGCCGTAGCGGGCGTCGAACTCTGCCTGCGCATCGGCCAGTGCACGGTCGAGGGTGACCTCGGCCAGTTGCGTCATGGCGCCGGTGACATCGCCCAACAGGGCATGCTGCTCGACATCCAGCGTGGCCAGACGCTCCAGCACCAGTTGCCGCGCCACCCGCAAGGCGCTGGTCAGGGAGCGCCCCTGAGCCAGAAGCTGGTCGATCAGGGTCTGAACCGGACCCTGCAAGGGCACACCGGCATCGATGCGTTCGAAAAGCTCACGCTCGGCCGCATATCGGCGGCGAATGCGTTGAACGTAGCGGGAATAATCTGCCGAAACAGTCGTGGACGTCATGAAGGGGCTAGGCCAGTTTTGTGACAGGGTCGTTACGTTCAGCCATGAGCCAGCAACATGTCTATGCTAGGGTTACTGCCGGGCTGAAGGCCCCATCCAGATGGAAGATATCGCTGTTTCATGCCCATGAATGCTCCTGCGCCCGCACGCGCACCTGATGAAACCCCTGCACGGACGCCGCGCAAGGGATGGTCCCGACTGTGGCGCTGGGCCCTGGCCGTGACCGTGTTGCTGGCAACCTTGGGTCTGGGGGCATGGTGGTTCCTTCTGACACAAATTGTGCCCAAAATTGACCAATGGCGTGCGCCCTTGGCGCAACAGGTCTCCAAGACCCTGGGCGTGACCGTGACTATTGGGCGTGTCTCGGGCCAGTCACAGGGGTGGCAACCCGAACTGACGCTCGACGATGTCCGCTTCCTGGACCCTCAGGGGCGCCCCTCTCTGCAGCTGCCACGGGTCACGGCCCGCTTGTCTGCCGCCACACTGTGGCCCACATCGATCTGGCGCAGGGAGGTGCATGTGGACCGCCTGGTGCTGGTGCGCCCGCAACTGGCCGTGAGGCGCGATGCCCAGGGACGGCTGCATGTGGCCGGCCTGATGTTCGACCCCGCGCGCACCCGCGGCACCGACAACCCCGCCGCCGACTGGCTGCTGGGCCAGGAGCTGATCCGCATCGAACAAGGCGCCGTGATCTGGACCGATGAGATGCGGCAGGCCCGCCCTCTGTCGCTCAGCAGCGTGGACATCGACCTGCGCAACCACCCCGGCCTGGGCCGGCGTCTGCACGACTGGACGCTGGCCGCCACGCCACCGGCCGCGTTCGGCCGCCGCTTTTCGATCAAGGCCTCGTTGAGGCAGCCGCTGTGGGCGCTCACGTCGGCTGCGGCAGGCTCAGGTCGTTCTTGGCAGCAATGGCTGGGCGAGGCCACGCGCCCGAGCGACTGGCGCACCTGGTCCGGCCTGATCACCCTGGACCTGCCTCACGTGGATGTGCAGTCACTGAAAGAGCACGCCACCCTGCCCTTCGATGTGCAGGGAGGGCGCGGGCGCGTGGCCCTGAGCGTGGCCCTGCACGATGGCCAGCCCCAGGATCTGACCTTGGGCGCCCACGTGCAGGACGTGTCCATGCGCCTGGGGCCGCAGTTGCAGGCGCTGGCCTTTCGCCAGGTGCGGGGGGTGATCACGGCGCGGCATGAGCCCACCCAGACCACGCTGGCCTGGCGGGAGCTGAGTTTCACGACCGACGACGGCCTGATCTGGCCAGCCAGCCAGGCCAAGCTGCAGTGGCAGCACGCCCCCGCCACCCGCCCCCGGCAGTCAGGCGCCGCGCCCGTGCTGCTGCCAGAACTGCAGGGCGAGGTATGGCGACACACGACGCAAGGCCGCTTCGAGACGGACCGGCTGGATCTGGCTCTGCTGGCGCGACTGGCAGACCGCCTGCCCCTGGCCGATGGTCTGCGCCAGCAACTGGCGAGCCTGGCCCCGGTGGGCCTGGGCGAGCAGCTCAAACTGAGCTGGACAGGGCCGGCCGACAACCCCTCGCGCTACGAAGCCGAGGGCCATCTGACAGGCTTGAGCTGGCAGGCCGGCGCGGAACACCCGGGCCTGGCGGGTGCCACCTTGCGCTTCAAGGCCCATGAGCGCGGAGGCCAGGCCACGCTGTCCATCCAGCAGGGCTGGGCGGAGTTTCCCGGGGCGTTCGAAGAACCTCGCATCCCGGTGGACACGATGCAGGCCAAGGTGGACTGGACCCTGAGCCCTGCGAAACAGGCCGGGCTGCCACCAGCCATTGAGCTCAAGATCTCCGAGGCCAGCTTTGCCAACGCCGATGCCGAGGGCGCCCTCAATGCCACCTGGCGCACCGGCCCGGGCACCGGCGTGGGTGCGGCCGGTCGCTACCCGGGCTCCCTGATGATGACGGGACAGCTCCACCGAGCCGAGGGACACCGGGTGTGGCGTTATCTGCCCGCCGTGATGCTGCCTCAGGCTCGTCACTATGTGCGCGATGCCGTGCGCAGTGGTCGCTCACGAGATGTGCGCTTCGAAGTCCATGGCGACCTATGGCATTTCCCGTTCAAGGACGATCAGGGCGGGCGCTTTCGCATCACGGTGCAGGCCGAGGATGTGACGCTGGACTATGTGCCCCAGGGTCTGGTGTCGCCAGACATCGCCCCCCCGGCCGGACAGGCGCGGGCGCCGTACTGGCCCGCGTTCACCAAGCTCAACGGCACCCTGATCTTCGAGGGCCAGGGCATGCGGGTGGTGGACACCACGGCGGTGCTGGGCTCGGTCGGATCCGGCACCTATGCCCTGAAGAATGTCAGCGGCCGCATTGCCGATCTGGACCACCCCGATCCGGTGCTGACCATTCAAGGCGAGGGCAGCGGCCCGCTCAATGACCTGCTGCAGTACATGGCCGTGTCGCCGGTGGGCGAGTGGACCGGGCAGATGCTGGGTCAGGCCCAGGGCCAGGGGCGTGGCAACCTGACCCTGGCGCTGACGCTGCCGATCAATCACATTGCCGATGCCCAGGTCCATGGCCAGGTCACCCTGAGTGACAAGGACCAGGCCTCCTTGCGTCTGGCCCCAGGCGTGCCCATGATGCACAACGCCAGAGGACAGGTGCAGTTCACGCAGGACATGCTCAAGGTGAGCGCACGCACCCGAGTCTGGGGGCAGGAGGTGCAGGTGCAGGGCTCCAGAGATGCCCAGGGCGTGCCGCGCTTCCAGGCCTCCGGCCTGGTGTCGGCCGAGGGCTTGCGCAGCGCCAGCGAGTGGCCGGCCGTGGCCCGACTGGCACAGCGCATGAGTGGGCAGACCCCCGTGTCAGTGTCGGTGGCGCTGACGCGCATCAAGTCGCCCAATGGCGGCGTGAGCGGCTTCTCCGCCCGGCCGGAATTGCAGGTCAGCAGCACCTTGCAGGGGCTGGGCCTGGACCTGCCCGCCCCGATGAACAAGGAGGCAGCAGCCACCTGGCCTTTGAAGGTGATCCACCGCCATGACGACCCCGAAGGCAAGAGCGACACCCTGCAGGTGGACCTGAGCGGGCCCGTGCTGCTCAAAGCGGATTACCGGCGAGACCTCAAGGGGCCGCAGCCCAAGGTGCAGCGCGGCACGCTGAGCCTGAGCCAGGGCGCCACGCCCGCCCCGATGCCCTTGCCACCCAGCGGTGTCATGGCGCGGATCCTGTTGCCGACCCTGGACCTGGAAGCCTGGCAGCAGGTCGACCAGTTGCTCACCGCGAGCGCACCAACCGGCGCCGCTGGCCCGGACCCCTCGGAAGACTTCCTGCCCGACACCCTGAGCCTCAAGGTCGATGCCATGAGCTGGCGTCAGCGCACCTTGCGCCAGGTGGCCGTGACCCTGGCCCACCCCGGGCCCGGCATCTGGCGCGCCCAGATCGATGCCCAGCAACTGGCCGGCCAGATCGAGATGCGACCGGAGAGTGCCGCTGCCTTGCCTTCCGGGGCCGGCCCAACCAGCCGCGTGGTGGCGCGCCTGAGCCGCCTGTCGGTCCCGGCGGCCGACGCCGAGGCCTTCACGGATCAGGCCGCACAGCAGATGCTGAGCACGGAAGCGGCCAGCGTGCCCGCGCTGGACATCGTCATCGACCAGTTCGACTGGCGTGGCGTGCCGCTGGGCAAGCTGGAAGTCGAGGCGGTGAACCGCCTGAACATCAGCCCCGGCAACCCGCCCTTGCCCGAGTGGCGCCTGACCAAGCTGCGCCTGAGCAACACCGATGCGCAGTTGAGCGCCACGGGCAACTGGACCGCCCTGGGGGCCCAGCAAGCGGCCGCCACGCCGCTGCGCAAGGGCGTGCGCGCACGGCATCGCGCGGCCTTCAGCTTTGCGCTGGACCTCCACAACTCGGGCAACTTGCTGAACCGGCTGGGCATGCCGCAGACGCTCAAGGGAGGCAAGGGCAAGATGTCGGGTCAGGTGGCCTGGCTGGGGTCACCACTGGAGCCCGATGCCTCGAGCATGAACGGCGATGTGACCGTGAACATCAATGAGGGCCAGTTCCTCAAGGCCGAGCCCGGCGTGGCCAAGCTGCTGGGCGTGCTGAGCCTGCAGTCCTTGCCGCGCCGCCTGATCCTGGACTTCCGCGATGTGTTCCAGCAGGGCTTTGCCTTCGACCGCATCGAGGGCGATGTCAAGATCACACAAGGGGTGGCGGCCACCCGCAATCTGCGCATGCGGGGCGTGCAGGCCCTGGTGCTGATGGAAGGCCAGGCCGATCTGTCCCAGGAGACGCAGAACCTGCGTGTGTTCGTGGTGCCCGAGATCAATGCGGGCACGGCCTCGCTGGCCTACGCGGCCATCAACCCGGCCATCGGCCTGGGCACCTTCATTGCCCAGGTGCTGCTGCGCAAATCCATCGTGGAGGCCAGCACGCGGGAGTTCACGATCACGGGCTCGTGGGCAGACCCGCAGGTGGACAGGGTGCAGCGCAGCACGGTGCCGGCCGCCGCGGGGGAAGAGCCCGCGTCAGCCGCCTCCGGGGCGGCACCGCCCAAGGTCAAAGCGAGCCAAACACCTTCTTGAGGATGGCGCTGCCCGTGCCCACCGGGTCCTGACGGATGAGCTTTTCCTGCTCGCCGATGATCAGGTAGAGGCCATCCAGCGCCTTGGCCGTGACGTACTGTTCGACATTGGCCTGCTCACCCTTGAGCAGGCCCAGGCTGGCCGCTTTGCCCGCCACCGCGTTGTAGCGCTTGGCCAGGGAAAGCCGCTGGGTGACCTTGGTGACGATGGGCAGGAACTGCTCACCCAATGGCGTGCGGGTCTTGTCGGCAAAGAAGGTGGTGACCGAGGTGTCGCCGCCCGTGAGGATGCGCTGCGCATCGGTGACCGACATGGATTTGATGGCCGACTTGAGCAGCGGCAGCGCCAGCGGCACGGCCTGCTCGGCCGCGCGGTTCATGGTGGTGACCAGCTCATTGAGCTGCTTGCCCTTGCCCATGCTCTTGAGCAGCGGGGCAGCATCCTCCAGCACCGAGGGCAGATGGATGCGAACTTTTTCATTGCCCAGGAATCCATCGGGTTTGCCCAGTTGAGCCACGGCAGCGTTGGCACCGCGCTCCAGGGCCGTGCGCAGGGCCTGTGTGCCCTCGCTCTGCGTGAACAGTGAAGCCGACCAGACCGTGGGCGCCACAGACCAGGCCCCTGCCCCCACCAGCGACGACAATACGAGACGACGTTGCAACATGGATGAGTCCTTTATGAACAACCGACGCCGCTTCACGGCTGCTGCCCTGAGCCTGCCTTTGCTGATGCTGGCAGGCTGCTTCGGGGATGATCAGGCCAGTGTACCGGACCTGCCTTTCACGCAGCTCGATGGCAGCGCGCACCGCTTGAGCGATCTCAAGGGCAAGGTCACGCTGATCAATTTCTGGGCCACCAGTTGCAGCACCTGCGTGCGCGAGATGCCCCAGATCGTGTCGACCCATCAGAAGTACCACGCACAAGGCTATGAGACCCTGGCTGTGGCCATGGACTACGACCCGCCAGCCTACGTGGCGGCCTTTGCCCAGAGCCGGCAGTTGCCCTTCCGGGTGGCCATCGACCACGACGGCAAGCTGGCACAGGGCTTCGGGCCCGTGCAACTGACGCCCACCACCTTTGTGGTGAACAAGCAAGGCAAGATCGTCAAGCGCTATGTGGGCGAGCCCGACTTCAAGGCACTGCACACCCTGATCGAAACCCTGCTGGCCGAAGGCTGAGCACCGCCAGCCCCCGCGGGGTCACATGGTCCGGGCCAGTTCGTACACCAGGGCCGATGGCAGCGAGCTGAGCACGGCCTCGCGCCCCACGCGCGCGATACCCGTGGGGCTGACGCTGGAGATGTCAAAGACGTTGCCGTCCTCCAGGATCTCGATGAGGACGAACTCAGGCACCTCACGGCGGATGCTGGCCACCAGATGGTCCAGACGCTGGCCATGCAGTGAGTGCTCGAAGATGATGGCGTGCGGCAGCGCCTCGCCACAGAACTTGACGGCCTCGCTGACCGACGACACGAAGTCGACCACCAGCCCCATGTTCTTGATGGATTCGCGCACCAGCAGACGCAAGTCGCGCCGTGCGGCCACCACCAGGATGTGGCTGCCCGCCAGCGGCATGGAGTTCACCGAGGTGGAGTACCCCTGGTCGTGGTCCTGCACAGGCTCGGGGTCGGCCATCAGCGGGTTGACGGTGTGCGGAAACTCGATCATCAGGCGCACCGTGGTGGGGTCGATCTCGCGCTCGACCTTGAGCCCCATGGTCAGGGAGATCTGATCGAGCATGTGCCAGGTCAGACCATTGACCGCATGGGGGATGTCACCCGGGGGCAGGCCATCGGAGAAATCGGCGGGGCGATGGCGCAGGCGCACTTCAAGCTGTGCATGGGCGGGCCAGGCCTTGATGTCCAGGCGGACATCCACGGTGCCGTGGGCGCAGGACAACCACCAGTCGACCAGGCCGTTGAGCAGGGAGTGCAGCATGGGCGCATCGGCCTGCACCTCCACGGCGCTCATGGTCTGGTTGACCTGGATGCCCTTGCCTTGCAGCTCACGCGCACGGTGGGCCAGCACGCTCTGCACGGTGTTGGTGAGGTGCACGCGTTCGTGCGACTGCCGGGTGCGACCCGCAGCCAGACGGGAGATCTGCTGGCACCAGATGCCGGCCTGACGGGCTCGATTGACCTCGGCCACCAGGGCCTTGAGGCCCGCGCGATCGATGCGGCCGGTGCTCAGGAGGGCGTCAACACGCTCCAGCGCGGTGGTGAGGGGCTCGGCCAGTTCGCGCCCGACCTGGGCGACCAGCTCCTGAAAACGCATCAGATCCGACTGGGTGCGCTGCCAGGTGACCATGTCCACCATGCCCTCCGGTGGCGCGGCCGAAGCGAGCGTCAGCGAAGGCTCCGTCTTGGAAACGGGCAATGTGACATAGTTCATGGTGATCCCCCAGTGCTATTCATGTGGGATGTTACGGGTTTACACGCAACTGTCCATCCCAAAGACGGGTGTTACCCCGCCCGACCATTCCACCATATGCAATACTTCACGGTGTTTCGATTTGTGAGCGCGGCCACGGCGGCCTCAGGGCTTTTGCTGGCGCTCATGGCCTGTGCACCCAGCCTGAACTGGCGGGAAGTGCGCCCCCCACAGGGGCAAGGCCTGGTGCTGATGTTCCCGTGCAAGCCCGAGCACCATGAGCGGCGCCTGACCCTGCCTGGCCTGAATGGCGGGCCTGTCACCATGCACCTGCTGTCGTGCGAGGCGGATGGCAGAACCTGGGCCCTGAGCTATCTGGACGCCAGCACCCCCGAGCGCTGGCTGCAGGCCCCCCACGCCCTGAGCGATGCCCTGTGCGCCAATCTGTCCGTGGGACGCCCCGCCAGTGGTGATGCACGACGAGACCTGGGCCCGGCCGCCGTGCCCGGCATGACGCCACACCCCGCCGCGCGCATCTGGCAGATGACCGGTCAGCGCCCGGTGAGCGCCACGACGTTCGAGGCGGCACAGGTTCAGACCTGGCTTTTCACCAAGGGACTGAGCGTGTTCCAGGCCAGCGTGTGGGCGCCAGCGTTGCGGGAAGACGACCCCGGTCTGAAGGCCTTTGCATCAGGCTTCAACTTTCCGCACTGAGAAGCCGATAATCCTTCAGGTATGCCCGGTCTTCTGATCATCGCCCACGCCCCCCTGGCGTCCGCCCTCAAACTGGCGGCCAAACACACCTTCGCCGAACTGGCCGAGGGAGTGGAGGCGCTGGACGTCCCCCCCAACCTGCCGCCTGAAGAAGTCGAAGCCCAGGCACGGGTGCTGCTGGCCCTGGTCCAGGAGCGAGACAGCCGCCACGAGGCGCTGGTGCTGGCCGATGTCTTCGGAGCCACGCCGTGCAATGTGATCCAGCGTCTGGCCGATGGGCTGCAAGTCAAGGTGATCACGGGCTGCAATGTGCCCATGCTCTGGCGGGCCATGAACTACGCCCACGAGCCCTTGGATATCCTGATCACCCGCGCCCTGGCTGGCGGCACGCAGGGGGTCATGCAGATTGCCTCTTCCCGCCCGCAGAACCAGACCCTTCAGCCCACCCATGATCAAGACCACCGTCACCATCAGCAATAAGCTCGGGCTGCACGCGCGCGCCTCGGCCAAACTGACCAAGCTGGCCAGCAGCTTTCCTTGCGAAGTGCACCTCAGTCGCAATGATCGTCGGGTCAATGCCAAGAGCATCATGGGCGTCATGATGTTGGCCGCCGGCGTCGGCACCACCATCGAACTGGAATGCGATGGCACCAAGGAGCAGGAGGCCACCACCGCCTTGCTGGCCTTGATCAACGACAAGTTCGGCGAAGGCGAATAAGCCTGCCCGACGGCGCCCCGGTCTGCCAGGCGTTGCACCTGCGCGACAAAGTGGCCCCCGGTATTCCCTCAAGGGGGCACGAATCCATGGATGAGTCGCCCCCCTGTGGCGCAAACTAGCGAGCCCTATTCATTTGGTGCGTTATCCGTCGATAACCGCCTGTGATGACACCACCCAGAGGATCACTCATGAAGTCGAAGTCCACATCCATGCACGTCCTGTCCCTGACGCTGATGGCCGGCGCCGTGGCTGCCGCACTGGCCACGTCGGCACAGGCTGCGGAGAACCGCGCGCAACGCTACACCGCTGGTCTGGGCGGCAGTGATCTGACGTCGATGCTGGTGCCCGGGTGGTATGGCCAGGTCGCCATGATCCACTACCACGCCACCAAGCTGAAGGGCAACGACGGCAAGGATGTGTCCACCGTGGCCGGTGGCGTCGTACCCGCCGCCTCACTGGCAGGTCTGGCTGCCCAGGCCGTGGTAACCAACACCAGCAACAACGCCTTGCTGGCGCCCACCGCCACCAACGTCGGCACAGCCCTGGCCGGCACCGGCCTGGCCTACACCAGCCGCCTGTCCAACTTCCGCGCGGATGCCTATGTCATGTTGCCGCGCATCACCTACCTGAGCACCCAGAAGTTCCTGGGTGCCCACCTGGGCTTCACGGCCATGCTCCCCCTGATCGAGCGCCAGACGGCGCTGTCGGGCGTGACCTCCTTTGCCAACAGCTCGGCCGTTCAGAGCGCCATCAGCACAGGCGTGCTGAACACCACGGGCAGTGCGCCCCTGGCCGCTGGCGTGTCGCAGGGCGTGGTGTCCGGCGTCCAGAGCAATGTGAACACCCAGGCCGCCGCCACCCTGGCCGGACGCTCTGGCTCCAACGCCGGCTTCGGTGACCTGGAGATGGCACCCATCCTGAACTGGGAGATCGGTGACCATCAGACGGTGACTTTCACGCCCACGGTGATCTTCCCGACGGGTGAGTACGACAAGGATCTGGCCGTGAACCCCGGTTTCGGCAAGTTCTACACCTTCCGCCCCTCGGTGCAGTACGGCTTCATCGGTGATGGCTGGGACGTGGGCGCCCGCGCGGTGCTGTCCTTCAACACCCGCAACACCGAGACCGACTATCGCAGCGGCAATATGTTCAATCTGGACTTTGCCCTCATGAAATTCGTGAGCGAAGACATCCGCCTGGGTGTTCAAGGCTATGTGGTGCAGCAATTCAGCAAGGACACCAGCGACAATGCCACCGAGCAAGCCGCCATCGACGCCGAAGGCGGCCGCAAGATGCGTGTCTATGGCCTGGGCCCTGCACTGGCATGGGTGGTCAATGGCGGTGAAATGATGGTGGAAGGCAAGGTCATCAAGGAATTCAACGCCCGCAACCGTGCGGAGGGCGCCACCTACATGCTGACCGTCTCCAAGCCCTTCGGGCTGTGATCCACTGCCTGGCCCTACCTGAGGTGACTGTTCATGCAAGAACCTGAGATCCTGACGGCAACATCGATGGATGAAGCGGTGTCGTCCAGCTCCCGGCGCCAGTTCGTGATGGGTGCTGCCGCAGCGGCCCTGGCGCCATGGGCCACACCGGCTCAAGCGGCCGTCACGCTCGAAGGCGTCGAGCTGGAAGAGTCCGTGGTGGTCGGCGGCCGCAAGCTGATCCTCAATGGGGCCGGTGTGCGTCGGCGAGGGTATTTCAAGGCCGATGTGACGGCCTTGTACCTGCCCGAGAAACGCACCACCGCAGAAGGTGTCATGAAGCTCGATGGCTACCGTCGCATCCAGCTCAACATCCTGCGTGAGTTCACCTCGTCCACCATCTCCCGCATCTTCATTGCCGACTTCAAGCAGGCCGCCACGGAAGAAGAGTTCAAGAAGCTGATCGACGTGATCAGCCAGATCGGTGCGGCCTACAGCAACGTCAAGCGCGTGGTCAAGGGCGACGTCGTCAATCTGGACTGGGTGCCCGGCAAGGGTTGGATGGCCTTCCACAATGGCAAGATGCTGACGGTCGAAGGCGCTGCGGCCTCGATCAACAACGAGCTGGCCTATCAGATCTACCTGCGCATGTACATCGGTGCCAATGCGCCTGAAGACCTGCGCAACGGCCTGCTGGGCCTGACCAAGCTGCCCCGAACGGGCGATTGAGCCGAGCGCGCCGCCCTGGGCCCTCAGGGCTTGGGGTAGTGCGCCGCCAGTGCGGGCGGCAAAGGTGTGTCGAGCAAGCCGGCCGTCAGCCTCAGGGCATCGGCCGTGTCCGGTGACAACAGCCCGCCAGGGCTGTGGTTGAGGGCTTCTTCCACCCAGGCGCGCACCAGTTGCGGGCGCATCATCCATGAGAGTTCCTGCACCCCTGACAGGGCGTGCATGAGCGCATCGGCATCCGGCGGCAGGCACTCGGGTGGGGTCACGCCCTCGCCCACGGTGTAGCAGCGCCCCATGACGGCCTTGAACCAGGCACGCCCCTCGGCTGAGGGCGAAGCATTGCTGCTCTCCACCGGCAGCAGCCGCGCGAGATAGGCCGTGAATTGCGCCACGTGGGCGCGCTCTTCCTCATTGAGCTGCACCAGATCTCGCCCCTGGCCTGTCACCGGTCGGATGAAGGCGTGCCGCGTGTTGACCTCCCCCATGCGGTGACGCAGGGCCAACCACCACAGCCTGTCGCGCGCACTGACCTTGCCGTCGGCACGCAGCAGCTCTCGCGTGGCCACCACCAAGGCGCGGCGCTGCTCCACGCCTTCGTAGGCCATCTGAGCCAGTTGCCGCTCAAATTCGGGCACACGCCAGACGGCCGGCAAGCTCTGCACATCGGCCAGGATGGCCGCGGCACCGTGCAGGTCGCGGGTGGACTGCATCCAGAACCGCTGCTCGGCCTCGTTGTCGGGCCTCATCATGAAGGCCAGCAAGGCCATGCGCCGCTGCAAAGGGCCAGACAGACGCTGCAAGCGACCCAGGGCCTCGGTGGTGTCAACGTCCGGCAGGCGACGGGGAGGACTCACTGGCGACGGATCAGAAGCCGGCGGGAGCGGCGGTGCCAGGCGCGCCACCGTGCTGTCATTGCGCGGCTCCAGGCGCACGGGCTCATCCATGCTGCGCCCGGCTGTCGCGGGCAGCGGCGCGCGTGGCCCGCCATACAGTCGATGGATGCGGTCGGCCAGAGGCGGATGGGTCGCCAGCCAGGGAGCGGCCCAGCCGCCATCGGTGAGCCAGAGAAAGCTCAACGCATCGGCATGGGGGTGGTGCAGCCTGGCGGTCGCGACCTGCCGTTCATGCCAGACCTTGCGCAGGACCTGGCCCAGGCCGTCGCGCGATCGGGTGTACTGCACGGCCCGGGCGTCGGCCAGGAACTCGCGTTGGCGAGAGACGGCCGCCTGAAGGATGCGCCCGGCCAGCCAGCCCAGCCAGCCCACGGCCGCCACCGCGGCCCCGATCAACCACGGGATCGGATGGACACGCCCCTGATCATCGGCCTGCATCCAGCTCGCGCCCCAGCCATGCACCAGCGACAGGCCCCAGACCAGCGCCAGCAGCCGCATGCCCAGACGGCCATCGGCTTCCGCCAGATGTCCGAACTCGTGGGCCACGAGGCCCTGCAGCTCATTCCGTGTGAGCCGATCCAGCGCTCCCCGGGTCACACACAGGGCCGAGGTCTGCGGTGTCCAGCCGACCACGAAGGCATTGATGGCGCCTTCGCGCGGCAGCACGAACACCTGCGGCAAGGGCTGCCCGGAGGCCAGCGCCATTTCGTCCACGACATTGAGCAAGCGGCGGTTCAGGGCATCGCCCGTGTCCTGCACTTCGACGCCCCCCATCCAGTGCGCCACGCGCACCCCGCCACCGTCTCGCAAGCGCCAGGACTCGACCCAGCAACCGCCCAGCACGAAGAGCACGACGATGGCGGTGTTGGTTTCAAAGAACAGCGCCGGCCAGCCCGGATAAAAAGGCATGACCAGCTTGAAGAGCAGTGCCAGAACGGCGTTGATCACGCACACCAGGCCCAGCACCAGCACGGCAAAGCACAGCAGCAAACGCAGGGTCTGCGCGCGCGCCAGGTGCTGTTGCTGCCAGAACCGCATGTCCGGGCACGCTCTAGAGCGTCACCTTGATGGCCGCGCGCTCCGCATCGCTCTGGGTGGCCTGCAGCATGGCCGCCTCCTTGAAGCCGAACACCCCCGCCACCAGATTGGCGGGAAAAGCCTGGGCCGCGTTGTTGTAGTCCAGGGTGGCATCGTTGAACAGCTGGCGCGAGAAGGCCACCTTGTTTTCGGTGTGCGTGAGCTCTTCGCTCAGGCGCTGCAAGGTCTCGTCGGCCTGGAGTTCGGGGTAGGACTCGACCACCGCGTTGAAGCCCCGCATGGCGGCGCTCAGCACGTCTTCGGCCAATGCCAGGCTCTTGACCGGGCCGGCCTGGCTGGGGCGCGATCGCACCAGGTCGCACGCGGCGATGGCCTGGTTGCGCGCAGCCGTGACGCGCTCCAGCGTCTCACGCTCATGCACCAGGTATTTGCGGGCCACCTCGACGAGATTGGGGATCAGGTCATGGCGACGCTTGAGCTGCACATCGATCTGAGCGAAGGCATTGGTGATCTCGTTGCGCAAGCGAACCAGGCGGTTGTAGGCGCCCACGCCCCAGAAAAAAAGCAGGGCCAATGCGGCCAGGGTGATGATCTGCGTGGCGCTCACGACGCGGTGCTCCCGAGAAAGAATTGTTCATGGCCTCGCCGACGCAGATCGCAGGCCGGGCATTGGCCGCAACCATAACCCCAGGCATGGCGGGTCTGACGATCCCCCAGGTAACAAGTGTGCGTGTGCTCGATGATGAGCTCGTTGAGCGGCGCCCCGCCCAACTGGTCGCTCAGGGCCCAGGTCTGCGCCTTGGTGAGCCACATCAGCGGGGTTTCGATGGTCATGGGCGCATCCAGGCCCAGGCTGATGGCCACCTGCAGGGCCTTGAGTGTGTTGTCGCGGCAATCGGGGTAGCCTGAAAAATCGGTCTCGCACATGCCCCCCACCAGCACAGAGGCACTGCGCCGGTAGGCCAGCGCCGCCGCAAAGTTCAGAAACAGCAGGTTGCGCCCGGGCACGAAGGTGTTGGGCAAACCATTGGCCTGCATCTCGATGGCCCGCGACTGGGTCAGGGCGGTGTCGGAGATCTGCCCCAGCAGGCTCAGATCCAGCAGGTGGTCATCGCCCAGGCGCGCGCCCCAGTGCGGGAACTGTCGCGCCAGTTCCTCACGCACGCGGCCGCGGCAATCGAGTTCAATGCGATGCCGTTGACCGTAGTCAAACCCCACGGTTTCGACGCGCGAGTAGCGCTGCAGCGCCCAGGCCAGGCAGACGGTCGAATCCTGCCCGCCGGAAAACACCACCAGGGCAGTGCGCGGATCGAGCGGCGAGGCGAAGGCCTGCACAGACTGAGAAGAGAGATCGGTCATGAGATGGATGATCCGCTCCCTCCAGCAGGAGCGCTTATGCCGATTTCAGCACAGCTTATGCCTGACAGAAGGCCCCAGAGACGCGGGGGTGGATTCACGAGGGTGCCCGTTCTCGGGGACAATAGCGGGTTTTCGATCAGAAGTCACACTAGCGTGCCGCCTGCGGCCGCGTCGGGATTTGTCAAACATGGCTGCCTTTAACGAAGAGACCGTTACCTACGTTCACCACTGGAACGACACGCTGTTCAGCTTCAAGACGACACGTGACCCGGCGCTGCGCTTTGCCAGCGGGCACTTCGTCATGATCGGCCTGGAGGTCAACGGCAAGCCGCTGATGCGTGCTTACTCGATCGCCAGTGCCAACTACGAAGAGCACCTGGAGTTCCTGTCCATCAAGGTGCAGGACGGCCCGCTGACCTCGCGTCTGCAACACCTGAAGGTGGGCGACAAATTGCTGGTGAGCCGCAAGGCCGTGGGCACGCTGGTCGTGGACGACCTCAAGCCTGCGATGAACCTGTACCTGTTCGGCACGGGCACGGGCCTGGCGCCCTTCATGAGCATCATCCAGGACCCCTACACCTACGAGAAGTTCGAGAAGGTGGTGCTGGTGCATGGTGTGCGCACGGTGAGCGAGCTGGCCTATCACGACTTCATCAGCGAAGAGCTGCCTGACCACGAGCTGCTGGGTGAGCTGGTCCGCGACAAGCTGATCTACTACCCGCTGGTGACCCGCGAGCCCTTCCGCAACCAGGGCCGCCTGACGGACCTGATCGTCAACGGCAAGATGGCCGCCGACATCGGCTTGCAGCCGCTGAACCCGCACACCGACCGCGCCATGATGTGCGGCAGCCCGTCGATGCTGACGGATCTGTGCAAGATCCTGGACGAGCGGGGTTTCAAGATCTCACCGTCGCAGGGTGAGCCGGGGGATTACGTGATTGAGCGGGCCTTTGTCGAGAAGTGAGTAATCACTGACGCCCTGTGAGAAGCCTTGGCCTTGCCAGGGCTTTTTTGTTTTTGCGTGAGAGCGCAGGGCTGGGGCGGCGGAGGCCTGTCGTTCGGGCTTCAAGTGGGCGGTCCCGCGCAGCGGGACCACCCACTTGAAGCCCGGCCTACAGGCCCCCTCCGACCCAGCCCTGCGCTCTCACGCCAAAGCGCTCAACACGCTCTCCATCAAAGCCCTCGAAGCGCTTGCATCAATTTAATAATTCAA
>NZ_DASUIT010000094.1:0-42072 GCF_036279655.1 Aquabacterium sp. | reverse complement strand
CTCCGAGCTGGCAAAGGTCCAGTTGTCGGCGTTGGCGTCACCGGTGACGATGACCCAACCATAGTTGGTGCCGCCGTTGGCCCAAGCCTGGACCGATGAGGCCAGACCGGTGAAATTGGCCGCACCCGATATACCCGCATCCAGCGTGAACAGGCCTGAGCTGTCTGCTTCCACGCCGTTTGTGGCCACGCCGCTGCTCAAAGAGTTGTAGGTCGAACTCTCGTCCCAGGTCACCAGCATCTTGTGAATGGTGACGTCGTCGGCCGTATCGTTGTTGGTCACATAGACCGTCAGTGTGGCTGAGGTGATCGTTGATCCCAGGGGGATCTGCGCCGATCCGATGATGTTGTCAAATCGGACCAGGGACTGCATGTCATTGGGCGTGCCGTCGTCGACCTGCAGACCGGTGCTGGTGGCGTGTGACGTGGTTGGCGCGGCCTTGTCGATGTAGGTGTCCTGTGTGCCTGTATAGCTGCTGACACCTTCCTGAAATGTCACCGTGGCCAGAACGTGCTGCCATTGCCCCTGAGCCTGAAACGTCAGGATGTCAGTGTGGTTGACCTCGCCGGTGGTGTACTCCAGGATCCAGTCGCCGCCCAACAAGGCCGATCCGGTGTAGTCGTCGCTGGCCGCAACGTCGGCGCCCGTGAGCAGTGCCAGTTGATCGATCAAGGCCATGCCACCCGGAGCGCTGGCCAACTGGCAGCCATACAGCAGCAAGTCCGCTTCGCTGGTCAGGCTGGCGCCCCAGCTCGATATGGCGCCCAGTCTGGCGCTCAGCGTACTTTCGTCAAGCCATGTGCTCCCCAATTGCAGGCCGTTGGCATCGCCATGGCTGAGGATGTGAATGGCGCCGATCTTGTCCGTCTGTTGATTCAGGTAACTGGTGATGATGGAGATGCCATCGTCCTGGGATGACAGCGCCACGACATCGATCGGTCGCCCTTGCTCCTGTTGCTTGTGCAAGTCACTGAGAATGACGCTGGCGTCATCAATGCCCATGTCAACGAACACCACTTCTCTGGCAGGAGCCGTGGCATTTGACTGTGCAGATTGTGGCGCGACGGCCTGAACCACGCGCAGAGACTCCGCCACGACGTCGATGCTTGCCGCGGTGCCCCCGGTGTCAAGCGCGAACCCCGTCCCCAGCAGCGCCCCGACCAGCGGGTCTGCCGAGAACAGTCGACGGGGTTCAAGCTCTTCGAGTTCGTACCTCGGGCGCCTGTGAGGGGGTTTCGATCGGGGAGGGCCTCGCATTGCACACCATGAAAGCCGCGCGTCGGTTGGAATCGATCTGATTGGCGCAGTGATCAGATCCACGTATACAGATGTAATGGTCGCTCAGGGGACAGTTGGCGGTACGTTGAATTGGGGGGCGATCGTGGGCTATTCACGCCTCTTGACCACTTTGTCTGGTCGGCTGAAGGGGGTGGGGAGGGCAGATTCCCGCGGTTTTGCGAGGCGGTGGGTGCAATCCACCCTCTGAGGGCGCCTAAAATCGCAGGCTTCGTCAGATTCGAGATCGAGACCATGTCCAAGACAGCCAAGACCCACAAGCCTGCCAAGGCATCCAAGACCGCCGCTGTGGCCACGCCGGTGGCCAAGCCTGTTGCCGCTGCATCCCAGAAGGTGAAAAAAGTCGTTCTGGCCTACTCCGGTGGTCTGGACACCTCGATCATCCTGAAGTGGCTGCAAGACGAATACAACTGCGAGGTGGTCACCTTCACCGCCGACATCGGTCAGGGTGAAGAGATCGAGCCCGCACGTGCCAAGGCCCTGAAGATGGGCATCAAGCCCGAGAACATCTTCATCGAAGACCTGCGTGAAGAGTTCGTGCGCGATTTCGTCTTCCCCATGTTCCGTGCCAACGCGCTGTACGAGGGCGAATACCTGCTGGGCACCTCCATTGCCCGTCCCCTGATCGCCAAGCGCCTGATCGAGATCGCCAAGAAGACCCGTGGCGATGCCATCTCTCATGGCGCCACCGGCAAGGGCAATGACCAGGTCCGCTTCGAGCTGGGTGCCTACGCCCTGCTGCCTGGCGTGAAGGTGATCGCACCGTGGCGCGAGTGGGACCTGCTGTCCCGCGAGAAGCTGCTGGCCTATGCCGACAAGCACGGCATCCCGGTGGACTTCAAGAAGCGCAAGGGCGGCGCCCCCTACTCGATGGATGCCAACCTGCTGCACATCAGCTACGAAGGCGGCGTGCTGGAAGACCCGAACTTCGAACCCGAAGCCAATATGTGGCGCCTGACGGTGTCGCCCGAGAAGGCGCCCAACAAGCCCCAGATCATCGAGCTGACCTATGCCAAGGGCGATGTGGTCGCCATCGACGGCGTGAAGATGTCCCCCGCCCAGGTGCTGACCAAGCTGAACGAAATCGGCGGCAAGCACGGTATCGGTCGCCTCGACAAGGTCGAGAACCGCTATGTGGGCATGAAGAGCCGTGGCTGCTACGAAACCCCGGGCGGCACCATCTTGCTGTCGGGTCACCGTGCCATCGAATCCATCACCCTGGACCGCGAAGTCCTGGCGCTGAAGGATGACCTGATGCCGCGTTATGCCCGCATGATCTACAACGGCTACTGGTTCAGCCCCGAGCGCGAGCTGCTGCAAGGCCTGATCGACAAGAGCCAGGAAACCGTCAACGGCACGGTCAAGCTCAAGCTCTACAAGGGCACCATCCTGGTGGTGGGCCGCGAGTCCAAGACCGACAGCCTGTTCGACGCCAAGATCTCGACCTTTGACGACGACGGCGGCGCCTACAACCAGGCCGATGCGGCAGGCTTCATCAAGCTCAACGCCCTGCGCCTGCGCATTGGCGCCAATGTGAAGGCCGCCCGCGCAGCAGCCAGCAAGGCCAAGCCCGCAGCTGGCAAGAAGCCCGCAGCGAAGCCTGCTGCCAAGAAGGCTGTGGCGGTCAAGCCGGCAGCCAAGAAGGCCGCTGCCAAGTCCGCCAAGTAAGCCAACCCTTCAGGCCGATGCCCAGGCATCGGCCTGTTCTTTTTTCGGAGACCCCTTCATGACCACCACCACCCTGGCTGGCACCGTTGCCACCCAAGCCAATGTCTACTTTGACGGCAAGTGCGTGTCGCACACCGTGACCTTGGCCGATGGCGTCCGCAAGTCCGTCGGCGTGATCCTGCCCGCCACCTTGACCTTCAATACCGGCGCACCCGAGATCATGGAAACCGTTGCCGGCCAAGCCACCATCAAGCTGGCGGGCTCTGACACCTGGACCACCTACGGTGCGGGTGAGAGCTTCAATGTGCCTGGCAACTCATCCTTCGAGATCAAGGTGGAAGGCGAGCCCTACCACTACATCTGCCATTTCGGCTGATCGATCGGGCCCCCGGTGGATCAGACCACCACGGGTTCGGGCTCCAGGCGGATGCCAAAGCGCCCATAGACGCTCTCCTGGATGGCGCGCGCCAGGGTGACCACTTCGGCCCCGTTGGCGCCGCCCCGGTTGACCAGCACCAGCGCCTGTTTTTCGTAGACGCCCGCGCGGCCGATGGATTTGCCCTTCCAGCCGCAGGCATCGATCATCCAGCCGGCCGCCAGCTTGAAGCTGCCATCGCTCATGGGGTAGTGCACGATCTCGGGGTCGCGGTTGATGATGTCGCGGCACTGCTCGGGCGTCACCACAGGGTTCTTGAAGAAGCTGCCGGCATTGCCGATCACGGCCGGGTCGGGCAGCTTGGCGCGCCTCACGGCGCAGATCCAGTCAAAGATCTGTTGGGCACTGGGCGCGGTGATGCCTGTTTCAGCGATCTTGCGCTCCAGCTCCAGGTAGCCCACCACGGGTTGCCAGGGGCGCGGCAAACGCAGGCGTACACGGGTGATGACGCTCTTTCCGGCCAGATGGCGCTTGAAGATGCTATCCCGATAGCCAAAACCGCATTGCTCGGCGCGCAAGGTGATGCTGCGCCCGGTGATCAGGTCCACCGCATCGAGCGATTCGAACCGGTCCTTGAGCTCCAGCCCATAGGCCCCGATGTTCTGGACCGGCGCGGCCCCGACGGTGCCCGGGATCAGGGCCATGTTTTCCAGCCCGGGCAGGCCTTGTTCCAGGCACCATTGCACGGTGGCATGCCATGATTCGCCTGCCCCCACTTCCACAATCCATGCATCGTCACGGGTCTCGACCAGGCGGCGACCCAGCACTTCGATCTTGAGCACGCAGGCCGAGAGGTCCCGCGTGAGCACCAGATTGCTGCCACCACCCAGGATGAACTTCGGGCCACGCCCCAGGACAGGGTCGTCCACCACCCGGCGGACGTCCGCGTCCGAGGTGATGTGCACCAGGGTCTGCGCCACACAGGGCAGACCAAAGGTGTTGAAAGGCTTGAGATTGGTGCCGTGTTCGACGGCCAGGGACGTGTGCATGGCAGAATTTTCGCAGACACAAAGGAGAAAACCATGCCCAGTTTTGATGTGAAGCTCGATCCCAACCTCGTGGAGGTCCGAAATGCGGTCGATCAGACCAGCAAGGAGATCGGCACACGCTTCGATTTCAAGGGGACCAGCGCGGCCATCGAGTTCAAGGACAAAGACAAGGAAATCACCGTTCTGGGTGATGCCGAGTTCCAGCTCGATCAGGTGCGTGAAGTCCTGACCAACAAGATGGCCAAGCGCAGCGTGGACGTGCGCTTCCTGGACATCGGCAAGCCCGAAAAAATGGGCGGCGACAAGGTCAAGCAGACCATCAAGGTCAAGGCCGGCATCGAGTCCGAGCTGGCCAAGAAAATCGTCAAGCAACTCAAGGACAGCAAGATGAAGGTCACTGCCAGCATCCAGGGCGATGTGGTCCGGGTGCAGGGCACCAAGCGCGACGACCTGCAGGCGGCCATTGCACTGATCAAGAAGGACATCACCGAAGCTCCTTTGTCGTACGATAACTTCCGCGACTGACAACAACCATTCATTCACAGGGAGATGCCATGGTCATGCAGGGAGTTTGCGGGCGACATCTGGCGGCACTGCTTTTCAGTGTCGCGCTGGCCTCGGCCGCCCAGGCCCAGAGTGTGGCCATGACCGGTGGCATGGGCAGCAAGGCCCTGCTGGTGGTCAATGGCGGTGCACCCAAGGCGGTGGCCTCGGGCGACAGCTGGCAGGGCGTGAAGGTGATCAGCGTGTCCAGCGATCAAACCGTGGTCGAGATCGCGGGCAAGCGCCAGACCGTGCACCTGGGCGGCGCTCCCGTCAGTGTGGGCGGAGGTGGCGCCGGCGGCGCCAGCGGTTCACAGATCGTGCTCACGGCCGGCAGCGGCGGGCATTTTGTGACCCAGGGCAGCATCAACGGGCAGGCGGTCGAGTTCCTGGTGGACACCGGGGCGACCTCCGTGGCCATGGGGCAGAACGATGCGCGGCGCCTGGGCATCAAGTTCGAACAAGGTCAGCGCATGCTGAGCGGGACGGCCAACGGCGTGGTCACGGCCTACCGCGTTCGTCTGGCCAAAGTGCGGATCCAGGACGTCGAAGCCTACGATGTGGAAGCCTCGGTCTTGCCGGGCTCCATGCCCCACATCCTGTTGGGCAACAGCTTCCTCACGCGTTTTCAGATGAAGCGTGAGAACGAGCAGCTCACCCTGACCAAGCGCTACTGATCGGTTCTGCACTGCAGTACATCCCGGCCTTCTGGGTTGCGGATGGGGTGACAGGCGTGTTCATGGGGGCTGGAGGCTGCCACAAGCGGGGAGTGCACTGCTAGACTGGCTCGCGTCCGTGGTGCGGCATTGTTCTGCACTGCAGAACTGCCGCTTTGGCTGATCACCGCTTACGCCCAGGAGCTTCTGATGCTCGACGCCTACTTGTACGACGGTCTGCGCAGCCCCTTCGGGCGTCACGCCGGCGCTTTGTCCAGTGTCCGCCCGGACGATCTGGTCGCCGAGGTGATGACCGCGCTGCTGGCGCGCTCCCCCTGGGAGCCCGCGCAACTGGACGACGTCATCCTGGGCAACACCAACCAGGCGGGGGAGGACTCCCGCAATGTCGGTCGCAATGCGGTGCTGGCGGCGGGTTTTCCCACCTCCGTGCCGGGGCAGACCGTCAACCGCTTGTGTGCCAGTGGCTTGGCGGCCGTGATCGACGCGGCCCGCGCCATCACCTGCCACGAGGGCGATCTGTATCTGGCAGGCGGCGTCGAGAGCATGAGCCGCGCCCCCTTTGTCATGGCCAAGGCCGACAAGGCCTACAGCCGTGACATTCAGGTCTTTGACACCACCATTGGCGCGCGCTTTCCCAACCCTCGCGTGCTGGAGGCCCATGGCGCCGACACCATGCCGGAGACCGCCGACAACGTGGCGCGCGATCTGGGCATCGGCCGCCAGGCCGCCGACACCTTCGCGGCCGCGTCGCAGGCCAGGTTCGCGCGTGCCCAGGCCGAAGGCTTCTTCCAGGGCGAGATCCACCCCATCCGCGTGTCCACGGGCCGCAAGACGCCCCCCAGGGTGGTCGATACCGACGAGCATCCCCGCGCCGACGTGACCCTGGAGTCGCTCAGCCAACTGCGTCCGCTCTTCGAGGGCGGGGTCGTCACGGCAGGCAATGCCTCGGGCATCAACGATGGTGCCGCGGCGCTCCTGATCGGCAGCGCGCGTGTGGGCGAGCAGGCTGGGGTCCGGCCTCTGGTCAGGCTGGTGGCGGCTGCGGCCAGCGGGGTCGATCCGCGTGTGATGGGTCTGGGCCCGGTGGGCGCCATCACCCTGGCTCTGGCGCGCGCGGGCCGGTCCCTGTCCGACATGGACGTCATCGAGATCAACGAAGCCTTTGCTTGTCAGGTGCTGGGTTGCCTCCAGCAACTAGGGCTGGCTTTCGACGATCCGCGCGTCAACCCCAACGGGGGCGCCATTGCCGTGGGTCATCCGCTGGGCGCCTCGGGCGCGCGGCTGGCACTGACCGTGGCGCGTGAACTGCAGCGCCGTGAGGGCCGCTATGCCGTGGTCAGCCTGTGCATCGGCATGGGCCAGGGCCTGGCCCTGGTCATGGAACGTGTGTGAGAGTCGACATCATCCGAGGAGAACAAGACATGAGTACCCGCCAGGCCAGCTTCCAGTGGGATGATCCCTTTTTGTTGAACAGTCAGCTCACCGACGATGAGCGTCAGGTGCAGCAGGCCGCCTCCGATTACGCACAGGGCCGTCTGATGCCCCGCGTGCGCGATGCCTTCCGCCATGAACAGACCGACTTGGCCATCTTCAGGGAGATGGGGGAGCTCGGTCTGCTGGGCGCCACCATTCCCACGGAATACGGCGGCGCAGGCCTGAACTATGTCTGCTATGGCCTCGTGGCGCGGGAGGTCGAGCGCGTGGATTCGGGCTATCGCTCGATGATGAGCGTGCAGTCCTCCCTGGTCATGGTGCCCATCCACGAGTTTGGCTCCGAGGCGCAAAAGCAGAAATACCTGCCCCGCCTGGCCCGTGGCGAGTGGATCGGCTGCTTTGGCCTGACCGAGCCCAATCACGGCTCCGACCCCGGCAGCATGATCACGCGTGCCCGCAGCGTGCCTGGCGGCTTCGAGCTGACGGGGGCCAAGATGTGGATCACCAACTCGCCGGTGGCCGATGTCTTCGTGGTCTGGGCCAAGAACGACGCGGGCAAGATCCGTGGCTACATCCTCGAAAAGGGCTGGCAGGGCCTGAGCGCACCAGCCATCCACGGCAAGGTGGGCCTGCGCACCTCCATCACGGGTGAGATCGTGATGGACAAGGTCTTTGTGCCCGAAGAAAACGAGCTGCCCCATGTCGAGGGCCTCAAGGGCCCCTTCACTTGCCTCAATTCGGCACGCTATGGCATCTCCTGGGGCGCGATGGGGGCTGCCGAGTTCTGCTGGCATGCGGCTCGTCAGTACACCCTGGACCGCATCCAGTTCGGTCGCCCGCTGGCCGCCAATCAGCTGATTCAGAAAAAACTGGCCGACATGCAGACCGAGATCGCCCTGGGCCTGCAAGGCGCGCTGCGCCTGGGGCGCATGAAGGACGAGGGTGTGGCCGCGCCCGAACTGACCTCGCTGATGAAGCGCAACAACTGCGGCAAGGCCCTGGACATCGCCCGCGTGGCGCGCGACATGCACGGCGGCAACGGCATCTCCGACGACTACGGCGTGATCCGCCATGTGGTCAACCTCGAAGTGGTCAACACCTACGAGGGCACCCACGATGTGCACGCGCTGATCCTGGGCCGCGCCCAGACCGGCATCCAGGCCTTTTCAGCATGAGGACTCCCGCATGGACCTGAACTTCACCCCTGAACAAGAAGCCTTCCGCCAGGACGTGCGAGCCTGGGTGCGCGCCAACCTGCCCGAAGACATCGCCCACAAGGTGCACAACGCGCTGCGTCTGAACAAGAGCGACCAGCAACGCTGGGCCCGGATCCTGGGCGCCAAGGGCTGGCATGGCTACGGTTGGCCCAAGGAGTTCGGCGGCCCCGGCTGGGATGCCATCCAGCGCCACATCTTCGAAGAAGAATGCGCCATGGCCGGGGCGCCCCGCATCGTGCCCTTCGGCCCTGTGATGGTGGCGCCCGTGATCATGGCCTTTGGCTCGCCCGAGCAGCACCGGCGCTTCCTGCCCGGCATCATGAGTGGCGAGGTCTGGTGGAGCCAGGGCTACAGCGAGCCGGGTTCCGGTTCGGACCTGGCTTCTGTCAAGACACGTGCCGAGCGCCAGGGCGACAAGTACATCGTCAATGGCCAGAAGACCTGGACCACGCTGGGCCAGCACGGCGACTGGATCTTCTGTCTGGTGCGCACCAACACCGAGTGCAAGCCCCAGGCAGGCATTTCCTTTCTGCTGATCGACATGACATCGCCCGGGGTGACCGTTCGCCCCATCATCACCCTGGATGGTGAACACGAGGTCAACGAGGTCTTCTTCGACAACGTCGAGGTGCCGGTTGACAACCTTGTCGGTCAGGAGAACCAGGGCTGGACCTATGCCAAATACCTGCTGGCCCACGAGCGCACCAACATCGCCGATGTGAACCGCGCCAAGCGCGAGCTGGAGCGCCTCAAGCGCATCGCCAAGGCCGAAGGCGTGTATGAGGACCTGCGCTTTCGTGACCAGATCGCCTTGCTGGAGGTCGACATCGTTGCCCTGGAAATGATGGTGCTGCGCGTCTTGAGCGCCGAGCAAGGCGGCAAGAAATCCCTGGACGTGGCCGGGCTGCTCAAGATCCGCGGCAGCGAGATCCAGCAGCGTTACACCGAGCTGATGATGCTGGCGGCGGGCCCTGGCGCCTTGCCCTTCCTGCACGAGGCCATGGACGCCGGCTGGCAGGGCGACCAGTTTGCCGGGGGCTTCCCGGGTGGGCGCGTGCAGTTGGCACCGCTGGCCTCCAACTACTTCAACTACCGCAAGACCTCGATCTACGGTGGCTCCAACGAAGTGCAACGCAACATCGTCGCCCAGACTCTGCTGGGCTGATCGCAGGAGAGGACCTCATCATGGATTTTGACTTCAGCTCCGATCAGGAACAACTGCGCGACATGGTGCAACGCTGGGTCAGCAAGGATTACGGCTTCGAACACCGTCGCGGCCTGGCCCTGGCCGGGGGCAGCCAGGGCATCGACCCGAGCTCTGCCTGGCAGGCCCTGGGTGAGCTGGGCCTGCTGGGCCTGGCGGTGCCGGGCGAGTTTGGCGGCATGGACATGGGCCCCGTGGAGGCCATGGTCGTGATGGAAGAGCTGGGCCGGGGGATGGTGGCCGCACCGTATGCCGCAGCCTCACTGATGGGGGCGGGCCTGCTGCGTGACCATGCCCCTGACGACATTCGATCCCATTGGCTGCCGCTGATCGCCGAAGGCCAGGCTCGTGTGCTGCCAGCCTTGCAGGAGCGCGGTGCGCGCCATCGCCTGAACGTGGTGCACACCCAGGCCCGCCAGGACGCGGTAGGGCAGTGGACGCTGACGGGCACCAAGAACCTGGTCCCCGTGGGGGGCGACGACGGCGTCACCGAGGCCTACATCGTGCCGGCACGCGTCTCGGGTGGGGTGGATGACACCCAGGGCATCGCCCTGTTCCTGGTGCAGCGCGGGGCTGCTGGCGTGCGCCTGGCGGTGCATGCCCTGCAGGACAACGCACGTGCCGCCGAGCTGACGCTTCAGCAGGCGTCCGCGACCCTGGTGTTGGCCCAGGGCTGGCCCGCTCTGGAGCACATGGTGGACATCGGCATCGCCGCCCTGTGCGCCGAAGCGGTGGGCGCCATGGAGAGCTTGCTGGCCCTGACGGTCGACTACCTCAACACCCGCAAGCAGTTTGGTGTGCTCATCGGCAGCTTCCAGGCCCTGCGTCACCGTGCGGCCGACATGAAGATGCAACTGGAGCTGGCCCGCTCCATGAGCTATTACGCCACGCTCAAGCTCACGGCGCCGGCCGCCGAGCGCCGCCGGGCCCTGGCCCAGGCCAAGGTCCAGCTGGGCCAGTCCATGCGCTTTGTGGGCCAGCAGGCCATCCAGTTGCACGGGGGCATCGGTGTGACGGACGAGTATGCCGCTGCGCACTACTTCAAGCGCCTGACCTGCATGGAACTGTCGCTGGGCGACACTCTGCATCACCTGGGTGAGGTGTCGGCCCGCATGGAGGACAGCGCAGGCGTCTTCGCCTGAGCCCTCGCCTCACTGAAGTGCTGGTGTCCAGCGCGCCAGCTCAACCGGGTCATGGGCGCAGAAGAGGGAGACCTCATGCCCATGGTCCCGCTTCAGTTCACGCAGCCTTTGCTGGTTGGCCACCCGTGTGGGGCCATCCATCTGTACCAGGCGCTGGAACACGCTCAGGCCCACGGGGCAGTGGGGCGGTGTGTCGGTTTCACCGTGATGGAAGTAGGCGTCACCGCAGTGCAGCAGCCAGCCTTCGTCGGCCTTGACGGCCACGCCGCAATGGCCGCGGGTGTGCCCGGTCAGGGGCACGAGCAACACCTCCTCGTCGGTGCCGGGCAGGGTGCGAATGGCCTCCAGGCCCATCCATCGATCGCCCTGCACCTCATGGCGGGCCCAATGCGGGCCATGCGCCCATTGGGCAGGCTTGTAGCGCTCGCGCTCCTGCAGAGAATCTCGCGCCATGGCTGCATCGTGCTCGCGCGCGAACACATGCACCTGTGCCTGAGGGAAGTCGCCCAGGCCGCCTGCGTGGTCCAGGTCCAGATGGGTGGGCACGATGTGCCGCACATCGCGCGGATCGAAGCCCAGCGCGCGGATCTGGTGCAGGGCGGTTTCTTCCATCATCAGGCGGGGGCGAACGGCCAGGTTGAACCCCAGCCCCAGGCGTGAGGGCTGGGCCACGTCGCCCGTGCCCAGGCCGGTATCCACCAGGATCAGGCTGTCGCGCCCTTCGATCAGCAGGCAATGGCAGCACAGGTGGGCAGGCGACAGCCAGCCACCCTCGCCGGTGAGCAAGCGCTGCCCCAGGGGGCACATGGATCCGCAGTTGAGGTGATGAACTTTCAAGAAACACTCCGCACCGGATGTCGCGATCTGCGCATCATGGCAGCACAATCACGGTTTTGCCAGATTCAGACGCTCCGTACCGCCATGGCCAAACGCCCTCGACTGCCCGCCGGGCACGACACGCTCGATCAGATCCTCTTTGAACAGGGCTTTGGCGCCCGTCGCGAGTGCGAGGGGCTGATCTGCTCCGGCCTGGTGCAGGTCAATGGCGAGGTGGTCGATGACCCGGACGCAGTGTTCCCGCAGGACCGCCTGGCCCTGGTCGTGGACGGCCAGCCCTGGGTGACCCATGTCAAAGCCCTGGTGATGCTGCACAAGCCGGCGGGGTATGAGTGTTCGCTCAAACCCGGTGCCTGGCCCGGCGTGCACAACCTGCTGCCCGCGCCCCTGCGCAAGCGTGGCCTGCAGCCCGTGGGCCGCCTGGATCAGGACACCACCGGCCTGCTGCTCATGACCGACGACGGCCCCTTGTTGCACCAACTGACGTCTCCCAAGAAGAATGTGCCCAAGGTCTATGAGGTCACCTGCAAACACCCCGTGACCCAGCTGATGTGCGACCAGTTGCTCAAGGGCGTGGTGCTGGACGACGACCCCGAGCCCGTGGCCGCCCACGCTGCCGAGCGGGTGGGCGAGGGCGAGACCGTGCACCTGCGCCTGACCCTGCTGCAAGGCAAATACCATCAGGTCAAGCGCATGGTGGCGGCCGTGGGCAACCGGGTGGAGGGCCTGCACCGCAGTGCGATTGGCCGCCTGACCCTGCCCGAGGACCTGGCCCTGGGCCAATGGCGCTGGATCGAGGATCCGGCGATCGTGCTGCCCTGATCCTCTGGCGGATAATCGCTTCCATGCAAGTGTTTCGCGGCTTTCACCACGCTCAGCTGGCGCCTGCCTGCGCGCTCACCATCGGTAATTTCGACGGGGTCCACCGGGGGCACCAGGCCATGCTCGCCCTGCTGCGCAACGAGGCACAGCACAGGGGCCTGCCCAGCACGGTGCTGACCTTCGAGCCCCATCCTCGGGACTACTTCGCGGCCCGAAGCGGGCGCCCTGAGCTGGCCCCCACCCGCATCGCCACCCTGCGCGACAAGCTCATGGAGCTGGAGCGCTGCGGGGTCGATCAGGTCGTGATCCTGCCTTTTGACGAGACCATGGCCGCACTCAGCCCGGACGCCTTCATCGACCAGGTGCTGGTGCAGGGGCTCCATGCCCGCTATGTGCTGGTGGGCGATGACTTCCGTTTCGGCGCCAAACGCGCCGGTGACTACGCCATGCTCGATGCCGCCGGCAGCGCGCGGGGCTTTGATGTGGCCCGCATGATGAGCTACGAGGTTCACGGCTTGCGGGTGTCCTCCTCGGTGGTGCGTGATGCCCTGTCAGCGGGAGACATGGCCCAGGTCGAGCGCCTGTTGGGGCGCCCCTACACCATCAGTGGCCATGTCATCCACGGCGCCAAGCTCGGCCGCAGCCTCGATTGCCGCACCATGAATGTGCGTTTCGGGCACGAGCGGCCTTCCACCTCGGGCATCTTCGTGGTCCGCACGCATGGCCTGGCCGAGCAGCCCCTGGAGGGCGTGGCCAGCCTGGGGGTGCGCCCCACGGTGGAAGATGCCGGGCGGGTGCTGCTGGAGGTCCATTGCTTCGATTGGCCGGCCGTCCTGGGCAGTGAAGGGGGCTACGGTAAAATCGTGCGCGTGGAACTCCTGCACAAACTCCGAGACGAGGCCCGTTACGACGGGCTGGATGCCTTGCAGGCGGCCATCCACAAGGACATTGCCGATGCAAAGTCCTTTTTCCAGGCGCAGCGCCGCCAGACCACACGCGATCGAATTTGACGCTGACGGTCTGAGACGCCCAACCTGGCCGCGGCCCCAGCCTCGTCATGCGAGCGTGGTGTGCGGCTGACCTGATCCCATGGAAACCGACGGCAATGGGGCCTTTTGTGATGCCCGCCCCGTCGTGTTCCTTCGCCGAGAATCTTCATGAGCCAAGACAAGTCTGCCAAGCCCGCCGAGAGCGCCTACCGCGCCACGCTGAACATGCCCGACACCCCCTTCCCGATGCGGGGGGATCTGCCCAAGCGTGAACCCGGCTGGGTGGCCGAGTGGGAACACAACGGCCTGTATGACAAGCTGCGCGCCGCCCGCCAGGGCGCCCCCAAGTTCGTGCTGCACGACGGCCCGCCTTATGCCAACGGCAACATCCACATCGGCCACGCCGTCAACAAGATCCTCAAGGACATGATTGTCAAGGCGCGCCAGCTCAAGGGCCTGGACGCCATCTATGTGCCGGGCTGGGACTGCCACGGCCTGCCCATCGAAAACCAGATCGAAAAGACCTTCGGTCGCAACCTCAGCCGTGATGACGTGCAGGCCAAGGCCCGTGTCTACGCCGCCGAGCAGATCGACGGCCAACGCACCGATTTCAAGCGCCTGGGCGTGCTGGCCGACTGGGCCCATCCCTACCGCACCATGGACTTTGGCAACGAGGCCAACGAGATCCGCGCGCTCAAGAAGATCATGGAGCGCGGCTACGTCTACCGCGGTCTCAAGCCTGTGTACTGGTGCTTTGACTGCGGCTCATCGCTGGCCGAGTTCGAGATCGAATACGCCGACAAGAAATCGCAAACGCTGGACGTGGCCTTCCTGAGCGCCGAGCCAGCCGCACTGGCAGCCGCCTTTGGCCTGAGCGCGCTGAGCAAAGACGCCTTCGCCGTGATCTGGACGACCACCGCCTGGACCCTCCCCGCCAACCAGGCCTTGAACGTCCACGCCGAGCTGAGCTACGCCCTGGTCGACACGCCCAAGGGCCTGCTGGTGCTGGCGGAGTCGCTGGTGGAAAAGGCCGTGGCCCGCTATGGCTTCGAAGCCGACGAATGCAAGGTCGTGGCCACCACCGTGGGCGCCAAGCTCGAAGGCCTGAAGTTCAAGCACCCGCTGGCCCATGTGGACAAGGGCTATGACCGTGAATCGCCCGTCTACTTGGCCGAGTACGTCAGCGCTGAAGATGGCACCGGCATCGTGCACGCCGCGCCCGCCTATGGCGTGGACGACTTCAACTCCTGCGTGGCCCATGGCCTGAAGTTCGACGACATCCTCAACCCCGTGCAGGGCAATGGTGTCTATGAGGCCGAGCTGCCCCTGTTCGGCGGCCAGCACATCTGGAAGGCCGCCCCGGTTATCTTGGAGACCCTGCGCGAGCATGGCCGCCTGCTGGCCACTCAGGACATCGTCCACAGCTACCCCCACTGCTGGCGCCACAAGACGCCCGTGATCTTCCGCGCTGCGGCCCAGTGGTTCGTGCGCATGGACGAAGGCGAGGGCGTGTTCGCCACCGACAAGGCTCCCAAGACCCTGCGCCAGACCGCGCTGGAGGCCATCGACCACACCACCTTCTACCCCGAGAACGGCCGCACCCGACTGCGCGACATGATCGCCAACCGGCCCGACTGGTGCATCAGCCGCCAGCGCAACTGGGGCGTGCCGCTGCCCTTCTTCCTGCACAAGGTGACGGGCGAGCTGCACCCGCAGACCATGGCCTTCATGGACAAGGCTGCCGACCTGGTCGAGCAAGGCGGCGTCGAAGCCTGGTCCACGCTGGATCCGGCCCAGTGGCTGGGTGCCGAGGCCGCTGACTATGCCAAGTCCACCGACATCCTGGATGTCTGGTTCGACTCGGGTACCTCCTTCTTCCACGTGCTCAACCCTGCCCAGGGCAGCCACCCCGAGGCCGGTCATGACGAGCTGCACGAGGCTGATCTCTACCTGGAAGGCCATGACCAGCACCGCGGCTGGTTCCACAGCTCCCTGCTGGCCGCCTGTGCCATCTATGGCCGCGCACCCTACAAGGGCCTGCTGACCCACGGCTTCACGGTCGACGGCCAGGGCCGCAAGATGTCCAAGTCGGTCGGCAACGTTGTGGCGCCGCAGGAGATCAGCGGCAAGATGGGCGCCGAGATCATCCGCCTGTGGGCCGCGTCAACCGACTACTCGGGCGATCTGGGCATCGACGAGAAGATCCTGGCCCGGGTGGTCGACGGCTACCGCCGCATCCGCAACACCCTGCGCTTCCTGCTGGCCAACACCAGTGACTTCAATCCGGCCACCGATGCCGTGCCGCTGGACCAGTTGCTGGAGATCGACCGCTACGCCCTAGCCCGTGCCGGCCAGTTGCAGGCCGACATCCTGGCCCACTACGAGCGCTACGAGTTCCACCCCGTGGTGGCCAAGCTGCAGGTCTACTGCTCTGAAGACCTGGGAGCCTTCTACCTGGACGTGCTCAAGGACCGCCTCTACACCAGCGCCGCCAACAGCCAGGCTCGCCGTGCGGCGCAGACCGCGCTGTGGCACATCACGAACGCCATGCTGCGCTGGATGGCGCCCTTCCTGAGCTTCACGGCCGAAGAGGCCTGGAAGGTCTTCCACGGTGGCGATTCCATCTTCACCGAGACCTACTGGGACTTCCAGGGTGCTGAGGCCGATGCCGCCTTGCTGGCCAAGTGGGCCCGCATCCGCGAGATCCGCGATCTGGTCAACAAGGACATCGAGGCCGTGCGCACCGAAGGGCTGGTGGGCGCCTCCCTGCAGGCCGAGATCACCGTGACGGCGGCCAGCGACGACCATGCGCTGCTCGCCAGCCTGGGCGACGACCTCAAGTTCGTGTTCATCGTCTCCAAGGTCACCCTGGCGCTGGGCGACGCCCTGGGCATCCAGGTGACCCCGTCGGGTGCCACCAAGTGCGAGCGCTGCTGGCACTACCGTGACGATGTCGGCATCAACCCGGAACACCCCACCCTCTGCGGCCGTTGCGACAGCAACCTGCACGGTGCGGGTGAAGTGCGCAAGGTGGCCTGATGGCGACGCGCAAGGCAGGTGGGGGCGGCTTGCTGCCCTGGCTGGGCATCGCCCTGATCATCGTGCTGCTGGACCAGATCACCAAGATCGTGGTGCTGGGCGCTTTTGATCTGGGAGATTCCCGTCCGGTCACGAGCTTTTTCAACCTGGTGAGGGTGCACAACACCGGCGCGGCGTTCTCCTTCCTGGCGCAGGCGGGGGGCTGGCAGCGCTGGTTCTTTGTGGGGCTGGGCGCGGCAGCGGTCAGCTTCATCCTCTACATGCTGCGCCAGCACGGCCACCAGCGCATGTTCTCCTGGGCGCTGACCCTGATCATGGGGGGGGCCATCGGCAATGTGATCGACCGCATGGTGCACGGCTACGTGGTGGACTTCCTGGACTTCCACTGGGCCATCCTCTCGCCGCTGTTCTACCGTGGGCACTTCCCGGCCTTCAACATCGCCGACTGCGCCATCTCGATCGGTGCGGCCCTGTTGATCCTGGACGAGATCGTGCGCGTGCGACGCAGCTGAGGGGCTGCGTGGCATCAGGGCTGGTCGTTTCAGCCCAGGGCAAGCGCTGTTTGCGCATGGCTTTACGCGATCTTTGCATGAGGGCGGCGCCTGGCTCGGGCGCCTTGTCATTTACGATCAGGCCACACTTTTTGCCTGACGTCTCATGCGCGCCTTGACCGATCTTCGCTGGAACAACGTGGGGGCTCTCTCGGCCTTGAGTTTGGCCGTGGGGCTGTGGTGGCTGTCTGCGCCCTCCGTGGCCCAGAAAGCCCAAGGCAAGGCGCCACCGCCCGTGCCGGTCAAGGTCGCGCCCGTGGTCGTTCAGGATCAGGCCTTGTCGCTCAGTGCCGTGGGGCAGGTGCAGGCCTCGCAGCAGGCGGTGGTACGCGCCCGCATCGAAGGGCTGCTGACCGAGGTCCGCTTCACGGAAGGCCAGGTGGTGCGCCAGGGGCAGGTTCTGGCCCGCCTGGATGACCGCAGCCTGCGCGCCCAGGTGGCGCAGGCGCAGGGCGAATTGCGTCGCCTGCAGGCCCAACTGGATCTGGCCCAACTGGAACTGCAGCGCACTCAGGGCCTGGTCGCTGCGTCGGCCGTGTCCACCCAGCAGCGTGATCAGCAGCAGGCTCAGGTGGCCCAGTTGCAAGCCCAGGTCCAGTCGCAGCAGGCCAGCCTCAGCCAGGCACAGACGCAACTCTCCTACACCGTGATCACGGCCCCGTTCACGGGGCGTGTCGGCCTGCGCCAGGTGGATGTCGGCAATGTGGTGCGCCCCACCGATGCCCAGGGCATCGTGACGCTGGTGCAGACGCAACCCCTGGTGGTGGTGTTTCATGCGCCCCAAACCCGGCTGGCCGATGTGCGGCGAGCCACCCAGCAAGCGGGTGGGGCCGTGGTGACCGTGGCCGAGCGCGAAGGGGGCCCCATCCTGGCCCGCGGGCGTCTGCAGTCCACCGACAACGCCGTCGATGCGGGCTCCGGCACCCTCAAGCTCAAGGCCGAGCTGGCGCCTTCTGGCGATCGCCTCTGGCCCGGCCAGTTCGTGACGGTCGATTTGAGCACGGGTGCCATGCCAGGCGCCCTGACCCTGCCGGCCAAGGCTGTGCAGCGGGGGCTGCGGGGCAGCGTGGCTTGGCGAGTGGTGCAGGGCCAGGCACAGATGGTGCCGGTCCAGCCACGCTGGCAGTCCGATGCCGTGGTCGTGATCGAGCCACAGCCCGACGGTCTGAAGGCCGGCGATCTGGTGGTGGTCGATGGCCAGTCGCGCCTCAAACCCCAGGCCAGCGTCAAGGTGCTGGACGGCACAGGCGCCGCCCGCGCGACCCGCCAGCCCTGAGCGCCGCCATGAGCATGGAGACCCACGCCCCCCTCCGACGCGGCTTGTCGGCCTGGTGCATCGCGCACCCTGTGGCCACCACGCTGCTGACCCTGGCCCTGGTGCTGCTGGGCCTGTTTGCCTTCCCGCGCCTGCCGGTGGCCCCGCTGCCTGAAGCCGAGTTCCCCACCATCCAGATCAGCGCCCGCCTGCCTGGCGCCAGCCCCGAGACCATGGCCTCGGCCGTGGCCACGCCGCTGGAAGTGGGCCTCAGCGGCATCCCGGGCGTCACCGAGATGTCGTCCACCAGTTCGCTGGGCAGCACCTCGATCACGCTGCAGTTCACGCTCGACAAAGACATCAACGAGGCCGCACAGGAAGTGCAGTCGGCCCTCAATGCCACGGCCGGCAAGCTGCCCGACGACATGCCCTCGCCGCCCACCTGGCGCAAGGTGAACCCGGCCGATGGCCCCGTGCTCATCCTGAAGATGCAGTCCGAGGTGCTCAGCCTGATCGAACTCAGCGATCTGGCCGAGACCGTGCTGGCGCGCCGCCTCAGCCAGATCGATGGCGTCTCCGAGGTCGCCATCTCCGGGCAGCAGAAACCGGCCCTGCGCATCCAGGCCTCGCCCGCGGCCTTGGCGGCCCATGGCCTGAGCCTGGCCGACATCCGCGCGGTGGTGCAAAAGGCCAGCGTCAATCAGCCCAAGGGGGTGCTGCTGGGCGCTGATCGCACCAGCACCCTGGCCACCAATGACCAACTCTTCAATGCCGCGGACTTCGAGCAGCTCACCATCGTCGACCGCAAGGGCGTGCCTGTGCGCATTGTGGATGTGGCCAAGGTCATCGCTGGCGCCGAAAACGATTTCGTGGGCGCCTGGCAGAACGGCCAGCCTGGCCTGGGCATCATCGTTCGCCGCCAGCCCGGCGCCAACATCGTCGCCACGGCCGATCGCATCCAGGCGGCGCTGCCCGAGCTGACGGCGCGCTTGCCCGCCAGCGTCACGGTCGAGGTGCTCAACGACCGCACCCGCACCATCCGCTCGTCGCTGCACGAGGTCGAACTCACGATGGCGCTGACCTTCGTGCTCGTCGTGGTGGTGATGGGCGCCTTCCTGCGTCAGGTTTCGGCCACCCTCATCGTCACGGCGGTGCTGGGCGTGTCCATGATCGCCACAGTGGCGGCCATGGACGTGCTGGGCTTCAGCCTCAACAACCTGACCCTCGTGGCGCTCATCATAGCCATGGGGTTTGTGGTCGATGACGCCATCGTGGTGGTCGAAAACATCCACCGCCACCTCGAACACGGCCTGCCCATGCGCGAGGCGGCGCTCAAGGGCTCGGGCGAGATCGGCTTTACCGTGCTGTCCATCAGCGTGTCGCTGGTGGCCGCCTTCATCCCGCTGCTCTTCATGGGCGGGGTGGTGGGGCGCTTGTTCAGCGAGTTCGCGGTCACGGTCACGGCGGCCATCGCGGTGTCGGTGATCACATCGCTCACGCTGGCGCCCATGCTGGCCTCCCGCTGGATGTCCAGCGCACCGGCCCATCACGCAGGTGGCTGGGTGCAGCGCCTGATCGACGCCTACGGCCGCAGCGTGGGCTGGGCGCTCGACCACAGCCGGTTCATGCTGGGGTTGTTCTTCACCACCATGGGGCTGGCCGTGGCGGCCTACACGCTCATCCCCAAGGGCTTCTTCCCACTGCAGGACACGGCCTTCGTGGTGGGGACCACCGTCGCAGCACAGGACGTGTCCTACGAGACCATGGTCGAGAAGCACGCGGCGCTCGCCCGCATTCTGGACGAAGACCCGGCCGTGCTGGGCTACAACCAGACGGTGGGCGCTACCAGCGGCAGCAGCAACCTCTCCAGTGGCCGCTTCTTCGTCGTTCTGAAGGACCGCTCCGATCGCGACGTGTCCGCCCAGGGATTCATCGATCGTGTCCGCGCCAAGACCTCGCAGGTGCCCGGCATCACGCTGTTCCTCAGGGCCGCGCAGGACATCAACCTGGGTACCGGCTCGCCGCGTACCCAATACCAGTACGCGCTGCTGGGCGACGACAGCGCCAGCCTGGGCCAGTGGGCCGACAAACTCACCGAGCGCCTGGCCCGCATGCCCCAGTTCCGCGATGTCTCCAATGACTTGCAACTAGGCGCCGGCATCACCCGCCTGACGATCGACCGCGCTGCCGCGGCCCGCCATGGCCTGAGCGTCGACGACATCAACCAGGTGCTCTACAGTGCCTACGGCCAGCGCCAGATCGCCGAGACGCAAACCGGGCAGAACCAGTACCAGCTCATCCTCGAGATCGACCCCGCCCTGCGCGGCCAGACCGACAGCCTGAACTGGCTGCACCTGCGCTCGGCCAAGACCGGGCAGATGGTGCCGCTGGCCGAGGTGGCCCGCCTGGAGCCGCCCGAAACCGGCGCCGTCAGCATCAACCACCTGGGCATGTCGCCGGCCGTCAACCTGTCGTTCAACCTCGCGCCGGGCGTGGCCCTGGGCGACGCGGTCAAACTGCTCAACGACGTGCGCCAGGAGCTGCAGGTGCCCGACAGCGTCAGCGGGCGCTTTCAGGGCGCGGCCCAGGCCTTCCAGGATTCGCTGGCCACCCAGCCCCTGCTGATCCTGGCCGCGCTGCTGGCGGTCTACATCATCCTGGGCGTGCTCTACGAGAGCTTCGTGCACCCGCTGACCATTCTCTCGACGCTGCCTTCCGCCGGCATCGGTGCCGTGGCTGCCCTGTGGCTCAGCGGCCAGGACTTCTCCATCATGGCGCTCATCGGCGTGGTGCTGCTCATCGGCATCGTCAAGAAGAACGGGATCATGATGGTGGACTTCGCCCTGCAGGCCCAGCGTGACCAGGGCCTGAGCCCGCGCCAGGCCATCCAGCAGGCCTGCGTGGTGCGCTTCCGACCCATCATGATGACGACGCTGGCCGCCTTGCTGGCCGCCATTCCGCTGATGCTGGGTTTCGGTACCGGCGCCGAGTTGCGTCAACCCCTGGGCTATGCCGTGGTGGGGGGGCTGCTGCTCAGCCAGGTGCTCACGCTCTACACCACGCCGGTGGTCTACCTGGCGCTGGACCGTCTGTTCCACCAACGGCAGAAGGGTTAACGTAAGTCCTGATGGCTCGCCTTGATCTAAAGCAGTAATTTGTACTGTGCTTGCAACGTCCTAGACAGGAGTGGTCCATGGGTGTGACGCAGTCGATACCGTCGGTCAAGGTGGGGGGGCGAGAGGCTCCTGAGGATGCAGCGTCTCCGGCGCCGGGTGGCGATGTGCGCCAGGCGGGTGACGATGGGGCGGCACCGATGGCCGTGGCCGCGCCGTCCGATCATCCTTTCGACCGCCCCTTGCAGACCCTGGCCTGGGCCGATCCCCTGCACTGGCTGATGGCGGGCTGGCGCGACTTCACACGGGCGCCGGCGATCGGCCTGTTCTATGGCGCCTGTTTTGCCCTCATGGGCTGGGCCCTGCTGGCGGTGTTCCGGTTTGCACCGGCCTACACCCTGGCGCTCTCTGCGGGCTTCCTGCTCATGGGGCCCCTGGTCTGTCTGGGCCTGTACCACACCAGCCGCGCGCTGGAGCGTGGCGAGTCACCCTCGCTGGGCGCCTCCCTGGTGGCCTGGCGAGGCAAGGGCAGTGCCCTGGCCACCTTCGGCTTCATCCTGCTCATCGTCGAGATGCTCTGGGGCCGCTCGGCCATGGTGATCTTTGCCGTCAGCTTCGATGGCGTGCCGGATTTTGGCGGCTCCCTGGCCTTCCTGCTCACACCGGAGTACCTGCCCTTCGTGATCACTTACCTGGCGGTCGGGGCGGTGTTTGCCGGCCTGATCTTCGGCATCAGCGTCGTCAGCATCCCCATGATCATGAACGAGTCGGTAGACGCCATCTCGGCCGGCCTGGGCAGCCTGCGGCTGGTGATGAGCCAACCCGGCGTCATGCTGTGGTGGGGCCTGCTGCTGTCCGTGGTCGTGCTGCTGGGCATGCTGCCTGGTTTCATCGGTTTGCTGATCGCGGGGCCGGTGGTGGGACACGCCTCCTGGCATGCCTACCGCGCCGCCACCCGAGCACCCTGAGCCGCAGCGCACCTCTGCTCTAATCCCGGGATTCCTCACAGGATCCCGATGTGAAACTCGACGCCAAGACCCTGAGCTACCTCGTGCTGCCGCCCATGATGTGGGCGGGCAACACCGTGGTGGGGCGCGTGCTGGTGGATCATGTGCCGCCGGTGCTCATGAACACCCTCCGCTGGGCCCTGGTCGCGGCGATCCTGGCGCCCTGGGGCTGGCGCGTCCTGCGTGATCAGGCCGCTCTCAGGCAGCGGCTGCCGTATCTGGCCCTGATCGGTGCCCTGGGGGTGGGCAGCTACAACGCCCTGCAGTATCTGGCCCTTCAGACCTCCTCGCCCATCAATGTCACCCTCATTGGCGCCAGCATGCCCATGTGGATGATGCTGGTGGGCGCACTCGGCTTTGGGCAGGCGTTCACCGCCCGCCAGGCGCTGGGCGCCCTGCTTTGCATGTCGGGGGTGGTGCTGGTCATGGCCCAGGGGCGATGGGAGGTCCTGCGGCAGGTCCATCTGGTCCCCGGTGACCTGCTGATGCTGCTGGCCAGCCTGGTGTGGGCGCTCTACAGCTGGCTGCTGGCCCGGCCCCCCTCATCCATGACAAGGGGCCCCACCTGGGACTGGGCGGGTTTCCTGTGGCTGCAAGTGCTCTTTGGCTTGCTGTGGGCCGTGGCCTGCTCGGGGGTGGAGGCGTCCTGGCGTGCCGAGGCCGTGTCCTGGCCGCAAGGGCCTGCCGCCTGGTGGACGACGCTGGGGGGGCTGCTCTTCATTGCCCTGGGCCCGTCCATCGTGGCCTACCGGGGCTGGGGTCTGGGTGTGCAGGCGGTCGGGCCCACCGTGGCGGCCTTTTTCGGCAACCTCATCCCGGTGTTTGCGGCCCTGTGGTCATGGCTGCTGCTGGGCCAGACACCCCGTTGGTATCACCCGTGTGCGCTGCTGCTGATTGCCACGGGCATTGCCTGGTCCTCAAGGACGACGGCGAGGCCCTCGGGGCAGGCGTGAGAAGGGCAACTGACCACGCCAGTAGCGGATCACCAGCCAGCCGCCCAGCATGCCGCCCAGGTGGGCAAAATGGGCCACACCCGACTGGGTGTTGGTCACGCCCTGGAACAGCTCAACGGCGCCATAGATCGCCACGAAGTACTTGGCCTTCATGGGGATGGGCGGGAACAGCGGCATGATGGTGCGGTTGGGGAACATCATGCCAAAGGCCAGCAGCAAGCCGAAGGTGCCGCCCGAGGCCCCCACCGTGGGTGCGACTGAGCCCGTCACCAGAGCCATCAGCAATTGCGTCACGGCGGCCATGAGGATGCTGGCGCCATAGAACTGCATGAAGCGACGCGTGCCCCAGATCCGCTCCAGCTCGCCGCCGAACATCCACAGCGCCATCATGTTCAGGAAGATGTGGATCATCGACCCATGCATGAAGGCATAGGTCACGACCTGCCAGGGCATGAAGTGGGAACTGCCCAGAGGCCACAAGGCCAACCAGCCACGCGACAGAGACTCACCCAGCGCGATGTCCAGGCAATACAGGGCCACGTTGATCAGCAACAGGGCCTGGGTGACGGGGGGCAGAGGCGGCATCTTGATCGACAATCAGCATCAGTGAAGCCGTCATCATAGAGTGCCGCGTCCGACCTGATCGCCGGTGTTGTCATCTCTCTGACCCGGTATTCCTGGTACGGTCCTCGCTTGAGTGGACAGCGACAACGGCCCCGTGGGTCAGGAGAACCTTCAATATGCCCCTCGAGTTTCCCAATCTGACGGTGGTCAATCACCCCCTGATCCAGCACAAGCTGACCTGGTTGCGCTCCGAGAGCACCGGCACCGACAGCTTCCGGCAACTGCTGCGTGAGGTCAGCCAGTTGCTGGCCTACGAGGCCACCCGGGCCTTGCCCACGGCGCTGGTCACGATCAAAACCCCGATGACCACGGCGCAACTGCCTGTCATCAGCGGCAAGAAACTGTGCCTGGTGTCCATCTTGCGGGCTGGCAATGGCATGCTGGAAGGCTTCCTGGACGTCATCCCGCTGGCGCGGGTCGGGCACATCGGCATCGAGCGCAATCCAGACACCCTGGAGGCGGCCATGTACTACTTCAAGGTGCCCAACGACCTGGCCTGCAGGCAGGTCCTGATGGTCGATCCGATGCTGGCCACGGGGCACTCCTGTGCAGCCGCCGTGGCGCGCCTCAAGGACGCAGGGTGCACGCAGATCACCCTGGTGTGTCTGCTGGCAGCGCCCGATGGCGTGCGCCACATGCATGAGGTGCACCCCGATGTACCGGTGTTTGCCGCCGCCCTGGACAGCCACCTCAATGAACAGGGTTACATCGTGCCGGGCCTGGGCGATGCGGGAGACCGTCTCTACGGCACCCGCTGACAAATCTGAAAAATACGTGGAGATTGCTCGTCTCCTCGAGGTTTAGATCCTCGCGAGGCGGCTCACACTGACGTCGTGCGTGCATGCTGTTTGGCCTGCAGGGTACTTCATCGTGCTGAGGAGATCTTTCATGTCATGGTTTGCTAATTTGCGCCTGCTGCCCAAGTTGATGGTGTCCTTCGCACTCATCCTGGCGATGACGGCGGTCATGGGACTGTTCTCCCTGAAGCAGCTCGAAACGGTCGACAGTGCCGCCACGGAGCTGGGGGACAACTGGTTGCCCAGCGTGGCGGTGCTCTCCGAAGTGAATGGTCTGCTGGAAGACACACGACGCATCGAATTGCTGCACATCCTCGCAGAGGATGACGCGGGCATGGCGAAGCAGGATGCTGCGCTGGAAGCGGTTCTGGCACGGTTTGCCAAGGCCGATACCGATTACACCGCTTTGCTCTCCAGCCCGGAAGAAAAGACCCAATGGGAGGAGTTCAAGGCCGACTGGGCTGCCAACCTCGACATCCAGCGCCAGGTGATGGCCTTGTCGCGCGACAGCGACGGGGAGGCCGCTTATGCCATGGCCATGGGGCAGCAACATGAGGTGCTGGGGCGTGCACGCGCCAAGATCGGCAAGCTGGTGGCGCTCAACCGTGAGGGAGGCCAGACCTCCGCGGAACAGGCTCATCAGGCCTACCGGACGGCGACGTGGTCCGTCATCGGCGTGATGGTCGCGACCATTGTGGTCGGTTTGCTCATGGCCGTGGTGGTCAGCCGCATGATTGCCGTGCCGGTGCAGCAGGCTGTGGATGTGCTCAAGGGCGTGGCCGAAGGTGATCTGACCCAGGCCGTGCATCACAACCGTCGGGATGAGATCGGCGACATGCAAAGCGCCCTGTCCCAGATGATCGACAGCCTGGCATCAATGGTGCAGCAGGTGCGCATGGGCGCCGATTCGGTCGCCACCGCATCGGCCCAGATCGCACAGGGCAACGTCGATCTCAGCTCACGCACCGAAGAGCAGGCCTCCAGCCTGGAGCAGACCGCCGCCTCCATCGAGGAGATGTCCGGCACAGTGCGCACCAACGCCGACAACGCCCATCAGGCCAATCAACTCGCCAGTGCAGCGTCCGCCGTGGCGGCGCGGGGTGGCGAGGTGGTCAGCCAGGTGGTCGACACCATGAACGGCATCCAGTCGTCGAGCAAGAAGATCTCCGACATCATCGGCGTCATTGACGGCATCGCCTTCCAGACCAACATCCTGGCGCTCAATGCCGCCGTGGAAGCCGCGCGTGCGGGCGAGCAGGGTCGTGGCTTTGCCGTGGTGGCCGGTGAGGTGCGCTCCCTGGCGCAACGCAGCGCCCAGGCAGCCCGCGAGATCAAGACCCTCATCAGTGACAGCGTCGAGAAGGTCAATGCCGGCAGCGATCTGGTCAGCACGGCAGGCACCACCATGAACGATGTCGTGACCCAGGTGCGCAAGGTGACCGATCTGGTGGGCGAGATCGCCCATGCCAGCACCGAGCAGAGCCAGGGCATCGGCCAGGTCAACCAGGCCGTGAGTCAGCTCGACCAGATGACGCAGCAGAACGCGGCCCTGGTGGAAGAAAGCATGGCCGCCGCAGAAAGCCTGAAGGTCCAGGCCGAGCGCCTGACCCAGGCCGTGAGTGTGTTCAAGACCCGCCATGCGCACGAAGCTCAGGTCAAGGCTCAGCAAGTGATCCAGCAGGTCAAGCACCACAGCACCACGGCGGTCAAACCGATGGCGCCCAAAGCCAAGGCGCCAGCGCCGGTCACACCTGTGCGCAAGGCCGCTGCACCGGCGGTGCGCGCCCCGCTGCTCACGCCTCAACTGGCGGCGCCCGTGACCGCCACCAGCGCATCGTCCGGCACCAAGGACAGCGACGACTGGGAAACCTTCTGAGCATGGGGCGCACCGTGCGCCCTGGCCTGATCCCTGCTAGGCTCCTTGCCATACTCGCAAGGAGCCTTTCTTGTTGGATCTCATCCTCAGACATTGCACCTTGCCTGACGGCCGGGTCGATCAGGACGTGGCCGTGGCTCAAGGGCGGATCGCCGCCATCGGCACGGCCTTGCCAGTCTCGGCGGTGCAGGACATCGATGCTCAGGGGCAACTGCTTTCCCCGCCATTCGTCGATGCCCATTTCCACATGGACTCGACCCTGTCGTATGGCCTGCCCCGGGTCAACCAGAGCGGCACCTTGCTGGAGGGCATCGCCCTGTGGGGCGAACTCAAGCCCACACTGACACAGGACGCGATCGTCGAGCGGGCCCTGAACTACTGCGACTGGGCCGTCGCCAAGGGCTTGCTGGCCATCCGCTCCCATGTCGATGTCTGCGATCCGCGCCTGCTGGCAGTGGAGGCCTTGCTGCATGTGCGTGAGCGCGTCAAACCCTATCTGGATCTGCAACTGGTGGCCTTTCCCCAAGATGGCGTGCTGCGTTGCCCAGGCGCCTTGAGTCAGTTGCAGCGTGCGCTGGACATGGGGGTGGACGTGGTGGGGGGCATCCCCCATTTCGAGCGCACCATGGCCGAAGGGGCTGAATCGGTGCGTCTGTTGTGCGAGATCGCGGCCGAGCGGGGCCTGCAGGTGGACATGCATTGCGACGAAACAGACGATCCCATGTCCCGCCACATCGAGACCCTGGCCTTTCACAGCCAGCGGCTGGGTCTGCAGGGCAGGGTGGCGGGCTCGCACCTGACCTCGATGCACAGCATGGACAACTACTACGTCAGTAAACTGTTGCCCCTCATCCGTGAGGCGGGCGTGGCGGCCATTGCCAACCCCTTGATCAACATCACCTTGCAGGGGCGTCACGACAGCTACCCCAAGCGCCGGGGCATGACCCGCGTGCCCGAGCTGATCGCGGCGGGCGTGGACGTGGCTTTCGGGCACGACTGCGTGATGGACCCCTGGTACAGCCTGGGCAGCGCTGACATGCTGGAAGTGGCCCACATGGGCCTGCATGTGGGCCAACTCACCGGACGCGAGGCCATGCGCCAGTGTTTCGAGGCCGTCACCACGGTGCCTGCGCGCATCCTGGGGCTGGCGGGCTACGGTCTGGACATCGGTTGCCAGGCCGACATGGTGCTGCTGCAGGCCCGCGACCCGATCGAAGCCATCCGCCTGCGCGCCACACGCCTGCTGGTGGTGCGTCGGGGGCAGATCGTGGCACGCACACCGGCCCAGGAAGCCCAGTTGACCCTGCCCGGGCGGGCCGCCTCCGTCCAGTTTCAGCGACCGCACTGAACGCGTCGGCACGGGCCGGTCTGTGCTATGCTTTTGGTCTTCTCACCGGGGCCCTGGTGGCGAAATTGGTAGACGCGCCGGATTCAAAATCCGGTTCCGCAAGGAGTGTCGGTTCGATTCCGACCTGGGGCACCACCCGCAGCATTCATGCATGCTGCACCGCATGGCTGATGCGCAACAACGATGGTTTGCGCCAAACACGGCCTGCCACGTCGGGCTTTGAGGGCCTGCCACAATAGCGGTGATGAACTACCCCACGCTTGAAGACGTCATCGGCAAGACTCCCTTGGTGCGCCTGCAGCGCCTCCCCGGTCTCGACAACGCCGAACGCGGCAATGTGATCCTGGCCAAGCTCGAAGGCAACAACCCTGCGGGCTCCGTCAAGGACCGACCTGCCATCAGCATGATCCGCCGGGCCGAAGAGCGTGGCGAGATCAAGCCCGGCGACACCCTCATCGAAGCCACCTCGGGCAACACCGGCATCGCCCTGGCCATGGCGGCCGCCATCCGGGGCTACCGCATGGTGCTGATCATGCCCGAGGACCTCAGCATCGAACGCGCCCAGACCATGAAGGCCTTCGGTGCCGAGCTGATCCTGACCCCCAAGAGCGGTGGCATGGAATACGCCCGGGATCTGGCCGACCAGATGGTGCGTGAGGGCAAGGGCGTGGTGCTCGACCAGTTCGCCAACGCCGACAACCCGCGCATCCATTACGAGACCACGGGCCCTGAAATCTGGGCCGACACCCAGGGGCAGATCACCCACTTTGTCAGTGCCATGGGCACCACCGGCACCATCACGGGCACCTCGCGCTTCCTCAAGGAGCGCAACCCGGCCATCCGCATCGTGGGCGCCCAGCCCATGGAGGGCTCGCGCATTCCGGGCATCCGCAAATGGCCCGAGGCTTACCTGCCCCGCATCTATGAGCCCAGCCGGGTCGACGAGATCATCCACGTCAGCCAGGCCGACGCCGAAGACATGGCCCGCCGCCTGGCGCGTGAAGAGGGCCTCTTTGCCGGCATCTCGGCCGCAGGCGCCTGCTGGACAGCCCTGCAACTGGCACGCACCCTGAACAACGCCACCATCGTGTTCATCGTCTGTGACCGGGGGGATCGTTATCTGTCGACGGGTGTCTTCCCGGCCTGAACGGGGCTCCCTACAATCACACCCACACAAGGGACCCCACATGGACATCCACAAGGAAATCGACGCGCGCGGACTGACCTGCCCTCTGCCCATCCTGAGGGCCAAGAAAGCCTTGTCCGACATGCAAAGCGGTGAAGTGCTCAAGGTGCTGGCCACCGACCCGGGCTCGGTGCGCGACTTTCAGGCCTTTGCCCGCCAGACCGGCAACGACCTGCTGGACCAGCAGGCCGAGCAGGTGGCCGGGCAGGACGAATACATTCACATCCTGCGCCGTCGCTGATCGTCCTCGTCAACTCAGCAAGTCGCCCTGGGCTTGCGGCGGCTTGAGCCCCAGGTGGGCAAAGGCTTGAGCGGTCGCGATGCGCCCCCGGGGGGTGCGCTGCAGAAAGCCCTGCTGGATCAGATAGGGCTCGATCACATCTTCGATGGTGTCGCGCTCCTCACCGATGGCCGCCGCTACGTTGTCCAGCCCCACGGGCCCGCCGTCAAAGCGGTGCACGATGGCGTCCAGCAGCTTGCGGTCCATCACATCAAAGCCCAGCGGATCCACATCGAGCATGGCCAGGGCCTTGTCCGCCATGTCCTTGGTGATGCGGCCATTGCCCTTGACCTCGGCATAGTCCCGCACGCGGCGCAGCAGGCGGTTGGCAATGCGTGGCGTGCCCCGTGAGCGGCGCGCCACCTCCATGGCCCCATCGGCGTCGATGGGGGCGCCCAGCAGCCGGGCCGAGCGCGTCACGATGCGCGTGAGCTCCTCGGTGGTGTAGAACTCCAGCCGCGCCACGATGCCGAAACGGTCCCGCAGCGGATTGGTCAGCATGCCGGCACGGGTGGTGGCACCCACCAGGGTGAAGGGCTGCAGATCCAGCTTGATGGACCGGGCCGCCGGGCCCTCGCCGATCATGATGTCGATCTGATAGTCCTCCAGCGCGGGGTAGAGGATTTCTTCGACCACCGGGCTCAGGCGGTGGATCTCGTCAATGAAGAGCACATCGTTGCGCTCCAGATTGGTCAGGATGGCGGCCAGATCCTTGGGCTTTTCCAGCACCGGCCCGGAGGTCTGACGCAGGTTCACGCCCAACTCGGTGGCCACGATGTGGCTCAAAGTGGTCTTGCCCAGGCCGGGCGGGCCGAACAGCAGCACATGGTCAAGCGCCTCGCCACGCTTGCGGGCTGCCCCGATGAAAATCTCCAACTGCTCGCGGGCCTTGGCCTGCCCCACGTACTCATCCAGGTCCTTGGGGCGCAGGGCGCGCTCCATGGCGTCCTCCTGGGGCGAGGCGACCGACCCGCCCAGCACCCGAGGGCTGTCCGCCACGACCTTGCCAGATGGCGAGGGGAGGTGTTGCTCAAAATCGTCAGTCTGTATGCTCATACAGTGATTATCGCGATTTCGGACGGGTTTTGTGAGGATCGGGCTTGCGTCAGCTCCGTTGAACGGGGGATACTTTCCTAATTGCCGGGGATAGGTAGTAACCCAGGCTATCTTTTCCTGACCCTATCTTGGAGATCACATGAAAAAATCTGTTCTGGCCGCTGCGGCTCTGCTGGCAGCTTCGGGCGCTGCCCTGGCTCAATCCTCCGTGACCCTGTACGGTGTCGTGGATCTGTCGGTTGAAAGCGTCAAGGGCGATGACTCCGTCACGCGCGTGACCTCGAGCAACTACGCCACCTCGCGCCTGGGCTTCAAGGGGGTGGAGGATCTGGGCGGTGGTCTGAAGGCCAAGTTTGCTCTGGAATCCACGGTGGGCGCGGACGTCGGTTCCGCTGGCAGCGGTTCGCGTTTCTGGGACCGCGCAGCGTGGGTGGGTCTGGACACTGGATACGGCAACTGGAGCCTGGGTCGCATCGACTCGGCCATTGGCCTGATCGCCGGCAACAGCGCCATCCTGGGTGCTCAGGCTTATGACGATTTCAAGATCGCCAAGACCTTCGCTGGCGATACCTACCGTCGTTTTGACAACGCCATCACCTACACCCTGCCCACGCTGGTGTCCGGCCTGACAACTCAGATCCAGTACACCACGCGTGCTTCTGGCGATGAGTCCAGCGCCAATGACCTGGGCAAGGGCTACAGCCTGAATGCTCAGTACGCGGCAGGTCCCTTCGCCCTGGGCGCGGGTTACATCAACGTCAAGGCCGGCGCCACCGGTTCGTATGAAGATTCGGCCGCGCTGGCCTATGGCTCCTACGACTTTGGCGTGGCCAAGGTGCTGGGCTACTACAACGTGGACAGCCGCTCGACCTTTGCCGAGCAGAAGCGTCTGCTCGGTGCCAAGGTCTGGGTGCCCCTGGCTGACCAGCTGACGCTGATGGCCGGTGTGTCGCAAGTCAAGAACGCTGCCAAGTCTGCTGGCGAAGACGACGCCACCATCGTGTCGCTCAAGCTGAACTACAACCTGTCCAAGCGCACGGCGGTGTACGGCCTGCTGACCACGGTCGACAACGACGCTGGCTCGAACCTGGGCGTGGCGGGTGTGACCACCTCTGCCGGTGAAAACAGCAGCGGTCTGGCCGTCGGTATCCGTCACTCCTTCTGATCAGGCGTTCTGCCTGTATCCGTCTGCCCGTCAGGGCAGGCATCCCAAGCCCCGCTTCAGCGGGGCTTTTTCATGGCCGCGTGGTGTGGTGAGTCATGGATGTTGCAAGTGCGCAACAGATCCGATGAGATCACGATACGTGACGGAACTGTCACAAAACCATTCGAACAGTTTTGTTGCAATTCGTTCGGTTCGGCGGCGCTTCGCGCTCATATGCATAGACGCAATGCTTCCTTGTGTCTGCGTGGGCTGCGTTCCGATACTTCGAGTCTGGCGCGATGCTCCCTCCTGGCGCATTGATGTCAGAACCTGTCGTGATTTTGGAGAATTGAATGAAGAAGACCATCCTGGCTGCGGCCGCTCTGCTGTCCCTGTCTGGCGCAGCCCTGGCTCAATCCGTGAGCATCTACGGCGTGCTGGACGCCTCCATCGAGAGCGTCAAGGGCACCGAGTCGGTGACCCGCGTGACCTCTGACAACTACGCCAGCTCGCGTCTGGGCTTCAAGGGTGTGGAAGACCTGGGTGATGGCCTGAAGGCCAAGTTCGTGCTGGAGCACAACGTCAAGGTGGACACCGGTATCCAGGGCAACACCCCTCGCTTCTGGGATCGTGCCGCCTGGGTCGGCCTGGAAGGTGGTTTTGGCGAACTGCGCCTGGGGCGCATCGACTCGTCCATCGGCCTGCTGGCCGGCAACAGCGCCATCCTGGGCGCTCAGGCTTATGACGATCTGAAGATCGCCAAGACGTTTGCGGGTGACAAGTACCGTCGCCTGGACAACGCCATCACCTACTACGTGCCTGCTGTGGTCCCCGGTCTGACCGCGCAAATCCAGTACAGCACCGCCACGGGCACCTCTGCTGCCGTGGGCACCGAAGCCAAGGACGATGCCACCGCAGGCTCGGGCACCGCTTTCGGCCTGAACGTGCAATACGCAGCCGGTCCCTTCGGTGCCGGCCTGGGCTACATCAATGCCAAGACCGACACCTCGTCGGCCAAGAAGACCGACAAGGGTGTGCTGCTGTACGGTTCTTACGACTTCGGCGCCGCCAAGCTGACGGCCTACTACAACCAGGACAGCACCTCGGGCACGGCAGAAGACCGCACCCTGTTCGGCATCAAGGTCGGTGTGCCTGTCACCAAGGACTTCAGCCTGCAGGCCTCCGTGGCCCAGGTCAAGGACCAGGAGCAGACCGCCAACAACAAGGACGACGCCACCATTGTGGCCATCAAGGGCGTCTACAACCTGAGCAAGCGCACCGCCCTGTATGCCCTGATCACCACCGTGTCCAACGACGACCAGGTCAAGCTGAACGTCGGTCAGGCCACGGACGATGGCAAGAACGCCCACGGCATCGCCTTCGGTATCCGCCACTCCTTCTGATCGCAGCCCTCCGCAGGCATTGCAGCTTCTTTGTGTGAGCCCTGCCGGTCGCCGGCAGGGCTTTTTCGCATCTGGGGTGGCGATGCGGTGGTGTGTGCGAATGCTTTGGGCATGAAAAAAGCCCCGCTTGCGCGGGGCTTTTGACTGTCAGGAACTGAGCGAACTCAGATCAGAAAGCGTGACGGATGCCGAGATCGATGCCGGTCACGGTGTCGCTGTTCTTGGTCTTGCCGCTGGTGACATCGGTGTAGATGGCCGTGCGCTTGCTCAGGCTGTACTCGTAGCCCAGCGAGAACTTGCGCTGCTTGGTGTCGCCGGCGGCCAAGAGAGCGGTGCGCGCACCAACGGCTGCAGCGTCATTGCTGCTATCGCTGTCGAGCAGCTTGCCAAGAATGCCTGCTTGCAGCAAGGGGTTGGGATTGTCCCAATCGATCTGGGTGTAACCCACCTTCAGCAGACCGCCACCCAGCGGCGCCGTGGCGGCCAGGGTAAAGGACTTGGGCTTGGCTTCACCGCCAAACGGGGTCTGGATCTTCGACTGAGCGAAGCTCACGCGGGGCTTGATTGCGCCGAAATCGTAAGCACCACCGATGATGAACAAGGTGTCGGTTTCGTCGTTATTGATCTGCGAGGGAGACTGATCGTAGGCAGCCGTCAAGAACAGCGGACCAGCTTCGTACATGGCGCCAACGGCGTAACGATTGTCGGTGCCGTCTTTTTCAGACATGGAGGCTGCGGCCATGAAAGTGAAGCCGGCTGCCTTGGCCTTGTAGAAAATGGCGTCGTTCAGACGAGCCTGATGGTTGCCCGCGTTGTAACCCGCGAAGGCGTAGGACGTGCCGCCGACTTCAGCGATACCCTGGTTGAGCCAGGGGTCCAGCAGATACTGAGCGTAGAAGGTGGGGCCGTAGTCACGACCGAGGGTGATTTCACCAAAGGTCTGGCTGGTCAGACCGACGATCGACATGTCCCAGAACTGGTTGCCGCCCGACGTGTTGGTCGCACCCACATCCGGTTGCAGACGGTGTTCCAGGCCGAACTTGGCCGACAGGCCGCCGCCCAGGTCTTCGACGCCACGGAAGCCGATACGCGACTTCGTGGCTTGAGCCACATTCAGCTCTTCGTTTTGCATGCCGACGCCACCCAGGGCGTACTCGGCATCCGCACGGTTTTGCTTGACCAGACCCAGGTCAATGATCCCGTAGACCGTGACCGACGATTGAGCCATGGCGGCGGAGGCAAGGGTGCCCAGAGCGGCCAGAGCGATGAGTGACTTTTTCATGAAGAGTATCTCCAATGTTGAACGTAAGGGTGGGGCAACTTCCGCGCAAGGACTTCCACCACCCCGCACTTCCGTGAGGAAGCTGGATGCCATTCCACCAGACCTGGGGGTTGCGTGGGCCTGGGGTTGACCTAAAAACGACGTTTTCGTTGCTGTGTGGCAACGGTTTGAGGGGGTTTTGCCCCCTCAAGGCGACCCGCTGTTAAACCACCGGCCATCAAACATTTGTTTGAATCAGCCGTTCCTTGGCGAACAATTCCTGCACCGATTCGCGCTGGCGGATCACCCAGGTCTGATCCCCGTCCACCATGATTTCGGCCGCACGGCCACGGGTGTTGTAGTTGCTGGCCATGGTCATGCCATAGGCGCCAGCGGACAGCACGGCCAGCACGTCACCACTGTGAACCGCCAGGCTGCGATCACGCCCCAGCCAGTCACCCGACTCGCACACCGGGCCCACCACATCCCAGACTTCCGGGCTGTCACCACTCAATCGGGTGTTGACGATGCCCATATAGGCCTCGTATAGCGCCGGGCGCATGAGGTCGTTCATGGCGGCATCCACCACGCAGAAGTTCTTCTGTTCGCCCGGCTTGAGGTACATCACTTCGGTCAGCAGCACACCGGCATTGCCCACGAGAGAGCGGCCAGGCTCGAACATGAGTTCGCGGTGACCATGGCCGCGCGCATCGATGCGCGAGATCAGCAAGGCGATCAGTTCATCGGCGGCGGGAGGCACTTCGTCGGTGTAGGTGATGCCCAGTCCGCCGCCCAGGTCCAGGTGGTGGATCCGGATGCCGTGTGATTCGATGGCTTCGACCAGGTCCAGCACGCGGTCCAGGGCGTCCAGGTAGGGGCCGGTGTCGGTGATCTGCGAGCCGATATGACAATCGATGCCGACCACCTCGATGCCGGGCAACTGGGCGGCCCGCTGGTAGGTGGCCACCGCCACCTCGTGAGCGATACCGAACTTGTTGCCCTTGAGCCCCGTCGAGATGTAGGGGTGGGTGCCGGCATCCACGTCGGGGTTCACGCGCAGGCTCACCCTGGCCACTTGGCCGAGCGATTGGGCCACTTGCGAGAGCACTTCCAGCTCGGCGGTGCTCTCGACGTTGAAGCACTTCACGCCCGCCTCGATGGCGGTTTTCATCTCAGCGCGGGTCTTGCCCACGCCGGAGAAAACCACCTTGGTCGCCTCTCCACCCGCAGCCAGCACACGGGCCAGCTCGCCCGCCGAGACGATGTCAAAGCCGCAACCGGCCTGCGCAAACGTTTGCAACACCGCCAGATTGGAGTTGGCCTTGATGGCGTAACAGATCAGGTGCGCACGGCCCGTCAGCGCGCGCTGATAAGGGGCCAGTGCCGCCAGCATGGCGGGGCGTGAGTAGACATACAGCGGCGTGCCGTGTTCGTGCGCCAACTGGTTCAGATTGATCTGGTCGAGGTGCAATTCCTGATCGCGGTAGGCCAGGAAGGGGGCGCCGGGCAGCTTGGGGGAGGACATCGTGTGCGGAAGGATAAAAAAAGGAAGTTCAGCGGGAGGCCGAGGCTGCGGAGGCGGCAGCCTCTGTCGGTGATGGCAGGACCAGCGGCCCTTTTTGTCCACATCCGCTCAGGGGCGTGCCGATCAGGGTGATCGCGCAGGCCAGGCCGACAAGACGTACCATGCCGACGGTTCCCAGGGGCCATTGACGTGCGTGACGCCGGTCCGTGTCCGGGCTCACTACAATTTTTGACAAGCTGTTCATGCGCTGATTTTAAGGATGACCCATGTCTGATCACGAAACGCCCTCGGGCTGGCCCGATGCCATGTATCTTGAGGCGGCCCGCACGACCTTGTCCAGGGTGGAGGCCACCATTGACCGCTGGCTGGATGGCGATGTCATCGACATCGACAGCGCGCGCTCCGGCGGCATGCTGACCCTCACGCTGCCCGATCGCAGCCAACTCATCATCAACACCCAGCCGCCGCTGCACGAATTGTGGCTGGCGGCGCGCAGTGGCGGCTACCACTTCAAGTATGCCGGCGAACAGCGCTGGCTGGACACACGCACCGGAGAGGATTTCTTCACCGTGCTGTCGGCCTGTGCCTCTGAACAGAGCGGGAGGGCCCTGAACTTCTGAGCGCCCGGCGGCGGTCGCCGGGAGGATTCAGGGCTGTACCTCCGGCTTGCCGCCGAACAGGTCGAGGATGCTGCGTTTTTCATCCGCATTGGGCGCGTCCGGCGCCGCAGCATCGTTTTCATCAGGGGTGAGTTCACGCACGCCGGTGCCGGCGGTGTATTCCTCGTAGAACCATTCACCACCGATGTTGATCACGCCCTCGGGGGGCGTGGGCTCTTCCACGGGCATGCCGCGCAGGGCCGTGCGCATGAAGTCGATCCAGACGGGCAGGGCCAGGCCGCCGCCGGTTTCCTTGTCACCCAACTTGCGTGGCTGGTCATGCCCGATCCACACGACCGCCACGACGCGGGCGGTATAGCCGGCAAACCAGGCGTCCATCGAATCGTTGGTGGTGCCGGTCTTGCCGTAGAGATCGGGGCGCCCCAGGCTGGCCTGGGCACGGGCGGCCGTGCCGGAGCGCGTCACCTCCTGCAGCAGGCTGGACATCAGGAAGGCATTGCGTGCGTCGATGGCGCGCATGGACTCGTCCAGGACCGCCGGGCGGTGCTGCGCCAGCACGGCATTGCGCGAGTCGGTCACCCTGGTCACCAGCGTCGGGTTGACGCGGTAACCGCCGTTGGCAAACACCGCATAGGCATCGGCCATCTGCAGGGGCGTCACGGAGCCGGCGCCCAGCGCCATGGTCAGGTAGGCCGGGTGCTTGTCGGCCTCGAAACCGAACCGGGTGATCCAGTCCTGTGCGTAGCGAGGACCCACCGACTTCAGGATGCGGATGGAGACCATGTTCTTGGACTTGGCCAGTGCCCGTCGCAGTGGCATGGGGCCTTCAAACTTGCCGTCGTAGTTCTTGGGCTCCCAGGGCTGACCGCCCGTGGTGCCGGCATCGAAGAAGAGGGGTGCATCATTGACCGTGGTGGCCGGGGTGAAGCCCTTTTCCAGCGCGGCCGAATAGATGAAGGGCTTGAAACTGGAGCCCGGCTGGCGCCAGGCCTGCGTCACGTGGTTGAACTTGTTGCGTTCGAAATCAAAACCGCCTGCCATGGCGCGCACTTCGCCAGATCGGGGATCGATGGCCACCAGGGCGCCTTCGACCTCAGGCAACTGGGTGATCTGCCACTGATTGTTGCTATTTTGATACACGCGCACCACGGCGCCGCGGCGAATCTGCTGCTTGGGGGGTGCCTTGTCCGACAAGGCGGCTGCCAGCCCTTTGAGCCCTTCGGTGCGGATGTCGATGGACTCCCCGGACTGCAGCAGTGCCACCACCCGACGGGGCTCCGCGCTGAGCACCACGGCTGACTTGATGTTGTCGCTGTCGGGGTGTTCTTCCAGGGCCTCGGCCACGCGGACATCCACTTGCTTGGGGTCTGCGGGCAGGTCGATGTAGGCCTCGGGGCCCCGCCAGGCCTGGCGCCGATCGAAGTCCAGCAGGCCCTTGCGCAAGGCGCGGGTGGCGGCCACCTGATCGCTCATCTTGACCGTGGTGTAGACGTTGAGGCCGCGCGAGTAGGCCTCCGCGCCGTATTGCTCATACATCAGGGCGCGAGCTGCCTCGGCCACATATTCACCCTCACGCGACACGGGGGCCTTGCTGCGATAGACCAGGGTCTCCGACTTGGCCTTGGCGTGCTGCTCAGCCGTGATGAAGCCGTTGTCGAGCATCCGGTCCAGGATGTATTGCTGCCGGATCGTGGCTCGCTTGAGATTGCGCAGCGGGTTGTAGGCCGAGGGGGCCTTGGGCAGACCCGCCAGCATGGCGGCTTCGGCCACAGTGATGTCCTTGAGGGGTTTGCCGAAATAGGTTTCACAGGCGGCGGCAAAGCCATAGGCCCGCTGGCCCAGGTAGATCTGGTTCATGTAGAGCTCCAGGATCTGGTCCTTGCTCAGCATGCCTTCGATCTTGAGTGCCAGCAGGATCTCGTAGATCTTGCGGGAGAAGGTCTTTTCGGTCGACAGGTAGAAGTTGCGGGCCACCTGCATCGTGATGGTCGAGGCGCCCTGGCTGCGCGCCTCGCCAAAATTGGCCAGACCGGCACGCAACACCCCGATGTAGTCCACGCCGCCATGGCGGTAAAAGCGTGCGTCTTCAATGGCCAGCACGGCCTCCTTCATCACCTTGGGCATCTGGGCGATGGGCTGGAAGGTGCGTTTTTCTTCGCCAAACTCGCCAATGAGGGTGTTGTCAGCCGAATAGACGCGCAGCGGCATCTTGGGTCGGTAATCCATGAGGCCGTTGAGCGACGGCAGATTGGGGTAGATCACGGCCAGACCCATGCAGATCAGCATGGTGGCGGCCAGCCCGCCGGCGACGGCCAGCCCCACCAGCCAGGCCAGGGGGCGAAGCAGCCACTGTATCCACCAACTGTTCGAGTGCGGGCCCGGTGCGCGAGGCGAGGGAGATGCGGGGCGGGGGGTAGGGGCACTCATCAAGGTCGATGCAAGACTCGGAGAAGGGATTATAGGAAGCCCTGAGCGGTGTGCAGAAACCTTGAAACCGCTTGTAAGCCGTCTTGATTGCGCAACGACTAGGGGGAAAGCCGGGCTACATTCAGTTTCATAGACAAAAACTTTGCTGCTAGCATTGAAGTGATTTATTAACTTTCCAGCGCTCTTTGTGAGTGCGTGGAGGATTGTGTGAGCTTCTTAGACACGCTGCTGGGCCGCAAGCACCCGCCCATGGTCGGGCTTGACGTCAGCTCGTCCAGCGTCAAGCTTGTCGAACTCAGCCAGAACACCGCTGGCGAGATGATCCTGGAGCGATTCGCTTCCGAGCCCCTTGAAAAGGGCTGGATCACCGATGGGCAGATCGAGAAATTTGACGAGGTCGCCGAGGCGGTCCGCAAAGTCGTGTCCAAAAGTGGCACACGCACCAAGTTCGTGGCCATGGCCATGCCCCAGTCGGCCGTGATCACCAAGAAGATCATGCTGCCGGGTGGTCTGCGTGAAGAAGAGCTGGAGATGCAGGTCGAGGCCGAAGCCAACCAGTACATCCCCTTCTCATTGGATGAGGTCAGCCTGGATTTCTGCGTGGTCGGCCCCAGTCCCACTTCCGCAGGGGATGTGGAAGTCCTGATTGCCGCCTCTCGCAAGGACCGGGTGCAGGATCGCCAGGGTCTGGCGGAATCCGCCGGACTCAAGCCGGCCGTGCTGGACATCGAGTCCTACGCGTCGCGCCTGGCCATGCGTCGCCTGATCGCCGCTCTGCCGGGCGAAGGCAAGGACGCCCTGGTGGCCCTGTTTGAAATCGGCGCCGAGACCACCAGCCTGAAAGTGCTGCGTGACGACGAGTTGCTGTACGACCGCGACCAGGCCTTTGGCGGGGCGCAGCTCACGCAGTTGATTTCTCGCCAGTACGGGTTTTCGTTCGAAGAGGCCGAAAGCAAGAAACTGTCGGGTGATCTGCCGGAAGATTTCCAGTCCAGTCTGCTGTCACCATTTGTCGACAGCCTGTCTCAGGAAATTGGCCGAGCGTTGCAGTATTTCTTCACCAGTACCCCGCACCACAAGGTCCATTACGTGATGCTCGCGGGGGGCACGGCCTCGCTGCCCGGCCTCAAGGAGCGCGTGACCGAGCTCACCGGTTTTGCGTCCATGGTGGTCAATCCATTTGATGGCATGAAGCTGGGCTCGGCCGTTCGTGAAAGCAAGCTGCGCCGTGAAGCGCCGTCCTACCTGACGGCCTGCGGTCTGGCGATGCGGAGGTTCCTGGCATGATTTTGATCAACCTCCTGCCGCACCGCGAAGAAAAACGTCGCCTGCGCAAGCAGGCTTTCTACATTGGTCTGGGTCTGTCGGCGGTGGCAGGCCTGGTGCTGGTGGCACTGTGGTACGCGGTGCAGCAGCAGATGATCAGCTCCCAGCAGGCCCGCAACGAGTTCCTCAAGTCGGAAATCACCAAGCTTGACGAGCAGATCAAGGATGTTTCCACCCTCAAGGAGGAGATCGAAGCCTTGAAGGCCCGTCAAAAGGCCGTCGAAGACCTTCAGACCGATCGCAACCTGCCCGTGCACTTGCTCAATGAACTGGTGCGTCAGACGCCCGAAGGGATCTTCCTCAAGCAGATCAGGCAAGATGGTGATTCGGTGATGGTCAGTGGGGTGGCTCAGACCAACGAGCGCGTGTCAGAGTTCCTGCGCCATACGGCTTACAACTCGCAGTGGCTGGAGCGCCCTGAGTTGCAGGAGATCAAGGCCGCATCCGTGACGCTCGCGGACAGCAAGAATCCCAAGCGCTTGTTCGAGTTTTCCGTCAAGGTGGGGCTTAAGCGTCCACAGGCGGCAGGCGCGGCAGCCAGCGGTGCCTCGGCACCTGCATCCAGGGCTTCGGCTCCTCAAGTGAATTGAGTGCGGAGAAACCATGGCCAATCCCAAACTCAATATCGATCTGAATGCCTGGTTTGCCGAAGCGCAAGACCAGTTCAAGGGGCTCAATCCCAACGAGCCTGGGCAATGGCCCGTTTTGCCCAAGGTGGCAGCGTTTGCTGCAGCGATTGTCGCTGCGCTGATTGCAGGCTGGTTGCTCCTTCTGTCCGCTCAATCGGATGAGCTGGAGGGAGAGCGCGCCAAGGAGCCTACGCTGAAGGTGGAATACCAGACCAAGCTCGCGCAGGCGGTGAACCTGAGTGAGCTCAAGAAGCAGCGTGTTCAGGTGCAAGAGTACGTGACGCAGCTGGAGAAGCAACTCCCAGGCAAGGCAGAGATGGATGCGCTGCTGTCCGACATCAACCAGGCGGGCCTGGGGCGAGGTCTGGAGTTCGAGTTGTTCAAACCAGGGCAAGTGGTTGTCAAGGACTACTATGCAGAGTTGCCCATTGCCATCAAGGTTTCTGGGCGTTATCACGACATTGGCTCCTTTGCGGGGGACATCGCCAATTTGTCCAGAATCGTGACCCTCAACAATCTCAATATCGTGACGGTCAGTGGTGGCAAAGACGCATCAGCCGGGCCTTTGATGTTGGAGGCAACGGCGCGGACCTTCCGCTACCTTGACCCGGAAGAAGTCAATGCGCAGCGTCTGTCCGCCAAAGGCAAGAAGAACAAGGACGGCAAGGCCGGTGCTGAAAAGGAGGTCAAGTCATGACGCGCATTGTCCGGGTGACTTCGGCCGCACTGGTTCTGGCGTTGATCGCCGGTTGTGGCTCTCAGAACGACGAGTTGCAAGAGTGGATGAATCAGGAGCGTGATCGGACCCGACCGAGTGTTCAGCCCATCTCGCCACCACAGAAATTCAATCCTCAGAAATACGAGATGGGTGAGGCTGTCGAGCCCTTCAGCGTTCAAAAGATGACGGTGGCGATCAGGCAGGAGATGGCCACGCCGAACTCTGCTGTGGCGGCCGAATTGAACCGCCGCAAGGAGCCGCTGGAAGCCTTCCCGCTGGACAGCATGTCCATGGTGGGTAGCGTGACACGCAAAGGCGTTCAGTACGCTTTGCTGAAGGTGGACAGCCTTCTCTATCAGGTCAAGGTGGGCGACTACCTTGGGCAGAACTACGGAAAGATCATGAAGATCACCGAGACAGACATCTCGCTGCGCGAGATCGTGCAGGACGCCGCAGGCGAATGGATCGAGCGGCCCGCCGCCTTGCAGCTTCAGGAGGGGGCGCAATGACTATGAACTTCAAGCATCTGATCTGGTCGATGGCTGGCGCATGCGCGGCCGTCTCTTACGCTTCGGCGGCGCCGGTCATCCAATCCATCACGGCCACCCAGCAAGGGGGCTCCGATGTGGTTCGGATCGAGTTGACGGAGGCTCTGTCGGCCTTGCCGCCCGGCTTCGTCG
>NZ_DASUIT010000093.1:0-4389 GCF_036279655.1 Aquabacterium sp. | reverse complement strand
TTGCCGGGATCCTTGGCCAGGGCGTCTTCCAGCAGGGCCAGGGCCGAGTCGGCATCGCCGGCATCGACCAGGTGTTCGGCCTCCTGCGTTTCCACCAGGGATTCGATCTCGCCTTCATCGGGCACATGTTTGGCCAGGAATTCTCGGATCTTCTCGGCGGGCAAAGCCCCTACGAAGCCATCGACGGGTTGCCCTTGTGTGAACATCACGCAAAAGGGGATGGAGCGCACGCCGAACATCTGCGAGAGCTGTCCTGCGATTTCGGGCTGCTCGTCGGCATTGAGCTTGGCCAGCATGAAGCGTCCGGCGTACTCCTGTTCCAGCTGTTCCAGCACCGGGCCCAACTGCTTGCAGGGGCCGCACCAGGGGGCCCAGATGTCCAGCAGAACGGGCACCCGGGCCGAGGTGGCCAGCAGGTCGGTTTCGAAGTTTTCGAGGGTGATGTCGATCATGGTGTGAGCCTGGTTGCCGCCTTTTCGGGTGCGACCGCCTAAAATCGGGTTTTTGTTTGACAGGAGAGCGCTGTGAACAGCACAACGCCCTTGATCGGTGTGGTGATGGGGTCCAGCAGTGACTGGGACATCATGCGCCTTGCCGCCGAGATTTTGACCGACTTCGGAGTGCCCTTCGAAGCCCAGGTGGTTTCTGCCCACCGCATGCCCGATGAACTGTTCCGCTACGCGGAGCAGGCGCGTGGCCGTGGACTGCAGGCCATCATCGCCGGTGCCGGGGGCGCTGCCCACCTGCCGGGCATGCTGGCGGCCAAGACGCCCGTGCCCGTGCTGGGGGTGCCGGTGCCCTCGCGCCACCTGCAGGGGGTCGACTCCCTGCACTCCATCGTGCAGATGCCCAAGGGCGTGCCGGTGGCCACCTTTGCCATCGGTGCGGCCGGTGCCGCCAATGCGGCCCTGTTTGCCGTGGCCATGCTGGCCAACCACGATGAGGCCTTGCGCGACAAGCTCGACGCTTTCCGCGCGCGCCAGACCGAGGTGGCACGCGCCATGACGGCCGACCTGACCCTGGATGACAAGTAAATGAGCAACGGTGTGATTCTGCCGGGGGCCACCCTGGGTGTTCTGGGGGGCGGCCAGTTGGGCCGCATGTTCGTGCAGGCGGCGCAAGCCATGGGCTACGCCACCGCCGTGCTCGACGCCGACCCGACCAGCCCGGCCGGTCTGGTGTCGCACCACCATGTGCAGACCGGCTACCTTGACGCCGAGGGCCTGGCGCGCATGGCCCAGCTGTCTGCGGCGGTGACCACCGAGTTCGAGAACGTGCCCGCCCAGGCGCTCGACACCCTGGCAGCCACCTTGCCCGTGGCCCCTGCCGGTGCGGCCGTGGCCGTGTGTCAGGACCGAGCCCGTGAAAAGGCCCATTTCACCGGCTGCGGCGTGCCTTGCGCGCCCCACGCCGTGATCGAGACGGCGGCCCAGCTCGCGGCCGCGGGGGACGATCTGCTGCCTGGCATCCTCAAGACCGCCCGCATGGGCTATGACGGCAAGGGCCAGATCCGCGTCAAGACGCGGGCCGAACTCCAGGCCGCCTGGGACGAGCTCCAGCACGTCCCTTGCGTGCTGGAAAAGATGCTGCCCCTGGCCTTCGAGGTCAGCGTCATCGTGGCGCGCGCCCGCTCGGGCCAGGTCGTCAATTTCCCGGTGCAGCGCAATCTGCACCGCGACGGCATCCTGGCCTTGACCACGGTGCCCGCGCCGGGCGTGAGCGCCGAGTTGGCCGCGCAGACCATCGCGTCGGCCCGCAAGATCGCCGCGTCGCTGAACTATGTGGGTGTGCTCTGCGTCGAGTTCTTCGTGCTGCAGGACGGCTCCGTGGTGGCCAACGAGATGGCGCCCCGGCCGCACAACTCGGGGCACCACACCATCGATGCCTTCGATGTCTCGCAGTTCGAGCTGCAGGTGCGCACCATGACCAACCTGCCCCTGGTCGAGCCCGTGCTGCACAGCCCTTGCCTGATGATCAACCTGCTGGGTGATCTGTGGTTCGAGCCGGGCAGCAGCCAGCAGCGCGAGCCCGATTGGGCGGGCGTGCTGGCCTTGAGTGGCACCCACCTGCACCTGTATGGCAAGCACGAGGCCCGTCAGGGGCGCAAGATGGGGCACCTGACCGTGACCGGCGCCACCCTGGCAGCGGCCACCGAGGTGGCCCAGCAGGCTGCGGCGCTGTTGGGCATTGAGCCCTTCTGATCGAACCACCCCCTCAGGGAGCACCCCGCCCATGACCGTGCCCAAGCACCTGGACCCCGGCAGTCAGCGCGACGCCATCGACCGGGCCGCCGCACGGCTGGCCGACGGGCATCTGGTGGCCTTTCCCACCGAGACGGTCTATGGGCTGGGCGCGCGCGCCGATGACGACGAAGCCGTGGCCCAGATCTTTCAGGCCAAGGGGCGGCCCAGCCACCACCCGTTGATCGTCCATGTGCACCACCGTGACGCGGCCCTGGCCTTTGCCTCGGCCCTGCCGCCAGTGGCCCAACGCTTGATGGAGCGTTTCTGGCCGGGGCCCCTGACCGTCATCGTGCCGCGCAACCCCGCCATCGGGGCCGCTGCAGCGGGTGGGCAGGACACCATTGGTCTGCGTTGCCCCGACCACCCTGTCGCCCTGGCCTTGCTGCGCGCGGCCGCCGAGCACGGCGTGCTGGGTGTGGCGGCGCCCAGCGCCAACCGTTTTGGCCGCATCAGCCCGACACGGGCCGAGCATGTCCTGTCCGAGTTCGAGCACGAGGACCTGTGGGTGCTCGATGGCGGCATGTGCGAGGTCGGCATCGAGTCGGCCATCGTCGATTGCTCACGGGAACACCCGGTGCTGCTGCGCCCGGGCCAGTTGACCCGCGATGAACTGGAGGCGGCCGCCTGCGAGCCCATCCGCTGGTCACGTCCGGAAGCGCCGGATCCAAAAGCCCCGCGGGCTTCGGGCACGCTGCTGGCGCACTATGCGCCCCGCGCCAAGGTGCGCCTGATGAGCGAAGCCGAACTGATCGATGCGCTGGACAAGCTGATTCCCGTGCTGGTGGGCTGGTCCGAGCCCGGTCCGCAGGTGGCGGTGTACTCGCGCAGCGCCTGGGCTCATCGGCCGGGCCAACCCGGCGTGGCCATGCGCGTGATGCCCGCCCAGCCTGCGTTCGCGGCCCACGAACTGTTTGCCGATCTGCGCGACATGGACGCCCTGGGCGTCGAGCAGATCTGGGTGGAGCACCCACCGGCCGACGCGGCCTGGGACGGGGTGCTCGACCGCCTGATGCGCGCGGCGGCGGCCTGAGGCCACGGAGCCGTCTGCTGGCGCATGTATGCTTGCATTTATTCATTTGGAGATGGCATGACCCGCCTTGTTGATGTGCACCCCACCCCGTTGATGACCACCGTGCGCCGAGGCGTGCTGGCCCTGGGCACCATGGCCGCGCTCGGCCTGGGCCTGAGCGGCTGTGGTGGTGGGGATCAGGTCAAGACCTTCACGCCCTCGAAGATCGTGTCCTTTGGCGATGAGGCCAGTGTGCTGGCCTCCGAAGTGGTCGGTTCGGGGCAGATCAACGGCTTGAAACACACGGTCAATGCCGTGCTGATCGAGCGTGGAGTGATCTCTCAGTTCGTGCCCGCCCTGCCCACCGGGGCGACTTTCCTGGACACGCAGTGGACGGCGACTTACGGCGCCTGGTATCCCACGGCGCCAGAGGTGGGCAGTCCGGCGGTGGTCGCCGACACGGGCAACAGCGTGGTGCGCCGCCTGTTCACGATGGACGTGACCTACACCCCCAGCGGTGGCGGCTCGACCGTGACCAACGCCAGTTCGACGGTGGGGTTCGACTATGCCTATCTGTGCACCCAGAACCGTCTGTGGATTCAGCTGCTGGCCAACTCCTACGGCTTGGGCTACAAGAGCCAGTGCGGTCTGGACAGCGATGGCGCCGTGACCTATGCCGCTGCCGGCGCCACCGTGGCCGACGTGGCCACCCAGGTGACGACCCACTACAGCGAGCTGAACGACTCGACCTTGGTGACCATGCTGGCAGGCCAGAACGACATCCTGGCTGCGTATGACAGTGCAGACACCACCCCGGTGGCAGAAGCGGCGCTCAAGCTCAAGGGGCAGCAACTCGGTGCCATCGTCAACGAGATCATCAAGACCGGCGCGCGTGTGCTGGTGGTGACCGTGCCCGATCTGAGCTATTCACCCTACGCCCGTGCCGATGGCGATGCTGGCCGTGCGCGCATGCGGGCCCTGGTGGCCGCCTTCAACGATGGCCTGATCGGCTCGGGGGGGGTGAAGAACGATGGCCATTTCATCGGGCGCGTCAAGGGCTATGAGCAGGTTCGCTACATGACGGACGACGCCTCGACTTACGGCCTCTCGAATGTGGTCGATCCGGTGTGTGATCCG
>NZ_DASUIT010000092.1:0-11583 GCF_036279655.1 Aquabacterium sp. | reverse complement strand
GTCGGCAAACAGGGTTTGCAGATGCCGAGCCAGATTGGCCGCCACCATGGCGCCCCCCACACGGCGGGCTTCGAACGCCCCCTGCTGCTTGTACAGGGTGCCCACGATGCGGCGCTCCTCGTCGTCGAGCACCGGGCAGTTGATGGCGCCAGGAATGTGGTCGAGCTCATACTCCGCAGGGGAGCGGGCGTCGATGAGGGTGTCGAAGCGGTGGCGGTCCGTCACCTGGACCTGGATCGGGGCGCGCGAACTCATGTGGGCATCACCCCAGGCACAATCACCCGAAACTCTTGTTGAACCATGACGTCCATTGCCTTGACCCAGTTCTCTCACGGTGGCGGCTGCGGCTGCAAGATCGCGCCGGGCCTGTTGACCGAGATTCTGTCACGCGCCCCTCAGGGGCTGATGCCGCCCGAGCTGATCGTGGGCGTGGAGACCAGCGACGATGCCGCGGTGTACCGCCTCAATGATCAGCAGGCGCTGGTGGCCACGACCGATTTCTTCACGCCCATCGTGGACGATCCGCGCGATTTCGGACGCATCGCTGCCACCAACGCCCTGTCGGACATCTATGCCATGGGAGGCACCCCCATCATGGCCCTGGCCCTGGTGGGCATGCCCATTGCCAAGCTGCCCCCCGAGGTCATCGGCCAGGTGCTGGCCGGGGGCGCCGAGGTCTGCCGCGAGGCGGGCATCCCCATCGCGGGAGGCCACTCCATCGACCTGCTGGAGCCCATCTATGGCCTGGTGGCCATGGGCCTGATCCACCCCGACCGCGTGCACCGCAATGCCGATGGGCGTGCCGGTGATGTGCTGGTGCTGGGCAAGCCCTTGGGGGTGGGCATCCTGTCGGCCGCGCTGAAGAAGGGCCTGCTGGACGGCGAGGGTTACGCGCAGATGCTGCGCCACACCACGCGCCTGAACCGCGTCGGCATCGCCCTGGGGGCGCTACCGGGTGTGCACGCCATGACCGATGTGACCGGTTTCGGCCTGGCCGGCCACCTGCTGGAAGTGTGCCGCGGCTCCGGTCTGAGCGCCCAGGTGCGCCTGGCCGACATCCCGATGATCGCGCAGGCTGCCGGCTTCGCACGCGAGGGCATCGTCACCGGGGCGTCCGGGCGCAACTGGGCCGCTTATGGCAGCGATGTGCATCTGCCCGCCGACACCCCGGCCTGGCTGCAGGCCATGGTGTCGGATCCCCAGACCAGTGGAGGTCTGCTGGTGAGCTGTGCCCCCGAAGTGGCCGAACAGGTGCTGGCCACCTTCCATGCGGACGGCTTTGGTGAGGCGGCCGTGGTGGGATCGCTGGGCTCGGTCGCGCCCGGTCAGGCCGCGCAGTTGCACTTCGCCTGAGGCGGCCTCAACTGGCCCACAAGGCGGGCTGCGCCTGGGGCGGCCCGGGGTGACGCAAGGTGGCATCCAGCAGATCCACCAGTTCCGCCCAATCGGCATCGTCACTGAGCTCATCTCGCAGAAACTGAGCCTGATACGGCGCCCAGAACGGGGCATCGGCCAGGGCCATGCCCTGGGGCAGGGGCCGGTGCCGCGCGATGAAGTAAGAGATGTCGGCACGGCTGTCGGGCAAACCCAGTTGCCGGAACAGCTCGCTCAAGGTGTGGATTGACGCTTCCATCGCAGCCACCTTCCATCGCAGTTGTGGAAGTTTCGTTCTACGCCGGCTGCGGGCTGCGGTCAAGCACCCTCACACCGGTCACTTGAGCAAACCGGTCGAACGCCCCACCTGCTCGATCACCAGGAAGTCCTCCGCCTTGGCGGGCACGAACTTCTTCGCGCCTTGCAAGTCGAGCACGGCCTTGTCCTCAGGCTTGGCCGCATCCAGGGCCAGGAAGGCCTGGCCGAACTTCTGCACGGTGCTGGCGGACAGGTCCTTGCGGGCCGTCCAGACATAGTCCACGAAGGGCGGCGTGGTCCAGATGACCTTGACCTTGCCGGTGTCGACCTTGTGACCCGCCAGCATGCGGCTCCAGACCTCGATGTTCAGGGCACCAGCCTGCACCTTGCCGGATTCGACCATCTTGACGGTGGCGTCATGGGCGCCGCTGTACAGCGGCGCACCGTCGAAATCCTTGTCCGCCTGGATGTTGAACTGGGTGCTCAGGAAGTGTCGCGGGAACAGGTGACCCGAGGTCGAGCTCTTGGCGCCAAAGGCGAAGCTCTTGCCACGCATGTCCTCGGGGCGGGCGATGCCGGCTGCGGTGTTGGCGATGAAGACGCTCTTGAATTCGCGGTCGATGTCGCGCATCACGACGGGCTTGGCGCCCGCCAGCACCTTGGCCTGCACATGGGTGAAACCGCCCAGCCAGGCAAAGTCGATCTTGCCGGCCGCCAGGGCCGAGACCGCCGCGCCGTAGTCGATCACGGGCACGTAGACCACCTTCACGCCCAGGTGCTTTTGCAGGTGCTCCACCAGCGGCTGGTACTTGCGGGCCAGTTCGGTGGGGTTCTCGTCAGGGATGCCGGAGACGCGGATCACGTCCTGCGCCTGGGCGGTGGCCGCGAACAGCGGCCACAGGGTCATGACACAGAGGCGGCCCAGGCGGGTCAGGGTTTGGAACATGGTTGTGCGTCCTTGGTCTAGGGGGATTGGATGAAGAGAAGCGAGCTGTCCTGATGGGCCTGGCCGCGCAGCAGGCGCGCACGCAGGCGGTCGCCGATGGCATCGACCAGGGACACCACCGTCAACATGGCGAGCAGCAGCAAGGTCAGGTCTCGGGCATGAAAGAGGCTGATGGCGGTGTTCAAGGCATCGCCGATGCCGCCGGCCCCCACGAAACCCACCATCACCGACGCACGCACATTGCATTCGAAACGATACAACGTGAACGCGGCCAGACGGGCCGCGATCTGGGGCCAGACCGCAAACACGAAGGTGCCCAGGGCACCCGCACCCTGGGCCTGCAAGGCCGCCGGTGGACCGGGCTCGACCTCTTCCATGACATCCCCAAACAAGCGCCCCAGCACGCCGGTGTTGTGCACCGCGATCGCCAGGATGCCCGCCAGCGGGCCGCCACCGACCCACACCACGCAGACCAGGGCCAGTGTCAACTCGGGCATGGCCCGTGTCACTTGCATGAGGCCGGTCGCCGCCCAGCGCAGGGCCTGGCTGATCCCCCAGCTCAGCCCGGTGCGGCGCGGTGGATCGCTCAGGTAGCTGCCCGTCATCAGGGGCGCGGCGATCATGGGCGCCAGCAGCAGGGCCACCAGCGCCGACCAGACCGTGGCGGCCCAGGCCATCATCAAGGTGTCGCCCGTCTGGGCCAGCACGGTGGTGACAAAGTCGCGCTCGGGCCAGCCTCCTTCGAAAGAAAACAGCGACAGGCCCGATGGCGACAGCAGCTCGACCCAGGGAATGTCCAGCCGATGACAGGCCAGGCCCGCGCCCAACCCTGCCAGCCCCAGTGTCCAGCGTGTGCTGCGCTGACGCAGGCGCTGGCTCACCATCTCCAGCAGCAGCACGAAGACCAGCACGGCCAGCAGGGTCGTGGCCAGCTTGTCGTATTGGAAATAGCGGATGCTCAGGGCGATCTCGCTGCCCAGGCCACCGGCCCCCACAACGCCCAGAATGGTGCCATTGCGGATATTGCATTCCAGCCGGTAGAGGGCATAGGCGATCCACTGGCGACGCACCTGCGGCAAAACGCCGAACAGCAGGATGGCCGGGCGCGAGGCCCCGGTGGCCCGCAAGGCCCGCACCGGACGCGGGTCCACCGCCTCGGCCAGTTCTGCATACAGCTTGCCGATGCTGCCACCCGAGGTCAGCGCAATGGCCAGCACGGCCGCGCCTGGCCCCAGGCCCAGGATGTGCACGAGCACATAGGCCCAGACGATCTCGGGGATGGCGCGCAGCAGACCCAGGATCAGCCGCGTTGCCCAGCGCAGCCCATCGGCCAACTCTTGCAGCGCCACAGGCAGGCGGCGCGGTGGCTCGGGCAGATCGGGCACCCGGATGGCCAGGCTGGCCAGGGCGGTGCCGATCAGCGCCGCCAGCACCGTGCCCAGGATACCGATCAGCAGGCTTTCCACGGCCAGCGTCCACACGCGCGCGAGGAAGTCCGCCGACGTGTCTGGCTGCAGCAGACCGGCCAGGATGTCCCCCGCGTTGCGCAGCCCCTCGCGGTCCAGCAGCTTGCCGGGCTCGGCGCCCGTCAGGGCCAGGCAGGCCACCACGGACACGGCGATCAGCAGCCATCCCCCCAGGCGACGCCAGGGCTGGATGCGATCAAATGCGCTCGCCACTGCCTGCATAGAGCTGCTCCCAATGGCTGGCCGTGACCTGCTCGGGCGGCAGGTCAAAGAGCATGGCGCCGTCCCGCAAGCCGATGACCCGTGTGCAGTCGTCCCGGACGATGTCGTACCAGTGCGTACAGAACACCAGGGCCATGTGCCGGGCCTTGGCGGCATCGATGATCAGGCGGGTCACCTGCCGGGCGGTATGAGGGTCCAGCGAGGCCGTGGGCTCGTCCGCCAGCAAAAGCTCGGGCTCGGCGATCAGGGCACGGGCGATGGCGACACGCTGCATCTGCCCGCCGCTGAGATCCGCCGCCCGGGCCCATTGATGCGCGGCCATGCCCAGGGGATCGAGCACGGCACGGACACGCTCGCGCTCGACAGGCCACAGGGCCGCCCGCAGCACCTGGTGCCAGGACCAGGTCGACGCCAGGCCGGAGAGCACATTGCGGTGCACCGTGGATTGGGGCACCAGCAGACTTTGCTGCTCGACGATGCGGCAACGCGATCGGTAGCGCTGCAGTTCACCCCAGCTGAAGTCGGCCATGTCGCGGCCGTTGACCGCGATCTGCCCTTCGGAGGCGCGCAGGGAGCCGGCCATCAAGCGGATCAGGGTCGATTTGCCGCCCCCACTGGGCCCCACCAGGGCCACGCGCTCACCGGCCGACAGCCGCAGGCTGATCTGGCGCAGGACGGGCAACCCCGACCAGCAACGACCGACCTGCCTGAGCTGGAGTTCAAGCGTCATGGGGCGGCAGCAGGGCAGACCGATGCGAGGCGGGCATCACGGGGATCACAGGGAATCGGGCAGGGGAGGAAAGGCGCCGAGTCTAACCCCTGCGCCAGCGGCTAGGGCACGATCACCACCGGCGCAAAGCCGCCCCCCGGTGTGCGGAAATTGGTGGTCTGCCCGGCATACATGCGCGCGGCCAGCAATTGCACCTGCCCGCCATAGGCGTAGGCTCGGATGTCGAACTTCAGGTCCACCAGGGTGCCATCCACATCGATCAGGCGCTCGCCCGGCGGCACCAGGGCCTGCGCCACGTAGCCGCCGGCCTGGATCTCGTCCCAGACACGCCGGGTCAGCTTGTCGCCACGATAGGCGCCCTTGGCGCCATAGCCCGCCACGGGTTTGAAGAACCACTGACGGCGATGTGTCCACAGCATCTCGGCACGCGCCGGTGTGACCAGGAGGGTCGAAGGCACCGCCGCCGCCAGCACGGCGCGATCCGACTCGCTCACGCCCCACGACGCCAGCAAAGCGACATCGCTCAAGGCGATGAGGTTGCGTTTGTCGGCCTGCAAGGCATGCGCATGCGGATGCGGCGTCATCACCACGGCACCGGCCTCATAGGCCTTACGCAAGGCCTGGTGGGCCGGCTCGACCAGATAGAAATCGGTGAGGCGGTTGTAGACCATGTCGATCACCTGCCCCTCGCTCATCAAGCGCCCATCACGCCATTGGAGCGACTCGGGGCTGAGCACACGCGCGCTCAAGTCGCGTTGCTGCAGCATCTGGCGGCACACATCGAACTCCGGGGACAGGTACTGCTGGCTCGGACTGTCGTCCACGATGGCCACCAAGCCCATGGGCGCGGCGCCACGCTGTCGCTGCCACTCGCTGCGGAACATCGCGACAAATGCGTCCTCACGATGCGCCAGCGCGGGATCAGGCTGGAAGGCCCAGTCCACGGCCTCGCAGCACGCCTGCTGCGCCCGTGCCAGCGCCGCATTGAGCAACGCGCCACCCGCATTGGTGTTGACCTCGATGAGCCTGGGCCCCTGCGCCCCCAGGTGGAAGTCGTATCCCATGAACACGCCCAGGGCACCGGGGTCGCGCCGGGCGATCTCTGGCGCCTGTGCCAACGCCTGCGCCTGGTAAGCGGGCAGCGCCATGACACGCTCCATCGTGGCCACCACTGACGAGATCTGCGCGGCCACTGCCTGCGACAAAAACACCACCGTCGACGAAAACAGGTGGGGCCTCGTGAGCGCGATGTCCTGCGCCATGCCCGCCAGGCTGGGATCGGTCTCCAGTTGCTGTTGAAGCTTGTGGGGGTTCAAGGTGCGGCAATAACAGCCGGCGTTGAGGGCATCGGCGGTGCTCAGCGTGGCGTGATCCATGGACATGGCCGGCTCAGGCCGTCAACCACGCCTGCACATCGGCCTGACTGGGGATGCGGCCGCTGCTGACCACCTTCTCGTTGATGACCAGCGCGGGCGTGGACAGGATGTCGTAGGCCAGGATGTCCTTCATGTCCGTGACCTTGATGAACTCCGCCTCGATGTGGGCGGCGCTGGCGGCCTCTCGGGCCACTGCTTCGAGCTTCTTGCAGTTGGCACAGCCGGAGCCGAGGATCTTGACAGTCAACATGAGGTTTCTCCTGGATCGATGAGATCTCGTTCAGGTGGTCGCATCGGCCCGTCTGCGCGTGCGCAGCCAGGTGATCGCCACCGTCAGAACGAGCACAAACACACTCAGCGCCAGGGCGGCCGCCTGCCAGCGCAGCCCATCCACCCAGGTGCCATACGCAAATCCGGCGCAGACGCTGAACAGGGCCACCAGGGCCACATAAGCCGCCGTCTTGCGGCGCCCCACCACGGCGGCCACCATCAGCATGCTTTGCAGGCTGAGTTCGGGGTCGGCCATGAGGTAGGCCAGCAGCGGCCCGGGGTGCATGCCCAGATCCAGGAACATGCGGGCCACCGGCACCTCCACCAGGGTTGGGAAGTACATGAACACGCCAAAGCCCACCGCCACGGCATTGGCCAGCACGGTGTTGCTGCCCGCCAGGGCTTCGATCCACTCCGGACGGATGATCTGGCGCACCATGCCCACCACGAACACACCCACGATCAGGAGCACAAAGATCTGCTTGACAAAGCGCCAGGCCTCCCACAGCCAGGCCCGCCAGTCGTCGGCCTGCAGTTGACGGGCAAAGTGCCAAACGGCCCACAGGGCGAGCGCCACCGCCAAGGCACGGCCCGTGAGCGCGATCTGCAGCCCCGCCGCAGTGGGCGTCAGGCGCAGCGCCGCCACCAGCAAGGTGGTGGCGGCCAGACCCAGCGCGATCCAGGTCCAGCGGTTGGCGCCTTCCACGATGCCCTCCAGCCCCTTCCAGGCGGTGGCCGCGATCAGCAAGAGCAGCGCGATCAACACCGAGCCCTGCAGGCTCACCCCTTCCTCCCCCTTGGCTGCGTCAAACGGCACCCACTGGAACAAGGTGGCCTGCCACGATAGGGCCCAGGAGATCGGCAGATCCAGCGTGGCCACCGTGGCGGTGAGGGGCCACAACTTCAGGGTCCCGGCGATCAGCAAGGCCACCAGCGACAGCAGGACCCCCAAGGCCGCCGGGGCGATGCTGGCCTGCTGGGCGAACAGGGCATCGGTGGCGGCATCATGCGTGGCATCGTCCTGCCAGAAGATCATGGCCATCAGCAGGCCGATGCCGATGCCGAACAGCAGGCACAGCACCAGTCGCGCCACCGCGAACTCCGGACCCAGGATGCTGCCGGTGTAGGCCAGGGCCATGATGTTGCCCGCCGGCGCAAAGAACAGGAAGGTGATGGCCGGGCCGATGCCCGCCCCCTTGCGGTAGATGCCTGCGAACAAGGGCACGATGGTGCAGGAGCACACCGCGATCAATGAGCCCGCCAGGGCTGCGGCCGGGTAGGACACATGGCCGGGGGCCTGACGGCCCAGCCAGCGCGTGACACTGGCCTTGGGAATCAGTGCCGCCATGGCGCCCGCGATGAAGAAGGCCGGCAGCAGGCACAGCAACACATGGGCCGCCAAGTAGGAGGCCAGGCTGCCAGCGCCGCCGTGGAGCAGCTTCAGCACGAGGTCCATGGGGTGTCCTCTTCAGGAATGAGCCTGGCCATTCTAGGCCTGTGTTCGGGCCGGATCAGACCCGGCGCTGCCCTTGTGCGTCGATCACCACTTCGCCGTCTTCCTTGGAGAAGGGGCCTTGCTGGGGCCGAGGCAGGATGTCGAGCACCCGCTCGGAAGGACGGCACAGGCGCGCGCCCTTTGGCGTGATCACGATGGGCCGGTTGATCAGGATGGGGTGGGCCACCATGGCGTCCAGCAGTTCATCGTCGGTCCTGTCGGGATGGGCCAGACCAAGGGCGTCGTAGACCTCACCCTTGCTGCGCAGCACCTCACGCACCGACAGGCCGCAGTCCTGGATCAGCCGGACCAGCTCAGTGCGGGTCGGCGGGGTCTCCAGGTAGTGGATGACCTGCGGCTCGATACCGGCATTGCGGATCAGGGCCAGGGTGTTGCGGGAGGTGCCGCACTGGGGGTTGTGGAAGATGGTGACGTCGCTCATGTTCTGCATTGTCCTTGTTCATACCAGCCCTTGCTCTGGTTGACCAGGCGGACCACCAGCAGCATCACGGGCACCTCGATGAGCACGCCCACCACGGTGGCCAGGGCCGCACCGGACTGGAAGCCAAACAGGCTGATGGCGGCGGCCACGGCCAGCTCGAAGAAGTTGCTGGCGCCGATCAAGGCGGAGGGGCAGGCCACATCGTGTGATTCACCCACCCGGCGATTGAGCCAGTACGCCAGACCGGCGTTGAAGAAGACCTGGATGAGGATGGGCACCGCCAGCATCGCGATCACCAGGGGCTGCTCGATGATGGCCTGCCCCTGAAAGGCAAACAGCAGCACCAGCGTGGCCAGCAGCGCGCCAATGGACCAGGGGCCGATCTTCGCCAGGGCCGCATCGAAGGCGGCCTGTCCACGGGCCAGCAGCACCTTGCGCAAGGCCTGCGCCAGGATCACCGGGATCACGATGTACAGCAGCACCGAGGTGAGCAAGGTGTCCCAGGGCACAGTGATGGCTGACAGACCCAGCAGCAAGGCCACGATGGGCGCGAAGGCGAACACCATGATGGTGTCATTGAGTGCCACCTGCGACAAGGTGAACAGCGGATGCCCCCCGGTCAGGCGGCTCCACACAAACACCATGGCCGTGCAGGGCGCCGCCGCCAGCAGGATCAGGCCGGCCACATAGCTGTCGAGCTGATCGGCTGGCAGGTAGGGCGCAAACACCTGACGCACGAAGAGCCAGCCCAGCAAGGCCATCGAGAAGGGCTTGACGGCCCAGTTGACGAACAGGGTCACGCCGATGCCCTTCCAGTGCTGCCGCACCTGCGACAGGCTGCCGAAATCGACCTTGAGCAGCATGGGAATGATCATCACCCAGATCAGCAGACCCACGGGCAGATTGACCTGGGCGATCTCCATGCGGCCAATGGCCTGGAACAGCTCGGGCTGCCATTGCCCCAACAGGATGCCGACCACGATGCACAGGAAGACCCAGAGGGTCAGGTAACGCTCGAACGCGCTCATGTGCGCGATGGTGGGGGAGTTCATGCGTCGTTCTCAGTTGCGAGCGATTTCATTCAAGGCTGCTTGCAGCGCGTCCCGGCTCAGGGTGTCCAGCGGCAGTGCCAGCAGTTGCAGCATCTTGTAGCCAATGGCCTGGCGGGTCAGTTCAAAAGCGCGTCGCTTGCCCTCATCTGCCCCCTCGGCATGGGACGGGTCGGGGTAGCCCCAGTGCACCTTGATAGGCTGGCCGTTGCCACCGAAGAACACGGGACAGACTTCGGCCGCGGCACTGTCGCACACGGTGATGACGATGGACAGCGGGGGCGCGTCGGGCGTGGTGAACTCATCCCAGCTCTTGCTACGGTAGGCCGAGGTATCGATGCCGGCGCGGTTCAGGGCTTCGATGGCAAAGGGGTTGAGGCGTCCACTGGGTGCGCTGCCAGCACTGTGCGCCTTGACATCTTTGCCCAACCGGGCGGCCAGGTGGTTGAGCATGCCTTCGGACAGCACGCTGCGGGCCGAGTTGTGCGTGCACAGGATCAGAACATGGGTGGTCATGACAGAAACCGGATCCATTCAGCAGCAGGATGACTTGACGGGAATGCCCACCGGCTTGCCAGTGACCTTGGGCGTGCAGCATGCCGCGGCACCCTCGGCCTGTGCGGGCTCGCCTTCACGGAACACCGGGATGTTGCCCAGGGTTTGAAAATGTTCCCAGGGCAGACCCTGAGGGTCCACGATCCAGTGCTTGTCGCTCTGGGCATAGCAGCAGGTGGTGGCGCCTTCGTCGATCAGGGACAGATCGGCTGCTTGAGCCTGCGACTTCATGGCCTGCAGATCGGCCTCGTTGTCGACCTGGATGCCCAGGTGATCCACGCCGATGTGGCCATGCCCCCGGGTGGAGATGGCGAAGTTCACGGCCGGATCATCGAGCATCCACTTGGCATAGTCGACCTCGACGCGGGCGGGCTGGGCACCGAACATCTTGGAGTAGAAATCGATGTTGCGGGCCAGATCGGTGACGTGGACATGGACGTGAAAGCGCTTCATGGGGGATCCTTTCAGCAGGTGGTGCAGGCCCGCTTGCGCGTGGCCCGGGCCGTGGGGGAATCGGGGGTGGGTGTGCAAGGCTGCCCCTGGCAGCAGTGCTCGGTGAGGTAGCCCAGCAAGTCGTTCATGTGAGCAAAGGCGGCGCGGTAGATGAGGTGTCGACCATCGCGCTCCTGGGTGACCAGGGCTGCGTGCATCAGCTCCTTGAGGTGGAAGGACAGCGAGGTGGCGGCCACCCCCAGCTGTTCCGCCAGAGCTCCCGGCGTGAGGCCTTGCGGGCCGGCCACCACCAGGGCACGAAAGACCCGCAGGCGCACGGGCTGGGCCAGGGCGGCGAGAGAGGTGACGACGTTTTGCTCTTCCATACTTCAATGATATTTGAATTATCGAATCAACGCAACAGATCAATGCAACAGAATCGTCTGATGGTGTTGAGCGCTTTGGCGTGAGAGCGCAGGGCTGGGCCGGAGGGGGCCACTGGCCAGGCTTCAAGTGGGTGGTCCCGCTGCGCGGGACTGCCTTGCGGTGCTCGGCAGGAGGCAGCGTTGGCGAACTCTCTGCGCGCCCTTCAGGCGCTCCGTTCAAACAACGCCAACGAGCCAGTTGTTGAAGCGTGCTGCGCACGCCTGCCTCCCGCCTGCGCGCCTCCAGCACCCACCCAGGCGCCCGGCCAGTGGCCCCCTCCGTCCTGGGTCGCCCTGCTCGTGGCATGCGTAGGCCCAGGGTCGAGGCATGCAGTGGTTGACATGGCTAGCGCCACCCCTGGCACGCAGCGGGCTCGTCGCCCGCCACCAGTGGGGCGACCCAAGGGCCGAGGGGGACTCTGACCGGGCGCCTCGGGGGCGCCGAGCAGCGGAGCGCCGGGGTGGGCGCGCGCAGCGCGCTTCAACAACTGACTCGTCGGGGTTGCCTGAGCGGAGTGCCCGCAGGGCGCGCAGCGAGTTCCC
>NZ_DASUIT010000091.1:0-13766 GCF_036279655.1 Aquabacterium sp. | reverse complement strand
CTGGCCATCATTGCCCATGAGATCCCGCAAGAAGTCGGGGACTACATCGTGCTGGTCAACGCAGGCTTTTCCAAGCAACGCGCGCTGCTGTACAACGCCTTGTCCGGGCTGGCAGCCGTGGTGGGCGGTGTGCTGGGTTATGTGCTGATCGAGCCCTGGCAGGAGTACCTGCCCTACCTGATGGTGGTGGCGGCGTCGAGCTTCATCTATGTGGCCGTGGCCGATCTGATCCCCCAGTTGCAAAAGCGCCTGCACTGGCGTGAGACCGTGGCGCAGATCTTCTGGCTGGGGGCTGGCTTGCTGCTGATCGGCTCGATCGTGCAGGTGCTGCACCACGAGCATGACCATGGTGCCGAGGCGCCTGCGGCGCACTCAGTTGCGCATGGCGCTTCCGAGGCGGTTGGCCGCGATGCCGGCCACCACGATGAGCACCGTGCCCACGACTGACAAGGTGTAGACCGGCTCATCGAAGAACCACACGCCCAGCAGGAAGGCGTGCACGATGCCCAGGTACTGCAAGCTGGCCATGGCCAGCGGCTGACCGTGTGCGTAGGCGCGTGTCATGGCCAGTTGGGCGGCGGTGGCGAACAGGCCGATGCTCAGCAGCCAGGCCCAGCCCGACAGGCTGGGCGAGACCCAGGCCTGGGTGTCACTCAAGGCGCGCCCACCCATCAGGAGCAGGCCGACCAGGGTGCCAAAGAGCGAGAAGTAAAACACCACGCGGTGCTCGGGCTCGCCGCTGCGGCCCAGCGCCGCCACCTGCAGATAGGCCCAGGCCGACAGCATGCCCGAGAGCAGTGCAGCCAGGCCCTGCAGCCATTGATCGCGCTGCAGGGTGGGGCGCAGCACCAGGGCCACGCCCACGAAGCCCAGCAGCACGGCTCCGAGCAGCATGGGCGGGATGGGGGTGTGGGGGGCAGCACGCCAGCGTTTCCACAGTTGGCGCAGCATCAGGAACACCGCCATCCATACCGATGACATGTAGTTGAGCGTGACGGCGGTGGCCAGGGGCAGGTGGGCCATGGCATAGAACCACAGGCTCAGGGCCGAGACGCCTGCCACGCCGCGCCACAGGTGCTGACGCGGGACCTGGGTGCGCAGGGGCAGGCGCTGTGACCAGGCCAGGGTGGCCATGATCAGGGCGCCCACCAAGCCCCGGAAAAAAACAACCTCGGCCGTGGTGACCTCGGCCGAGGCTTTCTTGACGCACAGGCCCATGCCGGCAAAGAGCACGGTGGCCAGGACCATCATCCAGGCGGCCGACAGCTTGCTGGCCGCCGCGCGCACGAGGGTCACCCCTTGAAGTCCATCGTCCGGCGGTACCACTCGTGGAAGTGCTGCATGCCGTCTTCCATGGGGCTCTGGTAGGGGCCGACTTCGTTGTCGCCCCGCAGGAACAGGGCCTTGCGGCCAGCGTCCATGCGCTCGCCGATCTCGTCGTCCTCGATGCAGGTCTCCATGTAGGCGGCCTGATGGGCTTCGACGAACTCGCGCTCGAAGGCGGCGATCTCTTCAGGGTAGTAGAACTCGACCACGTTCAAGGTCTTGTTCAGGCCGCGCGGGTAGAGGTTGGAGACCACCAGCACGTGTGGGTACCACTCCACCATGAGCGTGGGGTAGTAAGTCAGCCAGACCGCGCCTTGCGTGGGCTTTTGCCCGTTGCGATAGCGCAGGACGACGTCGTGCCAGGCCTTGTAGACCTCGGAGCCCGGGCGGTCGAAGGTGCTGGCCACGCCCACGGTCTGGATGGAGTACTCACGGGCCATGTCCCAGCGCAGGTCGTCACAGGTGACGAAGTTGCCCAGGCCGGGGTGGAAGGGGCCGACGTGGTAGTCCTCCAGGTAGACCTCGACGAAGGTCTTCCAGTTGTAGTTGCACTCGTGCAGCTCGACCTTGTCGAGCACATAGCCAGAGAAGTCGAGGTCCCCGCCCGGGGCAAAGCGGTGTTCCAGACCGGCCAGATCGGCGGCGATGTCACGGCCGTTGTCCTCGAAGATCAGGCCGTTCCAGTTGCGAACCTTGTAGTTGTTGAGGTTCAGGCAGGGGTCGTGCTCGAAGTGGGGTGCTCCAATGAGCTCGCCTTGCAGGTTGTAGGTCCAGCGGTGCAGGGGGCAGACGATGTTGCCCTGGCGGCTGCTGCCCCGGCCCTTGAGCATGACGGCCTGCCGGTGGCGGCAGACGTTGGAGATCAGCTCGACACCGTTGTGGGTGCGAACGAGGGCGCGGCCTTCGTGTTCCTGGGGCAGGGCATAGTGATCGCCGACCTCGGGCACGCTGTTGGCGTGACCCAGGTAGCGAGGACCGGACTGAAAGATGCGCTCGAGCTCCGCGTTGTGCAGTGTCTGGTCAAAGTAGACCGACACGGGCAGTTGACTTTGGCTGCGGTGCAGCGAGGCGAGCGCATGACTCAGATCTGACATGATCCCCAGGATCTCCAAAAACCATGTACGGGTGTCGAATGGCCTTCGCCAATGAGGTGCGAAGGAGCAAGGGAACCGGAGATTGTACCCCTCGGGGGGTATGATGCGCGGAAATACCCTAGCTAGACCCCCAGTCAAGGGGCCCCGGCCTCAGGGGAGCCGTTCGCCAGCCCGATCCGCTGTCGCCCCTGACGAAATAGAATACGCGTTTGCCCTGACGAGGGCGTGCCCTCCGATGTCGGGCTGCTCGTGTGTCAGCCCCTTGCTCCCGTTGTTTTGTCGCGTTTGTGTCCGCCCATGGCCAAAGCTCCTGCCAAGAAAGCCGATCCCGATCACGGGCCTGATGAGGGCACCTTGCCACCCCTGCCCGAGCGCTATGAGGAGGCCCTGGCCGAACTCGATACCTTGGTCAGTCGCATGGAAACCGGGGCCTTGCCGCTGGACCAGTTGCTGGTGAGCTACCGGCGTGGTGCTCAACTGCTGGCGTTCTGCCGTGGTCGCCTTGATGCCCTGGAAACCCAGGTCAAGGTGCTGGAAGACGGTCAACTCAAGCCCTGGGACGTGGCATGAATTCGCAGGCTTTCAAGGATTGGTCCGGCACGGCGCTGGCACAGGTGGAGTCCGCGCTGGATGCCTGGGTGCCCGCCGAGGCGCCCGCAGGCCTGGGCGATGCGATGCGCTATGCCGTGCTGGATGGCGGCAAGCGCCTGAGGGCCTTGCTGGTGCTGGCGTCGGCGCAGGCTGTGGGGGCTCTGACCCGTGCGGCCGGGCGCGATGCGGCCTTGCGTGCCGCATGCGCGGTGGAGTTGATCCACGCCTATTCGCTGGTGCATGACGACATGCCCTGCATGGACAACGATGTGCTGCGCCGGGGCAAGCCCACGGTGCATGTGCGTTTTGGCGAGGCGCAAGCCATGCTGGCGGGCGATGCCATGCAGGCGCTGGCCTTTGAGGTATTGACCCCTGTTCCGGTCGACGATGGATCGATTGTTTCGGCGGCCATGCAGGCGCGGCTGTGCCGCGTGCTGGCTCGGGCGTCCGGACAGTCGGGCATGGCCGGTGGTCAGGCCATTGACCTGGCCAGCGTGGGAACCTCGCTGGACGAGGCCACCTTGCGGGACATGCATCGCCGCAAGACCGGCGCGCTGCTGTGTGCCAGCGTGCAGATGGGCGCGGCCTGTGGTGATCTGGTCGAATCATCTCCGGTCTGGGAGGCGCTCACGCGCTTCGGTCTGGCCATGGGCCTGGCCTTCCAGATCGTCGACGATGTCCTGGACGCCACGCAGCCCTCCGACACCTTGGGCAAGACGGCGGGCAAGGATGCCGATGCCAACAAACCGACCTATGTGGGATTGCTGGGGCTGGAGGGGGCCCGCAGCGAGGCCGAAGACCTGCTCGCGCAGGCCCAGTCGGCCCTGATCGACAGCGGCCTGGACGCTGCGCTGCGTGCCCCGCTGACGGCACTGGCCGAGCGCATCGTGCATCGCGAACACTGACTTTTTTGGGAACCCCAGCATGAGCCATCCTTTGCTGTCCAGCATCGAATCGCCAGCCGACATCAAGCGGCTGACACGCCACGAGCTCAAGCAACTGGCCAGCGAGTTGCGCGAGTACCTGCTGCAGAGCGTGGCGCGCACGGGGGGGCACCTGTCGTCCAACCTGGGCACGGTCGAGTTGACGATTGCCTTGCACTACGTGTTCGACACGCCGCAAGACCGCCTGGTGTGGGATGTGGGCCACCAGACCTACCCGCACAAGATCCTGACGGGGCGCCGCGACCGCATGAGCACGCTGCGCCAGTTGGGTGGCATGAGCGGCTTCCCGCGCCGTGACGAGAGCGAGTACGACACCTTCGGCACGGCGCACTCGTCGACCTCGATCTCGGCGGCGCTGGGCATGGCCGTGGGTGCGCAATTGCGAGGTGAAGCCCGCAAGGCGGTGGCCATCATCGGTGATGGTGCCATGACGGCCGGCATGGCCTTCGAGGCCCTGAACAATGGTGGCGTGCCTCACAACGGCCGCCTGGCCGATGTGCTGGTGGTGCTCAACGACAACGACATGTCGATCTCGCCGCCGGTGGGCGCGCTGAATCGCTATCTGGCACGCCTGATGTCGGGGCGGTTTTATGCCCAGGCCCGCGAGAGCGCCAAGCAGGTGCTGCGCAATGCGCCCCCGCTGTTCGAGCTGGCCAAGAAGCTCGAAGAACACGCCAAGGGGCTGGTGGTGCCTGCCACCATTTTCGAGGAGTTCGGCTTCAACTACGTGGGCCCGATCGATGGCCATGATCTGGACTCGCTGATTCCCACGCTGGAGAACCTGCGTGACCGGGGTGGCCCGCAGTTCCTGCATGTGGTCACCAAGAAGGGCTATGGCTACAAGCTGGCGGAAGCCGATCCCATTGCCTACCATGGTCCGGGCAAGTTCGACCCGGCCGTGGGCCTCAAGAAGGCCGTGGCCACGGATGTGCCGGCCAAGCCGACCTTCACGCAGGTCTTTGGTCAGTGGCTGTGCGACATGGCGGCCCATGACACCCGCCTGGTGGCGATCACTCCGGCCATGCGCGAGGGCTCGGGCATGGTTGAGTTCCATCAGAAGTACCCCGGGCGTTATTTCGATGTGGGCATTGCCGAGCAGCATGCCGTGACCTTTGCGGCCGGTCTGGCCTGCGAGGGTCTCAAGCCCGTGGTGGCGATCTATTCGACCTTCCTGCAGCGGGGCTATGACCAGCTCATCCATGACGTGGCCATTCAGAACCTGCCGGTGGTGTTCGCCATGGACCGGGCGGGCATCGTGGGTGCGGATGGGGCCACGCACATGGGGGCGTTTGACATCGCCTTCGTGCGCTGCATTCCCAACATGAGCCTGATCGCACCGGCCAACGAGAACGAGTGCCGCCAGGCGCTGACGGCCGCTTTTGAGCAGAACCACCCGGTGGCCGTGCGTTATCCGCGTGGCGCGGGGGCAGGCGTGGCGGTCGAGCCCACGCTGCAGGCCCTGCCCTGGGGCAAGGGCGAGGTCTGCCGCCGTGGGGCAGAGACCTCAGCGGGCCCCCGCGTGGCCATCCTGGCTTTCGGGACCTTGCTGTACCCCGCCTTGCAGGCGGCCGAGTCGCTGGACGCCACGGTGGCCAATATGCGCTTCATCAAGCCGCTGGACACCGAGCTCCTGCTGGAGTTGGCACGCAGCCACGATGCGCTGGTGTCGGTCGAAGAAGGCTGTGTGGCGGGCGGGGCGGGCTCGGCCGTGGCCGAGGCGCTGAGCCAGGCGGGTGTGGTCGTGCCCTTGCTGATGCTGGGTTTGTCAGACCAGTTCATCGAGCATGGCGATCCGGCCAAGCTGCTGGCGCTTCAGGGCCTGGATGCCGAGGGCATCGAGCGTCGCATTCGCGAGCGTTTTGGTGTGGTGGCCCAGGAGGCCACTGGCAAGGTCATGCCGCTGCGCGGCTGATGCGCGGGGTCAGGCGGCGGCCGGTTCGGCCGGTGCCTGATCGCTGCAGGCGTGGGTGCCGCAACCGGTGATGGCTTCCTGAGGCAGGGCCTGGGGGCTGCTCAGCTCGCCCGTTTCCGGGTCGTAGCCGACACTCTTGAGGTGCAGGGCCAGGCCGGCGTCCATGTTTTGCGCATGGTGCGGGAACCACAGGGTCAGCTCGTGAGCCATCTGACGGATGGGAGCGAGATCACCTTGTGCGCCGCGCAGGGCGCCTTCACGAAGCACCTTGAGCACCACGGCGTGTTGCGTGCTGTGGCAGTTGCCTGGGGCAAAGCCGGTGGCTTCCATCCAGCGGTCTTCGCGGGCGAAGTGTTCGTCGGTGTGGTCGATCAGGGTCTGCCAGGCGGGCAGCAGAGCATCGTCGTCAGCCGCTTGCACGATGGCCAGCAGGTCGACGAATTCCTGGTGGACGGTGTCCATGACGGGCATGGACAGGGAGAGGCTTTCAGACCAGACAAGCGGTTCGGACATGGTGTGTGCTCAGCGGGAAAACGATGTCCGTGCAGGCTAGCGCGAGTGGTGCTGAAGGGGCTTGTTCTGGCGCAAGAGCGAGTGGAAATTCCGGGGGGCGACAAGGTGTGGTGCGCTTTGGCGGGGGAGCGTGGGGCGCGGGCCGAGGGGGGCTCTGTCCGGGCTTCACGGGGGCGGTCCCGCGGCGCGGGACACACCTGCGCTGCTCGCGTCGAGGTGGCGTCGGGGAACTCGCTGCGCGGCTGGCGCCGCTCCGCTCGGACAACCCCGACGAGTCAGTTGTTGATGCGCGCTGCGCGCGCCCACCTCGACACTGTGCTGCTCGGCGCCCCCGAGGCGCCCGGCCAGAGCCCCCCTCGGCCCTTCATCGCCCCACTGGTGGCATGCGACGAGCCCGATACGCCATGCCGTCGTGAACGCGCTTGGGGTCTATGCATGCCACCAGCAGGGCGATCAAGGGCGGAGGGGGCCTGTCGGGCGGGCGCCTGAGTGGGTGCTGAGGAGCGGAGGCGGGAGGCAGGCGTGCGCAGCACGCATCAAGCTCAAACTCGTTGGCGTTGTCTGAGCGGAGAGCCCGCAGGGCGCGCAGCGAGTTCGCCAACGCTGCCTCCTGACGAGCACCGGAAGGGAGTCCCGCGCAGCGGGACCACCCACTTGAAGCCCGAACGACAGGCCCCCGCCGCCCCAGCCCTGCGCTCTCACGCCAAAGCGCTCAATCAGGCCTCAAGCCAACCGAGCCCGATGCCGCGCCACCTGCGCCCGCACCTGAGCCGGCGCCGTGCCGCCCAGCAGATTGCGGGCATTGAGCGAGCCCCGCAGGCTGAGGACTTCGAACACATCCTCGGCGATGGTCGCGTTGTAGGTCTGCAGCGTGCTCAGCGGCAGCTCGGACAAGTCGACCCCCGTCGCGATGGCGTCCTTGACCGCATGAGCCACCACCTCGTGGGCATCACGGAAGGGCAGGCCCTTCTTGACCAGATAGTCGGCCAGATCGGTGGCCGTGGCGTAACCCTTCTTGGCGGCGCGCTCCATGGCCTCGGGCTTGACGGTGATGCCCGCCGCCATCTCGGCGAAGATGCGCAGCGTGTCCTTGAGCGTATCCACCGTGTCGAACAAGGGCTCCTTGTCCTCCTGGTTGTCCTTGTTGTAGGCCAGGGGTTGCCCCTTCATCAAGGTGATCAGGCCCATCAGGTGGCCGACCACACGGCCCGTCTTGCCGCGCGCCAACTCAGGCACGTCGGGGTTCTTCTTCTGGGGCATGATCGACGAGCCCGTGCAGAAACGATCGGCCAGGTCGATGAAGCCGAAGGACTGGCTCATCCACAGGATCAGCTCTTCCGACAGGCGTGAGACGTGCACCATCACCAGCGAGGCCGCCGAGGTGAACTCGATGGCGAAGTCGCGGTCACTGACGGCGTCCAGGCTGTTTTGCGACACGGCCTCGAAGCCCAGGGTGCGGGCCACGCGCTCGCGGTCCAGCGGGTAGCTGGTGCCCGCCAGGGCGGCCGAGCCCAGGGGCAGGCGGTTCACGCGGCGGCGCAGGTCGATCATGCGCTCGGCGTCACGGGCGAACATCTCGACATAGGCCAGCAGGTGGTGACCAAAGGCCACGGGCTGGGCCACCTGCAGGTGGGTGAAGCCGGGCAGGATGGTGTCGGCGTTCTGCTCGGCCACGTCCACCAGGGCTGTCTGCAGGGCGGTCAGCAGCAGGCCGATCTCGTCGATCTCGCTGCGCAGCCACAGGCGCACGTCGGTGGCGACCTGGTCGTTGCGCGAGCGGCCGGTGTGCAGGCGCTTGCCAGCGTCGCCCACCAGTTGGGTCAGTCGGGCCTCGATGTTGAGGTGCACATCTTCCAGGTCGAGCTTCCACTCGAAGCTGCCCGCCTCGATTTCGGTCGTGATCTGGGCCATGCCTTTCTGGATGGCAGCCCAGTCGTCGGTGCTGATCAGTCCCTGGGCATGCAGCATCTCGGCGTGGGCCAGGGAGCCCTGGATGTCGGCTTGCCACAGGCGTTTGTCAAAGAAAACGCTGGACGTGTAGCGCTTGACCAGGTCGCTCATCGGCTCCGAAAACAGGGCCGACCAGGCTTGGGACTTTTTGTCGAGTTGATTGGAGCTCATGGCAAGGCGCGCTTGACGCAGAATGTGCAAACCATGGATTTTAAAGAGAGAGAACCACTTGTGAGCGGCGCCGGTGATCTGGACCCTCTTCGCGCCCCCACGATGTGGGCGGCGACCGGCTTTGAAAGCACGGGGTCGAGGCCCGAGGGGGCTGCCTTGCCCAGCCACTTTGATGTCTGTCATGTGGGGGTGGTGCTGCGCGTTCTGGTCGGCGTGCAGGCCCTGGTGTGCCTGGGCTCTCTCTATGGTGTCCACACGGCCGTGGAGTGGGTGAGTGCCTGGGCGTACGCCTCGGCCGTGGCCCTGCCGGGCTGCCTCTTGTGGCTGGTGCTGGTGTGCTTGCTCAAGCGTGTCCTGGGCCGGCTGGGTGGTGCCGCTCAGTGGGGCGCGGTGTGTGCCCTGGGGGCCCTGGCGGGGGCCTATGGTCACGCCCAGATGGCCTTGATCAACTGGTGGCTGGCGGGTGGCATCGTCTCCTGGTGGAGTTGGGCGGGCCCGGTGAGCACGGGGGCGGCTGTGGCGGCGGTATGTCTGGCCTGGCTGCGTCAGCGTCAGGGGCGCGCCTTGCCCGAGCAGAACCAGGCGCGTCTGGTGGAGCTGCAAGCGCGCATCCGCCCGCATTTCCTGTTCAACACCCTCAACACGGCCATCGCGCTGGTGCAGATCGATCCGGAACGGGCCGAGTCCGTGCTGGAGGATCTGGCCGAACTGTTCCGGCGGGCCCTGGCGTCGCCGGCCACTCAGAGCACCCTGGGGGAAGAAGTCGATCTGGCGCGTCGCTACCTGGGCATCGAGCAATTGCGTTTTGGTGAGCGCCTGGCGGTGAAGTGGCAGTTGGACGAGCAGGTGAGCCCTGCGCTGGTGCCGACGCTGCTGCTGCAACCCCTGGTCGAGAACGCCGTGCGCCATGGCGTGGAGGTGGACCCTGCGGGTGGCTGGGTGTCGATCGCGACCGAGCGCCAGGGCGAGCGGGTGGTGCTGACCATCAGCAATTCGCTGCCGGCCGGGGTACCGCTGACCGTGCCCGAGGGCCGGCGAGGGCATGGCATCGCCTTGCGCAATGTGCGCCAGCGGCTCTTGCTGATGCACGATGTGGAGGCGCAGTTCGAGGCAGGGCCTCGTCCTCTGGCGCCGGGCATGTCGCAGGCCTGCTATGTGGTGCGCTGCTCATGGCCTTTCAAGGAGTGGCGCCATGACGGCTGAGCGTGGGGTGCCCTTGCGGGCCCTGGTGGTCGATGACGAAGCCCTGGCCCGGCAACGTCTGGTGGCTTTGCTGGGGCGTTTGTCAGAGCCGGTGAGCGTGGTGGCCCAATGCGCCGAAGCCGGCGCCGCGCTGGCCTGGCTGGAGGCTCACCCCGGTGAGGCCGATGTGTGCTTTCTGGACATCCAGATGCCAGGGCCCGATGGCCTGCGTCTGGCCGACAAGATCCGAGCCTTGTCGCATCCACCGCTGGTGGTGTTCGTCACGGCGCATGCCGAGCATGCCTTGAAGGCTTTCGAGCTGGAGGCCTGCGACTACCTGACCAAGCCGGTGCGACAGGATCGCCTGGCACAGGCCGTGATGCGCTGCCGCAAGCAGAGCACACCCTTGTCAGCGACAGGCACCGTGGCGCCCGAAGCCCTGGTGGTGCAGGAGCGAGGCCGGGTGCTGCGGGTGCCGGTGGCCCGCATCCTCTACCTCAAGGCCGAACTGAAGTACGTGACGCTGCGCACGGTCGATCACGCCTATGTCATCGACGATTCGCTCAGTGACTTGCAGGAGCGTCTGGGTGAGGCGTTCATCCGCATCCACCGCAATGCCCTCGTGGCCCGGGCGGCCATGCAGCGTCTGGAGCGACGCGATGACCCCGATGGCACGGAAGGGTGGGCGGTGCAGGTGCGAGACTCCGGCGAATGGCTGGTCGTCTCGCGCCGTCAGGTGCCGCTGGTGCGGGAAGCCTTGCTGGCGTCCTGAGGCACAAGGGCAGGATCAGAAGCCCAGAGAGGCGAGCAGGTCGTCGACCTCGCCCTGGTTGGTGACCACGTCGGTGCGACCTTCGGCGTCCACCACCGGGCCGCTCAGGTGAGGCTCGATCACCGAGTGCGCGGTGAGGGCGGCTTCGACCTTGTGGGCCTGCTCGGGAGGTGCCGCCTGCACCAGCAACTTCACAAGCTGGGCCTCCAGATCATTGGCCAGCGTCACCACCTTGGCGACCACCTGACCGGTCAGGTCATGGAAGTCCTGCGCCATCATGATGTCGGTGAGATGCTGGTCCACGCGCTGGGTGGTGGTCTCCACGTCCTGCACGAAGTTGAGCACCGCGCCGCTGGCCACCGCCTTGACAGGGTCTGCCACGATCAGGGCCGCGAGCTTGCGGGTCTCGGTGGCAATGTGGCTCTGGTCTGCCTTGGCATCGTCCACCAGATTGAGCACCTTTTCGGCGGCTTGCTCGGTCTTGGTGGCGATGTAGTTCAGGCGGCTGCGCGCGTCGGGCAGGTTGTCGACCGTGTCCTTGAGCTTGGGCAGCACGCCCAGCATGTTCAGCGTGTCGTGCAACTGGCGTGTCAGGGTGCCCAGTTGCTGGAATATTTCGGGCGATGCCGCTGGCATCGTCATGGGGGGCAATTCTTCCAGCTGCATCGCAGATTCTCCCAATCAGGCGGGGGCCGTGAGTTTTTGCATGATTTTTTGCACCTTCTCTTCCAAAGTGGCTTTGGTGAAGGGCTTGACGATGTAGCCCGCCGCGCCCGATTGCGCGGCCAGCACGATGTCTTCCTTGCGGGCTTCGGCCGTGACCATCAGCACCGGCAGGGCCTTGAGCTTGTCGTCGGCCTTGATGGCCTTGAGCAGGTCAAAGCCGTTCATGTTGGGCATGTTGATGTCGCTCACCACGAAGTCGAAACTGCCGTTCTTGAGCATGTTCAGAGCGATGGCACCGTCTTCCGCTTCTTCAGCGTTGTTGTAGCCAATTTCTTTGAGCAAACCTCGCACGATGCGGCGCATGGTGGAGAAATCGTCCACGATGAGAAACTTCATGTCGGTGTTCGGGGTGGTCATGGCGCTTCCTTGATGCGGTGCGGGGTTACAGCGGTTCCCGTAGAGGTCTTCTATCGAAAAGGTTATCGGCCGTTCGGCGCGAGCCTTGAGTCAATTGGTGGGGGCAATGTCGATGCCTTCTTCCTCGGTGGGGGGGCCCGAGCCTTCGACCTCGGCGGCCTTGAAGACGCGGTCTTCGGCTTCGCGGTTCATCACGATGATGCTGATGCGCCGGTTGAGCGGGCTTTCAGGGTTCTCTCGGTCATACAGCATGCTGGCGGCCAGGCCCTGGACCCGAAGGACCTTGTCGCCCGGCAGTCCTCCGGCAATCAGCTCTCGTCTCGACGCATTGGCCCGGTCGGCCGACAGCTCCCAGTTGCTGTAGCCTCGGTCCCCCGAGCTGAAGGCCTTGGCGTCGGTGTGTCCTTCGATGGTCAGCTTGTTGGGCACTTCCTTGAGCACGACCCCGATGGCGCGCAGCAGGTCCTGCATATAGCCTTTGACATAGGCGTCTCCGCTGTCGAACATGGGCCTGTTCTGGTCGTCGACGATCTGGATGCGCAGGCCTTCTGCCGTCAGGTCCAGGCGCAGCTGCGACTGGTACTGGGCCAGGCGCAGGTCGTTGGCGATGACTTCCTCGACCTTTTTCTTGAGGGCCTTCAGCCGCTCGGCCTCGGCCTGGGCCTGCTGCTCCCGCATGGCCTTGAGGGCCTGCAGGTTGTAGGAGCGCTTCTTGGCGTCGACTTCACCTTCCTTGACCTGGCCACTGGTCTGGGTGAGGTCCTTGCCGCCACCCTTGACGACGCTGGAGGAATCCCCCGAGCCACTGCCGCCAAACATGGCGACCTTCAGGGGGGAGTTGAAGTAGTCGGCAATGCCCTTCTTGTCGCCCTCGGTGGTCGAGCCCAGCAGCCACATCAGCAGGAAGAAGGCCATCATGGCCGTCACGAAGTCGGCGTAAGCGATCTTCCAGGCACCACCATGCGCTGCGTGGCCGCCCTTCTTGATGCGCTTGATGATGATGGGTTGAACTTTTTTGGAATCGCCGGCCATGACGGAGTGACCTGTCTGGGGTGTGGGGGCTTATTTCTTGCCCTTGACGTGGTTTTCGAGCTCCACGAAGGTCGGGCGTTCGGTGGAGTACAGCACCTTGCGGCCGAACTCCACGGCCACTTGCGGGGCATAGCCCTGCATGCTGGCCAGCAAGGTGGTCTTGATGACCTGGAATTCCTTGGTGCCTTCGTCGAGTTTTTGCTCCATCAGGCCCCCCAGGGGTTCCACCACACCGTAGGCCAGCAAGATGCCCAGGAAGGTGCCCACCAGGGCCGAGCCGATCATGCCGCCCAGCACGGCGGGCGGCTGACCCACCGAGCCCATGGTGTTGACCACCCCCAGCACGGCGGCCACGATACCGAAGGCCGGCAGGGCACCGGCCAGGCGGGCCACGGCGGCCACGGCACTGTGCCCTTCGTGGTGGTGTGTGTCGATCTCGTTGTCCATGAGGGATTCGATCTCGTGGGCATTGAGGTTGCCCGACACCATCATGCGCAGGTAGTCGGTGATGAACTCGATGACGTGGTGGTCATGGCCGACGGTGGCGTACTTGCCGAACAGGGCCGAGTTGTGGGGGTCTTCGACATCCTTTTCGATGGACATCAGACCTTCCTTGCGGATCTTTTGCAAGACCTCGTAGAGCATGGCCATCAGCTCCATGTAGCGCTCCTTGCTGTACTTGGAGCCCTTGAAGAGCGGGCCGAAGGCGCGCAGCACAGCCTTGACGGTCTTGGGCTGGTTGTTCACCAGGAAGGCGCCAATGGCACCTCCACCAATGGCCATCATTTCCGTTGGCATGGCATGAATGATCACGCCCATGTTCCCGCCGTGGATGGCGTAGGCCCCGAAGATGCACCCGAGGCAGAGGATGTAACCGATGGCGACAAACATGATGGTCTAGGGCCGTGCGGGCCGGACTGTGGCGGTATGGGCGGCACACATACGACATGCCGTGAAGCCATCATCGGGCAAGGCGCGAGCGGCGATGCCTCGAACAAAGGGGGCTGGCGCGGGCTTTTTCGGCAAAAGTTCACGACAAGGCTGCATGGCACGATCCAAAAAAACGGGCCCTGTAGGGCCCGTTGAAAGCACAGATGTTGTGCCAGGAGGAGACAAGCAAGGACGCTTCACTTCCAAACCGTCCAAGCTGTTCATCGACATCTGCCGGGCGCCCTTGAGACCGAGGACCGGAGGCT
>NZ_DASUIT010000090.1:0-15439 GCF_036279655.1 Aquabacterium sp. | reverse complement strand
GGTGGGCGCGCGCAGCGCGCTTCAAGAACTGACTCGTCGGGGTTGTCCGAGCGGAGCGGCGCCAGCCGCGCAGCGAGTTCCCCGACGCCACCACGACGCGAGCAGCGCAGGTGTGTCCCGCGCAGCGGGACCGCCCCCGTGAAGCCTGGCCTACAGGCCCCCTCGGCCCGCGACCCACGCTCCCCCGCCAAAGCCAAAAAAACAAAACCCGGCCAAAGCCGGGTTTGAAGGCCAACAAGGAGTTCAACCCCTCATCACCCCATGTGCAAACCACCGTTGACCGAGAAATCAGCCCCCGTGGCAAATCCAGCTTCATCGCTGGACACCCACGACACCATCGAGGCAATTTCCTCCGGCGTACCCAGGCGCTTCACAGGGATGGTGGCCACGATCTTGTCCAGCACATCCTGACGGATCGCGCGGACCATCTCGGTCCCGATGTAACCCGGTGACACGGTGTTGACCGTCACGCCCTTGTTGGCCACTTCCTGTGCCAACGCCATCGTGAAGCCATGCATGCCGGCCTTGGCTGCCGAGTAGTTGGTTTGACCAAACTGACCCTTCTCGCCATTCACCGAACTGATGTTGACGATGCGCCCCCAACCCTTGTCCACCATGTCGTCAATGACCTGCTTGGTCACATTGAACAGGCTGTTGAGGTTAGTGTCCATCACCGCGTCCCAATCGGACTTGGTCATCTTGCGGAACATGCCGTCACGGGTGATGCCCGCATTGTTGACCAGCACGTCCACCGGGCCATGCTCGGCACGCACCTTCTTGAAGGCCTCGACGGTGGAATCCCAGTCCGCCACATTGCCGACCGACGCATAGAAGGTGTAGCCCAGCGCCTTCTGCTCGTCGAGCCACTTGGTGAAGTCGCGGCTGGGGCCGCAACCGGCGATGACGATCATGCCGTCCTTGTGCAGACGCTGACAGATCGCGGTGCCGATGCCACCCATGCCGCCGGTCACGTACGCCACTTTTTGAGCCATTGTGAATACTCCTCTTTGGGGAAAACTTCTGAAAGAACGGGGGGCACCCGACAGCTTCGTGACCCCCTTGCAAAAAAACGATCAGCGCTCGACGGTCAAGGCCACGCCCATGCCGCCACCGATGCACAGCGAGGCGATGCCCTTCTTGGCATCGCGCTTTTGCATCTCGTGCAGCAAGCTCACCAGGATGCGGCAACCCGATGCACCAATGGGGTGCCCGATGGCAATCGCACCACCATTGACATTGACCTTGCTGGTGTCCCAGCCCATTTCCTTGTGCACGGCGCAGGCCTGTGCCGCAAAAGCTTCATTGATTTCCAGCAGATCGAGATCCGAGGCCTTCCAGCCAGCGCGCTCCAGAGCGCGACGCGAGGCCGGCACCGGGCCCATGCCCATGGTGGCCGGATCCAGACCGGCGCTGGCATAGGACGCGATGCGTGCCATGGGCTGCAAGCCCAGGGCCTTGGCGCGCTCGGCACTCATCACCATCACGGCCGCCGCACCATCGTTGAGGCCCGAGGCATTGCCCGCGGTCACGGAGCCCGCCTTGTCAAAGGCTGGGCGCAGGCCCGCCAGGGCCTCGGCCGAAGTCTTGCGGTTGACGTACTCGTCGGTGTCGAAGACGATGGGGTCGCCCTTTTTCTGGGGCAGAACCACCGGCACGATCTCGTCCTTGAAGCGGCCCGCCTCGATGGCGGCGGCCGCCTTCTGCTGCGATGCCAGGGCCAGGGCATCCTGGTCAGCGCGGCTGATGCCGTACGCCTTGGCCACGTTCTCGGCGGTGATGCCCATGTGGTACTGGTTGTAGACGTCCCACAGGCCATCGTTGATCATCGAATCGACCATCTGCCAGTTGCCCATGCGCTGACCATCGCGCGATCCGGGAACCACGTGCGGCGACAGGCTCATGTTCTCCTGCCCACCGGCAATGACGATGTCGGCATCACCATCACGGATGGCCTGAACCGCCAGCATCACGGCCTTCAGACCCGAACCACAGACCTTGTTGATGGTCATGGCGGGCACGGCCTGCGGCAAACCGGCCTTGATCACGGCCTGACGGGCCGGGTTCTGGCCACATCCAGCCTGCAGCACCTGCCCCATGATCACTTCGCTGATCTGCTCGCCCTTCAGGCCCGTGCGACGCAGCAGGTCCTGGATCACCAGTGCCCCCAGGTCGGCCGCCGGCGTCTTGGCCAGGGTTCCACCAAACTTGCCCACGGCGGTGCGTGCAGCGGCAACGATCACGATGTCAGTCATCAAGGTCTCCTTCAGGAACTCCCCCCGATTCAGGGGGGAGGATCAACAATACCAGGGGCACGCGCAAAAATCACGCCCGCTTCTTGACATAACGCCCTGGCGCGGGCTCGATAGCGGGATAGTCCCTATGCCCGGGACGTGCCGGCGCCTTCACCCAGCCCCCACTGTGCTGTTCCAGCCACGCGGCCCAGGTCGGCCACCAGCTGCCAGGCTGCTCCTGTGCCGACTGCAACCACTCGCTGGCGGTCTCCGGCAGACGGCGCTGACTGGACGGGCTCTGCCAGAAACTGCGTTTTTTCTTTTCCGGCGGGTTGATCACACCGGCAATGTGGCCCGACGCGCCCATCACGAAGGTCTTGGGACCGCTGACCAGTCGGGTCGACGCATAAGCGCTGTCCCAGGGCACGATGTGGTCCTCGCGCGAGCCATAGATGAAGGTGGGCATGTCCAGGCGGCGCAGGTCCAGCGGCGTGCCACACACGGTCACGGCGCCCGGGTCCTTGAAGTCGTTTTGCAGATACGTGTGGCGCAGGTACCAGCAGTACATGGGGCCGGGCAGATTGGTGCTGTCGCTGTTCCAGTACAGCAGATCGAAGGGCGGCGGGGTTTCACCCTTGAGGTAGTTGCCCACCACATAGTTCCAGACCAGATCCGTGGGGCGCAGGAAGCTGAAGGTCGCGGCCAGATCACCGCCCTTCATCAGCCCCCCGCCCTGCGGGCTCTCAGCGCCGATGCTCATCTCGCGCATGCGCACCATGGGCTCGTCCACGAAGATGTCCATGATGCCGGTCTGGGCAAAGTCCAGGAAGGCCGTGAGCAGCGTGAGGCTGGCCACGGGCTTTTCGCCTCGTGCGGCCAGCACAGCCAGCGCCCCACCCAGGAGCGTGCCGCCGATGCAAAAGCCCAGAGCGTTGATCTGGGGGGCTCCAGTGATGTCCTTGACCGCATCGATGGCGCGGATCACACCCTGCTCGGTGTAGTCGTCCCAGGTCGAAGTGGCCAGCGCCTCGTCGGCATTGACCCAGCTGATCATGAAGACGCGGTGGCCCTGCGTCAGCAGGTAGCGCACCAGAGAGTTCTCGGGCTGCAGATCCAGGATGTAGTACTTGTTGATGCACGGCGGCACGAACAGGAAGGGCAACTCGTGCACCTTGTCGGTCAGCGGCTTGTACTCGATGAGCTGGAAGTAGTCGTTCTCGAAGACCACGGTGCCTTCGGTGGTGGCCACATTGCGCCCCACTTCGAAGACCGTCTCATCGGTCTGGGACATGTGCCCCTGACGGATGTCATTGACCAGGTGAGTCAGGCCCTGAGCCAGGCTCTCGCCCTTGGTGTCCAGCGCTTTCTTCTGGGCTTCGGGGTTAAAGGCCAGGAAATTGGCTGGCGACGCGGCCTCAACCCATTGCTGCACCGCAAATCGCACCTTTTCGCGGGAACGGGCATCACCTTGCAGGCTGTCGGCCATGCGCTTGAGGGTGTTGGCGTTGAGCAGGTACATGGACGCCATGAAGGCGCTGCCAGGTGAGTTCTTCCACTCGGGCGCGGCAAAGCGTCGATCGTTCAAGACCATGTCCTGGGGCTTTTCCAGGGACTGGTTCCACAGCGCGGTCGCCTGCTGCAGATAGTCCTGCTGGATCTGCTGGAGCGTGTCGCTGGGCACATTGAGGCTGGCCAGGCTCTTGACCGACTGCCCGACATCCTTGCTGACGGCCTCGACGGCCTGGCTCATCTGCGCGGCCGCGCCTTGCAGGGCTTCAGGTGTCAGAGGGGGTGATGATGGCGCGGCCTTGCGGGCCGAAGACCGAGGTGTCCTGGGGGACGATGGAGTGGACTTGCTGGGCGTTGCGGGAGTCTTGTCGGCTGTCGCACTGCGGCGCCGGGGAGTTGCTGCCATGTGTTTCCTCTTGGACACTGTCTCTCGTGTGCTCGAACCATCTTGCACACCTCTTGTGTCCGTATTCTGACGTCAGATATTTGCGGCAGAAACCACCTCGGATGCTTTTTGCGCGCTTTTCATCCAGGCCCATTCCGGACGCCCACCTCAGTTGCCGCCGGAGATGGTGCAAACTCGGCACCCACACGGACCAACCCGACTGCTGTCTCTCTATGTGGATCGTTGCAATTGCCTGGATGTATGTGGCCGTGATGATGACGCTGGCCGAGGCCACCGCCCCCAACGGCAGCCTGCTGGGCGCCTTCTTCACCCTGTTGCTTTATGGCATCGCGCCCCTGGCACTGGTCATGTACCTGCTCGGCACCCCGGCCCGTCGACGTGCCCGGAGAGCGGCCGAGGCCGCGCAGGACGCGGCTGCTGCGCAGGTCGCTCAGGCCGAGTCAGCCAGCGAGGGATCAGGCCCGGGCGTTCAGCCAGATGCAGGCAGCCTGCCGCCCGGTGACCCGGCTGCGGCGGAAGGAAAAGAACCGGGCCGGGGATGACACGGTGCACCAGGCCCCGCCACTGACATCGCGCACCCCCAGGCCTGCCAGGCGATCCCGGGCCAGGCCGGCCAGATCGGCCCACCACTTGCCCTGCCGACCGACCACCGCCGTGAAGCGCGGATGCGCCCGCATCGGGTCGGCACCACAGCCCTGAAGCACATCCGCCCCAACCTCGAACGCACCCGGACCGATGCAGGCCCCCAGCCAGGCTTGCAGTTCATGCGGATCGCAACCCACGCCGTCGCACAGGGCCCGCACCCCTGACTCGATCACGCCCTGCCCGGCCATCTGCGGCCCGGCACCGCACAGGCCCCGCCAGCCCGCGTGCAGGGCCGCCACACCACGGCCCTCGGGCGCTGCCAGCAGCACCGGCAGGCAATCGGCCACCATGACCGTGCACACCAGGCCGGGCTCACGGGTCCAACTGCCGTCGGCCTCGATGGGCTCGCCGTGCCAGACCTGCCCGTCCACACGCACCGCGCCGCTGCGAGCGTCGCTGGCGAGGGACACCACGCGGGCGCCATGGACCTGCGTCAGCCAGACCGGCCGGCCTCCGACACACCGGGCCAGAGCCTGGCGACGCTCTGCCACCGCCAGCGCGGCATCCCCCACATGGTCCCCCAGGTTGAACGCCGCGTAGGGATCGTCCGCCTCCACCGCCAGACCCGGTGCGCCGCCCGGCGCACATCGCGTCGTCATGAGGGCCCCCACACGGGGCTGAGGCGAGGTCCACTGGGGGATCAGCCAGTCCTCGGGAGAGGGTTGGACGCGAGACAAGGAAGGGTTGGAAGAAACCATGGTTCACGGGGGACCGCTATGATGCCGCCCCGATGCTACCGCGCTCATGCACCCCCGCCACACGACGTCGCGCCCACCGCGCACCCTGGCCTCGCCACGACGTCAGTCCGGCCTTGCGCCGCTGGCTGACCGCGCCCGGATCGCTCACGGCGCGGCTGCGCGCCCTGGGGCCGGTGGACGTGCTGGTGCAGCACCAGGGCACGCGGCGGCTGTGGCCGGCCGAGCGCCGCGCCCTGGGGGGGCTGACCGCCGGGCATGTGCGTGAGGTGATCCTGCGGGTCGAGGGCCAGCCCATGGTCTGGGCACGCAGCGTGACCTCCTGCCGCTCCTTGCGCGGCCCCTGGAAAGCCCTCAAGGGCCTGGGCTCCCGCCCGCTGGCCGAGTTGCTCTTCAGCCACGCCCGCGTCCAGCGCGAACCGCTGGCCCCCCATCTGTGGCGACGGGGCGGACCAGAACAGGGCCGCGCACGTCGCCAATGGCAAGGCCTGCCCGGCATGCGCAGCGCTGCGCCCGCCATCACCCGGGCGCCCGAGCGCGCACGCGCCTCGGTGTTCTGGCACCACGGCCAGCCCCTGCGGGTGATGGAGGCGTTTTCGCCACGTGTGCGACGCCATCACACACCTTAGTCTGCCCTACACTGGCAGTCATGCATTTTTCCCGGCGAATCGAACACTGCCCCATGTGCGGCACCCGCGTCGAACACCGCGTCCCGGCCGATGACAACCGGGATCGTGCGGTGTGCCCCGCGTGCGGACACATCCAGTACGTCAACCCCTTGAATGTGGTTGGCACCCTGCCCGTGTGGGGTGACGAGGTGCTGCTGTGCCGTCGCAACATCGAGCCCCGCAAGGGCTTCTGGACGCTGCCTGCCGGCTTCATGGAGCTGGGAGAAACCACCGAAGAAGGCGCCAGCCGCGAAACCGACGAAGAAGCCGGTGCCCGCATCGAGTTGCAAGGCCTGTATGCCGTGATCAATGTGGTCAGCGCCGGGCAGGTGCATCTCTTTTACCGGGCTCGCCTGCTGGACACCGATTTCCACCCGGGCCCCGAGACCATCGAAGCCAAGTTGTTCCGCGAAGCCGACATCCCCTGGGATGATCTGGCCTTCCGCACGGTCAAGATGACGCTGGAGCGTTTCTTCGCCGACCGCGCCACCGGTCAATTCGGCATGCATTGTGCCGATATCCGTTGATCAATCTCACTCGCTCCGGTCACCGGAGCATGGATCAGGCACATGAATGACACTGCAGACACGTCAGGATCCGGCACGCCTGCCACGACACCCCACGCACCGCTGCGCCTGCGTGAAGACCTGATCACACCGGATCCGCTGCTGGACTGCCTCGTCGAGGTCTGCCGCCTGCATGGCGTGGCGGCATCACGCGCCTCGCTGGCCGCCGGGCTGCCCCTGGACAAGGGCCCCTTGACCCTGACTCTGGCCGAGCGGGCCGCCTCCCGAGCCGGTCTGGCCGCCCGAGTGCAACGCGTGGCGGTGGCCGACATCGACCCGCTGACCTTGCCGGCCATCCTGATCCTCAAGAACAACCACGCCTGCATCCTGCTGAGCCGCGATGGTGAGGCGCGCTACAAGGTGCTGATGCCCGAAACCGGTCAAGGCAGTGTCACCCTCACGGCCGACGAGATGGCCGCGCGCTACACCGGTGTCACCCTGTTCACCCGACCGCACTTCCGCTTTGACGAGCGCACGCCCGAGATCAAGGCCACCAAATCGGGCCACTGGTTCTGGAGCGCCGTGCTGGCCCAACGCTTTGTCTACCGTGACGTGCTCTGGGCCGCGCTGCTGATCAACCTCTTCGCCCTGGCCTTTCCGCTGTTTTCCATGAATGTCTATGACCGTGTGGTGCCCAACCATGCAGTCGAGACCTTGTGGGCGCTAGCCATCGGCGTGGTGCTGGTGCTGGGGGGCGATCTGTTCATGCGCCTGCTGCGCAGCCATTTCGTGGACGAGGCCAGCGCGCGCATCGACGTCAAGATCTCGGCCCGCCTGATGGAGGCCGTGCTGGGCATGCGCCTGGAAAACCGCCCACAGTCGGTCGGCTCCTTCGCGTCCAATCTGCGCGGCTTCGAGCAGGTGCGCGACTTCATCGCCGCCAGCACCGTGACGGCGCTGATCGACCTGCCCTTTGCCCTGTTGTTCATCATCGTGATGGCCTGGATCTCGCCCTGGCTGATCCTGCCGGTGATCCTGGTGTTCGTGATCGTGCTGGTGGCCGGCTACGTGCTGCAGCACCGTCTGCACGAGTTGTCTCAGACCACCTATCAGGCCTCGGCCCAGCGCAATGCCACTCTGGTCGAGAGCCTCACCGGCATCGAGACCATCAAGTCCCAGGGCGCAGAGGGCGTCATCCAGGCCCGCTGGGAGCGCGCCAACCAGTTCCTGTCGGGCATCAACGTCAAGATGCGCGGCCTGTCATCAACCGCGCTCTACAGCACGGCCACCTTGCAGCAACTGGTCTCGGTGAGCATCGTGCTGATCGGGGTCTACCTGATCGCCGACCGGCAGCTCACCATGGGCGGCCTGATCGCCGTCAACATGCTGGCGGGCCGCGCGCTGGCGCCGGCCGGTCAGATCGTCGGATTGTTGATGCAATACCAGGGTGCCCGCACCGCCCTGGAATCGCTCGAAGAAATCATGAAGAAGCCGGTGGAGCGGCCCGAAGGCAAGACCTTCATCCAGCGCCGCGAGCTCACGGGCGAGATCGAGTTCCGCCACGTCTCCTTTGCCTACCCCAACCGCAAGGACGCCACGCTGGAGGACCTGAGCTTCAAGATCAAGCCGGGCGAGAAGGTCGCCCTGATCGGCAAGGTGGGCTCGGGCAAGACCACCATCCAGAAACTGATCCTGGGCCTCTACCAGCCCAGCCAGGGGGCCGTGCTGCTCGACGGTGTGGACATGCGTCAGCTCGACCCGGCCGATGTGCGTCGCAACCTGGGCTATGTCTCTCAAGACGTCACGCTGTTCTTTGGCTCCATGCGCGACAACATCACCTTCGGCATGCCCCACGCGACCGATGACGCCATTGTGGCCGCCGCCGAGATGGCCGGCATGGCCGACTTCGTTCACCGCCACCCCCAGGGCTTCGACATGCAGGTCGGCGAGCGTGGCGAACTGCTCTCGGGCGGTCAACGCCAGGGGGTGGGCATCGCGCGCGCCGTGCTGCACAACGCACCCATGCTGCTGCTGGACGAACCCACCAGTGCCATGGACTTTTCGACCGAGGCCTACGTCACCCAGCGCATGGCCGAATTCACCCAGGGCAAGACCGTCATCCTGGTGACGCACCGCACCTCGATGCTGTCCTTCGTGGACCGCGTCATCGTGGTCGACCAGGGCAAGATCGTGGCCGATGGCCCGCGCGAGCGGATCATGCAGGCCTTGGCCGCCGGTCGCATTGCCCGCGCTTCGTGAGAAGGACCCTCCCATGAAGATGCTGATCAACGCTGGTTTCAAGATCCTGGCCCTGCTGGAGGCCATCCGCAAGGCCCTCGCGCCACTCACCGACCGTGCACTCGATGCCCTCACCGGACCGCGCGCCACTGCTGCAACGGCCAAGGAAGCCGGCATGCACGGCTTCGAGGTCGAGGCCGATGCGGTCATGTCCACCGAGGCCACCTTCCGTGCCCAGACCCTGGTGCGCACGGCCTTGCTGCTGGTGGTCGGACTGATCGTCTGGGCATCGTTTGCCCAGGTCGACGAAGTGACCAAGGGCGAAGCCAAGGTCGTGCCCTCCAAACAGCTGCAGGTGATCCAGGCCCTGGACGGTGGCGTGGTCTCCGAGATCCTGGTTCAGGAGGGTCAGGTGGTCGAAGCCGGCCAGTTGCTGCTCAAGATCGACGAGACCCGGGCCACCTCGGGCGTGCGCGAAAGCGCTGCCCAGACCTTCTCGCTCAAGGTCAAGCTGGCACGCCTGAAGGCCCTGGCCGAAGGCACCACCTTCGTGCCGCCCGAGCCCGAAAAGCCCGAAGAGCAGAACGTCATCAACGAAGAACAGCAGCTCTACGATTCCAAGCGCTCCGAGCTGGCCGCCCTGATCTCGATCAGCCAGCAGCAACTGGCACAGCGCCAGCAGGAGCTCAGCGAGATGCGCGCGCGTCGCGAATCCGCCGCCCGCAGCCTGGATCTGTCGCAACAGGAGCTGGCCAAGACCAAGCCCCTGCTGGCCACTGGCGCGGTCTCTGAAGTCGAGGTCCTGCGCCTGGAGCGCGATGTCTCTCGCAGCCGAGGCGACATGGAGCAGGCCGCAGCCCAGAGTTCGCGCGTGCTGGCGGCCATCAGCGAAGCCTCACGCAAGATCCAGGAGACCGAGCTGTCCTTCCGCAACGAGGCGCGCAAGGAGTTGTCCGAAACCCTGGCGCGACTCAACACCCTCAATGAAGGCGCCGTGGCCCTGATCGACAAGGTCGACAAGTCCCAGGTCAAGTCGCCCGTCAAGGGCCGCGTGCAGCGCCTGCTGGCCAACACCGTGGGCGGCGTGGTGCAACCCGGTCGCGACATCGTCGAGATCGTGCCGCTGGATGACGCCCTGGTGCTCGAAGCGCGCGTGAACCCCAAGGACATCGCCTTCATCCACCCCGGTCAGGCGGCCACCGTGAAGTTCTCGGCCTATGACTTCGCCATCTATGGGGGGCTGGACGCCGTGGTGGACAACATCAGTCCCTCGACTGAAACCGACGAGCGCGGCCAGAACACCTTCTATGTCGTGCGGGTGCGCACCAAACAGGCCAACTTCAGCGCCAAGATGCCCATCATCCCCGGCATGATCGCCGAGGTCGACATCCTGACGGGCAAGAAGACGGTGATGTCCTACCTGCTCAAGCCGGTGCTCAAGGCCAAGGCCTACGCCCTGCGCGAACGCTGATCAGGCCGGCAGGCGGACGGCGGGGCCGGTGGCGCCGTCGATACCGCAAGGCCACAGGGCGGCCAGATCGTCAGGATCACTGACCCCTTCTGCGAAGACCGCCAGACCCAGGCTGCGCAGCATGTTGGCAGTGCCGGACACGAAAGCGCGTCGGGCGGCGTCATGGGCCAGGCCCTGCACCATCGAGCCGTCCAGCTTGACATAGTCCAGCCCGGCCTCGAAGAGGAACTCGATGCGGGTCAAACGCTCACCCGCGTGCTCCAGGCCAATGCGCACGCCCAGCGGACGCAATTGCTTGCACAGCTCGCGCACCATGGCAAAGCGCTCCAGCGCGGCACTCTCGGCCACCTCCAGCCACAAGAGGCGCGCCGCCACCGGCGAGGCCGCCAGCTCGGCCCGCAGGCGTGGCAGGAAGCCGCTGTCACTCAGGGACGCCGGTGACAGGTTGACTCCGCGCGGGATGCCATCGGCGGCGATGTCGCTCAGCGCCATGCGCACGGCCACCTCGTCGATCTGCGACATCAGACCGCAACGCAGCGCCATGGGCAACCAGTAGGCTGCGGCTTCGAAGGACCCGCCCGCCTCCAGTTGCAGACGCATCGGGCACTCATGGTGCACCAGCCCGCCCGTCGCATTGATCACGGGGAAGCGCACCAGCTGGACGCGGTTCTCAGCCAGGGCAGCGCCCAGGCGACGACGCCATTCGTCCTCACCCAGGGCGGCATGCTGCCCCGAGGCCAGTTCAGACACCTCGACCGCGAAGTTGCCACGGCTTTCCGCACGGGCCAGCGCCGAGTCGGCCGCCGCCAGCACCTGGGTCATGGGCACCCCTCGCGACCAGTGCGTGGCCCCCACCACGGCTTGTGCCACCACGGCCTGCTCGGCGAACAAGCGCTTGAGGGTGTCGGCCACATATTCGGGCTGAGGCAGGGGGGTCGCACCTTCGTGCAAGCACACGGCGAAATCCCCGCCGTTGAGGCGCCCCACCGATGCGCCCGGAATGCCGTGCGTGACCTCCAGAAGCAACTGGGCCAGGCGCTGCAGCAGGGCATCGGTCTGCCGGTGGCCCAGGCTGCGGTTGACCCCTGCCAGATCCATCAGGCGCACCAGATACAACATACCCGTGGCGGGGCCATCCTCGCTGGCCAGTGCCGACTGCAACTGCCCCATGAAGTGACGACGATGCGCCAGCCCCGTGAGGGTGTCGCAATGGGCCTGCTGACGCAATTGCTCGACCTGACCGGCCTGCTCCTCGAACAGGAACTTCAGACGCGAGACCACCATGTTCATGGCCTGGGTCAGGCGCGCGAGCTCGGGCACACGCGGCTCGTCGACCGTGATGAAGCGACGCTCCATCAGCGCCTGGGCCTGCCCGACCGTGGCATCGAGCGGGCGACGGATGCCCCGCACGCCAATGGAGGCCACCAGACCGGCCAGCGCACCGAGCACCGTCAGCCAGGTGGCCGTCTTGAGGCTGCCGCGCCAGAGCTGGTCATAGGCAAAACCGGAGTGGCTGACCACCTCGACCGAGCCCAGCGCACGCCAGCCGTCGGTGACCTGTGCCACACCCACCGGCGAGTCGATGGGCACCATGCGCACGAACCAGGCCGGTGCGGACTCCACTGCCGTCTTGGGGTCGGCCTCGTGATTGAACATGACCTGCCCGGCGGGATCCTTGAGGCGAATCTGCTTGTAGAAGCCGGTGTCGAACTGCGCGGACACGGCCAGATCCATCAGGGCCAGATCGCCCTTCTGCTGCGACAGGCTCAAGGCCAGCGACTGGGCGTTGTCCGCGTTCTTGAGGCGCAACTGGGTTTCCAGATAGCCCCGAGACGAGGCCATCCAGACACCGAAACTGCCCAGAAAGGCCATCAGCAAGGTGATGGCCAACAGCAACCAGATCTGACGAATCAGCGACATGTCGCCTCCTGTGAAGAACGACGTCCCATCACCACCACCCCTCGGCCTTGGCTTTGCTCAGGACATCGCGCCACTTGGACAGCCTGGCGACCGGATCGCCTGCCGATGATCCACCCACCCCTTGCCAGAGACCTTCGGCGTTGAAGCTGAACACCGGCGCCAGATCGGGCCGGCGTGAGGCCGGCCGCAACTCCGTGATGAGGTTATCCAGAATCAAAGGCTCGGCCGTGGGCTCGGGGTAATAAGCAAGAACCATATGCGCTTGAATCGTGCCGCCCACCTGAGCGCGAACGTACACCATGCGCATCTTGGCAGGAGAAACGCCCAACGCAATCAAGGAAAAGTACTTGGCGATCGCGTAGTCCTCGCAATCACCCTGCCCGCGGTTGAGCAATTCCATCGGACTGGTCCATTGATCGGCCACACCCCAGTTGTCCCGATCATCGCGAAACTGGATCGTCCGGTTGAAAAAGTTGTTCATTGACTTGAGCTTGTCGACTTCGTCAGCGCTCGCGTCGGTCTGCATCACGTCGATCAGCGACTGCGCGCGCTGCACCGCGGCCGGCCCCTGCCGTTGCGCGGCCTGCATCAGTCGTGGTCCGTCCAGCGCGTTGCTGACGAACAACATGGCCCCCAGGAGCAGGGCCAGGGCCTGTCCTGTTTTAGGGTGCATCAGACGCAAAGCCACCCCTTCCCCGGACGAGAAGGCTGCATCGCATGCAAAATGGGACAGCGCTTGATCACGATGGGGTGCAACGGTTGGTCGGGATAGTAGACATCAGAATGTCGGCTGATTCCAGGCAGACTTGACCATCCATGGGTTCACCCCCTAAACCGACGGTCAGACGCATATGCATTTGCTTGCAATTTGGTGCAAGAATCCAGCAGTTTTCTAACTTTTCGAATAGGCGTTGTGATCCTGTCTGCCTTGCGGTAGCGGTCATGGATGGCATGCGCGTATCTGGAGGCTCCTTACGTGATCAACTCGAACGTTCGCAACGCCGTATCGGCAACCGCCCTGGCCGTGATGTGCCTGGCCGCCCAGGCTCAGACCCCATCGGCCACCGGCCTGGCTGGCGCCGCCCAGAAGGCCATCGCCAACAACCCGGAAGTCACGGCCCGCTTCAATGCCCTGCGCGCATCGGCCAATGAGGTCGACGTGGCCCGTGGCGGCCTGCTGCCCCAGGTCAATCTGTCGGCCGACGGTGGCCGAGGCTATGACAACATCCGTGGCCGCAGCCCCAATGAAGGTGCGGGCGTGAACCGCGCCAGCGTGGGCCTGAGCGTCAGCCAGGTGCTGTGGGATGGTCTGTCGACCAAGAAGGAAGTCGAGCGCCTGGGCCATGCCCGTCTGACCCGCTACTTCGAGTTCCTCAATGCCTCGGAAGAGACCGCCCTGGAAGCCACACGTGCCTACATCGATGTGCAGCGTTACCGCCGCCTGGTCGAGTTGGCCGAAGACAACTACGTCCAGCACAAGTACGCCTTTGATCAACTGCAATCCAAGGTCAAGGCCGGTGTCGGCCGTGGTGTGGATTCGGAGCAAGCCAATGCCCGTCTGGCACTGGCAGACTCCAATCTGACCACCGAAGTGGCCAACCTGCACGATGTCTCGTCGCGCTACCTGCGCGTCGTGGGTGAAGCGCCGGAAGCCAGGCAAGAGCCCGTCAAGGGCCAACTGGACAAGGGTGTGGCCGGCACCAGCGCCGACGCCGTGGCTCAGGCCCTGTCGCGCAATGCCAGCGTCAGCGCCGCCATCGAGAACCTGCGCTCGGTCGAGCGCCAGTCCGAAGCCCGTCAGAGCGCCTTCCAGCCCAAGGTCGAGGCGCGTGCCCGCACCGCCTTCGGCAAGAACATGGATGGCATCGTCGGCCAGCGCCGCGATTCCGTGGGCGAGATCGTGCTGAACTGGAACCTCTACAACGGGGGCTCCGATCAAGCCCGCGTGCGCCAGTACGCCGATCTGGTGAGCCAGGCGGCCGATCTGCGCGACAAGGCCTGCCGCGATGTGCGTCAGACCGTGGCCATTGCCCACAATGACATCCGCAAGCTGCAGGATCAACTGACCGCACTGGACCGCAATGTGCTGGCCATCGAGAAGGCCCGTGACGCCTACCGTCAGCAGTTCGACATCGGTCAGCGCAGCCTGCTGGACCTGCTGAACGCCGAAAACGAGCTCTACACGGCCAAGCGGGCTTACGCCAATGCCGAGCATGACCTGCTGCTGGCCTATGCCCGCACGCACGCTGCCACCAACACCCTGGTGCCCACGCTGGGCCTGACCCGCACCGATGACGGCTCTGCCGAGCTGGCCGCCAACTGGCAGGCCGCCGAAGACGCCGCTCAGCGTTGCCCGGCCAGCACCGTGGCGATCAGTTCGACCGCCCGCTCCGAGCTGGACGAGCGTGCCCGCAAGATGGCCGTGCCGGTCAAGGCCGCTCCCGTGGCCGCGCCTGCCGTGACGCCGGCGCCTGTGGCACCCGCGTCCATGGCCCCGGCGGTCAAGACGGTGGAGCAGCGTCTGCGTGACTGGGTGGCCACCTGGATGGCCAAGGATGTCAACAAGTACATGACCTTCTATGCCAAGGACTTTGCGCCTGCGCGCATGTCCTCGGCCAAGTGGATCACCGAGCGCCGCCGTCTGGTGGGTAAGGCGGGCCCGATCGAGATCCGCGTGGATGACGTGAAGGCCGAGGCCAAGGGTCAGTACGTGGTGACCTCGTTCAAGCAGGTCTACAACTCGCAGGACTACAAGGACAGCACGCTCAAGACCCTGACCTGGCGTCAGATCAATGGCGACTGGGTGATCTTCAAGGAAAGCAACCGCTGATTTCCTGGCTGATCGCCGCTCAGAAAGCGCCCTTCGGGGCGCTTTTTTGTTGTTCAGCGCTCTGGAACGGCCTTGCCCAGGAATGAGGCATGTGGTGACATGCGCCGAGATCTTGCGTTTTTGCGATGCAGCGCGGGGCGCGGGGTGAAGGGGCACGCGGCCGGGCGCCTTGTGGGTGCCGAGGAGCGCAGTCATGGGCTTGGCGCGCGCCAGCGCGTTTCGTGAACATGCTTGCCGTGGTTGCCCGAGTGCAGCGGCGTCAGCCGCGGAGCGAGTTCCACGGCACAAGCCCATGGGGAGCACCACAGGGAAGTCCTGCC
>NZ_DASUIT010000089.1:0-59352 GCF_036279655.1 Aquabacterium sp. | reverse complement strand
GCCGTCCGCCCGCCCCGCACGGGGGCAGGCCACCAACCAGGAGCTCGCGCTCATGGCCGACCGCATCACCGATGCGGTGCTGGTCTGCGACGAGCAACGTTGCATCCGCTGGGCCAACCCGGCCTTCACTCAGTTGACGGGTTACGCCTTGCAGGATGCCTATGGCCGCCAGGTCGAAGAGCTGCTCAGCGGCCCCCAGACCGACGCCGACGCCGTCACCCGCATCAATCAGTTGATCTCTCAGGGTGAAGGCGTCGAGCGCGTGCCCATGTGCCAGCACCACAAGGACGGTGAAGCCTTCTGGGTGGAGCGCACCGTTCAACCCCTGCCCGGGCCCGATGGCAAGATCGACCGCTACATCGAGATCCTGACCGACCTGCGCGCCCAGCGCAGTGCCCAGCAGGAGCATCAACGGCGCCTGGAGGCCGAGGTGGCCCTGGCCCGCCGCACCACCTTCCTGGGGCAGCTCAGCCACGGCATGCGCGGCCCGCTCAACACCATCGCGGGCTTTGCCCAGTTGCTGGACATGGACCTGGCCACGAGTGGTGATGCCCACCGCCAGATCGGCAACATCCAGCAGGCGGCCCAGCAGCTGCTGCAACTGTTGGACAAAGCCGTGACACTGGCCCACGCCGAAGACCGCGTGCTGCCCGTGCATGCGCAGCGTCTGAGCCTGCCGCCCTTGTGCAAGGATGCCTGCCATGCCCTGGAGGCCGCCGCCCGCGAGCGTCGGGTCACCCTGGTCATCGAAGGCGAATCCCCCGTGGCCTGGGCCGACCCCATCCATGTGCGCGAGATCCTGAGCCAGTTGCTGCGCTTTGCCATCAGCCACTGCCCGCAAGACGGCACCGTCTGGGTGGCATGCCGCCGCGTCGGCGATGCTGGCCGGGCCCTGATCGAGGTCAGCCACCCGGGGGATGGGCTGCATGGCGGCGACAGTGCCCGCCTGTTCCAGCCCTTTGCGGGCTCGGGCCCGAGCGCCCTGCTGGCTGACGATGGCGACCAGGGCATGGGCATGGCGATCGCACAACGCCTGGCCGAGCTGATGGAAGGCACTCTGTCCGTGAGCAGCGCGCTGGGCAAGGGCTGCCTGTTCACGCTGAACCTGCCGCTGGCCGACCCCCACCCCGCACACAGCCAGCCCGAGCCCGCCCACGCGCCGGCCATGGGCATTGAGCTGCCGCCGCTGCGCATCATCCATGTCGAGGACAACGCCCTCAACCGCAGCCTCGTGGAAGCGCTGTTCGCGGCCTACCCGCAGGTGCAGTTGTCGTCCTTTGCCACGGCCTCGCATGGGCTGGCGGCCATCCAGGGTGAATTGCCCGATGTGGCCCTGGTGGACATCAATCTGCCCGACGGCAGTGGGCTGGATCTGTGCAAGGCCTTGCGCTCGCACCACCCCACGCGCCGCATGCCGCTGATCGCCCTGAGTGCCGATGCCCTGCCGGACCACATCGCCCGGGCGCTGCAGGCAGGCTTCAACCACTACCTGGTCAAGCCCATCCAGTTGCAGCGCCTGCTGACCATCCTGTCCGGGCTCAAGGCCTCGCCGGCCCCGCGCTGAGCCAGCGCAAACCTGGGGCGGGCGAGATCAGCCCGCGCCCAGCCGCTCGCCCATCCAGCGCAGCAGGTCCAGCCACATCTGGCGGATCTCTGGCTCCTGGGGGGTGCGGATGGCACTGGGCAGCTCGATGGTCACCACCGGCACGCGCTTGTGCACGCCACCGAAGTTGCCCAGGCTGCCCGGGAAGATGCCGACCTGGTCCAGGTACAGGCGCCCCAGGCGCTGGGGGGCCACGGCCGGGCCGTCGAAATCCAGCACCCCATACGGGGCATGCACCGACACAATGAGATTGGGCTTCCAGCGCTCCATCTCGTCGTGGATCCAGCGGCTCTCGGGCTCGGACAGCGGCTTGATCCCCGGGTAGCGACGGGGGTCGTTCTTGGTGCGGTCACGCCAGTAATAGGCGGCTTCCTTGTCCCAGTTGGGGGTGGGGAAGTTGCGGTTGAGGTCCACACCGCGGGCATTGGTGCGCGTGGGCGAATCCAGCAACAGGCCATCGGGATTGATCAGGGGCACGAAACGCCAGTGCACATTGGAAGGCGTCTGCATGGCCTGCTGGATCCAGTGCAGCACCAGCGCGCTGGAGGACAGCTCATCACCGTGGATGCCCCCGATGACCAGCACCTTGAGGGTGGGGTTGGGCGAGACCACATCACGCTGGTAGAAGGGGCGCCCCCAGACCGATCGACCGCCATTGCTGCTCAACTGGGCCCGCGCGCACATCGACATGGTGACGTTGGGCATGCGTTTGACCGCCTGGTCACAGAAGGCCTGTACCGAACTGATCGACGCCAGTTGAGCGGGCCGCACGGGCGGGGTGACCGGGGCCGGCGACGCCATGATCTCGGGCTTGGTGCTGAGGCGACTGGGCGACGCGACCGGAGCCGTCACCGCCGGCTTGGGCGCGGCAGGTTTCACAACCGGCGCCACCTTGGGGGCGGGTGCGGGAGGCACGTGAACAGCCCCCTGGACCGCCGCCACGGAGGACGTCCAGGCCACGGCGGCCGGTATCAGGGCGGCCACCCAGCGGGCCGCCATCAAGAGACGCTTGAAACGCATAGCCTCACATCATGCCCTGAACCGGGGCGCTTGCAGAACCGCAGGGGTGAATTTCATCGTGACAAGGCACGCAGAGCCTGTTTGATGCCCTCGCTGACGCCGATGTCGGCAGGCAACTGCTTGAGCGCGGCCTGGGCCTCCTTGTCGGAGTAGCCCAGGGCGATCAGGGCCTGCAGGATGTCGGAGGGCACATCACCGACCACCGCCAGCCCCGGCGCGGCCAGGGCGGGGGCCACCTTGCCCTTGAGCTCCAGCAAGAGGCGCTCGGCCGTTTTCTTGCCGATGCCCGGCACCTTGGTCAGGCGGGAGACATCCTGCCCCGCCACGGCCTGGGCCAGCTCGGTCGAGCTCAGGCCCGAGAGCACGGCCAGCGCGATGCGCGGGCCCACGCCGCTGATCTTGATCAGCTCACGGAAGGACTCGCGCTCGGCGGCCGTCAGGAAGCCATAGAGCAGTTGCGCGTCCTCGCGAACGATGAACTGGGTCAGCAGCGTGACCTTGGCACCCAGCTCGGGCAGGTTGTAGAAGGTGCTCATGGGCACCTGCACCTCATAGCCCACACCACCGACATCGATCAGCACCGAGGGCGGGGCCTTGTCGGCCAGCACCCCGCTCAAACGGGAGATCATCGGCGGAACAGACCCAGGCGTTGCGCTTCCAGGGCGGCCTCGGCACGCGAGGACACATTGAGCTTGCGGTAGATCTGCTTGACGTAGTCGGCAATGGTGTGGCGCGACAGATTGAGCTGCTGGCCGATCTCGGGCAGGGTGAAGCCCTTGGCCACGCGCAACAGCACCTCGTTTTCACGGTCGGTCAGCTGCACATGCGGCGTCACCGAATCGGCCTCGTTGCCGGTGGGCTGCTGGGGCGCCATGCGCGCCTGGGCGGTGAAGTACTGGATCACGCGGCGGGCGATGGAGGGCGACAGCGGCGGCTCGCCCTGAGCGATGCGCTGCAGTTGCTCGGCCAGTTGTTCGCGCGACTGCTCCTTGAGCAGGTAACCGAAGGCACCCGCCTGCAGGGCGGGGAACAGGTGCTCGTCGTCGTCATGGATGGTGACCACCACCGACTGCACATCGGGCTGCTTGTCGCGCAGGGCCTGAACGACCTCGACCCCCGAACCATCGGGCAGACCCAGGTCCAGCATGGCCACGTCAAAGCGCTGGGCGTTGACCAGTTGCAGGGCATCGTGGACACGGGCGCTTTCGCTGATCTGCGCACCGGGGAAGACCTGCAGCGCCAGGGTCTTGAGCCAGGCGCGGATCTCGGGCAGGTCTTCGAGCAGGAGAATGTGCTTCATGGCCAGGGCCTCTTCATCAAATGAGCGCAGCATCAATCTGCGCGGGGATGTTTGGGAATGCTAACAGTGCCGACACCGCTTGGCGCGCCCGATGCGCCGTGTGTTAGCGCCGATGCGACGGAATCGATCTCCAGCGGCAGGGTCATGCGGATCACGGTGCCAAATCCGGGCCCCGATTCGACCAGGCACTGCCCGTTGAGCTGCTTGGCGCGGTGCTTCATGCTGGCCATGCCGTGACCACGGTCCAGGCGGCCATCGAGCTCCAGCGGGATGCCCTTGCCGTTGTCCTGCACGGCGATCTGGAAGTCATGCGCGCCCACCTCGGTCGTGATGACCACATGCGAGGCCTGGCTGTGCTTGATGATGTTGCTGACGGCTTCGCGGATGATGCGCGTGGTCTGCACATAGGTGCGCGCCGACAGGGGTTCGTCCATGACGTCATCAGGGTGACGCCACTCGACCTCGATGCCGGCCTGACCCAGGCGCATGACGACCTCGGCACGCCAGTCGGCCAGGGCGTCGGGCAGGCGCATGGGCCGCCCGGTCAGGCCGCGCACCGACAGGCGCATCTCTTCAAGCGCCTCGCGCGCCAGGGTGGAGATGCGGTCGTTGTCGCTGGTGTGCACGATGGTCAGCAGCTTGGCGCCCAGGTCATCGTGCAGGTCGGCGGCGATGCGCTTGCGCTCCTTTTCAGCGATCTGCTCGACACGCAACTCGGCGATCTGCGTGAAGTTGCGCTCGATCTCGCCACTGATCTCCTGCACACGCCGCTCCAGTTGGGCACGCGCGCCCTCGGCCGTCTGCAGGGCTCGGGCATAAACCTGGATCAGGCGGAAGGACACGGCCGCAAACAGAATGGGCATGACGAAGTGGGTGACGTTCCAGCCCCAGACCTGCACCAGACCATGCTGGAAGAACAACTCGATGCCCACCAGCGCCGCCACCACGCCCAGGGTGCCGCTCATGAGCCAGAACTCGGCGCGCCGCGCCCGGCCTGCATGCCACAGGAAGTAGACGATGGCGGCCACCACCTCCAGCGCAAACACCACGTACCAGATCCGCGAGAGCAGGAAGAGATGGGACGAGCCCAGCACGAGGCTCAGCGGCGCCAGCAGCACCTGCGCGACCAGCACGCGCTGGACGATGCGCACCCCACGCGGCTCACCCGGGCTGTGCAGACCGTGCCCGGCATAGCCCAGCAGGAACTTCACGCCAAACAGGGTCATGGGCGCAAACAGGCTGGCCAGCGAGATCTCGACAGCCAGGTTGGACAGCGGCAGGCCACTGAGCCACAGGCGCCCGGTGAGCACCGCCCAGGTCAGGGTCAGCAGGCCGAAGTACACCAGGTAACCCAAGCGACGCACCCAGGCCATGCCCAGGGCAAAGATGCCCAGCACCGTCAGGATGCCGCCGATGATCTGCGACACCGTGACCGACCAGAAGATCTGTTCGTCCTGGCGCGCCCGCAGTTCGGTCCAGGAACCGATGCGCACCGCCCCCAGGCCACCGGCACGCTGACGCGCCGACACCTGTTCCAGCGGATGGCCAGTGACCTTGACATCAAGCTGGTTGTCCCCCGAGCGCAGCAGGAACTGCGGCAGGGGCACGGCATGGGACTGATAGCACTGACGGGAGACCGGCTCGCTCACGCGGCCGGCCCGGTACAGCAGTTGCCCGTTGAGGCGCACCTCGACACGCGAGCAGGCCCGGTCGATGTAGGCCGCCAGCAGGTTCTCGCTGCTGGCCTGCGTGGGGGTTTCAAAATGGAAGCGGTACCAGACGCTGCCCTGGTAACCGGGGCGCGAACGCGACCACTCGTCGGGCAGGGCCACCAGCTCGGCCGGCTGGCCGGAGGGAAAGACGGTGCCCTCGCCCGTGGCCACCCAGGCGCCCCGCAGGGCGACGCTGGCAGGCACCGCACCGGCGGCCGGATCGGCGGGGTCATCCAGGTGCCCCGCAGAGCGGTTGAGCACCACCACGCCCCAGCCCACCACCCAGGCCAGCAAGAGCCCCAGCAGCAAGGTGCCCAGAGCCAGCAGGCGCGACGAGGAGGCCACCTGTTCATCAGGCATGCCTGCGGCCGTGGTCGGCATCCACCCCGCACTCGTTCGAGACCACCACCGCTGCCACCACTGCTGAGCCATGTTCGAGACTGCTTCCCTTGTCGACACTGAAGGATCAGGGCATTCTGAGGGATGGTGCTCCCATGAAAGGCCATGACAGGCGACAATTTAGGGACCATCTTCTTCGATTTGCCCCCCATCTGCCCGATCCGATGCCCTTGCGCCACACCTTTTCTCCGCCGGACAACCAGCGACTGGCCCACCTGTGTGGCCCCATGGACGAGCACCTGCGCACCATCGAGGCCGCCTTCCAGGTGGTGCTGGTCCGACGGGGTGAGCAGTTCCGTGTCGATGGCCCCAAAACACGCGCACAGCAGGTGATCGACCTGCTCGAAGCGCTGTACGCCCAGGCCGGCCGCCCGCTGCCCCCCGAGACGGTGCAACTGGCGGTGGCGCAGGCCTTGAGCGAGGACGCTCGCCGACGCGGACGACGCAGCCCCACCGGCACCGACGCAACCCAGCGGGCGGAGGAGCCCGTCGACACCGAGGGGCCGGTGCTGCACACCCGGCGCGCGGACCTGCAGGGCCGCACGCCCAACCAGGTGCGCTACCTGCAGCACATCATGGGTCACGACCTGAGTTTCGGCATCGGGCCGGCCGGCACGGGCAAGACCTTCCTGGCCGTGGCCTGTGCAGTCGATGCCCTGGAGCGCAGTGCGGTGCAACGCATCATCCTGACCCGCCCGGCCGTGGAGGCGGGCGAGCGTCTGGGCTTCCTGCCGGGGGATCTGTCCCAGAAGGTCGACCCCTATCTGCGCCCCCTGTATGACGCGCTGTATGACCTGATGGGCTTCGACCGCGTCACCAAGGCGTTCGAGAAGGGTCTGATCGAGGTGGCCCCGCTGGCCTTCATGCGCGGGCGCACGCTCAACCACGCCTTCGTCATCCTGGACGAGGCACAGAACACCACGCCCGAGCAGATGAAGATGTTCCTCACCCGCATCGGCTTCGGCACCAAGGCCGTGGTCACGGGCGACGTGAGCCAGATCGATCTGCCCAAGGGTGCGCGCAGCGGCTTGATCGAGGCCCAGCGCATCCTCAAGGACGTCAAGGGCATCGCGATCACCCGCTTCACGTCGACCGACGTGGTGCGCCACCCCCTGGTGGCCCGCATTGTCGAAGCCTATGACCGAGCCCAGAACCAGGCCGATTCGTCCGCCTCTCACCACCCCGAACCCACCGCCCCCGACGCATGAAGCCCACCCTCAGCCTGAGCCTGAGCCTGCAATTTGCCGACAAGCGCCACCGCGACACCCTGCCCCGCCACAAGGTCATCCGCTGGCTGCGTGCCGCCCTGGAGAGCGATGCCGAGCTGACGGTGCGCATGGTGGACGCCGAGGAGGGCCAGGCCCTGAACCGCGACTACCGCCAGAAGGACTACGCCACCAATGTGCTGACCTTCGACTATGCCCACGAGCCGGTGGTGATGGCCGATCTGATCATCTGCGCCCCGGTCATCGAACAGGAGGCCCTGGATCAAGGCAAGACGCTGGAGAGCCACTACGCGCACATGCTGGTGCACGGGGCCCTGCACGCCCAGGGCTGGGACCACCTGGAAGAAGACGAGGCCCAGGCCATGGAGGCGCGCGAGCGCGAGATCCTGACCCGACTGGGTTTTGAGGATCCCTACGCCTGATTCATGTCCAAACAGGCGTTTTAATATCAGACGAACAAGCGTTTGAATATCCCCTTATCGGGGCCCGCAGAACATCGATTTGAATATCCGTGATTTTCAGCACGGTTATCTGACCCCATGAACAGGGGGTGGCGGGGGTGGACCCGGTGCCGGGGTTTGGGCGTCGTCGGAACAATGGACTCCAACGACAACGCACTTCAGTGCCCAGCCCAAAGAGGTCCTCGATGTCCATTCTCAAGAGCGCCAAGATCTACACGCGGTATCAGACCCTCGAACACATCACCGTGCAGGACATCCGCGACATGTTCAAGGTGTTCTGCCGCTACTACGAGAACACCTCGCTGGAGCAGTTCGTCGCGGATCTGGGCCGCAAGTCCGGCGCCTTCATCATCCGCCGCAAGGTCGACAACGCCATCGTGGGCTTCTCGACCATGGGCATCTACCACATGGAAGTCGACGGCAAGAAGATCCGCGGGATCTTCAGCGGCGACACCATCCTGGAGAAGGAGTACTGGGGCAACCGCGCCATGAACGCCGCCTTCGTCAAGCGCCTGCTGTGGGAGGCCATCAAGGATCCGTTCACGCCGCAATACTGGTTTCTCATTTCCAAGGGCTATAAAACCTTTTTGCTGCTGACCCGTAATTTCCCTGATTACTATCCGCACCCCGAGCACGAGAATGAGCACATGAAGCACATCGTGCAGGCCTATTGTGACAAGCTCTTCCCGGGTTATTTGAACAAGGACGCCATGGTGCTGGATTTCGGCGATGGTTATAACTGCCTGAAAAACAATGTCACGCCCATCACCAAGGAGCAGCGTGAAGAAACCGACATCGCATTTTTCGAACAGCGCAATCCCGACTGGGAGCGCGGCACCGAGTTGCCCTGTGTGGGCCGTGCCGATCTGGTGACCTTCTTCCAGGTCATCGCGCCTCAGGTCTTCAAGCTGCTGTTCAAGCCGTCACGCTCCGGGCGCGACTGGCGCTCGCGTCTGGCCAACACCTGGTCAGACTCCAGTTTTGGCAAGGCCGTGGCTCGCCACCGTGCCAGCATGTTGGGCTGAAAGGAGCCCGGCACGATCGATCTCTAGGGGTGAAAGTATTGGGGGGCCTTGCGGCCCCCCTTTTTTTTGCCGAACCAGCTTAGGCGGGCTTAGGCACCTTCTGAGCGTAGGGCAGCTTGGTGGTGGCGAACAGGTTGTAGGCAAAGATCGCGGCGTTGACCAGGGGCACGCCGTAGGAGTTCCACTCAGCGCGGTGGATGGCGTCGATCAGGCTTTCGCCGCCGCTGACTTGGGAGATTTCTTCACGGTTGAGCGTCTTCATGCTGTTTCTCACTTGCAATATGGTTTATCGGAACGTGTGTGCGTCACACAGGCTCAGATTAGCGAGCCGCGTTCAAAAAACCATCGGTGAAAACCTCAAACGATCGTTTGAAATGACTGTTTGAATATTCAAACTTTCTGATCGGCCTGTTTGTCAGATGCTGCGGCGCTGGCCTTGCTCAACCACTCGTGCAGCCCGATCCAGGCATAGACGTTGTGGTCCACCAGCCGGTCGATCGGCGTGTCGAAGCCCCGCTGCACCCACAGGGACGCGGTCTGGATGATCATGCCGGCAAAGCCCCCGACGATGTACTCCATCTCCAGCTGGCCCTTCATGGCCGGGTAGCGTCGGCCCAGGCGCTCCTTGAGCAGGTCGGCGTACTGGGAGACCTTGGCGTTGAGGTTCTGCGGGTTGGCCATGCCCGTGGTCACGGCATCGGTCAGCAGGATCTGCGCGCAACGGGGATCGGCCTTGATGTACTCGAAGAAGGCCGTCAGGCCCGCACGGGTCTGGGCCACCCCGTCGTCGGGCTGCTGCAGCACGGCCGCCATGATGCGCGAGCCGACTGCAGCCGATTGCCGCCGGTGCACGGCCACGAAGAGCTCCTCCATCGTGGCGAAGCTCTCGTAGAAGTAACGCTCGGTCAGGCGCGCCTGGGCACAGATGAGGCGCATGGTGGCGCGCAGATAGCCTTCCCGGCCAAAGACGTCGAAGGCGGCCTCCAGCAGGCGCTCGCGGCGTTGGGCCTGACGCTCCTGGGCCGAAGCGCCGGCATAGCGTCGCGGGGCCGTGGCGGCTGGAACCGCCGGAAGACTGTCTTGGGTCATGACTCAGGCCTGTAGTGCGGACAAAAATCCCTGCGTGCCTCCATGCAGGCACCGAGGTTTGTAAGCGCTCACCCTCTTGGCAATCTCGGCGATGTGGTCCGGCGTGGTGCCACAGCAGCCGCCGGCGATGTTGAGGAAGCCGGCCTTGGCAAAGTCTTCGACATGCGCCCCGGTGACGGCGGGCGTTTCATCGAAACCGGTGTCGCTCATGGGGTTGGGCAAGCCGGCATTAGGGTAGCAACTCACGAAGGTGTCGCCGGCGATCTTGGTCAATTCCTCGATGTAGGGGCGCATCAGCGTGGCGCCCAGCGCACAGTTCAGGCCGATGGCCAGCGGGTGGGCATGGCGCACCGAATGCCAGAAAGCGCTCACGGTCTGGCCCGACAGGATGCGGCCGGACGCGTCTGTCACGGTACCCGAGATGATGATGGGCAGGCGCTCGCCGGTGTCCTCGAACAGCTCGTCGATGGCGAAGATGGCCGCCTTGGCATTGAGCGTGTCAAAGATGGTTTCGACCAGGAGGACGTCGGCACCGCCTTCGAGCAGGGCCTTGGCCTGGTCGTAATAGGCCGCACGCAGGGTGTCGAAATCGATGTTGCGCGCACCGGGGTCGTTGACGTCCGGGCTGATGCTGGCCGTGCGCGGGGTCGGGCCGATGGCGCCGGCCACGAAGCGAGGTTTGTCGGGGGTGCTGTACTTGTCGCAGCATTCGCGCGCCAGCCGGGCGGCGGCCACGTTCATCTCGTAGGCCAGCTCTGGCAGGTCGTAGTCCTCCTGGGCCACGGTGGTGGCCCCGAAGGTGTTGGTCTCGATGAGGTCGGCACCGGCGGCCAGGTACTGCTCGTGGATCTCGCGGATCACCTCGGGCTTGGTGAGCTGCAGCAACTCGTTGTTGCCCTTGAGGTCCTTGTGGTGCTCGGCAAAGCGGCTGCCACGGTAGTCGCCCTCACCCAGCTTGTAGCGCTGGATCATGGTGCCCATGGCGCCATCGAGCACGACAATGCGCTCGCGCATGATGTCGGGCAGTTGGGCGGCGCGGGTGTAGGGGCGGCGTTCGACCGGTGGCAGGGAGGGTGTCTGTGCGGAGCTCATCCCGCCATTGTAGGAAGCATCCGGCATGTCCCTGTTGGGACATGCGGTCTTCAGTGCATGATCACAGGCTGCAGGGCCATGCCTGCGAAGCGCTCCAGATAGGCGTCGAACTCTTCGACGCTGGGGCTGGACTCGATCAGGGCTTCGACGCCTTCCTTGAAGGACTCGGCCAAGGCGCCTTCGATGAACAGCTCCTTGCGGGCGAACTTGTCGACGATTTCATAACCGCCACGCGTGAGGACCTGATCGATGGGCGCGAGGTCGGGCAGACCCGCGTCGAGCTCGATTTGAACCACGGCGTAGTTGTCAGAGTTGTAGAGCATGTGCATGTGGCGATTACTCCAGATCCGATCTTCAGGTGGTTCCAAGATGGGGACAGTGGCGACTGTCTCAAGGCCATCATTGACCTGTGAATCGGCCGCGTCATCCCCCGACTTGAGGGCCCGCCAGTCGGCTCAACCCATCTGTGTGGCGGAATGCACAACAAGAAGTTCCCCAACACCCCCTTGAGGGGGATGGGAGGGGTGGGTGCGGCCGCGTAAAGTTCGGTTCATGTGCTGTCACACGGATTCACATCTCGGAGGTTGACAACGCTGGTTCAGCCACATCGCCGTCGGAAACAGGGGACGTTCCGAACGAGCACACAAGGTCCCCCAGCAAAGCCCCGGCCACGTTGGCCCTGCAAAGTTTCTTTGCGCCCCCGCTTCGGCGGGGCTTTTTTTTGCTCTCGCGGAATTTCGGGGCCGCTGTTCATGCGCCACGCTCGTGCGTTTTGGCGGTGCAGCGCGTGGCGCGGGGTGAAGGGGCACGCGTAGACTTTCTGACGTGCCATGGTCGCTGCGCTTTCGCAACCATGGTCGAACGCACACAGACCTTTGAGTTGACCGCTCCCAGCTCATTCATACGCTGCCCTGGCTTTCCACTTTCAAAGCGCGCCTGCCTTACCCGTGACGGTCTCGGCATGCCACCAGCGGGGCGAAGAAGGGCTGAGCTGGCTTTCGGGCGGGCGCCTTGTGGGTGCCGAGGAGCGCAGCCATGGGCTTGGCGTGCGCAGCACGCTTCGTCATCTGACTTGCCGTGGTTGTTCGAGCGAAGCGGCGTCAGCCGCGCAGCGAGTTCCACGGCACAAGCCCATGGCGAGCACCGGAGGGGCGTCCCGTCGAAGACGGGACCACCCACATTGAAGCCCGCCCGGAAGTCGGCTCAGCCCGCGCCCCGCGTTGCACCGACAAAGCGTGCAACCAGGTAATGCGTGATGAGCCTTGGGTCTGTGCGGTCGCCTCAGCCCCCCGTGACACGCTGCACCAGCGGGAAGTAGGCGCGGTAGGGCAAGAGCCGCAGCATCTTCATCCACCATGTGAAACGACGCGGAAAGTGGATCTCGAAGCGCCCTTGAGCCCAGCCCTTCACGATGGCCCGTGCGGCCTGCTCCGGCGACAACAGGGCCGGCATGTCGAACTCGTTGCCCGCCGTCAGGGCGGTCTTCACGAAACCCGGGTTGATCACGGACACACCCAGCCCCAGGGGGGCCAGGTCCAGGTAGAGGGCTTCGGCCAGGTTGATGAGCGCGGCCTTGGTGGGGCCATAGGCCAGTGAACGGGGCAGACCCCGATAACCCGCCACGCTGGCAATGAGGCTAAGGTGGCCCTGGCCCTGCTGCGTCAGCATCGGCAGGACCACATCCAACCAGCGCAAGGCGCCCTCCACGTTCACACGCTGATGCCGCAAGGCATCGTCCAGATCGAACTGGGTGGCACGCATGGGGTGGTAGTGCGCCGCGCAGTAGACCGTCAGGTGCACCCGTCCATCGGGGGCCGCGGCCTGTGCGGCCGCCGCTGCACGCTGCAGGGCCTGGGGGTCGGTCACGTCCAACGGCAAGGCCACGCTGCCGGGGTGCGCCTGCACGAAGGCCTGCAGCGAGGCCGTGTTGCGCGCCGACACGATCACATGGGCACCCGCCTCATGCAGCACATGGGCCAGCGCGCGACCGATGCCGCTGGAGGCACCCAGCAACCAGACGGTGCGCGCGCGCCAGTCGGTGAGACGAGGATTGAGGGGCATGGTGGGGTGCTCAACGTCGGGTGAAGACCAGCGTGACCTCGCCCAGGCGCACACCCCACTTGCTCATCACGGCCTTGTTGAGCAGGGTGCGCTCGTCCATGAGGAACATCCAGTCGTCGAACTGCACCTCGATGAGGCGGCCATCCACCGGCAGGGACAAGGTGTACTGCCAGTTCAGGACATTGCCGGCGGCCTGACCCTGCGCCACGCCCACGACATCGTCTGCGCGCCCTTCAAAGCGGCCCGCCCCCCGGTCCGTGAGTCGCCACACGCGGCGCTGCGTGCTGCCGTCGCTGTAGCGGAAGTCTTCTTCGAGCACACCCTGATCGCCTTGCCAGCGGCCTTGCAGCACCACCGAGAAGCGCTTGACGACCTTGCCTGAGCGATCGGTGAACACCCCATGGGCATCGACCCGACCGTTGAAGTAGTCGCGCAAGGACAGCCGGGGCTGCTCCTGGGCGTAGTCGGCCACGGTGGGGTGGCCCGCGCAGCCGGGCAGGGTCCACAGCAGGGTGGCGCCCGCGAGGGCGAGCAGGGTGCGGCGCCATGCCCGCCATGGCGTGTACTTGCGGTTCATCATCACTCCAGTCCTCGGCGCGCCCACAGGCGCCACCACGCCCACAGAGCCAGGGCCTTGCACAGGCAAGGCAGCACCCCGTAGACCATCACCAGCGCCGATTGCGACGCAGCATCCCCCACCCCGGGGCGGTAACCCAGCCAGCCCAGCGCGGGCAGCGCCAGGCCGGCCGCCAGGGCCAGATTGAGTTTGGTGGCCAACTGCCACCAGCCCGTGAACACACCCGCCAGGCTGGCCTCTCCGGTCGGACCGGCCCGCTGGATCACCCCGGTCAACAAGGTGCCGGGTGCGGTCAGGTCCGCCCCCAGCATGAAGCCGCTGCTCAGGCACACGGCGGTGTAGAGCCCAACATCGCCCGGGCCCACCCAGCTCACGCTGCTGAAGGCCAGCACCTGCGCGCCCATGCCCAGGGCCCAGGCCCGCGAGGGCCCCCAGCGCCCGATCAGCCGCACCCACAGGGGCACGCCCAGTGCCGCCATCAGAAAGTAGCCCGCCAGCAGCGGGCCGACCAGGTCCTCGCGCTGCACCACGTCGCGGATGAAAAACAGCACCAGAGTCGCAGGCACGGCCGCCGCCACGCCATTGACCAGGTACAGCAGCAGCAGGCGCCGGAACTCGTCATGGCGCCAGGGGGCCGCCCAGTGAGGGCGCTGCGGTGGGGCGGACGCCCGGATGAGGCGTGGGGGCGGCGCAGGCGCGCGCCACAAGGCCCACAGTGCCAGCGCCAGGGTGAGGCACAGGCTGGTCACCAGGGCGCCCACGCCCCAGCTGGCCGCCAGGCCATTGGCGAGCAACACCCCCAGCACCCCCAGTCCTTCACGCCAGGCCACCCAGCGCGCACGGGTCTGGGCATCGCCCCCCAGGCGGCTGCCCCAGGCCTGGTGGGTGATGGTGCAGACACTGAAGGCCAGGCAGGTCACGGTGACCGTCACGCCGCACCACCACAACAAGGGCGTGCTGCCCTGCACAGGTGGGAAGAACAAGGCCGCAAAGCCCAGCGCCAGCACGAGGGCCCCCGCCGCCAGGGGCCACCAGGCGCCATGCGGGGCATGGTCGGTGCGTGCATCCAGCCAGCGATCGGCCCACCGCCCCAGCCAGGGGTCGACCAGGGCATCGAGCAAGCGCGAGGCCAGCAGCACCGCGCCCAGCAGGGCCAGGGGCACGCCCAGGGTCTGCCCATAGTGCGCGGGCAGGATCACATACAGGGGCAGGGCCACGAAGGCCAGCGGGAGGCCCAAGGCGCCATAGCGCGCATGATCCTGCCAGCCGGGGACACGCTCAGGTGCCAAGGTCACGCTCCTGATCGGCCCGCAAGCGCAGCAGGGCCCGACGCAATGCCGGTGCCGAGGTCTGAGGCGACAGCCAGATGCCAAAGAACAAGCCCGCAAACACCGGGTCGTTCACCACGGCCGTGGGCCGGGCGTTGTGGAAGAAGGCGGCCGCGCCGTCGGGCCGATGGATGCCCGTCAGGCGGTCACCGGGCACCACATCGGCCAGGGCCTGCTGCAGGTGGGCACGCCACCGTTCAGCCTGCTCGGGTGAGACGCGGGTCTGACGCTCGATTTCTTCCAGCGAACGCTCGGCGATGTCCTGTGCCAGCAGCTCGCGGGCATACACCAGGCTCAGCGCAAAGGGGTGTGCCAGGGGGCGCAGGGGATCGAAGCCCGGGCGCACCCACAACTGTGCGTCGTACACATGAAAGCCCCAGTAGCGAAACCGCATCTGGCCTTGCAGGCGCGCGTCGGCCCCGAGCTGGCGGACCTCCTGGGGCCACGGCGGGGCCGCAGGCGCCAACCGACCCTGCGCGCGCACCCCGGGGCACGACAGCGCCGTGGCGGTGATCAGCACCTGACGCCGCGACACGCCGTGCATGGCCTCAGTCCTTGACCAGGGTGTACTGCACCACCCCGGTGTTGTCGGTGTCGAAGGCCGCTTCGCAATAGCAGAGGTAGAACTCCCAGATGCGCATGAAGCGCTGATCGAAGCCCAGGCGTGCCACGCGGCTTTCCTGGGAAAGGAAGGCGGCCCGCCAGCGCCTGAGCGTCTCGGCGTAATCGCGACCGAAGGATTCGGTCTGGACCACACGCAGCCCGGCACGTTCGGCCTGCTGGCGGAACTGCGCGTCACTGGGCAGCATGCCCCCGGGGAAGATGTACTGCTGGATGAAGTCGGTCGAGCGGCTGTAGCGCTCGAACAGGTCATCGCGGATGGTGATGGTCTGAATGCAGGCGCGTCCACCGGGTTTGAGCAGGCGGGACACGGTCGAGAAATAGGTGGGCCAGTAGGCCTGGCCCACGGCCTCGAACATCTCGATGGAGACGATGGCATCGAAGGGCTCGTCGAGGATGTCTCGATAGTCCTGCAGGCGCAGATCGACCAGCCCGGCGGGCGCATCCTTCAGGCGCTCACGGGCCCAGGCCAGTTGCTCCGTGGACAGGGTCACGCCCGTCACGCGCGCACGCGCCTCCTGGGCCGCCACCTCGGCCAGGGCACCCCAGCCGCAGCCGATCTCCAGCACGCGCTGGCCCGGTGCGCCGCCCAGCACCCCGACCTCGCGCAAGGCGCGGCAGACCTTGGCCGTTTGCGCCACGGGCAGGGGCTGGTCCAGCCGGCCATTGAACCAGGCGCTGGAGTAGTTCATCGTGGGGTCCAGCCACAGGCGGTAGAAGTCGTTGCCCAGGTCGTAGTGGGCATGGATGTTCTTGCGGCTGTTGGCCTTGGAGTTGTGGTTCAGCAGGTGCTTGATGCGGTAGGCCAGGCGCCCCAGCCAGTGGCCATAGATGACCGATTCAATCTGCTCGCGGTTGGCGATCAGCACCTTGATGAGATCGGTCAGGTGGGGGGTGGTCCAGCTGCCGGCGATGTAGGACTCCGCAAAGCCGATGTCGCCCGACTTCAAGGCCATGGCGCACAGGCGCCAGTCCTTGAGGCGCAAGGCGGCCCGGGGCTCGGCACCTGGCTGGCCGAAGTGGGCTGTGCTGCCATCGGGCCATTGCACATCCAGGCTGCCCACCGACAGGCGTTGCAGCAGCTTGAAGACCACCTTGGCCGAGGCCGGGGCCTGACGGGGCAGTTGCGCCATGGCCCGGGTGCTGGCGTCGGAAGGAGAGCGTCGCAGGGTCGAAGTGTTCATGGTGGTTCAGCCCAGAGAAGGGGTGTGGTCAGGCTTGCGAAAGAAAGGGGTGCCCTTGAGCCACAGGCGCAAGGCTTGCCAGTGGATGCGCGCGAGCACGCCCCAGGTCATCAGGGGCCAGCCCCAGAAGGCCTCGCGCGCGGTCCGGGGCGTCAGGGGGTGCAGCTCGCCGCTCTGGCTGGTGCGCAGGAGCGGGCCGACATCGTCGTCGTGGTCCACGCACACCAGCACCCGGTCCAGCGCGCGGCCGTGGGCCGCACCCGTTCCCCAGTCACCGGTGCGCATGAAGCGGAAGCGGTAGCCGCCACGTGCCTCGCAGAAGGGCGAGACGTGAAAAACCTTGGGCTCCGCGATCTCCTGGCCCAGGCGCAGGGCCGGGCCGTGCAGCACATAGGCATGGCGCTCGCCGAAGGTGTTGTTGACCTCGGCCACCACGGCGGCCAGCGATCGGTCTGCACGGTGCACCCACCAGAAGCTCACGGGCTTGAAGGCAAAGCCCAGCACACGCGGAAAGGTCTGCAGCCAGACCTCGCCGCCGCGCCAGGCGTCGTCGCCCAGGTCGGCCTGGGTCAGCAGCTCGTCCAGCCAGGCCAGGGCATCGGGGCCGCCCAGGCCATGGTCGGCATCGTGAAAGCTCAGCCAGCCCCAGCGGTTGCGGTTCACGACCGGATGAGGCGCCTGGCGCAACTGACGCATGGGCAACATCCAGCAGTAGCTGCCATAGGCAAAGGCGTGGTGCCGGGGGCGCAGGCGGGTATGGCGCACCTGCCCCAGCATCAGCAGGGGTTGCGGGGCCGCCAGGGGGGCGCTCATGGGCGAGACCTCAAGCCACGGCCGGTTCGGGCCAGACGGCGGGCGCGCGCCGGGGGGCCTGCGCGGCAGGGTCCAGCGCGGCCAGCACGGCCGCCGCGACATCCTGGCCGGAGCGCAGGCCATCTTCATGGAAGCCGTAGCCCGTCCAGGCGCCACAGAACCACACACGCTGCCGGCCCTGGATCTCAGGCAGGCGCGACTGGGCGGCCACCGCCGCCTGATCGAAAACCGGGTGGGCATAGTCGAACTCGCGCAGCACGGTCTCCGCACGGGGCTCCCGCAAGGGGTTGAGCGACACCACCACCGGCTGCGACCAGGGCAAGGGCTGCAGCACATTGAGCAGGTAGTGCAGGCACACAGCGGCCGGCTCGTCGCGCCCCGGAGCAGAGCGCTCGTAGTTCCATGCCGCCCAGGTCAGGCGACGATCAGGCAGCAAGGCCGTGTCGGTGTGCAGCACGGCGCGGTTGTGGTGGTAGCGCACGGCGCCCAGCAACTCGCGCTCGGCCGCCGAGGCCTGGGCGCCCAGCAGGGCCAGGGCCTGATCGGAGTGGCAGGCCAGCACCACCTCATCGAAGGGCTCCGCGCCGGCATCGGTGATCAGCCGCACGCCCGCCTCCCCAGCAGATACCGAATCCCCCAGGCGTTCGATGGCACGCACGGGAGTGCCCAGGCGGATGCGCCCGCCGCGCCCCTCGAATCGCACGGCCAGGCGGCGCACGTACTCACGCGAGCCCCCCCGCACCGTGTACCACTGGGGCCGGTCCGTGACCTGCAGCAGGCCGTGGTTGTGACAGAAACGGATCAGGGTGCCCACCGGAAAGTCCACCATCTGCCGCGTCGGGCAGGACCAGATGCAGGCGATCATGGGCAGCAGGTAGGCGTCCCGGAAGGGGTGCCCGAAGCCCTGGGCATCGAGGAATGCACCGATGGGCTGGGCCAGGGCGGCATCGTCGCCGCGCCGGGCCAGGTCGGTGGCCAGGCGGTTGAAGCGCAGCAGGTCGCGCAGCATGGACCAGAAGCTGGGCGAGCACAGATTGCGCCGCTGTGAAAACACGCTGTTGAGACTGGAGCCACACCACTGCAGGCCCGACATCCAGGCCTGCGCTCCGCGCACGGCACCTGGGGCACGCGGCACCTGCACCGAGAACGACATGTCCGACGTGGCCGGGACGATGCCCAGTTCAGCGAACAGGGCCAGCAGGCGGGGGTAGGTCCGCTCATTGAAGACCAGGAACCCCGTGTCCACGCCGTGGGTCACGACCGTGCCCTGCGCATCGGGCAGGCTCACATCCACCGTGTGAGCGTGCCCGCCGAGGCGCGCATCCGACTCGAACAGGGTGACCTGGACATCGGCAGCACCGCCGACCAGCGCCCAGGCGGCCCCCAGGCCCGACACCCCTGATCCGACCACGGCGATCTTCTTCATGCGTGCATCTCCAGACTGGGCATCCACGCCACGCAGGAATCGCCTGGTGGATGCAAATTTATACCGATTGGTTCACAATATAACTGATCAGTCAGTTTTTGGCATTCAGGAGCGCTTCAATGTCCTCGACGAAGTCACGGTCTTGCGGTCCGGTCAGGCTGGTGCGGGCCGTCACGGTCTGGCCATCGCGCGCGATGAGGTATTTGTGAAAGTTCCACTTCGGGCTCGACCCACTCAGGCGCGTCAACTCCGCGTGCAGCGGGTTGGCCTCCTTGCCGCGCACATGGCTCTTGGCAAACATGGGGAACTTGACGCCGTAGGTGTTCTGGCAGAACTCGGCGATCTCCTTGGCCGAGCCTGGCTCCTGGCTGCCAAAGTCATTGGAGGGGAACCCCAGCACGACAAAACCGCGGTCCTTGTACTGGCTGTAGAGCGCCTCCAGGCCCTTGTACTGCTTGGTGAAGCCGCAGTAGCTGGCGGTGTTGACCACCAGGATCACCTGCCCGGCGTACTGGCACAGCGACTGGGGTTTTTCGTCCTGCAGGCGGGCAAAGGTCTTGTCCAGCAAGGGGGGGCAGGCCCCGGCGGCCTGTGCCGAGCCCGCCCAGGCTGCCAGCCCCAGACACGAGATGGACACGATGCGTCGAATGTTGAACATGGTGAGTCCTTCTGTCTTGGTCAAATCAGATGATTTATGTATATTAGTGGCACAAACCCAAGACATCAACCATTTTGTCCAGGACAAGATGCTTGTGCAGCGGCACCCCGATCCTTGACCCCACCTGAGCCATGGACAACACACTCCTTCCTGCCGGTCACGGCCTGATGATGTCGATCGCGGCCGTCGAACGCGATACGGGCCTGAGCAAAGACACCTTGCGCGTCTGGGAGCGCCGCTACGGCTTTCCGCAGCCCGCGCGGGACCCGCAGGGCGAGCGCGCCTACCCCCTGGACCAGATCGAACGGCTGAGACTGATCAAGCGCCTGCTGGATGTCGGCCACCGGCCCAGCCGGCTGGTGCATCTGGACATGAGCGATCTGCGCGCGCTCAGTGAACGCACCGCCGACGCCCAGGGCCTGGACGGCCCCATCCGCCGCCGGGCGCTGCGCACAACGCCCCCCACGAACACGCCCGCCACCCCGACCAGCCACGGCCGGGCCCACCTGCTGGCCTCCGCCTCGGCGCCCACCTGGTCGGCCCAAGTGCCCGGGCCAACACCGCAATGGGTCGAGCGCTGCCTGGTCCATGTCGATCGGCATGACCCCATCGGCCTGCGGCGCGAGCTGGCCCACTGCCAGAACCGCCTGGGTCTGGCGCGCTTCATCAGCGACCTGGCCGCCCCCTTGCTCACCGCCGTCGGCAATGGCTGGTTGCGCGGGCGCTTTCAGGTCTATCAGGAACATTGGGTCAGCCACTACCTGCAGCAGGCCCTGCACGCGGCCATCCAGACCTTCCCCGTCCTGAACGACGACAGCCACCCCCGCGTGCTGCTGTCCACCCTGCCGGGCGAGCACCACAGCCTGGGTCTGCTGATGGTGGAGTGCTGGCTGTGCCTGGAGCAGGCCCAGCCCATCAATCTGGGACCACAGACCCCGGTGTGGGACCTGGTGCATGCCGCGCAGGCCTGCCATGCCGACGTCGTGGCGCTGAGTTTTTCCGCCTACGCACAGCCCCAGCTGATCACCGACGCCCTGCCCGAGCTGCGCCAGAAACTGCCCCCGCACATCGAACTCTGGGTGGGAGGCAGCCACCCCCTGCTGCAGCGGCGCCCGCCCGAAGGCGTGACCGTGCTCAACGACATGCCCCGCCTGACCGACATCGTGAGCGACTGGCGTCAGCGCCATGCCCCTGCCCCCACTGAGGGCTGAAGCCGCCCTGTCCACAAGCTGTCATGAGAACCCGCTACCGTGGCAGAGCGCACCGCACCGACCGACGCCCCTGGAGACCCCGATGACCATGCTTTTCCCCGAACTCTTCAAGCAACTCGAATCCGTGCGCTGGAACATGGACACCGACATCCCCTGGGACCGCTTCGATCCCGCCTTGCTGAGCGACGAGCAGGCCCAGACCATCAAGATGAACGCCATCACGGAGTGGGCCGCCCTGCCCGCCACCGAGATGTTCCTGCGGGACAACCGCCACGACAGTGATTTCTGCGCCTTCATGAGCGTGTGGTTCTTCGAAGAGCAAAAGCACTCGCTGGTGCTGATGGAGTACCTGCGCCGCTTCCGCCCGGACCTGGTCCCCACCGAGCAGGAACTGCACGAGGTGCGCTTCGAGTTCGACCCGGCGCCCGCCCTGGAGACCCTGATGCTGCACTTCTGTGGCGAGATCCGGCTCAACCACTGGTACCGCCGCGCCGCGCAATGGCACACCGAGCCCGTCATCCAGGCCATCTACGAAACCCTGGCCCGTGACGAAGCCCGCCACGGCGGGGCCTACCTGCGCTACATGAAACGCGCCCTGCACACCTTTGGCGACGAGGCCCGCGCCGCCTTTGCCAAGGTGGGCGTGCTCATGGCCAGCGCCCGTCGCACGGCCCAGGCACTGCACCCCACCAACCTGCACGTCAACGAAAAGCTCTTCCCGCGCGACACCATCCAGTCCCGCCTGCCCGACCCGCAGTGGCTGGAGCACTGGCTGGACCGCCAGATCCAGTTCGACGCCACCTGGGAGCACAAGGTGGTGGAGCGCATCCTGCACAACCTGAGCCTGCTGATGGAACGCAGCTTCGGCTCGGTGCAGGAACTCAATCGCTATCGCAAGGACATGGCGCAACGCCTCGCCGCGGCCTGACAAGCCCCCTGCGCCAGCCGTGCGTATCACGTCGCAACACACTCCTTACATTTGCTTGCGCCTATTGTCATATCAGCGTTTTCACTGACTGATACGCTTTGAACCTGTAGATGTCACCAGAACAAGGTGGCATCCACACACCAACATTCAATCAGCACATTCAAGCAGGCAGGGATTTCCAGCTCACCGCATCGGTTGATCACGACCGGCGCGTCTGATCGCGCTCGACCGTACGGAACCCCGGATTCACCCCCTTGTGTGATGCCCTCTCGGCATCACGCCTGGCTGCGCGTGCCTTGTTGGTCCGTCATACCTCCTTCACTTAGGCGAGAAGCACTCACATGAACAAAACCGGCACCATCGGCAACGACACCCTCAACGGATCGATCTACGCCGACGTCCTGATCGGCCTGGCAGGCAACGACAGCATCAGCGCCAGCTCCGGCAACGACAGTCTGGACGGCGGCGATGGCAACGACACCCTCATCGGCGGCTCGGGCGCCGACACCATGGTCGGCGGCACCGGCGACGACACCTATTACGTCGACAGCGCCAGCGACATCGTCACCGAGGCAGCGGGCAGCACCGGTGGCATCGACACCGTCTACTCCACGGTCACGCTGTCGGCACTGGCCGCCAACGTCGAGATCGCCTTCCTGCAAGGCTCCTCCAGCCTGAGCCTGACGGGCAATGCCCTGAACAACACCCTGACCGGCAACAGCGGCGCCAACACCTTGTCCGGGCTGGACGGCAACGACTCCCTGAGCGGCCTGGCGGGCAACGACTCCCTGGTGGGCGGCAATGGCAACGACACCCTCAACGGCGGCACGGGCAACGACACCCTGGTGGGCGGAGACGGTGGCGACACCTACATCGTCGATGTGGCCACCGATATCGTCAATGACACCGGTGCCACCGGCATCGATACCGTCCAGACCTCGGTCAGCCTGACGGCCGCCGCCAACATCGAGAACCTGACCCTGACCGGCACCGCCACGACCGGCACGGGCAATACGCTCAACAACACCCTGACCGGCAACAACAGCGCCAATACGCTCTCCGGCCTGAATGGCAACGATGTCCTGTACGGCCAGGGCGGCAACGACACCCTGCTCGGCGGCGCGGGCAACGACACCCTGCATGGGCAAGTGGGCATCGACTCCCTGGTGGGCGGCACCGGTGACGACTACTACGTCGACGATGCCGACGAAGACACCATTGTCGAGCTCGCCAACGAAGGCACCGACACCGTCGAGTCGGCCTCGCAGGTCTACGCGCTGGGCGATCACGTCGAGAACCTGGTCAGCACCTCCACCGACCTCATCCACATCGGTGCAGGCAACGCCCTCAACAACCTGATGATCGACAGCGACGTCGGCTACGGCATTTTTGCCTCGGAAGCCGGCAACGACACCGTCCGCATGGGCGGTGACGACGACGTCGCCATGGGCGGCGACGGCAACGACCTGCTGGAAGGCGGCGCCGGCAACGACAAGCTCGAAGGCGACACCATGAACGACACCGGTGCGCCTTTGACCGCCGGTCAGGACACCCTCATCGGCGGCACGGGCAACGACACCCTCAACGGCCAGCATGGCATCGACTCCCTGGTGGGGGGCACAGGCGATGACTACTACATCGACTGGGCCGATGAAGACACCATCGTCGAACTCGCCAACGAGGGTACCGACACCGTCGAGAGCGAGGCGCAGGTCTATGCCCTGGGTGATCACATCGAGAACCTGGTCAGCACTTCCACCGACATCATTCACATCGGTGCAGGCAACGCCCTCAACAACCTGATGATCGACAGTGACGTCGGCTACGGCATCTTTGCCTCGGAAGCCGGCAACGACACCGTCCGCATGGGCGGTGACGACGACGTCGCCATGGGCGGTGACGGCAACGACCTGCTGGAAGGTGGCGCGGGCGACGACAAGCTCGAAGGCGACACGATGAACGACCCCGGCGCGCCTCTGACCGCCGGTCAGGACACCCTCATCGGCGGAGAGGGCAACGACACCCTCAACGGCCAGCATGGCGTGGACTCCCTGCTGGGTGGCACCGGCAACGATTACTACATCGACTGGGGCGACGAGGACTACATCGTCGAATATGCCAACGAAGGCACCGACACGGTCGAAACCGAGGCACAGGTCTACGAACTGGGCAATCACATCGAGAACCTGGTCAGCACCTCCACCGACATCATCCACATCGGTGCGGGCAATGCCCTCGACAACCTGATGATCGACAGCGATGTCGGCCTGGGCATCTTTGCCGCGGAAGAGGGCAATGACACGATGCGCATGGGCGGAGACGACGATGTGGCCATGGGCGGCAATGGCAACGACCTGCTGGAAGGCGGCGCCGGCGACGACAAGCTCGAGGGCGACACCATGAACGATCCCGACGTCGTGCTGGCCCCCGGTCAGGACACCCTCATCGGCGGCACAGGCAACGACACCCTGGACGGCCAGGGCGGCGCAGACTCCCTGGTGGGCGGCAGCGGTGACGACTACTACATCCTCAACGGCGACAGCCTGGCTGAGGACATCGTGGTCGAGCTCGCCAACGAAGGCATCGACACCATCGAAACCGACGAGCTGGCCTACGGCCTCGAGGGCGAAATCGAAAATCTGGTGATGACCTTTGGCGGCCTGCACATCGGCGCGGGTACGGACAAGGACAACCTGATGATCGACCGTGACGGCTTTGGCATCTTTGCGGCTGAAGCCGGCAACGACACCGTCCGCATGGGTGGCGACGACGACGTGGCCTTTGGCGGCGACGGCAACGACCTGCTGGAAGGCGAGAACGGCAACGATCAGCTGGAAGGCGACACCATGAACGACCCCGGAGCCGCGTTGACTGCTGGCAACGACACGCTCATCGGTGGTGCGGGCAACGACACCCTCAACGGTCAGTACGGCATCGACTCGCTCGTGGGCGGCACCGGTGACGACTACTACATCGACTGGGCCGACGAAGACCTCATCGTCGAGAACGCCGATGAAGGCATCGACACCGTCGAGACCGAATCGCTCACCTACGCCCTGGGCGAGCATCTGGACAACCTGGTCATGACCACCACCGCCTTGCACATCGGCGTGGGCAATGCGCTGGACAACACCTTCACCGACAGCGAGGGCCTGGGCATCGTTGGCGGCGAAGACGGCAACGACACCTTCATCCTCAACGGTGGCGACGACGTGGGCCTGGGCGGCAACGGCGACGACCTGATGCTGGGCGGGCTGGGCAACGACCGCCTCGAAGGCGACACGATGAACATCACCGAGGAAGAGACGGCCCCAGGCAACGACCAGCTCTTCGGCGAAGACGGCAACGACACGCTGATCGGCGGCGCAGGCGACGACAACCTGTTTGGCGGCACCGGCAACGACAGCGTGCAGGGCGATGCCGGCGACGACATCCTGTTCGGCGACGAGGGCAATGACCTGCTGCTGGGTGGCGACGGCCATGACCAACTGGAAGGCGGCGCAGGCACCGACCAGATGCAAGGTGGTGCAGGCAACGACCAGTACTTCGCCTACGGCGCCTTTGGCAACGACGTCATCGCCGACAGCGCCGGCCAGGCCGACGCACTGCACTTCGTGACGGCCACCCGCAACCACCTGTGGCTCAGCCAGTTGGGCAATGACCTGAAGATCGCCGAGCTGGGCAGCAGCAACAGCATCACGATCCAGGGCTGGTTCAGCGCATCGGGCAATCAGCTGGAGACCATCGTCGATGACACCAGTGGCTACACGCTCAATGCCTCGGCCGTCAGCGGCCTGGTGAGTGCGATGGCCCAGTTCACGCCGCAGGACCTGAGCGGCGCCCAGGCTCCCAGCCAGTTGGTGGCGGCCTACAACTCGGCCTGGATCCAGGGCTGATCCACCTCACCCCCCCTTGGTCCTCGCGCTCGGGCTCGTGCTCGGGCGCGAGGCTCCCCCATATCGGAGTCATCCTTCCATGAAAAATTTCCATCCCGTCCATGTGCTGGCCCTGGCCGCCGCACTGTCTCTGCAACTCCCCGCCCACGCTGTTGTCAACGGCACGGTGCCCAGCATGGCTGCAGGCGCCCCTCCCATCGTCAACCCCTTCACATCCCAAGCCACCGACGCCTGGAAACTCGTGGGCTACCTGGGCTGCTCGGCCTTCCAGATCAGCCGTGAATGGGTGATTCAGGCGGGTCACTGCGCACTGGGCGCCACCGGCACCAGCACCTTCCGTGGGCACCTGGGCTCCTCCACGGTGCTCGGCACCGACTGCTATCGCCAAGGTGCGGACGACTTCCAACTCTGCCGCCTCAAGAACCCGGAAAACCTCACCGCCCTGAGCAGCTACCCCGCCATGGTGGCGCTGCCCGCCACCTGGCGCCAGGACCGCCTGAACGCCATCAAGTACGGCAGCGTGATGGGGTATGGCCATGCCACCGCCGGAGACGGCCTGGCCTTTGTCAGCCTGGACAGCTACCCCCTGAACTTCGATCCGGCGGCTCCGAGCCTGACCCCCTACCCCTTCACCTCTGGCGGTGACAGTGGCGGAGCGGCCTACTGGTTCCCCCCCGCATCGGGCACGGCTCACATGGTGGGCGTGCTGGTGAGCGGCGGCGGCGTTGCCAACAGCCCCTTCTATTTCCGTGAAGACAATCTGGCCTGGATCAAGAGCACGATCCAGGCTCGTGGCGACACCCCGCCCAGCATGCCTGGCATCAGCACGGTCTTCACCCCCCCGAGCGACAACCCGGCCCCCCGGCTGTCCGCCGCCCCCACCTTCACTCGTGTGGGCAACACCAGCAGCGTGGTGCTGCAGTGGGCCACACCGTCGGCCACACCTGCGGTCTCCACCTTCAAGGTCTCGGTGGGTCGCAATGGCGCGCTGGACAACAGCTTCTACGTGGCGCCGACCGCCGCCAACCAGGTCACGCTGAACCTGAGCTCCGACAAGTACACGCTGTGTGCACGGCCCTACAACGCCCTTGGCGCCAGCCTGCCGGCCGATACATTCACCTTCTCCAACGGAGACTGGGCCAATATGACGGTGACATCGGTCAACTGCCTCAAGCTGGACAACCGGGACAACCTGGCCACCATCAGTGGCCTGGCCGCCACGGGCAACAAGCTGGTGTCCTCGCAGATCAGCGTGGGTTTTGGCTGGAGCAGCGCGCCCTCTCCGTCTGACCTGGCCATCTCCGGCTACCGCGTCACCCAGACCGTGACCTACGTCAGCGGGCCGAGCCGCACCACGGTCTCGACGGTCAGCAGCCCCCGCACATCGGTGGTCGTGCCCCGGGGCAGCAAGGTCTGCGTCACGGCCGCCGCACAAGCGGTGAACCTGAAGCTGGGCCCGACATCGCCGCAAGTCTGCGCCATCGCCAACTGATGCATGCGCCCCCACCCCTGGGTGGGGGCCTGGAACCCCCATGAACACACGACTCCCACCCTCCTCACGCGGCCTCATGGCCTCGGCCATCGCTGCCCTCTCGCTGTCGGCCCAGGCCATGACCGTCGGCATCGACCCCCTCACCACGCCGGTGATCAATCCCTTCACTGGCCTGAGCACCGATGTCTGGAAGCTGGTCGGGCGAGCCTCCGGTTGCACGGCCGAGCTGATCACCCCACGATGGGTGCTCTCCAGCAAGCACTGTGCCGCTGCGGGCAACTACACCAATGACCATCTGGCGCCCGGGCAAGCCTTCCCGCTGATGAATGGCCAGACGCTGGCCCTGCCCCAGGATCCCCAATGGCCGATCTGTGCCACGGTGACCGAACCCAACCCCCTGCAGCCCGGACAACGCATGTCGACCGACATGTTCATCTGTCGATTGGCCGACAGCGCCCCGGCCCCCTACAACGGCCCCTTCCCGCCCCTGGTGGCAGGCCCCATTCGAGGTGCCAGCAACAGCCCGACCTTGCCCACCCACGCGCAACTGGCCGACCGCAGCGCGCACCTCGGCTCCCTGATGCTCTACGGCCACGGCAACGGCGGCAACAAGGTGGCCTTCATGGGCTTCAACGGTCTGCCCCACGGGCACTCCCCCATCACAGACCCCAGCGGAGCCACCATTTCGGCCCTCAATGGTGGTGACAGCGGCGGTGGCATCTATGCCTACTCCAGCCTCACCGGTCAATGGGCCCTCACCGGCATCACCACCACACCGCTGCAGTTTCTGACCGAAGACGCCATCGCCTTCATCCAGACGCACATCGCGCAGTATGGGGACACCCCACCGGCGTCCGTCTCCAGCACCAGCCATTACGGCGATCTCCAGGCGCGCTCGGCCGCCGACCTGCCCTCCCCACCCACATCCGGCGGGGTCTCGGGCACGAATCTGATCGTGCGCTGGAGCGCTCCGGCAGACAGCAGCGTGAGCTCCTACAACGTGAGCTATGGGCACGACGGGGTCGTCACCGGGCGCCTCACGGTCGGAGCGACATCGCCCTTGCAGGTCTCTGTGCCCACCAGCGGCTCGCGCTACTGGACCGCCTGTGTGCAAGCCGTCAATCCCCGAGGTCCCGGCAACGCAGCCTGGGTGACCTCGCGCTACCCGACCGCGACCTTCGTGACGCCGGGGTGCAGCACCTTTGACATGGCCACCCCTGGCGGGATCGGCAGCGTGAGCATGGCGGCCGTGCGCAACACCAGCACCGGACTCTTCAAAGTCACCTCATCCTGGGCCAAGCCTGTGGTGCCGAACGTGGCCATCCAGGCCTACCGGGTCAGCACCACCGTCCTGTATCCCAGCGGCCCCAAACGCGTCACCACCCAGGACCTCACAACGTCATCGAGCAGCAGCACCGTGACCACCGGCAGCACCGTGTGCGTCAGCGTGTCGGCCATCAGTGCCGCAGGCGTGGTGGGCCCGACCAGTGCTCAGCAGTGCAAAGTCGCACAATGATCCTGACGCTCTCCTGAGCTGCACATGAAAAAGGGGCCTGACGGCCCCTTTTTCTTTGCTCGAGTCTCGCGGATCACGCGCCACTCATTCGACCGCCTTGACCATCTCTTCCACGACCTTCTTGGCATCGCCAAAGACCATCATGGTCTTGTCCATGTAGAACAGCTCGTTGTCCAGGCCGGCATAACCGCTGGCCATGGAGCGCTTGTTCACGATCACGGTCTTGGCCTTGTAGGCCTCCAGGATGGGCATGCCGTAGATCGGGCTGCCCTTGACGTGGGCTGCGGGGTTCACCACGTCGTTGGCACCCAGGATGATGGCCACGTCGGCCTGACCGAACTCGCCGTTGATGTCTTCCATCTCGAAGACCTGGTCGTAAGGCACCTCGGCCTCGGCCAGCAGCACGTTCATGTGGCCGGGCATGCGGCCCGCCACCGGGTGGATGGCGTACTTGACGGTGATGCCCTTCTCGGTGAGCTTGGCGGCCAGTTCCTTGACGGCGTGCTGCGCACGGGCCACGGCCAGGCCATAGCCCGGCACGATGATCACGGTCTCGGCATTGCCCAGCACGAAGGCCGCGTCGTCGGCGCTGCCGCTCTTGACGGGACGCTGCTGCTGCGCGCCACCGGTGGTGGCCGCGGCGGCGTCACCCCCGAACCCACCCAGGATCACGTTGAAGAAGGAGCGGTTCATGGCCTTGCACATGATGTAGCTCAGGATCGCACCCGAGCTGCCCACCAGTGAGCCGGCAATGATCAGCATGGAGTTGTTCAGCGAGAAGCCGATGCCGGCCGCCGCCCAACCCGAGTAGCTGTTGAGCATCGAAACCACCACGGGCATGTCCGCGCCGCCGATGGGGATGATGATCAGCACGCCCAGCACGAAGCTCAGGGCGATCAGCGCCACGAACAGGTCCATGCGCTGCGTGGCCATGAAGGCACCGATCAGACCGATCAGAGCCAGCCCCAGCACCAGGTTCAGCATGTGCTGGCCCTGGAAGACCACCGGCGCGCCCTGGAACAGGCGGAACTTGTACTTGCCGCTGAGCTTGCCGAAGGCAATGACCGAGCCCGAGAAGGTGATGGCACCGATGGCGGCGCCCAGGGCCAACTCCAGGCGGTTGCCCACCGGGATCAGGGGCAGGGAGCCATCCGTGGGCTTGGCCACGATCTGGAAGGCATAGGGCTCAGCGACCACGGCCACGGCGATGAACACCGCCGCCAGACCGATCATGCTGTGCATGAAGGCCACCAGCTCGGGCATCTTGGTCATCTCGACGCGCTTGGCCATGATGGCCCCCGCGCCGCCGCCGACCACCAGGGCGCCCAGCACCCAGGCCACGCCCTGGCCAAAGTCGACGTTCAAGGCTTGCGCCTGGCCGTGGATCAGGCCGATCGTGGTGGCCACGGCAATGGCCATGCCGATCATGCCGAAGAGGTTGCCGCGAATCGAGGTCGTGGGGTGGCTCAGGCCCTTGAGGGCCTGAATGAAGCACACCGAGGCGACCAGGTACAGCAGTGCAATCAGGTTCATGCTCATTTACTTGGCCCCCGCCTTCTTGTCCTTTTTCTTGAACATCTCCAGCATGCGCCGCGTGACCAGGAAGCCGCCAAACACGTTGACGGCCGCCAGGGCCACGGCCAGCACACCCATGGATTTGCCCAGGGTGGTTTCCGTCAAGGCGGCAGCCAGCATGGCACCGACGATCACGATGGCCGACACCGCGTTGGTCACGGCCATCAGGGGGGTATGCAGAGCGGGCGTCACCGTCCAGACCACGTGGTAGCCAACATAGATGGCCAGCACAAAAATGGAAAGGTTGATGACGACGTGGGAAATGGCTTCCATCGTTGTCTCCAGAAAACTAAGAACCGGGCAAATCAGAACTTGCGGATTTCCTTGATCCGGTTGGTGCCGTCAAGCAGCACCACCTTGGGCTTGTAGGTGGCCACTTCCGCCTCCGTCATGGGGGCGTAGGTGCAGATGATCATCAGATCACCCACATGCGCCCGGCGCGCCGCCGCGCCGTTGAGCGAGATCACGCCCGAGCCCCGAGGGGCCTTGATGACGTAGGTCGAAAAGCGCTCGCCGTTGTTGATGTTGTAGAGCTCGATGTACTCGAACTCTTTCATGTCGGCCGCGTCGAGCAGGTCTTCGTCGATGCCGCAGGAACCTTCGTAGTGAAGGTCCGCTTCGGTCACCGTGGCACGGTGCAGCTTGGCACGCAGCATATTGCGTTGCATATCAACCCCTCTCGGAAACAATCAGGCGCGCAGCAGTTGGCCGTCACGACACATCAGGCAGGCCTTGACGATGTCGTCCTCCAGATCCACATGGAACTGGCCTTCCTTGTTGAAGACAAGCTTCAGGAAGTCCAGCACATTGCGCGCGTACAGGGATGAAGAATCAGCCGCCACCAGGGCCGGCAGATTGGTCTCGCCAACCAGGGTCACACCATGCTTGACCACGGTCTTGCCCGCTTCGGTCAGGGGGCAGTTGCCGCCCTGGATGGCCGCGAGGTCGACGATGACGGAGCCCGGCTTCATGGCCTTGACCATGTCCTCGGTGACCAGCACGGGGGCAGCACGACCGGGGATCAGGGCGGTGGTGATGACCACGTCGGCCTGGGCCACGCGCTTGGCGACCTCGACCTTCTGGCGGTCCAGCCAGCTCTGGGGCATGGGGCGGGCATAACCGCCCACGCCTTCGGCGGCTTCCTTTTCTTCGGGTGTCTCGTAGGGCACGTCGATGAACTTGGCGCCCAGCGATTCGACCTGCTCCTTGACGGAGGGGCGCACATCCGAGGCTTCAATGACGGCGCCCAGGCGCTTGGCCGTGGCAATGGCCTGCAGACCGGCCACGCCCACCCCCAGGATGACCACGCGGGCAGCCTTGATGGTGCCGGCGGCGGTCATCAGCATCGGAAAGAGGCGCTGGTACTTGTCGGCCGCGATCATCACGGCCTTGTAGCCGGCGATGTTGGCCTGCGAGGACAGCACGTCCATGCTCTGCGCACGGGTGGTGCGAGGCGCGGCTTCCAGCGCAAAGGCAGTCAGCTTCGCGTCGGTCAAGGCCTGCAGCCCCTCCTTGTCGAAGGGGTTGAGCATGCCCACCAGCACGGCACCTGGCTTCATGAGCGCGCGCTCGTCGGCCTGCGGCGAGCGCACCTTGAGCACCATGTCGGCACCCAGTGCGCCTGCGGCATCGGTGATCTCGGCGCCTGCGGCCACGTAGGCCTCATCGGTCACGCTGGCAGCAATGCCGGCGCCCGACTGCACGCGCAGGGTATGGCCCTGGGCTTTCAACTTTTTCACAGTCTCGGGCGTGATCGCCACACGGGTTTCACCCGCGACTGTCTCCAGGGGTATGCCAATGAGCATACAGAGGTCTCCTTCGGCTGGTGCCCGTTCAGGGGGCGAAATACGCTGCGGAACGCACGAGCATACACAGGTTTGCGCACCCCTCGACAGAGGAGCGCGACCTACCGCGCATGCAGACGGTCGCGACCGAGCCTGCAGTCAACTTGACAAGAAATGTTGTCAGAACGCGCGATCATACCCGAGCACCATGACATGGCGACTGTCACACCCCCCGGATGCGTGACCCTGCTCAGGCGCGGTACACCCCCACGGCGTCGACCAGACGCTCGGCGCGGTGCCGCAGGGCGGCGGTGGCCGAGGCCGATTGCTGCACCAGCGCCGCGTTCTGCTGGGTGAGCTGATCGAGCTCGGTCACGGCGCAGGCCACCTGGTCGATGCCATTGGACTGGTCGGCCGAAGCCGAGCTGATGGCCTGCATCAAGGCGCTGACCCGCTGCACCTGGGCCACGATGTCGTTCATGCTGCGCCCGGCCTTTTGCACCAGACCGGCCCCCGCATCGATGCGATCCACGCTGCTGCCGATCAGGGACTTGATTTCCTTGGCCGCCTCGGCGCTGCGGTGCGCCAGGGAGCGCACCTCACCGGCCACCACGGCAAAGCCGCGCCCCTGCTCACCCGCCCGGGCGGCCTCCACGGCGGCGTTCAGCGCCAGGATGTTGGTCTGAAACGAAATGCCGTCGATCACGCCGATGATGTCGGCGATGCGAGCCGAGCTGGCGGTGATGTCGTCCATGGTGGCCACCACCTCGGCCACCACCGCGCCGCCGTCACCGGCCACGCTGCTGGCCGTGGCCGCCAAGTCGGTGGCCTGGCGGGCGGAGTCGGCGTTGTTCTTGACCGTGGCGCTGAGCTGCTCCATCGACGCCGCCGTCTGCTCCAGGCTGGACGCGGTCTGCTCCGTGCGCGAGCTGAGATCGGTGTTGCCCGTGGCGATCTCGTGACTGACTTGACGCAGGCCGTGTGCCTGCTCATTGACGTCGTCGACCAGGGAGCGCAGGTTCAAGCCCGCCTGATTGACGGCGCGCAGGATCATGCCCAGCTCGTCCACCCGCGTGAGGTTGCAGTTGTGGCAGGGCTGCCCGGCCGCCACCGCCAGGGCCTGCGTCTGGATGATGTCCAGCGGTGCGGCGATGCGCCGCTCCAGCCAGGCCCCCGTGGCCAGAGCGACCATGACCACCCCCAGAGGGGCCGCCCAGGGGCCCCATGCCGGCAGGAGCGCTGCCGCCAGCAGAGCCCCGATCAGGATCGCCGCCAGGGCCGCGCGCAAGCGCCAGCGCACAGTCAGACGCTGGCCCCACGAGCGCCAGGCCCCCAGCACACCGGTGTGCACGATCACGCCCTTGTGGAAGGCCCGCCCCCGCACCCGGCCCTCGCGAAAATCGCGGTAGAGCACTTCGGCCTGGGCCACTTCCTCACGCGACGGTCGCGTGCGCACCGACATGTAGCCGGTGATCTGGCCATCGCGGCGCACCGGCGTCACATTGGCACGCACCCAGTAGAAATCACCGTTCTTGCAGCGGTTCTTGACCAGGGCCGTCCAGGACTCCCCGCCCTTGAGCGTGCGCCACATGTCGGCAAAGGCCTCGGGCGGCATGTCAGGGTGACGCACCAGGTTATGGGGCTGACCGATCAGCTCTTCGCGGGTGTAGCCGCTGATCTGGATGAAGGCCGCGTTCGCGTAGGTGACGCGGCTGCTGAGGTCGGTGGTGGACATGAGCGTGACACCGTCGGCCAGTTCATGCTCACGCGTCGTGACAGGTTGGTTGTTTCGCATCGAGTTTCTCCGAAAGGGCCCGAGCTGTGCGGGCATGAAGGTACGTGCATCGAACGCCGACGGGTCCGCTCACGCGACAGGGGACGTCAGTTCAGGCGTGGGATGCGTCTCCTTTCAGGGTCATCGATCAGGGCGACGGCCTGCGCCGCCGGCAGAGGGCGCCCCAGCAGGTAGCCCTGCATGAGGTCGCATCCTTGTTCACTCAGGTAGGCATGCTGGGATGCCGTCTCCACGCCTTCGGCCACCACCTCCAGACCCAGTCGGTGGGCCAGCGCGATCGTGGCGCTGCAGATCGCCTTGTCATCCGGATCCACATCGATGTCCTTGACGAAGGAGCGGTCCAGCTTGATGCGCTGGATGGGCAAGGTCTTGAGGTAGGACAGCGAGGAGTAGCCCGTCCCGAAGTCGTCCACCGCCAGCGACACCCCGAGCAGACGCAGGCGCTGCATCAGCTCGATGCTGGCCGCCGGGTCGTGCATGGCCACGGTCTCGGTGAGTTCGAGCTCCAGCATGTCCGGCGCGATGTCGTAGCGCTGCAGCAAGGTGGCGATCAAGGCGGGCAGATCCCGGTCGGCGCGCAACTGATGGGCCGAGATGTTGACCGCCAGGCGCACGCCCGCGTGGAGGCCGTCCTGCCAGGCCCGCCACTGGCGGCAGGCCTCCTCCAGCACCCAGGCCCCCATGGCCCCGATCAGCCCGCACTCCTCGGCCACGGGGATGAAGCGGTCCGGGCCGATGGGCGGGCCCTCGCGCGGATGCCAGCGCAACAAGGCCTCGAAGCCCACCAGCTGAACACCTGCGCGGTCGAACTGGGGCTGGTAGTGCAGCGCCAGCTCCTGCCTGGCCTGCGCCTGACGCAAGCCGCTCTCGATCTGGTAGCGCTCCTCGGAGCGGGCATTGGTCTTGGCGCAATAGAAGCTCAAGGTGTGGGGGCCGCGTGCCTTGGCCTGATGCAAGGCGGCGTCCGCGTGGCGCATCAGCTCCTCGGCCGTGTGGCCGTCCTGCGGATGCAGGCTGATGCCGACGCACGCCGTCACGTGCAGGTCACGCCCCTCGTGCATCATCGGCAGGGCCAGCCGCGCCAGGATCTTGCTGGTCAGACGGGACACCACACAGGGGTCGTCCACACCGCAGAGCAGCAGCACGAACTCGTCACCCCCGAGGCGGGCCACGACATCGCTGCCTCGCACGCTCTCGCGCAATCTATGCGCCACCTGCTGCAGCACCTCGTCGCCCACCGGGTGCCCCAGGCTGTCGTTGATGGCCTTGAATCGATCCAGATCCACACACAGCACGGCCAGCGGTCGCCGGGTGTCCTGGGACTCCCGCAGGCGGGTGCGCAACACCACGCGCCACTGCTCCCGGTTGATCAGGCCGGTCAGCGTGTCGTGGCTGGCCAGGTACTCGGCGCGTTCATGGGCCGCCCTGGTGGCACTGATGTCCTGCACCAGGCCGCTCAGTCGCTCGGGGGCCCGATCGTCGGCCGGCAGGTAAGCGCCGCGCTCGCGGATCCAGCGGTAGCCCGGGGCCTCGTCCGACATCAGGCGGTACTCGATCTCATAGGGCCGGTGCTCGGAGAGCATGCCCCAGTGGGCGTCCATCAGGGCGTCGCGGTCATCCTCGTGCAAGGTCAGCACATGCTCCACGTAGCGCGCTGCCAGCGCCTGGGGTGCGCGCCCCAGCACGGCCGCCGCATCCGGTGACCAGAACAGGCCATCACTGGCCAGATCGCATTCGAAGCTGGCCATGCGCGCCACGCGCTGGGCCTCGGCCAGCCTGCGCTCGCTCGCCTCCAGAGACTCGCGCGCACGCCGCCGCTCCGTCACATCGCATTCGACTGCCACGAAATGGGTGATCACTCCCTCGTCGTCACACACGGGCTGGATGTTGAGCGACACCCAATAGGGCTCGCCGCGCCGGTTGTAGTTCACCAGCTCGACATCCCGCACGGCCTGCCCCTTGCTCAGGGCCTCGGAAATCCTGCGAACGGTCTGCGGGTTGGTGCCGGGGCCCTGCAGGAGACGCCCCGGCTTGAGGCCACGCACTTCGTCCAGCGTCCAGCCCGTCACCTCGGTGTAGGCCGGGTTGACGTATTCGATGCGTTTGTGGGCATCGGTGATCACCACCATATTGAGGGTGTGCTCCACCACCAGGCGGTATTTCTGCAACTGCTCCAGCACCTGCTGAAGCCGCCCCCAGGTCTCGCCCTCTCCCGAGGGGTCTACCGATACATCCTGCAACCTCACCATCATCCCTCCCTTGGGATCCACTGGATCGTCACTGGGCGCGCACCGCGACCACACGCGCACCGATTGTTTTTTGGGCGGGGTTGACTTCGTTCCCACCTCTTGTTCAGGTACTATACATGTATAGCTTAAGGTTGAACAAAACCTGATCAAACCTGAATCAGCCGCCTTCTTGGGCCTCTTTTCCGGGGCTTGCCCGTTTCTGGCGAAGCTTTTGTGCCCGTGTTGTGCCTTCATGACCCCCAACAACACCATTGACGTCGACAGCCTGCACCGCTTCATCCACGCCCTGGCGCCGCCCATCAGCGAACTGCTGACCCTGAGCGATCGCCTCAGGCGCGATCAGCATGGATTCGACTCGGCGCACGCCACGCGCCTGCATGACACCGCCGAGCTGCTGCAGGCCCTGCAGACCGAGTTCCGGGCCTGGATCTCGCTGGAGGCGCAAGCACCCGAGCCCCAGGCGGTGGCCGTCCAGGCGATGTGCCAGGATCTGACGGAGGTGCTGTGTGAACACGCACGGCATCACCAGATCCAGGTCGAGGTGAAGGCCCCGCCCGACCTGCGGGCCTGGACCGACCCCGTGCTGTGCCGCCACATCCTGCGGCGCCTGATGGCCAACGCCTTGCGCTACAACCGCACCGGCGGGCGCATCGTTCTGTCGGCTCGGGCCACTGGTTCAGGGGGGGTCTTGTTGCGTGTGGCCGACTCCGGCATAGGGATTGACAAATGTCAGCGCCGCGCGCTGTTTGCCCCATTCGAACGACTGGGCAAGGAGCTGTGCCCGACCGATGGCACGGGCATGGGTCTGGCCATGGCCCAGCGCATGGCCACCCACCTGGGGACACGTGTGAGCATGCGCAGCCGCCTGGGGCGAGGTAGCATCTTCCGCCTGCTGCTGCCAAGGGCGTAACCCCAGACAGCCAAGGGCATTGGCCTGTTCAGGCTTGATTCGGCGCGCGTCCTGAGTAGACTGCGCGCGACCATGGAGATCGTTCCGCCCATTCAAACGCCCGCGCCCGCCACCCCACGAGGAAGGCGTCGCCACACCCCGCAGGCGCGCGAGGCCTTCCGCAACGAGCTCATCGGCATCGCCCGGCACATCTTCCTGACCGAAGGTTACGCCGCCGTGACGATCCGGCGGATCACGGCCACGGCGGGGGTCACGCCGATGGCCTTCTACTGGTACTTCGACACCAAGGATGCGCTGCTGACCCACATCTGGGATGACATCATCCTGGAGTCGGCCGATCTGTGCGCCGCCGAGGCGGCAGGACACACCAGTCCCCAGGCACGCGTGGGCGCCTACCTGAGGTGTTTCCTGGACTACTGGCTGGCGCACCGCGACCACTTTCGCTTCATCTTCCTGAACGAGTCGCCCCATGTGGACTTCGTGAGCCTGCGCTCCCAGTTGTTCACCCAGGCAGGCGTGAGCCGCCACTTCGAGAACTACATGGATCTGGCCCGTCCCCTGTTCGCCGGTCGGGCCGACGAACAGGCACGGGTCGACGAGTTCCGCATCCTGACGATGTACCAGGCCCTGGGCTTCCTGCACTGCGCCATCGGCATCTTCGGCTACGACGCCGACGAGGCCGTGCGGCACCGCGACCGGGTCATCAGCGAACTGCTCCAGTGCCTGGAGCGCTGGCAGAGCGCCCCCGCCTGAAGAATCCGCCGCACTGACCGATAAACCTCCATGGATTTGATCTTCCCTGGAGGTTTCTGATGCTCCCCAACTGGACACTGCGCCAGAAGTTCACGGCCGGCCTGAGTGCCGTGATCATCGTCACCCTGGTGGTCATGCTGGGGATCCGCTTGTTGGGCAAATCCGCGCTGTTCCACTATCTGGAGCGCGAACACCTGGCCGAGGTGATGCACGCCTCGGCCTCGCTGGACATGGTGATCGCCGGCGCCAGGACCGATGCCACCAAAGAGCATGTGCTGGCGTCCGTCGACAAGGCCCATGCCATCGCCTCACGCGTCGACGTGGAGCTGTTCGCCGTTGAGCAATGGGCTTTCCGGCTGATGGGCTACGGCGGCGTGATCGACCTGCCCCACAAGGACATGAAGGATCTGGACCGCGTCCGCGAGCGCCTGCAGGCCGACAGCGGCCCCCTCACCGCAGAGTTGGCCCGCAGCGTGCGCGCCGACATGGACGTCGTGCTGGACAACTCCAACCAGTTCGGCCCGCTGGTGGCCGAGGCGGTCGACACCGTCAAGGCCATCGTGCTGACCATCAACCTGCTGGGCATCAGCGCCCTGATCGGCAGCTTCTGGGTGATCCGTCAAGCCACCCTGGCCCCGCTGAACGAAGCCCTGGTCACCGCGCGCCGCATCGCTCAGGGCGATCTGAGCGGCCCCGTCCCGGTTCACGCCCAGGACGAGATGGGCCAGTTGATGCAGGCCCTGGCCGACATGCAAGACAGCCTGGCCCGCGTGGTGGCCGATGTCCGGCAACGCTCCGAGTCGGTGGCGGGCAGCATGAGCGAGGTGGCCAGCGGCCACGGCGACCTGTCGCAGCGCACCGAACAGCAGGCCGCCACCATCCAGCAGACCGCCTCCAGCGTGGAAGAGCTGAGCAGCTCGGTCCAGCACAGCGTCGAGCGCGTGCGCGAAGCCGATCAACGCGCCTCCAGCGCGGCCCAGGTCGCGCTCACCGGGGGGCAGACCGTCGAGCAGGTGGTCCACAGCATGGGTCAGATCCTGAGCGCTTCGCGCAAGATCTCCGACATCATCAGCGTGATCGACGGCATCGCCTTCCAGACCAATATCCTGGCCCTCAATGCCGCGGTGGAAGCCGCCCGCGCGGGTGAGCAGGGCCGGGGCTTTGCCGTGGTGGCCAGCGAAGTGCGCCAACTGGCCCAGCGCAGTGCCAGCGCGGCCAAAGAGATCGCCACCCTGATCCGCGACTCGGTCGAGAAGGTCGAATCGGGCTCCACCCTGGTCACCCAGGCGGGCAGCACCATCCAGGAGGTGGTCGACGCAGTGCAGACGGTGTCGACCCTGATTTCCGAGGTCAATGGCGCCCTCAGCGAGCAGGCCTCGGGCATCACCCTGATCGATCAGGCCATGACCCATCTGGATCAGGCGACGCAGCAGAACGCGGCCCTGGCGGAGCAGTCCGTGTCGGCGGTCGAATCTGTGCGGAACGAGTCGGCGGCACTGGTGGGGGCCGTCGGCCAGTTCAGACTACCCTGACTGGCCGGTCAGCACCCACCCGCTCACACCGTCAGGTTCAGCGACGCAGTGCGTCAGAGGCCGCCAGATCACGCACCAGCTTGGCCAGCGCGTCCTGTGAGGCGCGCTTGGCTGACAAGGAGTAGTCTCCAACGAACTCGCTGAAGGTCGCCGCGCCCTGGCCGGTGCTGTGAGTGCGCACCAACTCCTTGCCGCTGGCATCCGTCACGGTGCACAGAATGTCCACGCTGAACTGCGTGGGGGGCCAGGTCAGCACACTGTCCGACGAAGAGCTGGTGGTGATCGTCGGCTTGATCACCAGAGACACGCCTTGCGCCGCGATGGCCGCCGCATCTTGGGGGCTCTTGAGCTTGACCACGTTGTCAAACACCTGGGAGAAGGCCTTGTACAAGCCGGAATCCAGGTCCCGGTACGGGGCGTACTTGACCTTGTCTCCGCCACCACCAGGGGTTTCAACCTCCTTGGCCATGTCCTCGGCGCTCACGTAATAGGCCGCCGTCTTGTTGATCTTCGACGCCGCCTGTGGCACCTGATTGAGATCAGGTGCCACCGAGATCGGATGAGCGCAACCTGTCACCAGGGCCACCACCACCGCGCTGGCGGCCACCGAAGCCGCACGACCCATGGTTCCGATGAAATTCAACATTTCTTGATCTCCCTATTCATTCACTTCAATGCGTTGACAAAATCTGGATCACTGTAGAGCGACGACAGCAGTTGCTGGATGATCAGCGGGTATTGCTGCTGGGCCTTGGGAATGGCCACCGGCCCAGCAAAGGACGACTCCCAGCTCTGTTGCCCGCGCTTGACCTTGCTGAAACGCACCTGCCCATCCTTGGCGATCACGAACTGCGCTTCGGCATAACCGCTGGCGGTCCCCATGGCCGTATCGATGTCATTGCCCAGGAGGGTGCCCGACAACTCCAGGGGAGAGGCCTGATCCAGACGCTTGGCCAGAGACAGCTCCGACTTGACCGCGTCCCCCAGATAAACACCGTAATCGCCATTGGGCGCGGCCATGGACACGGCGCGCAAGGCAATGGTCTTTTCGCCCACGGCACCTGGCTTGACCGTGAAGGCCCCCACGCGGACCTTGGCACTCAGCTTCTGCTGGAGCACCTGCACATTGTCGATGGACGCCTGATACGGTGGCGCCTGGGTTGCACAACCGGTGATCAAGGCCACCGCGGCCATCACCAACCCACCCTTGAGTACTGTGACCAACTTCAAAACGAGTTCCCTTTCATTGAAATGCCACGCCCATCCCATGGCGAAGCGGCCATACCTTAGCAGAGGAATGAGGGATCCCCCCAGTGAAAGCCTGTCATGCAGATGTCGCCACATTGGCGGATAATCTTCGGCTCATGAAGCCCGTCGATATCCAGGGGGCCACCCCCAAAGCACGCTGGAAGCCCAACGTCACCGTGGCCGCGCTCATTGAGCGCGAGGGCCGTTTTCTTCTCGTGGAAGAAGACACCTCCGACGGTGTGCTGCTCAACAACCCGGCGGGCCACCTCGATCCGGGTGAATCGCCAGTGCAGGGCGTGATCCGCGAGGCGCTGGAAGAAACCGCCTGCCAGTTCACCCCCGAAGGCTTTCTGGGCATGTTCATGTCCCGCTTTCGGCGCACCCGCACCGGCGAGGACATCACCTACCTGCGCCTAGCCTACTATGGCAGCGTCTCCGAACCAGACCCCCAGCTGCAACTGGACGAAGGCATCATCCGCACGGTGTGGATGACGGCCGACGAGATCCGGGCCTGCCCCGAGCGCCACCGCAGCCCGCTGGTGCTCGAATGCCTGGAAGCCTATCTGGCCGGGCACCGCTACCCGCTGTCCATCCTGACCACGCACGACAGCGTGTTCTCGCCGCCGACCGCCGCTCGCGCGGCCTGAGTCCTGCCGGTTCAGAGCCGGAACACCGACACCTCACGCAGCAGCTCGGCCGCCTGAGCCTTGAGGCTCTCCGCCGCCGCCGTGCCTTCTTCCACCAGGGCAGCATTCTGCTGTGTGGCCTGGTCCAGCGAACCCACGGCCGCATTGACCTGCTCGATGCCCTGGTTCTGCTCCTGCGTGGCCGCATTGATCTCGGCGATCAAGGCCGTGACCGAGCGCACCTGGGCCACGATCTCGCCCATCTTGGCGCCCGCCTGATGGACCTGCTGCCCACCCCCTTCGACCTTCTCGACCGAGCTGGAGATCAGACTCTTGATCTCTCGAGCCGCATTGGCGCTGCGCTGGGCCAGTTGACGCACCTCGCCGGCCACCACGGCAAAGCCTCGGCCTTGCTCGCCCGCACGGGCAGCTTCCACCGCTGCGTTGAGGGCCAGGATATTGGTCTGGAAGGCGATGCCGTCGATCACACCGATGATGTCGGCGATCTGACGGCTGCTGGCGCTGATGTCGGCCATGGTGTGGACCACCTGCTCCACCAGCGCCCCGCCTTCGCTGGCGACACGGGCAGCCCCCTCGGCCAGCACATTGGCCTGGCGCGATCCTTCGGCGTTGTGCCGCACCGAGGCGGTCATCTGGTGCATGGACGCCGCCGTCTGCTCCAGGGCCGAGGCCTGGTGCTCGGTGCGGTTGGACAGATCCAGATTGCCCGAGGCGATCTGCGCCGACGCCGTGGCGATGTGGTCTGCGGCATGGCGCACGCCACCGATGATGCGCACCAGATTGCCCTGCATCAGGGCCACCGAGGCCAGCACGCTCCCAGGGAAAGCGTGTGCGCCACCCGGCACCGGAGAGAGATCCCCCGCCGCGACGCGCCCCACCGCCTGCGCCAGTTCCGTGGGCTCTGCGCCCAGGGCACGAGACAGCCCCCGCGAGATCATCCAGCCCAGCACCACCGCCGAGACGATGGCCACCACACTGGCCGCGATCAGGATCAGGCGATCGCGATCATGGCTGGCCTGGCCCTCGGCAATATTGAGCTGGGCCTGCTCCTGGATGTGGTCCATGAACACCGTGGCCGCCTGCAGCAAGGACTTGAGCAGCGGCCGGCAGTCCCGGTTCATCAGGGTGACGGCCTCATCGCGTTGCCCGCTGGCAGCCAACTGGACAATGGACAGTGCCACGGGGCCATAGGCCTCTTCGACTTTCACCACGGCCGCGATGAGCTCACGGTCATGATCATCACCACCGCGCTCGGCAGAGACGGCCTCCTTCAGGCGGGCGATCGTCTCCTGAACTTGCGCGTGTGCCTGCCGCACCACGACCCGTTCGGCGTCCCGCTCACTGGCGTCGGTCAGCAACACCAGGTTGCGCACGGCAATCGCACGCGCACTGGCGGCTTTGCGCAAGTCTGCCGCCAGCGATTGCTGATGCGCCTCCCGCTGCACGAACTGCTCGAAGCGCTCGTTGGCCGCCGACAGCGAGCGCAAGGAGGCCAGAGACACCAGCAACACCAGAAAGGCCAGCATGCCGAAGGCCAGATTCAACTTGGCTTTGACCGTCCACGTACTTGTCATCATCGCGAGCACCTTCGGAATCGAGACCGGACACGGGGGGGGGGCTTGACTGCGCGTGATACGCCCCCATCTTGCTCACGTACTGTACGTGTACGACTTTTGATCTGAAGGGCGCAGAAGTGCCCTGATCGGGGCGCATTTATGCCGGGCCTGCGACAATGTCGGCCTGATCAACCGCCAAGTTCTGGGTATTTGTCCGTGAAGAAACTCCACCGCGTCGTCGTGGGCCTCAGTGGCGGTGTCGACTCCGCCGTCAGCGCCTGGCTGCTCAAGCAGCAGGGGCACGAGGTCATCGGCATCTTCATGAAGAACTGGGAGGACGATGACGACAGCGAGTACTGCTCCAGCCGTCAGGACTTCCTGGACGCGGCCAGCGTGGCCGACGTGATCGGCATCGAGATCGAACACGTCAACTTTGCAGCCGACTACAAGGACCGGGTCTTTTCCGAGTTCCTGCGCGAATACCAGGCCGGGCGCACGCCCAACCCGGATGTGCTGTGCAACGCCGAGATCAAGTTCAAGGCCTTTCTGGACCACGCCATGCGCCTGGGCGCCGAGAAGATCGCCACCGGCCACTACGCCCGGGTGCGCGCGGTGGCCGATGCGGCCTGCCCGGCGGGCGAGCGCTTTGAATTGCTCAAGGGCCTGGACCCGCTCAAGGACCAGAGCTACTTCCTGCACCGGCTCAATCAGGCACAACTGAGCAAGACCCTGTTCCCCGTGGGCGAGCTGCCCAAGACCGAGGTGCGCCGCATCGCCGCCGAGATCGCCCTGCCCAACGCCAGGAAGAAGGATTCGACCGGCATCTGCTTCATCGGCGAGCGCCCCTTCCGCGAGTTCCTCAACCGCTACCTCGCCAACCAGCCCGGTCCCATCCGCGACGACCGGGGCCGCCAGATCGGCGAGCACGTGGGTCTGAGCTTCTACACCCTGGGCCAGCGCAAGGGCATCGGCATCGGGGGTGTCAAGGAAAAAGGCGCCCCCCGCGGCGGCGGCGAGCACGAGCCCTGGTTCGTGGCCCGCAAGGACATGGCCAGCAACACCCTGTATGTGGTGCAGGGCCACGACCACCCCTGGCTGCTGCAGCACACGCTGGTGGCCCAGGATCTGAGCTGGGTCAGCGGCCAGCCCCCAGCCACCGGCACCCCCGGCCTGGGCGCCAAGACGCGCTACCGCCAGGCCGACGCGCCCTGCGAGGTGCGCGCCAGCAGCGCCAGCGAGCTCACCTTGCACTTTCCACAAGCGCAATGGGCGGTCACGCCAGGTCAATCGACTGTGCTGTATGACGGTGAGATCTGTCTGGGCGGCGGCATCATCAACGCCGCATCCTGAGCGCGCGCCCCATGAGCCGGCTCCCCGACATCGTCATCCTCGACACCAATGCCCTGCTGGACTGGCGGGTGTTCAAGGACCCGGCCGCCCACCCCATCGCCGAGGCCATCCTGGCCGGCCGGATGCGCTGGCTGGCCTGCCCGTCGATGGAGCAGGAGTGGCATCAGGTCTGGCCGCGCAGCTACCTCAAGCCCTGGCAACCCGAGCCGATGCTGACGCTGACGGTGTTCCAGCACGCCACCTTGGTCGACGAGCCCCCTCGCGGCCCGCTGCGCTGCAAGGACCCCGACGACCAGGTCTTCATCGACCTGGCCCTGCACACGCAGGCGCGCTGGCTCTTCACCAAGGATGCCGCCCTGCTCAAGCTGGCCCGGCGCGCTCGCCTGCTGGGCACCGAGGTGACCAGCCTGCAGCGCTGGTGCGCTCAGGCCGACGCCAGCCTGAACACCGCCACCGAACCGGTGAGCTCGTCGGCCTGACGCTGCAGGCTGCCCGCTGCCGCGGCGGACTCCTCCACCAGCGCAGCGTTCTGCTGCGTGACCTCGTCCAACTGCTGCACGGCCACACCGATCTGAGCGATCCCGCTGCTCTGGGCCACGCTGGCCTGGCCGATCTCCTGAATCAGAGTGCTGACCCGGTGCACCTGGGCCACGATGTCATCCATCGTCGCCCCCGCACGGCTGACCAGTTGCGCGCCCACCTCCACCTTCTCGACGCTGTCGCCGATCAGGCTCTTGATCTCCCGGGCGGCATTGGCACTGCGCTGCGCCAGGCTGCGCACCTCGCTGGCCACGACCGCAAAACCACGGCCTTGCTCACCCGCTCGGGCGGCCTCGACCGCAGCGTTCAAGGCCAGGATATTGGTCTGGAACGCGATGCCATCGATCACACCGATGATGTCGGCGATCTTGCGCGAACTGCTGGTGATGGCCTCCATCGTGGACACGATGTCGCGCACCACCCCGCCCCCGTCGGTCACCGCCTGCGAGGTTTCACCCACCATGCGGGTGACCTGCTGCGCGGTTTCGGCATTGCTGCGCACCGTGCTCATGAGCTGCTCCATGGACGCGGCCGTCTCCTGCAGGCTGCTGGCCTGCAGTTCGGTGCGCTGGCTCAGGTCCAGATTGCCGGTGGCGATCTGTGCGGCGCCCGTGGCAATGCTGTCGGCCCCCCCTCGCACCTGGGTGACCATGGTGGCCAAGTTGGCATTCATGCGCTGCAGGGCCCGCATCAGCACCGCGATCTCATCGCGTCCCTGTGGTTCGATGCGCGAGCTCAAGTCCCCCCGGGCCACGGTCTCGGCCACCTGCACGGCATGGTCGATGCCGCGTGTCAGGGCGCGGATCAGCACCCAGGCCATGGTTCCGCCCGACAGCACAGCCAGCCCCGCCAGCGTCACACTCCAGAGCATCACCGTGTTGTAGTGCGCCTGGGCCTGCTGATATTCCTGCGCGGCCACGTCCAGCTGCAACTGGGTCAGGCGATCCAGGACCGCGCCCAACTGGTCGGTGGCTGGATACAGCGCCTTGGACAGCACCTGGTCCACGACCCCCGTCTGCCCCGACTGCAGCAAACGCCGCAGTTGCTCGATGGCCTCATCGGCCCGGCGCATGACGGGCACCGCCTGCGCCACCAGCTCCTTCTCTCGGGGCACCAGATAGGTGGCCTCGTAAGCCGCCCACTGGGTACGGATCTGCGTCTGCGCACTCGACAGCACCGTCAGAGCCTGAGCAGGGGGTAGCACCCCGTCATGCACCCGTTGGACGGCGTCGATGATCTGGATGCGGTAAGCATCCCCCACCAGCTTGATCTGCTGCAGCGGCACGACCCGGTCGTTGTAGACCGTGCCCAGCACCGCATTGCTTTGTCGGAACAAGGCGACCGACCACGCCGCCGCCACCACCACCATGACCAGCAATGCGGTCACCAACGCCGTCAGGCGCACCCTGATGCTCAAGTTGCTCACCATCGCTCTCCCATTTTTGAGACGTGTGCGATGGGTCATCCACCCGGGGGTCGAGCCACACCGCCCAAACAATGTACAAGTACAGTTGCCAGACAGTGCATGCGAATAGCGCCAACATTCGGGTGCTTTTGCACCGAAAGCCCCCAGGAAAACCCTCACACTCGCGCTAGGATCTCCCTTTGCCCACGCCAAGGGCGCCTCTTCGACTTTTTTTCTTGCCAGACCATGTCACTGAACACGACACGCCGCGCCTGGATGCGCAGCACCTCCGGCCTGGGATGGGCGCTGACAGCCGGCACCTTCCTGACGGTGGCCGGCTGCTCCAGCATGGTCAGCCTGATGGGGCCGCGCACCATCGAGATCAGCCGCGATGCGCTGATGCGCCAGCTCAGCACGCAGTTCCCCATGCGCAATCAGGTGCTGGACCTGTTCGAGGTCACGGCCACCACCCCCCGCCTGACACTGCAGCCTGACTCGAACCGCGTGCTGGCCGATGTGGATCTGGCCGCGCGCGACAAGCTCTTCGGCCGCGCCTACCAGGGCTCGCTGTGGCTGAGCTTCGGTCTGCGCTACGAACCGCGCGATCAGACCATCCGCCTGCACCAGGTCACCATCGACAAGGTCGCGCTCCAGGGCCTGCCCGCCAGTTACGAGCGCCACCTCACCAAGCTGGGCTCCTGGCTGAGCGAGGAGCGCCTGCAGAACTACCCGATCCACCGCCTCAGCGCCGACGATATCCAGAAGGCCGACAAACACGGCTTCACGGTGTCGGACATCAAGATCACCCACCGAGGTCTGGCCTTTGTCCTGACCCCAAAATCATGAGCATCTTCGACAACGCCCACTACACCGCCTGGGGCAACGCCTTCCTGCAAGGCATCCCCTACGCCCGTGACGCCGGCATGCGTGTGGTTTCCATCGGTGAAGGACGCGCCCGCGTGAGCATGGATGCGCGCGCCGAATGGGTCGGTGACGCGGCCCGAGGCCAGTTGCACCCGGGCTGTGCCACGGTGCTGGCCGACACGGCCTGCGGCGTGGCCGTCGGCACGGCCCTGAACCCCATCGTGCCTTTCGCCACGCTGGACCTGCGCATGGACTACCTGCGCCCCGCCCAGACGGGTGCCGTGCTGGAGTGCGAAGCGCACTGCCACCGCCTGTCACGCAGCGTGGCCTTCGTGCGCGGTGAGGTCTTCCAGCAAGGCAGCGAGGAGGCTGTGGCCGCCGTCAACGCCACCTTCATGCTGGGCACGGCCAATGCACGGCGCACCGACCTGCCCGCCAAGGACGCCGGGGCGCCCCCCCTGCCCCCCGCCGCCACCCAGCCCGCGCCGGCCAGCCCGCTGCTGGCGCGCCTGGGCGAGCTCTCGGCCACGCCGGCCCTGCCGGCCGGCCTGTCGCCGTATGTGGACTTCCTGGCCGTCGAGCGTCACACACTGCCCGAGCCAACCGCCTCGGACGAGATGCTGTTCAAACTGCCCTTCAACCCAGGCCTGATCGGCAACCCCGTGCTGCCCGCGCTGCACGGTGGCGTGATCGCCGGGTTTGCCGAGACGGCGGCGGTGCTGCACCTGGTCTACTCCAACGGGCTGCAGCGTGACACCACGCCACGTGGCGTGGACTTCGCCATCGACTACCTGCGCTCGGCCAAGCCCATCGACACCTGGGCCCGCTGCACCACAGTGCGGCAGGGCAGCCGCGTGGCGCTGGTGCAGGTGCATGTCTGGCAGGACGACCCCACCCGGCCCATCGTGTCGGCACGCAGCCATTGCCTGCTGCCCCGCGCCAGCGAGTGAGTCCTCAGCGGTCGCACGCCATCCAGCGCTGCACCGCCTCGCACTGCTCGGGCGACAAGTGCAGGCCCAGCTTGGTGCGGCGCCACAGCACATCGTCCCCCGTGCAGGCCCACTCCTGGTGGCGCAGGTAGGACAACTCGGCTTCGTAGACATCCGGAGCGATCTCCGCCCCCAGGTCCTCACGCCCCTGCACGCCCTCCAGCAGGCGCAGAACATCGCTGCCGTACTGCTGACTCCAGCGGCGTGCCAGCGCCAGGTTCATCCAGGGATGGCGTCGCCGCAGCCTGAGCTGGAACTCGGCCATGTCACTGACGGGATCGACCTCGGCATCGATGAGGTCCAGCAGGCGCCCGCCAGGCATCACCGCATCCCGGGTCCAGCCTGGACGGGGATCGTCCAGCAACTCCCCCACCGCCCGCCCGGCCTGGTCGGCCAGCTTGCGGAAGGTGGTGATCTTGCCGCCCCAGACGGTGAGCCAGGGGGAGCTCCCGCCCGCCTTTTCCAGCCGATAGTCCCGCGTCACGGCCGAGGCCTTGCCATGGGCATCGTCCATCAGGGGCCGCACGCCGGCGTAATGCCAGACCACATCCGAGGGCGTCACGCCCTGGCGGAAATAACGTCCCACGGCCTCGCACAGATAGCGGATCTCGGCCTCGTCGATGCTCACCCGGGCGGGATCGCCCTGGTAGTCGACATCGGTCGTGCCCACCAGCGTGAAGCGTTGCTCGTAGGGGATGGCAAAGACGATGCGGCCATCCTTGCCCTGGAAGATGTAGGCCTGATCGTGGGCAAACAGCCTGGGCACGACGATGTGGCTGCCCTTGACCAGGCGCAGGCGCTGCGGTGGCGTCGGAGCGGCCCCGGCCCCACGCTGGTGGGTCAGCATCTGCTGCACCTGGTCCGCCCAGGGGCCGGCCGCATTGACCACCAGGCGCGCCTGGACACTGACATGGTGGGTCAGCCGGCCGCTGTGCGGGTCGTGGTGGGCCAGCAGGGCCTGCCAGCCCTGGGCATGGCGCCGAAGCTGTTCGCAACGCGTGCGGGTCAGCACCGAGGCGCCTCGGGCGCGCGCATCCTGGGCGCACAGCAGCACCAGCCGGGCATCGTCCACCCAGCCATCCGAGTAGACAAAGCCTTCGCGCCACAGCGGCTTGAGCGCCTGGCCAGCCGGGTGCTGAGCCAGATCGATGTGCTCGCAGCCAGGCAGAAACTCGCGCGGCGCCAGATGGTCATACAGCCACAGGCCCATGCGGATCAGCCAGGCGGGGCGCATGCCCGCATCATGGGGCAGCACGAAGCGCAGGGGCCGCATGATGTGAGGAGCCCCGCGCAGCAGGCCCTCGCGCTCGATCAAGGCCTTGCGCACCAACCCGAGCTGCCCGTACTCCAGATACCGCAGCCCCCCGTGGATCAGCTTGGTCGAGGCCGACGAGGTGTGGCTGGCCAGATCGTCCTGTTCACACAACACCACCGACCAGCCTCGCCCCGCCAGGTCGCGCGCCACCCCCGCCCCGTTGATGCCGCCGCCCACCACGAGCACATCGCAGCGCACGTCGACAGCGTCGTCCTCGGCCGGCGCCTGGGTCTGTGTCAGGTCTTCACTCATGACGACATGTTATCGGCCCCGCAGGCTGACATCAGCGACATCTTCGATTACGCTGCGAGAGCGCGACAGCGCCAGCCACACCAAGATAAGGAGACCCCCACCATGACCTCGCCTCGCAGCGATGCCTGGGCGCCCAACTCGCGCCAGCAATCCTTGCTTGACGAAGTGCGCGCGCGCGGCGCCGTCTCGGTGGAGCGGCTGGCCCAAAGGCTGGACGTGACCATGCAGACCGTGCGCCGCGACATCCAGCGCCTGACAGAAGCCGGCCTGCTGGACCGCTTCCATGGCGGGGTGCGCCTGCCCGCCCCCGTCCACACCGCGCGCGGCCTGCCCCCCGGCGTGGCCTGGCGCGAGCGACAAGCCCTCAAGGCCGAAGCCAAGGCCCGCATCGCCCGCTCGGTGGCCGCGGCCATCCCCGATGGTTCACGCGTGATGCTGGGCATCGGCACCACCGTCGAGGCGGTGGCCCAGGCCCTGGAAGGCAAGAAGAAGCTGCACATCATCACCCACAGCCTGCCGGTGGCCCTCACCCTGGTCAACAACCCCGACTGCACGGTCGAGGTGCCCACCGGACGCCTGCGCAAGCGCGATGGCGCCCTGGAGGGCAGCGCCACCGAGGAGGCCCTGCGCCAGTGGCAGGCCGACATCGTCATCGTCTCGGCCCTGGGGGTAGACGCCCAAGGCCAGGTGTTCGACCGCGACACCCGCGAGGCCGGCACGCTGCGCGCCATGCTGGATCAGTCGCGCGAGCACTGGCTGGTGGCCGACGCCAGCAAGTTCTCGCAAACCGCCCCGACACCGGCCCTGCACCTGCAGCAGGTCCACCGCGTGTTCACCGATGCACTGCCGCCCGCCCCCCTGCCGGCCCTGATGCATGAGTGGGGCATCAGCCTGACCATCGCGTCCTGAGCCCTGTTCGACGGCCGCATGTGGCGCACGAATGCCACATTTCGGACAAACCCTTACCCCAAGTGGCGGGTAATTACCCTTGGTTTATCTCCTCCGAAGCCTTGTAGGGCAGGCACCCCCCTAATTCGCAGGAGTATGTAAGATTTTTGACAATCGCAGAATGGTCACCGGCGCGCATGCCGCACGCCACATTAAAACCAACTCGTTAATCGGAGTTAGATATGCGTACTTTGACCCAACAAGAAGTGACCTCTGTGAACGGTGCCGGCAAGCTGGCCGACTGGCTGGCCCAGCTCGGCAAGACCCTGGTGAACGTCGACGTGGTGGCCAAGCCTGAAGGCTCGACCAACGTGGTCGTGTCCAACAGCCTGGTCGACGTGCTGGTCAACGTGATCTGGGGCAAGAAGTAATTCGCCCTTGGCGTTGACACGCTGCAGCCCCTGCACCTGCCTGGCATGGCGCAGGGGCTCTCCCGATCCACTCTCCCCCAAGCCACACACCATCATGCGCACACTCGACAAGCAGGAACTCGCCCAGGTCTCCGGCGCCAAAGCCGCCATCGTCGTTGACGTGAACCAGGTCGAACAATACGTTCACGTGAACCTGGTCACCGACACCAAGACCTACAAGCTCTTCTCCATCGACTGGAGCAAGTGGGGCATCAAGGCGCCCACCGCCTGACCCACGGGCCCCCGCCGGACGCAGGAGGCGCATCGGCCCCGAACCGGCCGGCACCCTCAATCTAGGGATGGGGCCCCTCCGCACAAGGGTGCCACAATGCGTGACTTATTTCACCGACCGATGCGACCACCCTGGCCGCAGCCACCCCAAGGACAAGACCATGCGCACCCTGCATCAAAACGAACTGACCGCCGTGAGCGGCGGCACCTTCTGCAAGCCCAAGCCCAGCTGCCAGCCCAAGCCTGTCTGCGCACCCGCGCCCACCTGCCTCACCCCCCTGGCCTACGTGCTGGGCTTCATCGGTGGCGCCATCAAGCTGCTGTGCACCGGCCAGACCTCGCCCACCGCACAGCTGTGCACCCCGACGCCCCCCACCTGCGGTGGTGGCACGCCCACGGGCCCTGTCATCCTCTGATCCACGGCACCTGCCCATCTGATGCAGCGTTGACGCTGCATCACCACAAGGCCGCGCAAGCGGCCTTTGTCATGTTGGCGCCATACTCTCGCGATGTCTGACGTGTTTCGCCCTCGCTGGCTTCCTCTGTGGCTGTTGAGCTGTCCCGCATGGGCGGCTGGCCTGCCCGCCGCCCCCGACACCCTGGCCTTGTCCTGGACGCACACCTTGTCGATGCCGGCACCGGAGCGCGCCCGCCAGCCCGCCACCGTCCTGACGCTGGCCACCCCCACGACCGCCAACGCGCCCCAGGCCTGGCCCGAATTGCTGGCGCAGGCCGCCACGCAATCAGCCAGCAACCGCTCCGCCGACGCCGGCGCGCTCGCCGCCCAGGCCCAAAGCCGGCAGGTCTGGGCCAATGCCTGGATGCCCCGCCTGGATGCCAGCGCCAGCAGCAGCAAACAACGCCAGACCTACAACGGCCTGGACAGCCGCACCCCGGCGTCCTCCCTGACCCTGTCGGCCGTCCTGCCCGTGTGGCGTCCGGCCGACCGCGCCTCGGCGCGCGCGCAGGCCGCCGTGGCCGAGCAGGCACAGTGGCAGGCCCGCGGCAACCGCCAGTCGGTGGCACGTGAACTCAGCACCGCTTACCTGACGGCCGCCGAAGCCGCCGAACAACGGCGTCTGATCGAGGCCCAACTGGCCTTGCTGCAAGAGCAATTGCGCATCAATGAACGCCGCCTGCAGGCCGGTGCCGGCACCGTGCTCGACGTCCTGGAAACCCGCACCCGCGTCGACCAGGCCCGAGCCACGCTGCAGGAACTGGGCACCCGCCTGGCCAGCCAGCGCCTGATCATCGAGCGACTGTCGGGCAGCGCCGTGCGCCTGCCCGCCGGCCTCAACCCCCAAGGGCCGGATCTGCCCATCGTCGTGCCCGAACTGATGGACGCCCTGCGCCAGGCCAGCGAGCGCAGCCCCCAACTGCAGGACACCCAGGCCCAGATCAACGCCGCCCAGGCCACCACCCAGGCCCGCCAGGCCGAAAGCTGGCAACCCACGCTCGACGCCGTGGCCCAGGCCCAGCGCAGCCGGCAGGTGCAACAGTTCGACGGCATCACCGAAAAGCAGAACCTCACGACCCAGTCGGTCGGTCTGCAACTGAACTGGCCCCTGTTCACTGGCGGCTACCACCAGGGTCGCACCCAGGAAGCCGCCGCCCTGCTCAGCCAGGCCCAGGCGCGCCGCGACGAAGCCCTGGCCGAGATCGACACCGGACTGCGCGATGCCTATCAGACCTTGGCGCAGACCCGCGGCCTGATCGAGGTGCAGCGCCAGGTCGAGCAGACCGCCACCGCCACCTACGAGGCTGTGCGCAAGGCCTTCGTGGCCGGCATGCGCACCAACGAGGACCTGCTCAATGCGCAACAGCAGATCTACGCCGCCCGCCAGAGCCTGGTGAGTGCCCGCATCACGGCCGTGAGCGCCCAGGTCACCATCCTGGCGCTGCTGGATCAACTCGACCCCACCGGCGTGGCCCCCCTGACCCCTCTGTTCGATACCGCCCCCCTGCAGGAGCGCACCCCATGAGTTCCGATCCGCAATCGCTGTTCCGGCAGGAGGTCCTGGCCGCCCGCTCGGACACCACCTCCGGCAAGGCCATCACCATCCAGCCCGTCGGCGCCGCTCGACTGACCTGGTTCTTTGTCCTGCTCAGCATCGCCGTGATCCTGGTGCTGGTGTTTGGCTCCTACACCAAAAAGGAGCGCGTGCAGGGCGTGGTGCAGCCGCGCGCGGGCGTGGCCATGGTCGTGCCACCGGAGGCGGGACTGGTCAAGCGCGTGCTGGTCAATGAGGGGCAGCGCGTCAAGGCCGGCGATGTCATCGCCGAGATCAGCAACGAGCGTTTCAGCGATGCCGGCAACACCCAGGCCCTGCTGGAGCGCAACCTGGAAGGGCAACGCCAGCAGGTGCTCTCCCAGGCCGACAACCAGGCCCAGGCCCAGAGTGCAGCGCTCGCCGCGCTGGACCAGCGCATCGCCCAGGGTCGACGGGATCTGATCACCCTCGGCGAAGAAACCCGCCTGCAGGAGCAGCAGATTGCCTCGGCGCGCAAGCTGCTCAACCAGCTCGAACCCCTGCTGGCCGAACGCATCATCTCCGATCTGCAATATGAACAGCAACGCCAGGTGCTGCTCGACCAGACGGCGCGCCTGCAGACGCTCAAGCGCCAGCGCAGCGCCACCGAGGCCGATCTGGCCCAGGCCCAGGACGAGCAACAGCGCCTGAGTGCGCAGCACCGCGTCGAACGCGCCGGCCTGGACCGCGATCTGCTGAATCTGCAGCAGGAACAGGTGCAGCGACGCGGCGCCCGCGTGCTGCTGCTCAAGGCCCCCATCGATGGCACCATCTCCGGCGTGATGGTCACCCCGGGGCAAAGCGTGTCGGCTGGCAGCCTGATCACCTCCGTCGTTCCGGGCGACTCGACCATGGAGGCCGTGCTCTACGTGCCCAGCACCGCCATGGGCTTCATCCAGGCCGGGCAGAACGTGCGCGTGAGCTACGACGCCTTCCCCTACCAGCGCTTCGGGCAGTACAAGGGCACCGTGCGCAGCGTGTCGCAGACCGATGTGCCCGTGGCCAGCAGCGCCAATGGCGGCAGCCAGGACCGCCGCGCCTTCTTCATGGTCCGCGTGGCCCTGGACAAGCCCACCGTGAAGGCCTATGGCACCGAGATCGCCGTGCGCCCCGGCCACACCCTGACCGCCGATGTCGAGATCGACCGCCGCCGCCTCATCCGCTGGATGATGGACCCGCTGTTCGCCTTCAGCGGCAAGCTCTGACCCCCGAGACACTGACGTGACCATGACATCGAACCTGCTCTCGCTGTGGCCCCGCAAGCGCGCGCCCATGATCCTGCAGTCGGAAGCGGCGGAATGCGGCCTGGCCTGCCTGGCCATGCTGGCCACCGCCCACGGCCATGAGACCGACCTGCTGACCCTGCGCCGCCGCTTCGAGTTGTCCTCGCGGGGAGCCACCCTGGCACGGCTGATGGAAATCGCCGAGCAGATGGGCTTTGCCAACCGCGCCCTGCGCCTGGAGCTCGAGGAGCTGCCCCAACTGCAGACCCCGTGCATGCTGCACTGGGACCTCAACCACTTTGTGGTGCTGGTCAAGGCCGACAGCCAGCGCATCACCATCCTCGATCCGGCGGTGGGCGAGCGCACCCTGAGCATGAAGGAGGTCAGCCCCCACTTCACCGGGGTGGCGCTGGAGGTCTCGCCCAGTTCGGGCTTCCAGAAGAAGGCTGAAAAAACCCCCTTCGATCTGAAGGTGCTCTTCACTGGGCAGAAAGGCCTGTGGCGCGCCTTTGCCCAGATGGCCGCGCTGTCCATCGTGCTGGAGATCTTCGCCATCCTCATGCCCATGCTCAGCCAGTGGATCATCGACGATGTCGTCGTGACCCGCGATGCGCCGCTGCTGGCCGTGCTGGCCCTGGCCACCTTCCTGCTGGCGGTGATGTCCCTGGGCACGCGGCTGCTGCGCAGCTGGATCGTGCTGGGTGCCAGCCTGTCGTGGAAGATCTCGTCGAGCACCAATGTGTTCCGCTACATGCTCAAGCTGCCGCTGTCCTACTTCGACAAGCGCCACACGGGCGATGTGCTCTCGCGTTTCGGCTCGGTCGACACCATCCAGGACACCATCACCAGCCACCTGGTGGAAACCGTGCTCGACGGCGTGGTCAGCCTGGTCACCCTGGGTCTGATGTTCATGTACAGCCCCACGCTGGCGCTGATCGTGCTGGGCGTGGCCGCGATCTACACCGCCGTGCGGTTTGCGGTCTTCAACCCCTACCGCCAGGCCGCCGAAGAGCTCATCGTGCGCGAGGCCAATGCGCAGACCTTCCTGCTGGAGACCCTGCGGGGCGTGGCCGCCATCAAGTTCTTTGCCAAGCCCGGCTGGCGTGTCGGCGGCTGGATGAACCAGCAGGCCGCCATGGTCAATGCCAATGTCCGCCAGCAGCGCATCAGCATGCTCTACCAGGGCGTCAATGGCGTGGTGGGCGCGGTCGAGCAGGCCCTGGTGCTCTACCTGGCCGCCCAGATGATCCTGGAAGAGCAGTTCTCCATCGGCATGCTGGTGGCCTTCATGGCCTACAAGAGCCAGTTCCTGCAGCGCGTCTCCGAACTGCTGGAACGTGTCATCAGCCTGCGCCTGCTCAAGCTGCAGGGCGAGCGTCTGGCCGACATCGTGCTGACCGAAACCGAGGCCCCCTCACCCGCCCACGCTGCCCTGTCGCTGCGGCCTGAGGAGCCCATGACGCTGGAATTGCGCGACGTCACCTTCCGCTACTCCACTGGCGAAGAGCCCGTGCTGGACAAGATCAACCTGACACTGCGCACCGGCCAGGCCGTGGCGGTGGTGGGCCCCTCGGGCTGCGGCAAGTCCACGCTGCTCAAGGTGCTCTCCGGGCAGGTCATCCCTGAATCGGGCGAGGTGCTGCTCAATGGCGTGTCCATCCAGCGCATCGGCGCCGAGGCCTTCCGCTCGGTGCTGGGCACGGTCTTCCAGGACGACCAGCTCTTTTCCTGCTCGATCTACGACAACATCGCCATGAACGATGTCGAGGCCACGCCCGAGAAGGTCGAAGAGGCCGCCCGACTGGCCTGTGTGCACGACGACATCATGCGCATGCCCATGGGCTATCAGACCCTGGTAGGCGGCATGGGCGCCACCCTGTCGGGTGGCCAGAAGCAGCGCGTGCTGCTGGCCCGCGCGCTCTACAAGAAGCCGCGTTTCCTGCTGCTCGACGAGTACACCAGCCACCTGGACTTCGACACCGAGCACCATGTGCAGCAGTCCATCAACGCCCTGGGCAGCGGCCGCTTCATCATCACCCACCGCCAGCACAGCCTGAGCGAAGGCGACGAGATCTACATGCTCTGGGGCGGTCAGCTCATGAAGCCTGCGGAGTTCGAGGCGAAGCTGGCCGCAGCCACGGCCAGGTGATCAGCGCGCCGATCGCGGCCAGCAGCATGTCCATGTGGGGGTCCCACACATCGCCCTGCTGGCCGTTGTAGGACTCGGCCGCCTCGGGGGACAGGGCCAGGGCCACCCCCCACTCCAGCCACTCGTAGACCACCCCGCTGACGATGATGGCCCCCACCGCCAGCACACGCGCCAGCCCCACCGAAGGCGTCAGGCGCGCCAGCGCGATCGAGAACAGCGCGGGCGTGAAGCACACGCCGTACATGAAGTGCACCAGACGGTCAAAGTGGTTGCGCCGCCAGCCCATCCACTCGTTGAGCGACACGCCCAGCCAGGCCCGCGTCCAGGCGTCGTAAGGCACGTTGGAGTACAACCAGTGCGCCGCCAGGCTGTGCAGCGAGAGAAACAGCAAGATCAGCATCTGGTCATTGGCGCGCAGGGCCCAACGATCACGCCAGACCCACAGGGCCAACAAAGCTGCCACGGTCAGACTGTCGTGCATGGCCTGCTCGACAGGCCACAAGGGCTGCCACCAGGACCAGAAAAACACCACGGCAAACAAGCCATAGGCCACTTTGAGGGAAATGGAGGATCGATCAGCATGCATGAGTCCGTACACTAACAGGCCTTGACCATCCACGACACCGACACATGAGCCAGAACGCCATCATCCGCGCAGGCATTGCCCTGTTCACCGCGCTGAGCATCACCGCCCTGATCGGTTGTGCACAGGTTCATCCCGCCGCAGCGTCTTCGGCAAGCGCTCCCGCCGCACCCTGGGCATCTGCCGCCTACAAGGGCCGCTTTGATACCTCGTGCATGGCCATTTCGGAAGGCCTGTACTACTTTGACATCCTGACCCTCACGCCCACCGACGCTCGCACGGTGTCCGCGGTGTATCAAAAGGCCTTCTTCGGCGCCGAGGATTGCCCGGCCGACAGCCTGCTCGTGACACTGACCCTACCGACATCGACCTGGGTGCTGGACGGTCAAACCAAGATCGACGGCCGTACCGTGGACCAGGTCACCGTCACCTTGGTCGAAGGCTTGCTGCAAAGCACCACCACCCCTCGGGCCAAGACCACGGACTCCGACAAGAACCTCCTCATCGAATTTGGCAACCCCGTCCGCCAGGTCGCCATCCAGAAATTCACGGAAGGCTCTGTCGACAAGGAGTTGCGCCTGCTGGAAAACAATCGGCTCTACATCAGCCCACCCGACAAACCCAAGACCGACGGCACCTATCCAGATGCTCTCGACATGGATTTCTTCTTCAGCCGCCGGTGATCTGACGGGAAGCCCGCCGTGCAAGGTGTAAAACGCCGCATCGTGCACACCCTGCTGTACGAAGCCCTGGCCATTGCCTTCGTGACCGTGGCCGTGAAGCTCCTGGGCTGGTCGGACACGGGTGGCGCCATGGGCCTGGCCGTCTTGAGCTCCGTGCTGGCCATGGCCTGGAACCTGGTGTTCAACCTGCTCTTTGAAGCCTGGGAGCGCCGCCAGACGCGCCACGGCCGCAGCGCCCTGCGGCGCGCGGCCCATGCCCTGGGCTTCGAAGGCGGCCTGGTGCTGCTGACCGTGCCCCTGTTCATGTGGTGGCTGGACCTGGGCTGGTGGGCCGCACTGGTGGCCGACCTCTCCCTGGTCCTGTTCTTTCTGGTCTACACCTATGTGTTCAACTGGGTGTTCGACCACATCTTCGGGCTGCCCGCCGCTTCACGCGCGCCAGGCTGAGCCTGCCTCGGCACCTTCGTCCAGCCCCGGCCGCTCACGTCGCTCTGCGCGCAGCTCCGAGGGAATGATCTGGGCCAGCGCCACCAGGGCCTGCGACAAGGCCACGATGACGTCATCCATGCTCACCAGCCCGATCAGGCCCCCCACCTCGTCCACGATGACCAGACGCCGTACACCGGCCTCGCTCATGCGGCTCACCGCCTCGAACAGGCTGTCGTCGACGCTGGCCGTGACCAGTCGCTCGAGCGAGATGTCCCCCACCGTCACCATGTCGGGATCGACCTCCTGAGCCAGCACCTCCAGGACCAGATCCCGATCGGTCAGCATGCCTCGGGGCAAGGCATCGGGCTGATCCGAACTCATCACCACCAGGGCCCCGATGTGATACTCACGCATCAGCTTGGCGGCCTGGGTGACCGACGTGTGGGGCAAAGCCACCGCGACCGTGCGATTGACGATGGACGACAGGTTCATGCACACCTCCTCATGATCGAGCGATCAGCGTGCGCCCGCACGACATCGATGTCAAGCCCGTCCGGCCCTGGTCCTTGGCCCCTCAAACCCTGTCCCTGCGCGGGGACAAGACGACTCGGCCACAATCATTTCGCTCCCAACTCCTTCAGGACACCCCGATGAAACTCTTTCTCAAACCCGGCGCCTGCTCCCTGTCCCCCCACATCGTGCTGGAAGAAGCCGGCCTGAGCTACGAGACCGAAGTGGTCGACCTGGCCAAGAAAGTCACCGCCAGTGGCGCCGACTACCTGGCCATCAACCCCAAGGGCTATGTGCCCGCCCTGTTGCTCGACAGCGGCGAGCTGCTGACCGAAGGCCCGGCCATCGTGCAATACCTGGCCGATCTGGTGCCAGCGAAGAACCTGGCCCCCGCCAACGGCACCCTGCCCCGCTACCAGATGCAGAGCTGGCTGACCTTCATCGGCACCGAGATCCACAAGAACTTCAGCCCCTTCTTCAACCCGGCCGCCACACCTGACATCAAGAACGCCGCCCGGGCCAATCTGGAGCGCCGACTGGCCTACACCAACGACCAACTGGCAGGTCGCAACTACCTGCTGGGCGAGGATTTCAGCGTCGCCGATGCCTACCTGTTCACCGTGGTGAACTGGGCCAAGGTCATTCAACTGGACCTCAGCGCCTGGCCCCACCTCACCGCCTTCCTGGGCCGGGTGGGCGCTCGACCTGCCGTCCAGGCCGCGCTGAAGGCCGAAGGTCTGATCTGATTCCTATA
>NZ_DASUIT010000088.1:0-29301 GCF_036279655.1 Aquabacterium sp. | reverse complement strand
ATCAGTTGATGGGCACACGTTTGCCGTCTTTGTAGACGTAAAGCGTCATCGCCGGGGTCTTGAGCTCGCCATTGGGCTCGAACTGCACCTTGGCCGTCACGCCCTGGTAGTCGGTCGTGGCCAGCTTGGCGGCGTAGACCTTGGGGTCGGTGGAGTTGGCACGCTTCATGGCATCGACCAGCACCATGGTCGCGTCATAGGTGTAGGGCGAGTAGACCTGGAACTGCTTGGGGAACTTGGCGTCGTAGCGGCTGCGCCAGGTCTTGCCCTGGGGCAGCTTGTCCAGGGAGGCGCCACCCACGGCGCACACCACATTGCCCAGGGTGCGGGCACCGCTGGACAGCTCGGCCAGCTTCTCGGTGCAGATGCCGTCACCACCGAACAGATAGGCCTTGCTCAGACCCAGTTGCTGCATCTGGCGCAACATGGGGCCGGCCTGCGGGTCCATGCCGCCAAAGAAGATGCCGTCGGGCTTCTTGCTCTTGATCGAGGTCAGGATGGAGGTGAAGTCCACCGCCTTGTCGTTGGTGTACTGCTCGCTCACCACCTCCATGCCCAGGGTGCGGGCCGTGTTGCGGAAGACCTCGGCCACGCCTTTACCGTAAGCGGTGCGGTCGTCAATGATGGCGACCTTCTTGAGCTTGAGCACATCACGCGCGTGGCGGGCCAGGCCGGCGCCCAGGGCGTTGTCATTGGCCAGCAGGCGGTAGACGCGCTTGTAGCCCAGGGCCGTGAGCTGGGGGTTGGTGGCCGAGGGGGTGACCATGGGCAGGCCGCAGCTGTCGTAGACCTTGGCCGCCGGGATGGTGGTGCCCGAGTTCAGGTGGCCGACCACGCCGTTGACCTTGGCATCACAGAGCTTTTGCGCCGCCGCCGTGCCTTGCTTGGGGTCGGCCGCATCGTCTTCAGCGATCAGCTCGAAGCGCACCTTCTTGCCGCCGATCTTGACGCCCTGGGCGTTGAGCTCGTCCACGGCCATGCGGGCGCCGTTTTCATTGTCACGACCGTAGTGGGCCTGGGCACCGGAGACCGGCCCCACGTGACCGATGCGCACCACGGCGTCCTGGGCCATCGAGGACAGGCTGACCAGCGCCAGCGCGCTCAGGGCAATGGAATGACGTTTCATGTCTTGTCTACCTCGTTGCATTGAAATGAGAAAAATCGGAAACAGCGCGGCCGTGCGCCATCAGCTGCGCGGCCGCTGCCGGGCGATCTCCTGGGCCACCGAGCGCGCCACCACATCGCGCATGGTCTTGGAGAGCTCCTGACGCAACTCTCGCACCAGCGTCTCGGAGGTGCGCATGAGGATGGGCGCCAGTGCTTCGCGCAGGCGGTATTCCAGCATGCCGTCGATCTGGCGCTGCACATCGGCCAGCACACGCTGGGCAATCTGGGCTTCGTCCAGCGCCACGGGCGGCGTCGTGATGACCGGCGGCGGCTGGACCGATGGCGCAGGCACCACCGGCGGCGTGAGCACCGTCGTTCGCACCTGCGGCGGCGGGATCACCACCGGAGGCGCCACGATCGCTTCCGTCAGCATGGGGGGCGTGTTGACCACCTCGATGGGCGGCTCGACCAGGGGCGAGGCCACAGGCTCGATCACCTCGGTGAGGATGGGCACATGGCTGGGGGCGGGGCGCGGAGGGTTGCTCATGGGTTCACTCCTGCGCCACATGGCCCTTGACCTCCCAGCCCAGCGCCTCGTACTGGCGCCAGCGCTGACGGCCCGACTGACGGTCCTCGGGTTCGGTGGACACCACCTCGAAAAAGCGCTCGAACGCCTCGATGCCCTTGGGCATGGCGATGCCGACATTGATCAGCACGCCCCGCCCCGGTGGCGCCGAAGCGGGATCGTCGGTCAACCAGACCGGCGTGTCGCTCCAGCGCGCCGGCCAGGCCTGACCGGCCGATGTGCACACATGGGGCAGGAACTCCTGCTCGTCAAACACCCACAGTTGCCGGTCCAGCTGGCGCAAGGTCGACAGATCCCCCGTGACGACCACGCGGGAACCACTGCGATAGGCCTTGCGAAGCAGGCGGCAGGCATAGGCGAGCTTGTCGCCCATGCCGTGGTGAAACTCCACCAGTTTCATGCAGACGCCTCAAGTGCGCTGGGCCGCAGGACGGCGGGCTGCCGTCTTGCGTGCCACAGCGGCGGGACGGGCGGCTGCCTTCTTGCGAGCCGCGGACTTGGCCTCCGCCGCCTTGGGCTGCAGCGCCCCCTGCCCGGCCTGCGACAGCACGAACTGTGTCAGCAAGGGCACGGGGCGGCCCGTGCCGCCCTTGGCTGCACCGGACTTCCAGGCCGTACCGGCGATGTCCAGGTGTGCCCAGCGGTAGGCCTGGGTGAACTTGCTCAGGAACACGGCGGCCGTGATGGCGCCACCGGCGCGGCCACCCACATTGCCCATGTCGGCAAAATTGCTCTTGAGGGCCTCACCGTATTCCTCGTCCAGTGGCATGCGCCAGGCCGTGTCCAGGGCTTCGGCACCGGCCGTCTGCAGGGCGGTGGCCAGCTCATCGTCGGCCGAGAACAGACCGCTGTGCACGCCGCCCAGGGCGATCACGCAGGCGCCGGTCAGGGTGGCGATGTCCACCACCACCGCGGGCTTGAAACGCTCGGCATAGGTCAGGGCATCACACAGGATCAGGCGGCCTTCGGCGTCGGTATTGAGCACCTCGATGGTCTGGCCCGACATGCTGGTGACCACGTCACCCGGCTTGGTGGCCGTGCCGCTGGGCATGTTCTCGCAGGTGGGCACCAGGCCGATCAGGTTGACCTTGGGTCGGAGTTCGGCCACAGCACGGAAGGTGCCCAGCACGCTGGCGGCCCCCCCCATGTCGAACTTCATCTCATCCATGTCGGCGCCCGGCTTGAGGGAGATGCCACCGGTGTCGAAGGTGATGCCCTTGCCCACCAGCACCACGGGAGCCTGGCCCTTGGGGCCGCCCTCATAGCGCAAGATGATGAAACGCGGGGGCTGGGCCGAGCCATTGGTCACGGACAGGAAGGAGCCCATGCCCAGCTTTTCCAGGGCGGGACGGTCCAGCACCTCGACCTTGAGATGCTTGAAGGCCTTGCCCAGTTGACGCGCCTCCTGCGCCAGGGTGGTGGGCGTGCAATGGTTGCCGGGGCGGTTGCCCAGCTCGCGCGCCAGGTTCACCCCGGCGGACAGGGCCTCGCCCTGAGCGATGCCCTCGCGCACGGCCGCCTGTTCGGCCTGGCCACACAGCAAGGTCAGCTTCTTGAGCTTGACGGGCTGGGGCGCCGAGGGTTTGGTCAAGCGATAGACATACAGCGACTCGGCCACGACCGACACCAGGGTGCGGGCCACGGCCGCCGTCAGGGCCAGGCCCTGGGCCACCGCCACGGCCGCATGTGACACCGCTGGCGACTTGGCAAACGCCACGACCTTGGCCATGGCGGCCTTGATCTGGCGCGTCGAGCCGCCAGCGGCCACCACCACCGCCAGACGCGGCGCCTTCAGGCCTGCGGGCCGGTGCACATACAGGGTGTGCCCATCCTTGAGCTGCAGGTCACCGGCCTTGACGGCCTCGGCCACGAGCGCATCCACCTCGGGCGAGCCCGTGGCGGATTGCTCGGCGGTCACGACGATCAGCAGCAGATCAGCGGAAAGACCGGAAAGTGCGGGGCCCGAAGCCACCTGTGAGCGGTAGTCCATGCAGTGCGCGTCCATAATGGACGGGTTAAGTTCGATCTCACTGATGTTATTCGATTCCTCCCTTCGCCGAGAGCTCTGGCGTGGCTTTGTCGGGACGCTGGTGGTGCTGATCACCGTCGTGCTGACCATGATGCTCATCCGCCTGCTGGGTCTGGCTGCCAAAGGCAGCGTGGCCGTGGCCGACGTGAGCCTCATGCTGGGCTACACCATGATCGGTCAGATGCCCACCCTCATCAGCCTGGCGCTGTTCGTGGCCGTGGTGGGCATGCTCAACCGTCTCTACCGCGACACCGAGATGCTGGTGTGGCAGGCCAGCGGCGTGCGCCTGCTGCGTCTGCTCAAGCCCCTGTGGCAGATGAGTTGGCCGGTGCTGGTGATGCTGGCCCTGCTGGTGCTCGTGGCGCGCCCCTGGGCGCAGCAGCAGACCGAGCTGCTCAAGGCCCGTTTTGAAAAGCGCTCGGACATCGCCCGTGTGGCGCCCGGGCAGTTCCAGACCTCGGCCGATGGGCGCCGGGTCTTCTTCATTGACAGCCACAGCGATGGCGAGCGCACCGGCAAAAACGTCTTCATCGTGCTGACCGAAGGGGATGTCGAAGCCGTGGTCAATGCCCGCGAAGGCCGCATCGAGACCAGCCAGGGCCTGCGCTACCTGCAACTGTGGCACGGCGAGCGGGTCGAAACCCGACTGAGCACTGGCGAGAAAACCCGCTCGCGCTTCGAATCCGCCCGCATCCTCATCGGCGATGCGCCCACGGACGGCCCCGCCGCGCTCATGGCCCGCAGCATGCCGACCCTGGCCTTGTTCCATGCCAGCGCACGCGACCAGAAGGCCGAGCTGGTGTGGCGCCTGGGCACGGTGTGGTCGGGTCTGAACCTGGTGCTGATTGCCCTGGCGACCTCGTCCTCGCAAATCCGCCGCGCCAATGCCTGGAGCATGGTGTGGGCCTTGCTGGCCTTCATCGTCTACTACAACCTGCTGACGCTGAGCCAAGCCTGGGTGGCCACGGGCAAGTTGACCGATGGTGCCGGCCTCTTCGGCATCCACGGCGCGGTCATGCTGGCCGCCCTGACCGCGCTGTGGTGGCGTGATGGATCCTGGCGGCGCGCATCGAACGAGCCCGTCGCATCAGGAGCCCGCGCATGAAGACCGTCCGTCGCCTGCTCTACGGGCAGATCCTGACCTCGGTGCTGTTTGCCACCATCGCGTTTCTGGCCCTGTTCTTCTTTTTCGACCTGGTCGAGGAATTGCAGCGCGTGGGGCGCAATGGCTACACCCTGCCCAGTGCACTGTGGACGTGCGCGCTGTCCCTGCCCGGGCACCTGTACGACGTCTTTCCCATCACCTTGCTGATGGGCACGATCTTCGCGCTGTCACGCCTGGCGCAGACTTCCGAATTCACCATCTTGCGCACGGGCGGCCTGGGCCCGGGACGCGCGCTGGGCCTGCTGACCTCCCTGGGTGTGGCGGGCGTGATCCTGATGGTGGTGATCGGTGAATGGCTGGTGCCCTGGTCCGAGCACCAGACCTCGCTGCACAAGGCGCAGTTCAGACAAGGTCAGGCACTCAAGCTGGGCCAGGGCGGCGCCTGGCTGCGTGAACGCGCAGGCGCCTCGACGCCGCAAGGTCATCAGATCACCATCAATGTCGGCAGCGCCCTGGGTGACAACCGTTTCCTGGACGTGCGCATCTTCGAGTTCGACGATGCCGGCCATCTGGTGAGGCGCCTGACGGCCCAAGACGCCCGGATCGAGGCCAGCAGCCAGGCCAACGTGGCCTCACGCTGGCATCTGCAAGGGGTGGTGGACACCCGCTGGCAGAGCGCCCCGGCACCGCAAACCGAACAGGTCGGCTTGACACTGGTGAGCGAGCAGCACCTGGGCACCCTGATCTGGTCCAGCGAGATGTCACCCCAGGTGGTGGCCGCATCGGTTCTGCCGATCGACACCATGTCCACCGGGGCCCTGTGGCGCTACACCCGCCATCTGGCGGCCAATGCACAGGCTGCCCAGAAGTACGAACTGCAGTTCTGGAAAAAGGCGTTCGCCCCCCTGGCCTGCCTTGTGATGGTGGCCCTGGCACTGCCTTTTGCCTACCTGCAGGCACGCAGTGGTGGCATCAGCGTCAAGGTTTTTGGCGGCATCATGCTGGGCATCAGCTTCGTGCTGGTCAACCACATCACCAGCCACCTGGGTCTGCTGCATCAATGGCAGCCCTGGCTGGCCGCCATCCTGCCCAGCGTGGCTTACACCCTGCTCTCGCTGAGCGCCTTCACGTGGCTGGTTCGCCACCGCTGATCCTTCCTCGACCGGAGAGCCACACCATGACCCAAGGCATCTTGCTGTTCGCCCACGGCGCCCGAGACCCGGCCTGGGCACGGCCCTTCGAGCAAGCGCGCGATCGGCTCATTGCCACCCGCGGCCCCAGCGGCCCGGTGGATCTGGCCTTCCTGGAGTTCATGAGCCCCACCCTTGTGGAGGCCGGCGCACGCATGGCCGCCCAGGGCTGCACCCAGGTCACCGTGGTGCCCCTGTTCCTGGGCGCTGGCGGCCATGTGCGCAAGGACCTGCCCCTGCTGCTGCAACAACTTGGCGAACAGCACCCTGGCGTGCGCTGGACCTTGTCTCCTGCCGTCGGTGAAACCGACATCCTGGTCCAGGCCCTGGCCGACGCCGCCGCACACCTGGCCGCGCAACACCGAGGTGCGCCATGAACCTGCACCAGTTCCGCTTTGTCTGGGAGGCGGCCCGCCGCAATCTCAACCTGACGGAAACGGCCAAGGCCCTGCACACCTCGCAGCCCGGCATCTCCAAGGCCATCCTGGAGCTGGAAGAAGAGCTGGGCGTGGACATCTTCGTGCGCCACGGCAAGCGCCTCAAGCGCATCACCGAGCCGGGCGAACACGTGATGCGCTCGATCGACGTGATCCTGCGTGAACTGGCCAACCTCAAGCGCATCGGCGCCGAGTACGCCCTGCAGGACGCCGGCACCCTGTCGATCGCCACCACCCACACCCAGGCCCGCTATGTGCTGCCCGAACCCGTGGCTGCCCTGCGCAAGCGTTATCCCAAGGTGTCGGTCAGCCTGCACCAGGGCACGCCACAGCAGGTGGCCCGCATGGTGTTGGACGACATTGCCGATGTGGGCCTGGCCACCGAATCGCTGGAGCAGTTCGAAGATCTGGTCACCTTGCCCGCCTACGAATGGCAGCACGTGGCCGTGATGCGCTCGGACCACCCTCTGGCCGAATCACCGCGACTGACCCTGGAGCAACTGGCGGCCGAACCCCTGATCAGCTACCACGCCCCCTTCACCGGTCGCTCGCGCATTGACGCGGCCTTCGAGCAACGCGGCTTGCATCCGCAGGTGGTACTGGAAGCGCTGGACGCGGATGTGATCAAGACCTACACGCGGCTCGGCCTGGGCATCGGGCTCGTGGCCGAGATGGCCGTCAAGGACGACCCCGCCTTTGCGCCGGGTGGCGACATGACCTGGCGCCCGGCCGGGCACCTGTTCGGACGCAATGTGACCCGCGTTGCCTTCAAGCGCGGCAGCTATCTGCGCCAGTTCGTGCTGACCTTCACCGAACTGTTGTCCGAGCGGCTCACCAAGCCCGTCATCCTGCAGGCCTTGAGCGCACCGGCCGGAGGCGCTGGCACCAGCGACAGCGACGTCGGACTCTGAAGAGCGTCCGACGTCAGCCTGCGGGCTCAGTCCTGTCGGGGCGGCAGATCCGTCGGAACGAAGTCAATCGAGTTGCCAGCGTCGGCAGCACCACGCTTCTGGTGCTGGCCTTCGTCGGGCGTCGAGCCTCCCCGACCATGGCTGTCCAGCCCGGGCAGACCGATGTCGACATCCATGTGGGCCATGGGTTCGTCAACAAAGCCCCCCGGGCCTGACACCGGGTCGTCCAGCGACAGATCCAGGCTCAGGCTGGGTGTGGCCTGCGGCACGGCCTTGACCGGACGCGTGGCCATCAGGGGCTCGACATTCGCACTGATCTCGTGCCCTTCCACGTCGGCAGGCATGCCATGGCGGAGCAGGTCCACCGGCGCGCGGTCCTGCGACTCGCGCTCGGACAGATCTCGTGCCACACCATAGAGGAACAGTAACTCACGGTAGGCCGGCAGATCAAAGGTTTCGGTCGATGCATCAGGTCGTGTCAGCGACATCTGCAGCACGTCCATGGCCTGGGCGGGTTGCGACCACAGGGACTGCAGACGCTCGATCACACCGGGGTAATCCTGCAAGGAGTGTCCTTGCTGAAGATCAGATTCCCAGGACGGTGCGTAGGCGTTGAAGCGGCCGTTGAATTCAGACTGCGTGCGCTCGTAGTCGTCACGACGCCCGAGGCGCTGATAGATCTCCAGCAGCTTCAGGTAAGGCAGCGGGCTGGCGCCCGTGCTGGTGTGAATATGGCTCTCCAGCAATTCGATGGCGGCCTCGTCCTGGCCCAGCACCACAAAGAACTCGGCCTGCTGCTCCAGATCGATCAGCTCCTCGACGGTGATCGAGCGCACCGCCTCCTGGGCCTCGGACTTGATCATCACGGATGGCTTGCTGGCCACCGCAGCCGGCTCAGAGCGACCGGCGCTGACACCGCCAGCGACACTCGGCACCGCCACCGTGGCAGCGGGGACGGATGCCATCACGGCATGGCGCTCAGGCTCGGGATGAGCGTTGCCGGGCTCCAGCGCAGGCTCCTGCGCCGCTCGCACGGGCATGAACTCCGCCGATGTACGGGCCAGGGCAGGCTCGGCCATCGCCACGGGGGCGGTCTCCGCGCCATCGGGGCTGCCATCGCCCTGCCACCAGGAGCCTTGCGCCTCCTGCTCACGACGCTGGCGCATGAACAACCAGCCCACCGCCGCAGCCAGCAGGACGCAAGCGCCGCCCAGGGCGTAGACCAGGGGATGGCTGAGCCGGTTTTCTTCGGCATCCCGCACGCGGGCCTGCAGTTCGGAGACCTTCTTGCTGGCTCCGGCAGAGTCCTGCTGCAGCCGCGCCAGGCGCTGTTCCAGCTCCTGCATGCGCTGGCGGTCGCGCGCCAGTTGCTCGGGTGAGGCATTCATCGCCGCCCACAGGGCCGCCGCCGCTGCACGGCGCTCCACGGCCTCGGGTGAGTCCGGATCCCCCCCTTGCGCCATGCTCGAGGACATCATCAGTTCAGGGGCCACCACCGCATCGGCCTCAACGGGGTCCAGCACCAGGCGGGCCCCCGGTGCCGTGCGTGGGCGGGCATCCACCTTGGTCGACAAGGCATCCTTGCGCGACGCCGACCGTCGGGTGCTGGCCGCCACCGGATCCAGTGACGCCGGAGCACGGGCAGACACCGAGGTCCCGGATGCCGAGGCGCCCGTTGTTGCCTTGGTTGTCGACGACGTCAGCCCCGTCGCGGCCCCTGAGGCCGCGCTCGCCACCGCACGCGAACTTGAACGTGTCGATGCCGCACGGGGTGTCGAAGGTGCCGCGGCCGGCGCACCGAGCGACGATGTCTTGAGCGATGGCGACAACACGGGTGCGGCCGACGCAGCCGCCGCCACGGCAGGCGAAGCCTCGGTGCCTTGCGTGGCCAGGCTCACGATGCCCGGAGGATCGGCGAAGGCCACGAACTTGCGGGTGATCTTGGCCTTGCAGCCCACGGCCAGGTAAACCGTGACCACGGGCTCATTGATCAGGCTCGTGGTGCTGACACGCACCGTGCGCTCGGCACCAGCGGGCGTCAGCAATGCTGTCGCCACCGCCGACTGCGACAGTTTGTCGTCCCCGAAATACACATCTGCAGCCACACAGTCGTCAGCGATCTCGTCCCCCGCCTCCAGATGGACAGGGACCGAAACGCTCAAGGTCTCCCCCAAAATGGCGCGACTGACGGGCCGCCCGAAACCCAGCGACCACGCTGGATTCGAACTCCCCACAAGCGAGAGACCGGCAAGAATGGCTGCCGATACTCTTTTGACATTCATCATATCGGTGCGTTTTTAGCCCAAGATTTCACTCTAGCACGGCATACATGTAACTCAGGCGATCATAAGCCTCGATTCACCTTGCGAAACAGTAACAAAACAATCCCAGCATGACCACAGAACTTTTGACCGAACGCCAGGGCACGGTCCTCGTGATGACCCTGTCGGGGCCAGCCACCCGCAACGCCCTGTCGCCCCAGGTGTACGCCGCCGGGATCGAAACGCTCAATGTGGCGGATTCCGATCCCAGTGTGTCGGCGGTCATCCTCACGGGCGCGGGCGAGCATTTCTGTGGTGGTGGGGACCTGCAGCGTCTGGCCCACAACCGCACGCACCAGCCCCAGCAGCAAGGCGAGCACATCGACGCCTTTCACCAATGGATCGAAGCCCTGCGCAGCTTTCCCAAGCCGGTGATTGCCGCCGTCGAGGGCGTGGCCGCAGGCGGCGGCCTGTCGGTCGCGCTGGGCTGCGATCTGATCGTGGCAGGCGACAACGCCCGCTTCATCAGCGCCTACAGCAAGGTGGGCTTGTCCACCGATGGTGGCGCGTCCTGGCATCTGGCCCGACAACTGCCACGAGGCCAGGCCTTGTACTGGCTGTGGAGCGGCGGCGAGGTCTCCGCGCAACAGTTGCAGCACTGGGGCCTGGTTCATCAGATCGCCCCCGCAGGCGAGGTGCTGAACACCGCCCTGGCGCTGGCTCAGACACTGGCCCAGGCACCGGCAGGCGCACTGGCCAGCATCAAGGAATTGATCAACGACGCGCCTCAAAGCACGCTCAACGAGCAACTTGCCGCGGAAAAACGACACTTCCTGGTGAACCTGCTGCGCCCGGAGGCCGGCGAGGCCATCGGGCGTTTTCTGCAGCGCAAGACCGGCCCGACGAGCTGATAACGCAGGGCGCGCGCCTCAGGACAGTGCTGTCAGGCGCGCGGCAGCCAGATCGAACAGGCGCCCGACCAGCTTGAGCTGATTGGGCTCCAAGTCGTCGCCAGACATGCGGATCGTCAGGATGCCTCGGTTGACGGTCATGAGCACGACCAGGCCATCGGTCCACCAGGACGAGGCCGCAGCCTCCAAGGCCGCCAGCAGGTCCGGCGTCAACCACTGACGTGCCACGGGCTCGGCATTGGACAGCAGCATGAAGCGACGTGAGAGCACGGGGTGCTCGGCCAGCGACACCTTGGAGTGCAAGGCCAGCCAGCGCATCTCGTCGGGCAAGGTGTTGTCGATGCGCGTCTGCATGGCATCGGTGAAGCGCAGGAACACATCGGATTCGAGCGCCTGCGCCATGGCTTTGCTCAGAAAGAGCATCTGCACATCGGGCGACAGGCCGCAATCGCAGCGGAAACGCAACTCGTGGTGCTGGAAATAGGGACGCTGGGTGTGCCCCCATTCAACGCGCCAGCCCGCGCGGGTCTCGACCACGACGCCATGAGCATGGCCTGACACCGCCTTGACCGTGTGTCCTTCGCTCTTGGCCCAGTCCGTCAGCACCTGCGGCCCGGCGCTGACGCTCTCGGGTTTGGCAGTGCCCATCCAGCGCTTGATCGTGTCGAACATCATGCACAGACCCCGTTGGTTCACGATGGCCCGTCAGGAGGGAGTCGAACCCCCGACCGCCTGCTTAGAAGGCAGGTGCTCTATCCAACTGAGCTACTGACGGCAGGTCTCCAGTTTAAGGCCTTCGCCATGCCTGCGCGCCAGCCGCAAGGCCGGAACAGACCTCAATCGACCCGCCAGCGGGACAGACTGAGCGAATTGAGCAACACCGACACGGAACTCATGGCCATGGCGGCCCCGGCCACCATGGGGTTGAGCCAGCCGATGGCCGCCAACGGAATCCCCACCACGTTGTAGGCAAAGGCCCAGAACAGGTTCTGGCGGATCTTGCGTGAGGTGCGCCGCGAGATGTCCAGGGCGGCGGCCACCAGCCGGGGGTCGCCCCGCATCAGGGTGATGCCAGCCACATGCAGGGCCACGTCGGTGCTGCCATGGGGGTTGGCCATGGCCACACCCACATCGGCAGCCGCCAGGGCGGGCGCGTCGTTGAGTCCGTCGCCCACCATGGCCACCACGCGCCGCTGTCCTTGCGCATCGTGTTGCAAAGCCACCACCTCACGGGCCTTGTCGGCCGGCAGCACCTCGGCATGCACCTGGGTGATGCCCACCTGATCGGCGACCGCCCGGGCCGCCGAGCGGTTGTCACCCGAGATGAGCACGGTGTCCACGCCCAGGGCCTGCAGGGCCGCCACACTGGCCTGGGCACCGGGCTTGAGCTCATCACCAAAGGCCAGCAGGGCCACGATCTCGGGCGCGGCCGACTCGGTCGCCTGATGCGTCAGCCAAGACACGGTGGCGCCTTGTGCCTGATGCCGCTCGGCCGCCATCCACAGATCGGGGCTGCGCTGCTGAGGCGACACGGGCGCCAACCGATCGATCAGCCAACGCGTGCTGCCCAGACGCCAGAGCCCGGCATGCACCGCCCGCGGTGCGGACGCCTCGTCCAGACTGGCCTCAATGCCATGGCCGGGCACGGCACGCAAGTCACGCAGCGCAGGCACGGTGCCCGTGATCCCGACAGCCGCTGCGGCATCCAGCACGGCCTTGGCCAGCGGATGTTCGCTGCCCGATTGCAGCCAGGCCGCCACTTCCAGGGCCTGCACCGAGCGCCAACGCCCCCCATCCGGGGACAGGCAGTCCACCAGGCGGGGCCGCCCCACCGTGAGGGTGCCTGTCTTGTCGAAGGCCACCACCTGGACCTGATGGGCCGTCTCCAGAGCCTGCGGATCCTTGATCAGGATGCCGGCCCGCGCTGCCGCCCCCGTCCCCGCCATGATGGCTGCCGGGGTGGCCAGCCCCAAGGCACAGGGACAGGCGATGACCAGCACAGCCACGGCACGCAGAAGAGCCTGTTCGCCCCCCGCCCCGCTGAGCCACCAGCCCAAGCCGGTCAGCAAGGCCACCAGCAGGACCGTGGGCACAAAGATCGACGAGACCCGGTCGACCAGACGCTGGATCGGCGCCTTGGCCAGTTGTGCCTGAGTCACATGCTGGATGATCTGCGCCAGCATGGTCTGCGCACCCACCGCCGTCGCCATCATCAGCAAGCGCCCCTCGGCATTGATGGCGCCGCCGGTCACGCGGTCACCCACACGTTTGCTGACAGGCAGGGGCTCGCCCGTCAGCATGGATTCGTCCACATGGCTGTGACCATCGCTGACCGTGCCATCCACAGGCACGCGCTCACCCGGACGCACGACGAGGGTGTCGCCCACCACGACCTGGGAGACGGCCACCTCCACCTCGCCTTGCGGGCCCATGCGCCGCACCGTGTCGGGACGCAGGGACTGCAAGGCCCGGATCGCCGCCGTGGTCTGCCGCTTGGCACGCGCCTCCAGGGCCTTGCCCAGCAACACCAGGGTGATCACCACGGCAGCTGATTCGAAGTACAGCGCAGGCCCCTGCCCTTCATGGCCAACATGTCCTGCCGGCCCACTCGCAAGCGTCATTTCGTATTGCCACCACAGCCAGCACGACAGGCCCCAGGCGGCCGTGGTGCCCAGGGCCACCAGTTGATCCATATTGCCGCTGCGGTCCTTGAGTGCCGCCCAGGCTGCCTTGTAGAACCGCGCGCCCAGCACCACCTGCACCGGCGTGGCCAGGGCGAACTGCACCCAGGCCGGCCAGAAGTGGTGATCGCCCCAGAGCATGGGCAACATCAGCGGCACGCTGCAGACCAGGCCGAAGATCACCCCACCCCAGACACGCCACCAGGGCTCGATCACTTCCTCCACGGCCACATCGGGTCGATGCACCTGGGCGTGGTAGCCCGCCTTGTCCACAGCCGCCACCAGAGACTGCGCCAGCGCTTCGCGCGCCTCCAGCGAGCAGGCCTCGTCCAGCGTGACCGCCGCCTCTTCGGTGGCGAAGTTCACCTGCGCCTGCGTGACGCCCTCGACCCTGGACAAAGCGCGCTCCACACGCGCCACACAGGCCGCACAGGTCATGCCTCGCACGGAGAGCTGCAGGGTATTGTGGGTCGAAGCTGTCTCGCCTGTCATGATGGTGATCCAATCATTGGTCAGATCCATTGTCCCCTCAAGAGAGAACCCCCATGAGCGACGCCATCACTTACCGCATGAATGTGCAAGGCATGAGCTGCCAGCATTGCGTGAAAGCCGTGACCCAGGCCGTGCAGGCCCAGGATCCATCGGCACAGGTCAGCGTGGACCTGCCACAGGGCCGTGTCGAGGTCACCACCAGCCTGCCCGAAGAATCGGTCAAGGCCATCATCACGGACGAGGGCTACACCGTGCAGCCCTGAGAAGACAAAAAGCCCGGTAGCTTTTGGCTACCGGGCTTATGCCGTTCTTTGGTCGGGGCGGCGGGATTCGAACTCGCGACCCCTTGCACCCCATGCAAGTGCGCTACCAGGCTGCGCTACGCCCCGACAAGACTTAGACTATAGCACCGTTTTGGGGGATTTCTGAGGTGCAGTCAAAAAAATCAAAAAAACTGGGTGCGATCAGCTCAACAACTCGCGGATCGACAACAGGGCCTCACGCAGTTCCGCCGCGGCTTGAGGATGTGCACGCGAGAGCTCGATCAGATCAGGTCCGAACCAAGCCACCTCGGACACCGCCCCCGCCTTGAACCCTGCCGATGGCGCAGGGGCCTCGGATGCATCCACCTTCGCGGAGGCGGCCGGCATGTGGTCCTGCAGTTGATTGCGCGCACCGCTGATGGTGAAGCCCTGCTCATAGAGCAGTTCACGGATGCGGCGAATCAGCAGGACTTCATGGTGCTGGTAGTAGCGGCGGTTGCCGCGACGCTTCATGGGGCGCAGTTGCGAGAACTCCTGCTCCCAGTAGCGCAGCACATAGGGCTTGACCCCGCACAACTCGCTCACCTCACCGATGGTGAAGTAGCGCTTGGCAGGGATGGGTGGCAGCTCGGCACCGGGCGCGACTAGGCCCGTGGGCACTTTCACCTCGGTGCGTGCATCCACCGAGGCCTCGCGGGCATCGGCGCGCCCGGCGCGAGGCTCGGTGCGGCTCAGCGCCCGTGACGTCGCACGGGGGGCTGCGGCTTCACCCGACGACGGGCGATCCGAACGCGGCGGTGAATCAAGCTCGGTGCGTTCCATGGTGTGCTCGGTGGAGCCGTGTCCCCAAAACTGGGTTCGGCAAGCTGCTCAGACGTCTGCCCTCCACGCGACGCGCAGAGGAACTTGCCACTTTACTCCAAGTCGTCCCCGGAAGGAACATCCCCTTGCACCATGCCTTTGAGCTTGGCACTGGCGTGGAAGGTCACCACCTGACGCGCCTCGATGGGAATGGTCTCGCCCGTGCGGGGGTTGCGCCCCGGCCGGGCGGCCTTCTGGCGGATCTGGAAGTTGCCAAAGCCCGACAGCTTGACGTCGGTGCCCTCCACCAGGGAGCCATGCACCAACTCAAAAAACGCCTCGACCATGTCCTTGGACTCGCGCTTGTTCAAACCCAGACGCTCGAACAGCATGTCCGAGAGTTCGGCCTTGGTCAGCGTGGGCGTCTCGATGGTCGGCAGCAGCACCGTCAGGTCGCTGATCTTGTCATTCATGTCCCAGGCCCTCCCCGGCCTCAAGCACGCACACGGGCACCGACACCATCGGCCAGCGAGGCGAGCACCGCCTTCATGGCCGCATCGATGCGATCGTCCGTCAAGGTCTGCTCATCATCTCGCAGTTCCACACGAACCGCCAGGCTGCGCTCATTGTCGGCCATGCCGGCCACAGGCGTCTTGGGCTTGTAGATGTCGAACAGGCGGGCACCACGCACCAGGCCCTCGGTCTGAGCCTGAGTGATGGCGGTGATCAGCGCATCGTGCGCCGTGCTGTCATTGACCACCAGCGCCAGATCGCGGTAGACCGACTGCATCTTGGGCACGCTGGTGAACACCGGCACCACACGCTGGGTCAAGACCTCGGCATCCAGCTCGAACAGCACGGGGGCCTGGGGCAGATCGTAGGCCTGACGCCACTTGGGATGCAGCTCGCCGATCACGCCCACCGCCCGCCCATCGACGATGACCTGAGCGCAACGACCTGGGTGGAAAGCGGGATGCTCGAACGCCACAAAGCGCGGCTGACGCGGTGCCAGCAGGGCCTCGACATCGCCCTTGACGTCGAAGAAGTCCACCGCGCGCGAGGCGCTGCCCCACTGCAGGGCGTCGGCCGGACCGTAGGCCAGCGCGCTGACGCGCACGGGCTGATCGAAACCACCCACCGTCTGATCGCTGTCCACCACGGACGCATCGCGTTTGAACACGCGGCCCACCTCGAAGATGCGCACGCGCTCGGCCTTGCGGGCCAGATTGGTCTTGAGCACCTCGACCAGGCTGCCGATCAGCGTGGAGCGCATCACGGCCAGGGGGCTGGCGATCGGGTTGAGCACACCGATGGGCTGGGTGTTGCCAGCAAAGTCGGCTTCCCAGCGGGCCTCCACAAAGCTGAAGGTGATGGCCTCCTGGTAGCCACGCGCAGCCACCGAGCGGCGCACGGCATACAGGCTGCGCCGGGCCTCGGGGCGCACCTCGGAGACCACAGGCGCCTTGGGCGCGCGCTGGGGCAGCTTATCGAAGCCGATGACACGCACGACTTCTTCGATGAGGTCTTCTTCGATCTGCAGATCGAAGCGCCAGCTCGGCGGCGTGACGGTCAGGTGGGTGTCACCATCCACCTGCGCCGTCGTGAAGCTCAGGCCCAGGCGCTGGAACACGGTCTCGCATTCCGCCAGCGTCACAGGCATGCCGATCACGCGCTGAGCGCGCGACAGGCGCAAGGTGACCGGCTTGCGCTCGGGCTGCTGGACGATCTGGTCGTTGAGCGGGCCCGCCTGGCCACCGCAGATCTCGATGATCAGGCGGGTGATGCGCTCCAGATAGCGGGCCACCGGCTCGGCATCGACGCCCCGCTCGAAGCGGTGCGAGGCATCGGTCGAGAAGTTGTAGCGGCGAGCGCGGCCCGCGATGGCCTTGGGCCACCAGAAGGCTGCTTCCAGATAGACGTTGCGGGTGTCGTCACCAACGGCCGTGGCATCACCGCCCATGATGCCGGCCAGGGACTCGACCTGGTTGTCGTCGGCGATCACGCCGACCTGCTCGTCCAGCGTGATGGTCGTGCCGTTGAGCAGCTTGAGCTCTTCACCCGCACGGCCCCAGCGCACATTCAGCCCGCCATGGATCTTGTCCAGATCGAAGACGTGCGAGGGCTGCCCGAGTTCGAACATCACATAGTTGGAGATATCCACCAGCGGCGAGACCGAACGCTGACCACAGCGGGCCAGGCGCTCGACCATCCAGTCGGGCGTCCGGGCCTGGGGGTTCACCCCCTGAATGACACGACCGGCGAAACGGCCGCACAGATCGGAGGCCTGCACGGACACGGGCAAGGTGGCATCGATGGCAGGCACCACGGGCTCGATGGTCGGCAGCGTCAAAGGCGCACCGGTCAGGGCCGACACCTCGCGGGCAATGCCCGCCACACTCAGACAATGCGCCAGATTGGGCGTGAGCTTGAGGGTGAACAGCGTGTCATCCAGGCGCAGGTGCTCACGGATGTTCTGACCGATGGGGGCGTCGTCGGCCAGGATGTGCAGGCCATTGGATTCTTCAGAGACACCCAGCTCGCGCGCCGAGCACAGCATGCCCTGGCTCTCGACGCCACGCAGCTTGCCCAGCTTGATCTTGAAGGGCTTGCCATCGGCGCCCGGGGGCAGCTCGGCGCCCACGGTGGCGCAGGGCACCTTGATGCCCGGGCGCACATTGGGCGCACCACACACGATCTGCAGCACGGCGCCCGTGCCGGCATCGACCTGGCACACATTCAGGCGGTCGGCATCGGGATGCTTGGCCACGCTCAGCACATGGCCCACGACCACGCCGGTGAAGGCTGGTGCCACGGGCTCCAGCTCCTCAACCTCCAGCCCGGCCATGGTCAGCAGGTCGGCCAGTTGTTGGGTGCTCAGGTCGGGGTTGCAGAACGATCGCAGCCAGGACTCGGGGAATTGCATGTCGGGGATCCTTGGGAATCTTGATTCGGTGCGCCGTGCGGGCGATCAGGCCTGCGAGAAATCGGCGTCCAGCACCACACGGTAACGAGCCTTGCCTGCGCGCAGGTGGTCCAGCGCATCGTTGAGGCGGCTCATGGGGAAATGTTCGGTCTGGGGTTCGATGCCATGGCGGGCCGCAAACTCCAGCATGGTGTCGATGTCCTGACGCGAGCCCGTGGGCGAGCCCGACACGCTGCGCTGGCCACCCAGCAGAGGGCCGGCCTCGACTTCCATGGGCTGCGGCAGCACGCCCACCAGATGCAGTCGGCCATTGGGCGCCAGCGTGCCCATCAGAGCCTTCCAGTTGAGCATCACGTTGACCGTGACCAGCACCATGTCCAGACGGCCACGGATGGCCTTCATGGCATTGGCATCCACACTCGACACCACGTGATGGGCCCCCAGTTGCAGGGCCTCCTCGCGCTTGGACTCGCTGGAGGTGAAGGCCGTGACCTCGCAGCCCCAGGCGCGCGCAAACTTCAGGGCCAGATGGCCCAGGCCACCGATGCCCACCACACCCACGCGGTGCGTCGGCTTGATGTCGAAGTTCAGGAACGGTGAAAACACGGTCACGCCGCCACACAGCAGCGGCCCCACCTTGGCCGGGTTCAGCGCCTCAGGGATGGGGCAGACCCACAACCAGTGCGCGCGCACGCGCTCGGCAAAACCGCCGTGGTGCCCAATGATGGTGGGCTGCCCGGCACGGCACAGCTGCGGCTGACCGCTCAGGCAGGCCGGGCAGGACATGCAGCTGCCACTGAGCCAGCCCAGACCCACACGCTGGCCCAACTTGAGACCTCGCGTGCTGCCCCCCAGCGCGACCACCGTGCCGATGACCTCATGGCCACCCACGATGGGATAAGGCATCGGCCCCCACTCGCTGTCGATCACCGACAGATCGGAGTGGCACAAGCCGCAATGCTCGACGCGGATCTCGACCTCTTCGGCCCCCAGCGGACCGGGGTCGTAGCTGAACGGCACGACAGGCTTGGCAGCCTCCTGGGCGGCCCAGGCGCGGATGGGGGTCGGTGTGCTCATGGCGTGCTCCTCTCGGGTGGGGTCAGGGCTGACAGGGACAGATCACTGGAACTGCTGCAGGAAACGCAGATCGTTGTCGTAGAAGAGCCGCAGATCGTTGACGCCATAGCGCAGCATGGTCAGGCGATCGGGGCCCAGGCCGAAGGCAAAGCCGATGTAGTGCTCAGGATCGAGCCCGAAGTTGCGCACAACGTTGGGGTGCACCTGACCTGCCCCGCCGACTTCGAGCCAGCGGCCCTTGAGGGGCCCGGAGGCAAAGGCGATGTCCACCTCGGCCGACGGTTCGGTGAAGGGGAAGAAGGAGGGACGGAAGCGGATGTCCAACTCGTCCGTCTCGAAGAAGGTGCCAAAGAAATCACCCAGCACGGCCTTGAGGTCGGTGAAGCTGACCGACTCGCCGATCCACAGGCCTTCGCACTGATGGAACATGGGCGAGTGGGTGGCATCGCTGTCCACACGGTAGGTGCGGCCCGGCGCGATGACGCGGATCTCGGGCATGCGCTCACCGCGGGCGATGCGCTCGGCATTGTCCTTGACATGCTGCACGGCATAGCGCACCTGCATCGGACTGGTGTGCGTGCGCAGCAGATGACCGCCTTCGACGTAGAAGGTGTCGTGCATGGAGCGGGCAGGATGGTCTTCGGGTGTATTGAGCGCCGTGAAGTTGAACCAGTCGGCCTCGATCTCGGGGCCGTCGGCCACGGCGAACCCCATGGAGCCAAAGATGGCCTCGATGCGCTCGATGCTCAGGGACACCGGGTGCAGCCCCCCCTCGCCACGACGGCGACCCGGCAGGCTCACATCCAGGCTTTCGGCGCGCAGTTGTTGCGCCAGCTCGGCATCGGCCAGCGCCTGGCGGCGCTCATTGAGGGCAGCCTCGACGCGCTGCTTGGCCTGGTTGATGGCAGCGCCACGGGTCTTCTTGTCTTCCGGGCTCAAGGCGGCCATGCCCTTGAGCAACTCGGTCACGCTGCCGGACTTGCCCAGAAAGCGAGCCTTGGCGTTTTCAAGGTCGGCGGGGGTGTCGGCCGCTGCAAAAGCCTCTTGGGCCGAGAGCACCAGTGCGTCGAGATCGTTCATGGTCTTGTGTCGAAAAAAAAGGCCAACAGAACTGTTGGCCTTTAGATCACCGGACGATCCTGAGGGAGCGAGCCCCGACAGGCATGGTCCGGCGCAGCATCTTTTGCTGGTCGCTCAATGATGAATCAAGCAGCCAGTTGAGCCTTGGCCTTTTCAACGATGCTGGCAAATGCAGCGGGATCGTTGACAGCCATGTCGGCCAGCACCTTGCGGTCGATCTCGATCGATGCCTTCTTGATGCCAGCAATGAACTTGCTGTAGGTCAGGCCGAGTGCACGGCTACCGGCATTGATACGAGCGATCCACAGACGGCGGAATTCGCGCTTTTTGGCACGACGGTCACGGTAGGCATATTGCCCAGCCTTCATGACGGCCTGTTTGGCGATGCGGAACACGTTCTTGCGGCGGCCACGGAAACCCTTGGCGAGTGCGAGAACTTTCTTATGACGAGCGCGGGCTGTTACACCACGTTTGACGCGAGGCATGGATGACTCCTTCGGCGTTAATGTCTAAACCAGATACGGGACGTTGTTGCGATGTCGATGACCGATTACAGGCCAGCGAAAGGCAGCATCTGAGCCATGTGGCCCATGTTCGTCTCGTGCACGTTCACAGCGCCGCGGAGCTGACGCTTGTTCTTCGTGGTCTTCTTGGTCAGGATGTGACGCTTGAAGGCTTGACCGCGCTTGACGGTACCACCCGGACGCACGCGAAAACGCTTCTTCGCACTGCTCTTGGTCTTCATTTTGGGCATGTTCTGCTCCTTTTACGTTGTTCCCGCCAGGCGCCACGGAAGTCCGTTTCCGTGTCTTGATGGCCTGCAGGCACTTTGATCGAGAAGGCGGTGACCAAACCACCTCTCGTTTGCCGACCCTCTGGCGCAAACCAGAGCATCAGCCCACCCGAACCCAATAAAAGGCTCGGGCGAAACCCGGTATTGTAAGAGAGAAATGAAAGCCTGTGGGCTTATTTCTTCTTCTTGGGGCCCAGAATCATGATCATCTGGCGCCCTTCCAGCTTGGGCATGTTCTCGACCACCGAGCAATCGGTCAGGTCGTCACGCACGCGCTCGAGCAAGCGCAGGCCCAATTCCTGGTGAGTGATTTCGCGGCCACGGAAGCGCAAGGTGACCTTGCCCTTGTCGCCTTCTTCCAGGAAGCGGCGCAGGTTGCGCAGCTTGATCTGGTAGTCGCCTTCGTCGGTGCCAGGACGGAACTTCACTTCCTTGACTTCGATGACCTTCTGCTTCTGCTTGGCATCGTGAGCCTTCTTCTGCTCCTGGTACTTGAACTTGCCGTAGTCCATCAGGCGGCAGACCGGAGGATCCGCCGTGGCAGCCACTTCCACCAGATCCACGTCGGCCTCGCCGGCGAGGCGCAGGGCTTCCTGGATGCTGACGATACCAAGGGGCTCGTTCTCGACGCCATTGAGGCGGACTTCGGGAGCCATGATTTCACGATTCAGCCGATGCTTGCGCTCGTCGTTGCGCGTACGGCGGTCAAAAAAGTTAGCGATGTTGAATTCCTTCTGGCCACGGGCACTTCACGCCCGAACCGGTTAAACACGACCACGCACCCAGGCAAACCCGATGGAGCAGGCGCGGGCTTGACAAGGGCCCACGCACACTCCGACCTCAGGCCTTTGCGGCGATGTCTTGACCGATCTTCTGGGAGAAGTCTGCGAGTGACATCACACCGAGGTTCTGGTTACCCCGGGCGCGCACGGCGACGGTGCCGTCCAACTTCTCCTTGTCACCGACAACGATGAAGTAAGGCACCTTCTGTAGCGAATGCTCGCGGATTTTATAGGTGATCTTCTCGTTGCGCAAATCCAACTGCACGCGAAGTCCCTGCTTCTGCAGCGTTTTTGCAATGTCTTGCGCGTAATCAGCCTGTGCATCGGTGATGTTGAGCACCACCGCCTGCACCGGCGCCAGCCACACGGGCAGAGAGCCGGCATGCTGCTCGATGAGGATGCCGATGAAGCGCTCCAGACTGCCCAGGATGGCCCGGTGCAGCATCACCGGATGGCGACGCTCGCTGGTGTCGGCCACGTACTCGGCGTTCAGGCGCTGAGGCATGGAGAAGTCCACCTGGATGGTGCCGCACTGCCAGTGGCGACCCAGTGCATCCTTCAGCGTGTACTCGATCTTAGGGCCATAGAAGGCCCCGTCGCCCGGGGCAATGGTGAACTCGCTGCCCGTGGCGCGCAGCGACTCCATCAAGGCGCTCTCGGCCTTGTCCCAGACCTCGTCGGAGCCAATGCGGTGCTCAGGGCGCGTAGCGACCTTGTAGATGATGTCGGTGAAGCCAAAGTCCTTGTAGACCTTCTGCAGCAAGGCCGTGAAGTCCACGCATTCGGACAGGATCTGATCTTCGGTACAGAAGACGTGACCATCGTCCTGCGTGAAACCACGCACGCGCATGATGCCGTGCAGGCCGCCCGAGGGCTCGTTGCGGTGGCACTGGCCGAACTCACCGTAGCGCACCGGCAGGTCACGGTAGCTCTTGATGCCCTGGTTGAAGATCAGGATGTGGCCGGGGCAGTTCATCGGCTTGAGCGCGTAGTCGCGCTTTTCCGATTCGGTGGTGAACATGTGGTCGCGGTACTTGTCCCAGTGGCCGGTCTTCTCCCACAGGGTCTTGTCGATGATCTGCGGCCCCTTGACCTCTTGGTAGCCGTTGTCACGGTAGACCTGACGCATGTACTGCTCCACGGCCTGCCACACCGTCCAGCCCTTGGGGTGCCAGAACACCACCCCCGGCGCGTGATCGTCGATGTGGAACAGGTCCAACTCGCGGCCCAGCTTGCGGTGGTCGCGCTTTTCAGCCTCTTCCAGGCGCGTCAGGTACTGCTGAAGGTCGTCCTTGGTGGTCCAGGCCGTGCCATAGACACGCTGCAATTGTTCGTTGCGATGATCACCGCGCCAGTAGGCGCCAGCCACCTTCATCAGCTTGAAGTGCTTGAGCTTGCCGGTGCTGGGCACGTGGGGGCCACGACACAGATCGGTGAAGGCGCCCTCTGAGTAGAGCGACACATCCTGATCCGCAGGAATGCTCTCGATGATCTCGGCCTTGTAATGCTCACCCAGGCCCTTGAAGTAAGCCACCGCCTCATCGCGCGGCAACACCTTGCGCTCGACCTTCTCGTCCTTCTTGGCGAGCTCGGCCATCTTCTTCTCGATGGCTTCGAGGTCTTCCGGCGTGAAGGGGCGCTTGTAGGCGAAGTCGTAATAGAAGCCGTCTTCGATGGTCGGGCCGATGGTGACCTGCGCCTCAGGGAACAGCTCCTTGACGGCATAGGCCAGCAAGTGGGCGGTCGAGTGGCGGATGATGTCCAGGCCTGCGTCGTCCTTCTCGGTGATGATGGCCAGCGCGGTGTCGGCTTCGATCAGATGACTGGTGTCGACCAGGCGAGCGGCCTCGCCCTGCCCCACGCGACCCGCCAGCGCCGCTTTGGCCAGACCGGCGCCAATGGAGGCTGCCACCTCGGCAATGGTCACCGGGCCGGGGAATTCACGCTTGGAGCCGTCAGGCAATTGAATCGAAATCATGGTGTGGAAACCTGTGTTGGGTGTGCGCCTGTTGATGTGTGCGAAACAGGCAACAAAAAAGCGCGGGGGGGCGCCGCGCTTTCTGGTGTCAGGGTAAGAAATGCGAAAGCAGCGGCCAGCCGACTAGACCTCGGTCGAGGTAGATGGGGTGGTCGAAGTTCGCGGTGTCATAACCGGATGTGCCTTTCTACGTTTCTTACCGTTGCACGGAGCGCGACGCATCATGCGGTCGCCATGAACGGCATTGTAGCAACAGACACCCGGAGGAAAGAAGATGGAGGCGCGGGCCGGAGTCGAACCGACCTACACGGATTTGCAATCCGGTGCATAACCGCTTTGCTACCGCGCCTCAGCAAAGACCCAGGTGGTCTTTGTGAAAAAGGGAAGCCAACTGTCGTTGACTTCCCTTCAGAACTGGAGCGGGATAAGAGGCTCGAACTCTCGACCTATACCTTGGCAAGGTATCGCTCTACCAACTGAGCTAATCCCGCGTATCGTCTGACATGATCACCACCTAAATGGCGAGCAATCAGCGAAGACTTGAACTATACATCGACTTCAGCCCACTTTGCAAGCAAAGCCAAAAATTTTTGCGCTTTCGCCGCTACACTCGCTGCGCTGCCCCGGTGGTGAAATCGGTAGACACAGCGGACTTAAAATCCGCCGCCGCTCACACGGCGTGCCTGTTCGAGTCAGGTCCGGGGCACCAGCGTGAGAGGCCTCACGCGGCGTCGCGCTGAGCCAGTTTGTGCGCTGCACCACCACTCAGGGCATACAGCACCCCGGTCGTGCGACCTGCGCTCTGAGCACGCAGGCGACGCATCACGATCGACGCCACCACCAGCCCCCCACCCAGCACCAGCAGGTACAGACCCAGCACATCCAGGAAGTTCTGCTTGTTGTTCAGGGCGCGCGCGATGCCCAGGAAACTGGCAAACACCCAACCGGAAGAGCTCAAGGTGCCCATCAAGGTCATCAGGGCGGCCGCGCGAGGCGCGGCATCGCTCAGACGCACGCCCTGACGCACATACGAGAAGGCCACCCGGTGCAGGAACACACCATTGACGGTGAGCATGAGCACCACGATGACCTTCATCCAGAGCTTCTGGTTCATGAGGTAGGCGGGATTGCCCATCCAGCCCAAGGCGCAGATGGCCAGACCGGTCAGCCACAGCAGCCACAAGGCGGGCGTCACCACCCGTTTCGTGCCGTGGATCTTGTCGCAGTCATCGCTGCTCAGCGACTGGTTGTAGCGCGCCAGGATGTGCACATCGGCCCGCAAGATGGCCGCCAGCGCCAAGGCGCTGACCACGAAGTGGACAAACACCAAACCCGTCTTCAACACCTCATCAACCGTCATGCGGTCCTCCTTTGGAAGTGATTCACTCAGATCGCCGCCACCCCGCCCCAACTTGTTGAATGTGGGTTGTCAGAACTGCGACAGTTACAACTTTACTGATAAATCCGGCAAAAACGGAAGGCATTACCCAAAGTACGACGGGGGCATTCCCTAGTCATGAGAATCTGCTATTGACAACCCTCATTCACGCGCCGAACCCCTCATCAGCGGGTTGATTTAGACGTCAAAAAACAACACTTCATGACTTGAAGCGCGCAGTCATCACCCGGGTTTATTCGCCCACTCGAATGAGTGATCCGACCCTCGCGCCCATGGCCCATGATGGCCATCCACCCGCCGGAAAGCGCCGAAGACCCGCGTCCTTGCCCCTCCATCTCACGCTCCATGGATCGCATCGTTGATCACCTGCGCCAGCGAAGTCAGGATCAATTCTTCGGGCGCGACACCGAGTTGCGCCACTTTCGCCACACCCTGGCGGAGGATCTGCCGCGCACCCACATCTTCTTGATTGACGGGCCGGGCGGGGTCGGCAAGACAGCGTTGCTGGAGCAGATGCAATGGCTCGGTCGGCAAGCAGGCATGGACTGCATCCGCATCGATGGCCGAGACATGGAGCCCTCGGCCTACGGGGTACTGCACAGCCTGGCATCGTCACTGGGGTTGCCGCCCACACAAGCGCTGATGCCTACGATCCTGCAGGCATGGCGCCAGCAACCCCGACGCCTTCTGCTGATCGACACCTTCGAGCATCTGGTCCATCTGGAGCGCTGGCTGAGAGACCAGTTGCTGGCCGAATTGCCACGCCAAAGCATCGTCGTGCTGGCGGGACGCCATCCCCCGGACGAATCATGGACGTCTGACCCGATCTGGTCTCATGGCACCCAGGTGATCCGCCTTCGCAACCTGTCCAGGCAGGACTGCGAGCGCGTGCTGACCGCCAGAGGCATGACACCCGAGCAATGCACGGCCACCGTCCGTCTCAGTCATGGACACCCCCTGACCCTGATGCTGCTGAGCGAGCTGATCGATGCGCATGGCGAGGTGCCCACATCCCTGGGCACCGACATGATTAGGCGCCTGACCGAGTGCTTTGCGGCGCACGCGCCCTCGCCTTTGCACCGACAGGCCCTGGAGGTCAGTGCCTGCGCTCGCGTCACCACCGAGGGCTTGCTGGCCGCCATGACCACCCCCACAGATGCCGCCCATCTGTTCAAGTGGTTGAGCTCCTTGAGCTTCATGGAGGTCGCCAGCGAGGGCCTCTTCCCTCACGATCTGGTCCGTGACGCGATCATGGCGGAGATGCGCTGGCGCCATCCCGAGCAACTCGCACATGGCGCCGGGCAGTTGTTGCAGCACTACCTGACACAGGCCCGAACAGGCGGCGCCGCCGCACGCCATCAAGCGGCCCTGAACATCTTTTTCATGAACCGAGGCAGCCCGGTGATGCGTCACTTCGTCGACTTCACTGCACTGGGATCAGTGCAGTGCGAACCCGCTGCGCCCCGCGACCAGCCAGAGATCGCCGCCCTGACAAGAACCGAGATGGGTCCGCTGCACGAGCGCTGCCTGCATCATTGGCAAGGCCACGACGCAGCCACCTGGTGGGTGGTTCGCGACCATGAGGGCACCATCCGGATCGCCATGCTCTGCCTGGAGCTTCAGCGCCTGCCGCCCGACGCCCAGCATGACGACCCGGCCTTGTCCCAGCTCCAGCAATGGCTGGATCGCCAGCCTCCACGGCATGTGGGCGAGCGCGTGCTCTACAGCCGAATGACCATCGCACGGGGTGGTCTTCAAGCGGCAGGCATTTTCCTCAATGCGCTGCAGACGCGAACCTTCTCGATGTGGATGAACGAGCCGGATCTGGCCTGCTTTGCCATGACCGTCATCGAACCCGAACACTGGCGCCCGATGATGAGTCACATCGACTTCCACCAGATCGAGCCGGAGGGTCTGGTGATGGATGGGCAACGCTTCGGCACCTTCGCACACGATTGGCGCGCAGCCCCTCTGAGCGACTGGCTGGAGCGGATGGGGGCTTCAGTCCTGTATCCGGATCATCTGGAGCCTCCCCTCCCCGCTGGCCACGGACCGCAGAGGCTGTCAGAGTCGGACTTCAAGAATGCCGTGCATGAGGCCCTTCGGCACTGGCACGATCCCGTCATGCTGGGTCGCAACCCGCTGCTGTCCAGCCCACTGCTGCAGGCGGATCGGGGCACATCCGATCCCGCCTGGGAGCCCTTGCGTCGCCTCATCCGGTCCACGGCAGACAGCCTGTCCGCACAGCCCCGACAGACGCGCTTCATGCGGGCCATTGAGCTGACGTACTGGCGTCCCGCAGGCTCTCAGGAGCTGGCGGCCGAGCGCCTGGGCATCCCCTTTGGCACCTACCGATACCAGTTGCGCATGGGCGTCGAGCGCCTCGCCCAGGCCTTGTGGCTCAGGGAAAACGACCGGCCCCACAGCACGCCAAGGACGATGGATTGAACATCTTTTGAACTGTCATTTCGACAGCCCTTGTGGGCATCCTCACGCTGTTCATTCACAGGAGGAGACCCCATGTTCATGCTCAAGATGTCCCACCCCACGCCTCGCCTGGTCCTGGCCTGCGCGCTGGCCACCGCGATCGGCCTGAGCCACACGTCAACACAGGCAGCCCCTCAGGTCAGCACCATGAGCGGCCTCCTTCAGGGCCACACCGCCGATGGTGTGCAGCAGTTCCTGGGCATCCCCTACGCAGCGCCCCCCGTGGGATCGCTGCGCTGGAAGGCCCCTCAGGCAACTGCGCCCTGGCAGGGTGTCCGCGACGCGACCCGCATCGGCGCCGCCTGCCCACAGCTGCCTGGCAACTACTCACACACAGCGACCAGCGAAGATTGCCTGAACCTCAATGTCTATGTGCCCGCAGCCCCTCAAACCACCCCCCGCCCCGTCATCGTCTGGGTCCACCCTGGCTCGTTGACCATGGGCTCGGGCAGCGACTTCGACGGCACAAGCCTGGCACGTCGCGCCAATGCGGTGGTCGTCACCATCAACTATCGACTGGGGGTGCTGGGTTTCCTCAGCACCACCGAACTGCAACAGGAAGCCGCGGCTGGCAGCTATGGCATACAGGATCAGCAGCAGGCGCTGCGCTGGGTGCAGGCGAATATCCGCGCCTTCGGTGGTGATGCCGGCCGCGTCACCCTGGCTGGCAACTCCGCAGGCGCGGCAAGCAACTGCGTCCATCTGGCCTCCCCCGCATCGGCCGGCCTCTTCCACGGGGTCATCATGCAGAGCGGCCCCTGCGTGCGCATGGGCAATCGAACACCCGAACAGGCCCGCACCCATGGCGATGCCTATGCCAGCCTGGTGAACTGTCCGATCGGCCCGGGCCAGTTGGCCTGCTTGCGCTCACGCTCCGCGCAAGAGTTGGTGGCGGTGGCCGGCGATGGGCTCGATGCCCTGCAAAGCACCAACCCCTGGAGCCCCTTGGTCGATGGCGTGATCCTTCCCCGCAAACTGACGGACATGATCCGCGATGGCGAGATCCACAAGGTGCCGGTGCTGATCGGCACGACGGCACAAGAGGGACGCTTCTTTGTGTCCTACGCCTTTCATCAAAAGCGCGGTCGCGCCATGAGCGCCGAGGACTACATCTCGGCCGCCGAGGTGATGACGGGCAGCGCTTTTGCCGGCAGCACCTCCCGCAGCCTCTACACCGCCTCTCAGTATGGAAGCCACGATCTGGCCATGTCGGCCTTGATGACCGATGCGGGCTTTGCCTGTCCGGCCCTGACGGACGCCCGGAGGCTGTCACGGCACACCGCTGTCTACGCCTACGAGTTCACCGATGAGCGGGCCCCGGCCCCTGCGGATGGATTCTTTGAACTCGGGGCGTATCACACGTCAGAGCTGCAATACCTGTTTGGCGCGCCCGTGTTTGCCACCCAGGTGAACGGCTCGCTCGACGCGGCGCAGCGAGCACTGGGCGATCAGATGGTGAACTACTGGGCTGCTTTTGCCGCCACAGGGACCCCTCATCACACCGGTCAAGCACAGTGGACGAAGTTCAACGAATGGACCATGCCCATCATGAACCTTGCGCCCACGCAAGTGGGGCTACAGCCCTGGGGCGCCTTTGCCAAGGCGCATCGCTGCCTGACGTGGTCCCTGCTCTTTTCCCTCAGCGGTCAGTCTTGAACGCTGAGCGCGGGCCCCTGAGATCGGTAAAAAAAACGGCACCCGAAGGTGCCGTTTTTGGTTCTGCGCTGTTCAGCACACAGGCCTTGCGGCCTGCGCCGATCAGTGGAACTGTTCTTCTTCGGTCGAGCCGGTCAGGGCCTTCACGGAAGACGAGCCACCCTGGATCACGGTGGTCACGTCGTCGAAGTAGCCAGCGCCCACTTCTTGCTGGTGCGACACGAAGGTGTAACCCTTTTCGCGAGCTGCGAATTCGGGCTCTTGCACCATGTTGGTGTAGTGCTTCATGCCTTCGCCGCGAGCGTAAGCGTGGGCGAACTGGAAGGTGTTGAACCAGTTGATGTGGATACCA
>NZ_DASUIT010000087.1:0-14242 GCF_036279655.1 Aquabacterium sp. | reverse complement strand
GGCTGACGATGTTCATCGTCAGGACGGGGGCATCGTTGATGGGTACCATGTGGACGGTGCGCGTGGCGCTCAGGCTGTCCAGGCCGCCATCGTTCACGGAGAAGGCAATGACGCGGTCGGCACTTCCCGGGTCATTGCCGGCATGGCGATAGATCACGCTGCGCAGGGCATTTTGGTAGTCCGCCACGGAGGCTGTGCCGCTGAGTGTCAGGGTGCCGGTGGATGCGGTCCAGCTCCCGGTGATGCCATGGCCATCGACGAAGACCAGTTGATCGCGACCTGTCATATAGCCGCTGGTGATCTGCACTGTGGCTGATATCAAGCTCGTGCTGTCAGCATCGCTGAGCTGCAAGCCGGCGTCGATGACCAGATCTCCCGCGTTTTCGACATAAGTCAGGGCGGTGGTGCTGGTCTGAATGGCGGGCGTGTCGGGCGTGCTGCTGATCTGGACATCTCGCGATGCAAGTTCACTGAGCGGGTTCACCGTTCCGCCATTGCTGACCTGCGCACTGATCGTGCGGTTGCCGGTGCTGGGGTTGTCGCTCAGGTTGATGTAGGTGACGCTGCGCAGGGCCGTCTGGTAGGTGCCAAGGCTGGCCGTGCCTGTCAGTGTCAGTGTGCCGCTTGTGGCATCCCAGGCCGAGGTGAGGCCCGCCGTGGGCGTGAACGACAAGAGATCCTGTCCGTCGACATAGCCGCTGTCGATGCGGATGGTGGCACCCGACAGGGTGCTGCTGTCGATGTCGTCGATGCTCAGATCGGAGTAGATCAGCAAGGCCGGATCATTTTCAAGGTAGCTCAGTGCCGTGGTGCTCAGGCTGATCACGGGGGCATCGTTGACGGCCTGGATCGTCAGTGCAGCGCTGTCTGTGTCCGTGGTCTGTGCCGGCGTGCCGATGGCACCGCTGTTGCCCAGGTCATCGCTGACCATGGTCAGGGTGTCGCTGCCGTGGTAGTTGCTGTCTGGACGGTAGGTCAATGCCTGGGATGCGCCCAAGGTGGCATTGATCTGCGCCAGTGTGCCTGTGAGGGTGACCTGGCGTTCATCCGTGCTGTAGAGCAGATCCGTGGAACTCAACCCCCCTGGGACGGTGCTCAGAATGCTGAGGGTGCCATGCAGAACCGAGAAGCGGACCTGGATGGGGGCGCTGCCAGCATCTGTGTCCGACACCTGGATGCCCGACAGCCGGATGATCGAATCTTCCAGCAGGCTGAGGTTGGCAGGCAAGGCGTTGACGGGAGGGCGGTTGAGCGCCAGCACCTGGATTTGCAACTGCTGGCTGTCGGTGTCTGCCCCCACGCTGGCGGATACGGTGAGTTCGTAGATGTTGTCCGCTCCGCTGTCCTGCGGGGCCGCGGCATCGGGGGCTTGCAGGAAGGTCAACTGCCCTGTCGTGGCATCGATGCTGAACAGGGCGGCATCCGCTCCTCCGGTGATGGCGTAGCTCAAGGCCGCACCTTCCGGATCCACCGCCTGGACCGTGGTGGCCAGGGTCTGCGCCTCGGCCACCTGGAGGGAGGCCGTGGCTCCGCCACCATCCGAGGTGATGAGCGGACTCTCATCCACGTTGTTGACCGTCACGTTCAGGGTCTGGAAGTCTTCGAGATCGCCATCGCTGGCCGCGACGATGACCTCATAGACATTGTCTCCACCCGCATCCATGGGTTGTTCTCGATCGGGCGCACTGGCAAATGTCAACTGGCCCGTGCTGCTGTTCATCATGAACAGGCCGCCATCCGCGCCACCGGCGATCCGATAGCTCAAGGAGGTGTTCGCGTCCGGGTCGGTGGCCTGCACCGTGGTCACAGCAGTCTGGTTCTCGTTGACGGTGATGGCGCTGGTGGTGCCCGTGCCAGGTTGAACAATGCTCGGCGGCGTCTGACGCGACAGCGCCAGGGTGTCGATGGATCCGCTGTTGAGGCCGACGCTGCTGCCTTTGAAGATCACTTCCGCGGAGGCTTGAGCCGTGCTGCCTCCTGCGGAGGTGAGGGTGGGCGTGACCAGCACCACCTCCGTGGCCGCGACGGCGACTGGCACAGTGCCCACCCCCCCCGCCTGCTCGAAACTCATCAGCAGGCTGCCTGAGGGCAAGGTGATGTTGCTCAGCGTGGTGACGGAGGTGATCACCTCCAGCCCCTGAATGACCTGATTGATGCCGATCTCCGAGCCTGTGATCAGGGTGGTGTACAGACCACTCAGCAGACCGGTGCCCAGATCCAGAACACTGGGTGTGAAGCGGTAGATGTCAGCGCCTGTGCTGCCCGTGCCCATGCTGAACAGGATCTCGCCCGTTTGCAGCGTGACATCGCCCATCTGCACCGATTGTTCGACCAGCGCCAGCCCCTTGATGTCCGAGCCATCACCCAGGCCCTGGATCAGGACACTGAAGGTGCCTCGGCTGTAGTCGCCCGGGCTGTCGGGGCGAAACAGCACCACATCGTTGCGGCTGACGGTCGTGGTATTGGCGCTGACGAGCGTGCTGTCATTGCTGACCGAAAAGAGCACGTCGCCACGCTGAAGCGTCATCCAGCTGTTCAACTGGACCTCGCGGGTGACCCAGACGATGTCGTCCAGCCCACTGGCACCGAAGGCGCCCATGTCAAACAGGTGGGAGAAGGTGCCCGAGGTGCTTGCACCGTACTGAGGGTTGGTGCCTTCGAAAGACAGCACCTCTGTGTCGCTGACCGTGTTAACGCCAGACCAGCCCGTCGTGTCCTGGGCGCTGCCCAGCCACAGGTCGTTGGGAGTGGCGTCCAGCCTCGGGTTCTGCCAGAACCAACTGAAGGCGGAAGACGAAGACGCACCTGTCTGGCTGGCGACCGTGGTGGGGGTCGCCCAGGCACTGCCGCTCCAGTCGATGAAGGTCAGCGCACCATCGGTGCTGTTGACCCCCGCGACGAGGTGATTGCTCACTGGGTCGGCATACAGACGAACGGTCTGGCCCACGGCGCTGAGCGGGACGGTGCTGGCACCGGCGGTCCAGGTGCTGGTGGTCGGGCTCCAGGTGGCGTAGCGCAGGGTATTGGAGGCCGTGCCGTAGACCGCCAAGGCGTCTCCGCTGATGGATTCGAAGCCGACGGCGACCGAAGGCCCCATGGCGGAAGTGTCGCCCACGACAAAGGAGTAGGTGTGGCGTGCCCCCCAGGCGCTGCCATCCCAGACGGCAAAGGAGTTGATCACCTGGTAGTTGAATCCTGCCGTGAAGCCCGCGCCGACCAGACCAAAAGCGATCCGGTTGGAGTGGGGGTCGCTGGCCAGCGTCAGCGTGTAGGGGACGGCTGTGTCGGTGTAGTTGCCAGCTTTGGCCGCGCTGCTCCATGTGCTGCCATTGAAGATCTGGTAGTAGACGTTGTAGTCGATGTTGCCGTAGTTGCTGGTCGAGTACTTGGTGAAGGCCACCATGGCCCGACCACTGACGCTCTCGTATGCGACGGCGGTGGTCAACTGGTCTTCGATGTTTTCTCCGGTGCTGTCCAGCGTGATGGCGTTGCCCCAGCTGTTGCCATTCCAGATCAGTGCGTAGTCGGTGACTTTGCCGCTCACCACTGCGCTTGAGACGGTCAGGGCCATGCCATCGCCCCGGGGCTGCGCGGCGATCTGGAGGCGTTCTGGCTCCGCGCCTGTGTAAGCGCTGATCGTCTGAGCCGCAGACCAGGTGCTGCCATTGAAGACGCTGTACCTCAGGGTGCTGCCGTTGTTCCAGACCACCATGGCATCGCCGCTGATTTGCTCGTAGGCGACCGCAAAGCCCTGCCGTGCAGCGTTGGTGCCGCTGGCGGGGAAGGGCAGCGGCAGGGCACTCCAGCTGCTGCCGTTCCAGATCTGCCCACTGATCGCGCCATTGGCATCGACACCCAGGACGATGGCTTCATCTCGCGTGGGTGACGACGCTGAGGAGACGACCTGCCAGGTGCTGGACAAGGCCGTGGATCCTTGCGTGCCCAGGCTCAGGCCATCCCATGCGGCCTGTTGCGGCCCCGTCAGGCCTGTTTCATTCCACACGGCGGTGCCCTTGCCGCCAGGCGTGGCCTCGGCCAGCAGGCCGCTCCAGTGGGCCACGGCCGAGTCTGACAACGCGGTCCTGGCTTCGATCGAGCCCGTGCTGACTTCCAGAAGCCAGTCACCGCCCTGACTCAAATGACCCGTGAGGTCATCGCTGGCGGCCACATCGGCGCCTGTCAGTTGGGCCAGATCACGCGTGAGGGCGCGGCCTGTCTCGCTGGCGGCCACATCGCAGCCATACAGCAGGATGTCCGCATCGCTGCTCAGTGCGTCGCCCCAGGCGGCGATGTCCTGTGCCTGGCTCAGCAGGGTCTGGGTGTTGAGGGTGCTCAGGCCCAGTTGCATGTGGCCCTGATCGCCGTGCCCCAGAAGATGCACCGCCGAGACGTCCTGCCTGCCGGCCAACTCCTGAGTGATGCGCGCCAGCCCGTCTTCTTCAGATTGAATGATGATGACGTCGATGGCTCTTCCTTGATCAGCTTGCTGACGGAGATCATCGACCAGCACTTGCAGGTCTGGTACGGACGCGTCTATGAACACCAGTTCCGTGGATGCAGTTGCCGAAGACGTCGGCGAGGGGGTGTTGATCGATACATCCGACGCCAGAAAGGCTGCGGGGGCAAAGTCGGCTGAGTACAGCAGCTTGGTCTCCAGCGCCTCGACGATGGGGCGCTGTGAGTGGGGTGGCTGTGCGCAGCTCATGGTGGGCTCTACTGCTTCAGCACGTTCAGCGACGGGTCTGCAGCGTCAAGCTGGCCGTGAGCCATGGCGCGGATCCGGGTGGGGCACTGGCCGTGGGCGCCAGCGGCGTGGTCGCCGTGCCCACGCGTGTCAGTGTCCAGGATGTCTTGAGTTGCAGTTCTGCCCTGGCGATCTCGGTTCGGGCCACCTGACGAGGCATGCGTGGGGAGCGCACTTGATCTGCCTTTGCTGAGGGGGGCGCCATGTGGGTGGAGCGGGGCGTGACAGAGGACGACACGGCCGGCGAGGCGGTGGGTGGTCTGGCAGCGGCCTTGCTCAGCAGATCGGCCTTGCAGCGCAGGCCGCCAGGCAGCCTGAGGTCGGGGTTGGGCAAGACCAGCCGCACGCGGAACGTGTTGCTGGCAGCATCGACCACTTTGTCGACGTACTGGACAGTGGCCCGCACGGCTTGTGCTCCGGGCAGCTCAGGCTTGACGCTCATCACGTCACCCAGGCCAATCTGGCCGAACTGTGCCATGGGCATCATCAGGGACACCCGCAGGGGGTTGATGGATGCAATTCGTACCACAGGGCGGTCTTCGACGCGTTCGCCCAGATTGCTGTAGCGCTCGACGACCACGCCATGGATCGGGCTGCGCAAGGTCCGCAGACCCACTTGGGCGCGGGCCACGGCCTGCTCTTCTCGGTAGATCTGCTGCTGACTGAGGGCGAGCTTGTGACGTTGTCGAGCCACTTCAGCCTCGGTGATGGCCTGCTCGAGCGCCTGATCGGAGACAAATCCCTGGGTCAGCAGTTGACGCTGGCGGATCACCTTTTGCTGGGCGAGTTCCACATTGGCCTGGGCGGCGCGGGCCTCGGCATCCACGCTGGAGCGCAGCGCGGCCACCTGTGCATTGGCGCGTTCGACATCGGAGCGCAAGGTCACTAGGGCCTGACCGGCGCTGACCACGTCGCCCAGTTGAACAGACAGGGTCTCGATGACGCCCGTCACAGGCGAGCCCACGTCGGCCACCTGCTCAGGCTCGATCAGGCAGCCCGAGGTTTTGCCAGGTGCCGCAGCGACCAGCAGGGGAGAGGCCGTCAGCAGGGCAGCAAGCCATGTCAGATGTTTCAGCGGCCTGAGGCGCGAGCACCTCGATGTTGGGCTTCCCATTGTCGATCCTGGTCCTGAAGGTGGCGTCGGATGCTGATCTGCCGCTGCTCTTCCAGCCATTGGGCCAGGCGAGCCTGCCATCGATGCCAGAGTGTGGGCAGCCGCGGAGAGGATGCATTGACGCCAGAACTGCATCGTTGCAGCTTAGATGTCTCACGTGTGGCGGATTCCCCTGAAAAGCTGGAACAAATCCACGTTTCTGCGCTGCCTGGCTGACCATGGCGGGCGCATCGGCCCAGCAGTTGGCGATCCATGCGGGAGGATTCATTGCGCTGGCAGGCAATGATGTGCAGGCCTCCAGCCTGCATGGCGGAGGGCGCCAGGGCGATGTCCGTGCCACGCCCCGCCATGCGTGTGGCGATCGTGACAGCACCCGACTGCCCAGCTTGTGCCACGATGGTCGCTTCCTGGCGGTCGTGACGGGCATTGAGCACCACGTGTGGGATCCCGTGCTGCCGGAGAACGTCGGACAGGGCTTCCGAATCGGCGACGCTGTCTGTGCCCACCAGTACCGGGCGGCCTTGCCCTTGCAGTTCTTTGACACGTTCCGCCACGGCACACCAGCGTGCCATGGGTGAGGCAAAGTGCCTTGCAGGCCAGATCTGTCGCTGACTGCGATGGCGGGGCGGCATGCAGACGACGGACAGGCCGTGGACGCGCTGAAGCTCGTTTCGGGCCTCTGTCAGCGTACCGCTGATTCCGCCCAGGCGCCAGTAGCGTTGAAAGAAGCGCTGAAAGGTGATTTGCGCCTGGGTGTCGGTGGCAGGGCTGGGCGGCAGTCCCTCTTTCAACTCGACAAGGGCATGGAGCCCTTGCGACAGAACCCGTCCCTGGGCGATGCGACCGGTGAGCGTGTCCAGCAACTCGACACGGCCGTCCCTCAACAGATAGTGCTCATCGCGTTTGAGCCGGTGCAAGGCGGTCAATGCCAAAGTCACCAGCTCCTTGCGCAGTCGCGGGCGATGCCAGATGCCTTTCAAGTGGGAGCACAGTTCGGCCAGGGTCGCCTCGCCGAGTTCGTTGATCTGGATCGTGGCTGCCGACGATGCCAGGGTCGCGTGATCGGGCAGCGTCAGTTGCTGAGCCAGAGTCCACGCCTGCCACCAGACAGCGCGCCGTTTGGCCAGTTGTCGCGGATGCTCCTGCCTGGCCGACGAGATGATCAGGGGCACCACGGCCTCGTCCAGCAGGATGCTGTCGGCTTCGTCGAGCAATGCCAGGCTCAAGCCCTGAAGCATGGGGGGCGTGCGGTGGTCTCCTGTGCCGGACAGTTGATCCCGGAGGTAATCGAAGGCCAGGTCCTTGGCGGTGCTGTAGACGATGTCCGCGCGATAAGCCAGGCGCCGTTGTTCGCTGTCATGCGCTCCGCTGACGTGTCGTGCATTCAGCCCCAGCGTGCGCCACAGACTGCTCAGCGACTGGACATCACGCTCGGCCAGGTAGTCATTGGCGGTCACCACATGGGTGGGAACGCCGGCCATGGCAGCGACGGCGGCGGCGGCCCCCATGGTCAGGGTCTTGCCTTCACCGGTGGCCATCTCCACCAGCCGCTGGTCCAGCATCAGTGCGGCCGCCAGCAATTGCTGCGGATAGAGCCGCAGGCCATGGCTGCGTTCCAGCGCCACCCGCACACAAGCGAGGGCGTCGGACAGGGTGCCGGGATGGAACCCTTCTCGCCTCAGACGGTACTTGAGCGCCTGAACCTCTTCGACCCAGGCGGTGGATTCTGCCGGCCTGATTTGCCAGTGACCTGTGTCGGCGTCGACCTGTTGGAGCCAGCCCGAGTGGGCATGCAGACACCCACTGGCAGGAATCCAGGCCGCCAGGCGGCCGGGCCATCCCAGCGCCGACCGGTGCTGAGGGAGGCGAGCGCCGTTGCCCATCAGGCGCTGCGGGTAGGGGCCCCACCGTGGACCGGGGCGAGGCAGTGCTTGGATTGGGGTCATCGCTGAGGGTTGAAGGTGCGCAGCATCTGCCGCTGCAGCCAACGTGCAAGCATCCAGGCCGGTGTGGACCAACCATGCTCAAGACGGACCCAGGCACGCTCGCCCAGGCGGGTGAGTTGTGCGTCAGGCCAGGCTTGCGTCATCCGGACATCCAGGAGGATCACGGGTCGCACGGTCTGCAGATGCTGATCGTCCTTGGGATCGGTGGCGATGACGCCTCCCATGGCCTCGCTCAGGGCCGCGCTGTGCAGATGGCTGGTGGCGCCGATGCTGTCGCGCACCAGGACGGCGGTCAGCGCCGTGGCCCGGGGATCGCTGAGTTTCACGCTGACCTGGGGGTGCCCGCGCTGGAGCGGGGGCAGTTCATCTTGAGGCATGGCCACCCGGATCGTGGCGGGGCGCCGGTCAATGACATGGCCCAGCAGCGTCCCCCGCTTGAGATAGCGCCCTGGCATGTCCTGTTCCGCGGGCCACACCAGGCGGCCACTGCCACGCGCACGCACTTCCAATGCCCCCACTTGTTCATCCAGCCGGTCCAGTTGCGACTGCAAGCGTGCGATGTCGTCGGTGGCCTGACCGGCCTTGGCGGCATCCATGCTCATGAAGCCAAACTGCAACTGCTGGGCGCGGGACAGTTCGGCAGACACGCGATCGCGTTGCGCATGCAACTGGGGGTTCTGCAGCCGCAGCACGACCTCGCCGGCTTTGACCTGCTCGCCGTTGCCGCGCAGGACTTCGGCGATGAAGCCGTCCACTTCCGGGCGGATCATGGCCTGATCGGGCGCCCAGACGACGCCCTGTGCCACTGTGCGATCTGGAACGGGCAGGATCAGCAGCAGGGCAGGGAGCCCGAGCAGCGCTGCCAGTCGCCGCACGGCCGGGGCGTGCCAGCCACGCTGGTGGGGGGCCGAGGTCACCGCGGCCCCCCAGAGCAATTGCCACCAGGCCTGCAGGGGCTTGAGCAGCAGCATCCAGACCGACACGGCTGCCAGGCCCCAACCCAGAGGGGTGGACACGGTGCCGGCCCAGACGCTCAGGCCGCTCCACAATCCGACCTGGTAGACCCAGGACAAGGGGGCGTAGACGCGCAGCCAAGATCCTTCGCCCGGTGCTTGGGGCGCGGCATCCAGGCGAGCCTGGGCGGTAGGCTGACCGAGCACCCATTGCAGGACACGCTGGCGCCACCAGTGCCTGCTGCGGACCGCCAGATTGGGCAACTGCAGCGCATCGGTCAGCACATGGTAGCCATCCAGGCGTTGAAGCGGGTTGCCGTTGAACAGCAGCGTGGAGGTGCAGGCCATGAACCAGACCACGAACCCCAGGTTGTGCCACCCACCCGGTTCGCTCCAGACCCACAAGCCCAGACCCAGGGCGGCCATGCTCAGTTCGGCCATGATGCCTGCGGCACTCACGATCACGCGCTGGTACCGCTGGGCAAAACCATGGGCCGCTGAGGCGTCGACATAGGGGACGGGCATCAGCATCATCAAGGTGATGCCGCATTCACGCACCTGACCGCCCCAGCGGGTCAGGGCCAGGGCATGCGCGGCCTCATGAACCGCCTTGATCACCGGGTACAGCAGCAAGGACAGGAGGACATGGCCGGGGGTGGCCATCCAGGTTTGTGCATGGTCCTGCAGGGCCGCTGCGTTCAGTACCCAGCCGGCCAGCAACCCCACTGTCAGCAGCGACCACAGCAGCATGCCCCAGGGGGAAAACAGCGCATGAGCCCAGCTTGCATGCTGCTCAAGCCAGCGCTGGGGTGAGCCCAGCCGGATGCGCCAGTTCCAGGGGGTATTGGGAGGCCTGGCGCCCGGATCGTTGGTCAGTTCAAGATCGGCAGCGCGGCTCTGTTCGACCCCGAGCCCCTGCGCCGAGGACAGGATGGTGCCAAAGTCCGGCACATGATCAAAGCTCAGCAATCGATGCCTGATCAGCAGCTCCAGCACCTGAACCATCTCATCCTGGCTTGGGGGCTCACGGTGCGCCTGTCCCGCGCTGTCGTGCGCAGCCTGATCCAGGCGTGACCAGAGTGCATCGATGCTGAGTGTCCCGTCCATGCGGGCCGCGATGTCGTAGGCCTGTTGATTGAGGCGACAGCGCTGACCGTGTTCCCGGTGATGCAGCACATACCAGCGCTGCCCTCTCAGCCACACGCGTGCCACGTCGACCTGGGGTGACAGTCGCGGTTTCAGAGCGGAGACGCGGTGCCATTGGGCGCTGGACAAGGGGTTGAGATCGCTCATGCCCGCACCTCAGCCCCACCAGGACCAGAGCATCAGTCGCACGCGGTCGATCAAGGGGCGAGTCCAGCCCCACAGCGGAGGGCGCGTGCCGATGCGGATTTTGGCGGGCCCCATGAGACCCGGCCGGATGTCGGCAGGCAGGGCCTCATCCAGGACGGCCTGCACCTCATAGACATTGCGCCCCTCTTTGGCCAGGGCCTGTGGAGTGATGCGCTGCACCTTGATGTCCATCGTGTGCCAAGGCAGGGCTGACAGGGCCATCACGCCCTGCTGACCGGGCTGAATCCTGGCGATGTCGCTTTCATCCACGTCAATGATGATGCGATACGACCGTGTGCTGGCCACGGTGATCAGGACATCGCCCTGCTTGACCGGTGCACCAATGGACTGACTCAGATCACCCTGGATGACCACACCGTCGAACGGGGCCTTCAGTTGCGCTCTTTGGAGTTGCTCATCCACCAGCGCCAGTTGCGATTGGGCTTCTTCCAGCCGGGACAGGCTGATGGCGGCCTCCGAGCGGTCGGCACGGGTCATGGCAGCGGCGTAGGCGTTGTCCTGCTGGGCGATCTGGCTGAGCCATTTGTCGCGCTCCAGCTTGAGATCCTGCTCGGCCAGATCAACCAGGACTTGACCGGTCTTGACCTGATCGCCCGGCAGCACATGGGTGGCCTTGATGAAACCATCGGTGGGGGAGACCAGCACCCGCTGCTGTGCACCTTCGACGCGGGCATGTCCGCCCACGCGTTCAGGCCAGGGCATCAGCACCAGGGCCATGCACACCCCGATGGCGGCCGTTCGCAGATGCTTGCCGGTGCGGGTGTCGGGTTGACGCCAGCGGCGCAGTTGTCGATTCAAGGTTTGTCGCAGATGCCAGTGCCAGGGGCGCCCGGACAGGCGCAGCAGGGAGAGCAGGGGGGCGAGCCCCTGGATGCGCTGCTCCAGGAGGGCGCACGTCTGCTGGCTCAGGGGTGAGGCGGGTTGCCAGTACAGCATCACGGCGCCCAGGGCCTGATCCGCCCCGGGCAATGGCACGGTGACCATGCTGGCGCCCGTGCGCTCGGACAGCCGTCGATGTGCGAGGGTCACCCAATCCTGAGGATCATCAGGCGATGGGGGGTGGTGCAGGCTCACACCCTGGTCGATGGCTTCTTCCATGGCCGCCAGAATGGCGGTCTGCATCGGATCGTCGGGCAGACCGATGCCCACCTCCGTCCCGATGTGGGCGTGTCCACGCTCATACCAGGCCAGCACCCCACCCTGGGCGCCCGACTGTGCCAGCAGTGACTGCAGCAGGGTGTCGACCGTCATCTGGCACCCATCCGGCGACACCGCAGGCAGCGGTGTGTCCACGGCGCCGGGCGCCGCAGAGGGGGCGGAAGATGGGGTCGCAGACGGGTGCATGGCCAAGAGGGCAGCAGTGGACACCCGATGCTGCACCGTCTGGTGGCAGCGCAGTCCCGGAAAAAAGCCGCCTGTGGCAGGGCTTGTCTGCGCCTCAGGGCAGCTCATGTTCACTCCTGATTCATCAGAGGGTAGGATCCTGGTGCACCACATCGGGCCCTCAAGCGTTGTGCATGAGATGCTCGGTCCAGTCGACTGATCCTGACGAAACATTTGATGATCAAACTGAATTTCCTGGGCCGATGGCGTGTCGTGTCCTGGTTGCTGCTGGTGTTCGTGGCGTGCAATCTGTTGGTTCGCCTGGGTCTCGTGGCCTTCAATGGCGATGCTTCACTCTGGTGGCCGCAACGCCTGCTGCCGGCCTTGCTGATCGGCATGGTGTTTGATCTGGGTGTGGCCTTGATGGCCGTGGCACCCTTGACCTGGTTGCTGCTGGCCTGGCCTGCCCGGGCCTGGCGCAGTCTGGGCATGCTGCTCACCGTTCTGCTGTTGCCCCTGATCTTCCTGATGGTGTTTGTGGGCTTCAGCGAATTCACCTTCTGGAACGAATTCGCCTCCCGCTTCAATTTCATCGCCGTCGACTACCTGATCTACACCAATGAGGTCATCGGTAACATCCGCGAGTCCTACAACCTGCCGGTGCTGCTGTCTGCCGCCGGTGCGCTGACCCTGGCGATCTGGTGGCCTGTGGCTGCGCGGGTTCGTCATCTGCTGCGAGCGGTGGCGATCCAGCATCGGCGCTCGCATTGGGCGATCTGGGGTGTCTGGCTTCTGTCACCTGTGCTGGCCTGGGGGGTGCTGGATGCGCGCTACAAGGAGTTCTCCGACAACGGTCAGCTCAACGAACTGGCGGGCAACGGTTACTACGATTTCTGGCATGCGTTCTGGACCAACGAGATCGACTACGACCGCTTTTATGCGCGTCTGCCCCGAAACAAGGCCTTGCGCGCCCTGGCGGGGGAGATGGCCGGCGCGACACGCCTGCCCGTGACCCTGTCACAGCTCCCTTTCGAGCGAGAGGTGCTCAACCCCGGGCCCGAAAAGCGTCTCAATGTGGTCCTGGTGAGTGTGGAGAGCCTGTCGGCCGAGTTTCTGGGCGTGTTTGGCAACACCCGTGGCCTGACGCCACGCCTGGACCAGTTGGCCCGCGATGGCATGCTCTTTACCCGGCTCTACGCCACCGGCACCCGCACCGTGCGAGGCCTGGAGGCGTTGACACTGTCCATCCCACCCACGCCGGGCCACTCCATCGTCAAACGCCCGGACAACAGCCATCTGTTCTCCATCGGCGAGGTTTTCAAGTCCAAAGGCTATGAGCCGCTGTATATCTATGGCGGCTACGGTTACTTCGACAACATGAATGCCTTCTTCGGGGGCAACGGCTACACCGTGGTCGACCGGACCGCCCTCAAGCCCGAGGAGATCCATTTCGAGAACATCTGGGGGGTGGCTGACGAGGATCTGTTCTCGCTGGCCCTGCGAGAGCTCGATCAGCGGGGGGCGGCACACCGGCCCTTCTTTGCCCACATCATGACCACCTCCAACCACCGGCCCTTCACCTACCCGGAGGGGCGCATCGACATTCCCTCGAAGTCGGGGCGTGATGGCGGGGTCAAGTACACCGACTTTGCCATCGGGCAATTCATCGATCAGGCGCGTCAGCGCCCGTGGTTCAAGGACACGATGTTCGTGATCGTGGCGGACCACACCCACAACGGTCGCGGCAAGCAGGAGCTGCCCATCCGCAACTATCACATCCCCATGATCATCTACTCGCCCGGGCACATTCAGCCACGGCAGGTGACGACGATCGCGTCTCAGATCGACGTGGCACCGACGGTGCTGGGCTTGCTGGGCATGAGCTATCGCTCGCGCTTTTTTGGGCAGGACATCCTCAAGGAGGGGCTGACGCACCAGCGCGCATTGATGGCCAACTACCAGACGGTGGGCTACTACGAGCGCGGCATCATGGTGGAACTCAAGCCCAATGCGAGGTACAAGGTGGTCGATGCCGAGACCGGCAAGCCCCGGCCCATGGACGACCTCGCGCAGGAACTGCTGACCGAGGCGATCAGCTATTACCAGGTGGCCAGCGAGGCCTACCAGCGCGGCGACCTCAAGCTGCCGTCACGGTAAGGACAGCTCGAAGCGGGCACCGCCCTCGGGGCGATCGCTCAGGGTCACATGCCCCTCGCGGCCCGCATTTTTATGGGCCTCGGCCACGGCCTTGCACAAGGACGTGCCCAGCCCGGTGGACAGATCGGACGGGTCGTCGCAGCCCAGGCCGGGACCATCGTCGTCGACCCGAAAGACCAGGCAACCATCGTCCACCCGGGCACTCAGCTCGATGCGGCTGCGCGCGAAGCGGCGGGCATTGTGGATGGCGGCGTCCAGCGCGAGACGAACCAGTCGGGGGTCGAAATACCAGAAGGGGGGCGCGTCATCGCTGTGCTTCAGCACCACGGTGGGGCCGTGCAGGGATTCTTCGTCTTCCGGGGCGGGGTGCGCGGCGCGGACAACGCGCTCCAGCAGGGCGATCGGTGATTCATCCTCATACTGAGGGATCAGTTCCTGGGCCGTGCCATAGAGCGTGAGGTATTGCACAAACTGCTGGCGCAACTCTACACAGCGGGTGTGGGCCTGCCAGGCGCCAGCCGCCGTGGGCTGTCGTGCCAGGGTGTCCAGTTGGGCCTCCAGGGCCCCCAGGGCATTCTTGAGGTCGTGGATGACGAGGTTCAGGGGGGCGCGTTGCATGAGGGAGTCCTCTGTTTTTCAGGTCACGGGGGTT
>NZ_DASUIT010000086.1:0-30293 GCF_036279655.1 Aquabacterium sp. | reverse complement strand
CTTTGCGGTCGGCCCACCAGCCCACGACGGGGCCGGCGGCACCCCAGACCAGATTCTGGATGGCCATGGCCAGGGAGAAGGTTTCCCGGCTCCAGTCCCGGTCCATGGTGATGGGGGCCAGCCACAGGCCAAAGCCGTGACGGATGCCCATGGAGAGGGTAACGACCAGTGCTCCGCACATCAGCAACTGCCAAAGGGGCAGGGCGGGCGGGGTCTTGTGAGTCGGTGAAATCTGTGGGGTGAGGGGCGGCACGGGCACTCCGGTGTCGACAGCGCCTGAGCGGGCGCTCCGGTGGAGTGCCTCGACGTGTCGTCAGACCTGCATGTTCATGATATCCGTGTATGCCTGAACCAGCTTGTTGCGGAACTGAACGGCCGACTGGAAGCCCAGTTGCGCTTTCTGCATCGCAATCATGGTTTCTTCCAGGCTCACGGTGGGGTTGTCGAACTGCACCTCCCGCTGCATGGTGGCCGCCTGAGTCTGTGCCTGGCTGATCCCTTTGAGCGCCTGGGAGAAGGAGGTCTGGAAGCTGGACTCCACGCCGCCGACGCCACCCACACTGCTGGCGGCGGTCTTGGCCTGGACGCGCTGAGCGACGTCTGCCATGCCTGCCCGGGAGGCGGCCTGTGCAAAGTCGAAAGGCTTAAGTTTCAGGTCCATGGTGCCGATAGTCCGGTTGAAAGGGCGTGATGTCCATCACCCACGTTGCACATGCTAGCGGGGGTGAGGTCGTCCCTATGGTTGGAAGTGGTCTGCATTTAGCTCGCTGTTCGCGGCATTTTTGCCCGCTCGACGCTCGAATAATGAGACCGTTCCAATGGGTTTGCGGCATCGTGTAGTCATCGATGCGCTGCCCCTCAGCAGATCGCCCTCATGGAAGTCACCATCCCTCAGCCTCAAGCCCTTGCCCCAGCACCCGATGGCGTGCTGCAAGTCGCCACGCCGGGCTTTGCCCAGCGGGTGATGGCCTTGCCCGCGCAGCGCAAGTTCATGCTGGGCGGCGGTGTCGCCGTGCTCCTGGCCCTGATGGTGGCCATGGTGATGTGGAGCCAGCAGGCCGACTACAAGATCCTGTTTGCCAATCTGTCCGACAAGGACGGGGGCGCCATCCTGGCCCAGTTGCAGCAGATGAACGTGCCTTACAAGCATGTGGACGGTGGCTCCATCATGGTGCCGGCCGACAAGGTGCATGACGTGCGCCTCAAGCTGGCCTCGGCGGGGCTGCCCAAGGGCTCGGTGACGGGTTACGAGCTGATGGAGAACCAGCGCTTTGGCGTGACGCAGTTCCAGGAACGCCTGAACTTTCAGCGCGGCCTGGAGGGGGAACTGACTCGCTCCATCCAGACCCTCTCCGGGGTCGAGAGCGCCCGCGTGCACCTGGCCCTGCCCAACCAGAACGGCTTTTTCCGTGAGCAGCAAAAGGCTTCGGCCTCCGTGATCCTGTCCCTGTATGCCGGTCGCACCCTGGACAAGGGGCAGATTGCCGGCATCGTGCACCTGGTGTCCTCCAGCGTGCCCGAGATGTCGCCCAAGGCGGTGAGCGTGGTCGACCAGTCGGGCGCGCTGTTGTCGGCGGTGTCCGAGTCGGGTGATCAAAGTGGCATGGATGCCCAGCAACTGCAGTATGTGCGCCAGATGGAGTCCAACTACACCCAGCGCATCCGCGACCTGCTGGAGCCGGTGGTGGGCAGCGACAACCTGCGTGCGCAGGTCACTGCCGATCTGGATTTTTCACAGGTGGAGTCCACGGCCGAAGAGTTCAAGCCCAATCAGAATGCCGCGAGCGCCGCCGTGCGCAGCCAGCAGACCAGCGAGCAGGTGGGTGCGGGCTCGGGGGCGGTGCCCACGGGCGTGCCTGGTGCCATGAGCAATCAGCCACCCACACCGGCCACGGCCCCTGTGAATGGGGCATCGCAGCCCCTGCAGGCAGCCCAGAATGGCCTGGGCGCGGGCGGCAACAGCCGACGCGATGCGGTCACCAATTACGAGGTGGACAAGACCGTGCGCGTGACGCGCAACGCCACCGGAACGGTCAAGCGCCTGACGGCAGCCGTGGTGATCAACCACATCACGAAAACCGACGCCAAAGGCAAGACCACGACCGAGCCGATGTCGCAGGAAGACCTCGACAAGCTGACGGCCCTGGTCAAGGAGTCGATTGGTTTCAGCGAGCAGCGCGGGGATTCCGTCAAGGTCATCAATACACCCTTCCAGCCTGTCAAGGATGAGGTGGTGGACGTGCCTTTCTGGAAGCAGCCTGACACCATGGACATGCTGCGCACGCTGGTGGTGCCTGGCGCCATGACGGCGCTGGCGCTGATCGTGGTTTTTGGTGCCATCCGCCCGGCCATCAACGCGGCCAAGCCGCCTCCGTCGGATGACAAGCGACTCCACGCCGTGGTGGATGACGCGCAGGAGTTGCCTGGCCTGAGCAATGACCAGGAAGTCCTGCCCGCGCTGGGTGCACCGACGCTGGACAGTCGTCTGGATGCCGCGCGCAAGCTGGCCAAGGAGAACCCGGTCGCTGTCGCCAACATCGTTCGCTCGTGGGTCAATAAGGATTGATGCTGTCATGGATGAACAAGGACTGGAAGACGCTGCCATCTTTCTGATGTCTCTCGGGGAAGAAGAGGCGGCGGAGGTGTTCAAGCAACTGGAGCCCAAGGAGGTCCAGGGGCTGGGTGAAACCATCGCCCGGCTCAAGACCGTGCCGCGTGAGCGCGTGGAAACGGTGATCCATCGTTTCACCACGGAGGCGGTGGAGATTGGTACGCTGGTGTCGGACACCGATGAATACGTCAAGGGCGTGCTGCGTCGTGCCCTGGGCGATGAAAAGGCCAATCTGCTGATCGACCGCATCCTGCAGGGCAGCGACATTGCCGGCATCGAGAGCCTCAAGTGGATGGACCCCGGTTCGGTGGCGGAGCTGCTGCGCAACGAGCATCCGCAGATCGTGGCCGCGATCCTGGTTCACCTCGATCCCGACATGGCCTCGGGCGTTCTCAAGTTCTTCAGCGACCGTCATCGCAATGAGGTGATGATCCGCATTGCGACCCTGGACGGCATTCAGCCATCGGCACTCAAGGACCTCAACGAGGTCATGTCGAGGGTGCTGGCCGGTGGCAGTCAGATCCGTCGCCAGTCCTTGGGCGGCGTCAAGCCCGCTGCCGAGATCATCAACCTGATGGGCTCGGCCCTGGAAACCTCGGTGCTCGATTACATCCGTGAGTCCGATGGTGATCTCGCACAGAAGATCATGGACAACATGTTCGTCTTCGACGATCTGATCAAGCTTGACGACAAGGGCTTCCAGGCCCTGCTCAAGGAAGTGCAGACCGAGTCGCTCATCATCGCCCTCAAGGGCGCATCACCCGAGATCCGCGACAAGGTGTTCAAGAACATGTCCAGCCGTGCGGCAGAAACCCTGCGCGAAGACCTGGAATCTCGCGGACCGGTTCGCCTCTCCGAGGTCGAAGGCGAGCAAAAGGAAATGCTCAAGATCGTGCGTCGCCTGGCAGATGAAGGCCAGATCATGTTGAGCAGCGGAGCGGATGATGACTTCGTCTAAGACCCCTCCCGGCGGCGCGCCCGCGGGGCCGGGTGGCAACAACTACACGCGCTTCATTCCCCGCGAGGAGCTGGGCTCCTTTGCCGCCTGGAATCCGGCGTCGCTGGAAGATCCCGGTCAGCAGCGCAGCGCACCAGGCGAGTCTCCCGCCGGTGGTGGGGTGCACAAGGCACCGTTTGCGGTGCGCGCGGGTGTGGCGGGTGCCCAGGCGGAGCCTCGCACCGCTGGCACGGTGCCACCCGTGAGTGTGCAGGTGGGTGGGGGCCCTGAGGCGGCCGCCCAGCGCCAGGCGGCCGAGAAGGCGTCTGCTCCACCACCGCCTGACGTCGACATGCTGGTCAAGGATGCGCGTCAGGCTGGTTATCAGGACGGTTACCGCGATGGCCTGGCGGCCCTGGAGAGCTTCAAGCAGGCCCAGGCCGCTCAGATGGCCGCCTTCATGAGCGATCAGGTTGGCGCGCTGGTGTCCGACATGCAGTTGCGGCTGGAGTCGGTCGAGCAGCAGTTGTCCGGCCGCATTGCCGGGGTGGCGCTGGAGCTGGCCCGCCAGGTGGTGCGCAGTGAAATTGCCTTGCGTCCTGAGCTGGTGGTGGCTGTGGCGGAAGAGGCGCTCAACACGCTCCTGATTTCTGCGCGACAGGTCACGGTGCGGCTGCATCCCGAGGACTACGCGCTGGCGCACGGGGTGCTGCAGGAATCCCTGAGCTCTCGTGGTGCGCGTGCGGTGTCCGATCCTCACATCAGCCAGGGCGGGTGTCTGGTCGAATCCGACATCGCCGTGGTGGACGCCAGCGTCGAGGCGCGCTGGCATCGCACGGCTGCCGCCATGGGCATGCGCCTGGAGTGGGGCGATCAGCCGACCAAGCCGGTGACGGGGATCATTGATTTGCCCGAGGGCGACAACGAGTGGCTGGATGACGCGGACTCGATCGGATCGTCAATGGGAGGTGCCCTGTGAACATGCCCACGCGAGCACGCCGTGACGTCGACATGAACCGCTGGAGTCGTTTTCTGGACGATCTGGATGCCTGTGCTGGCGCCCCTCAGCCCCTGGAGAACCAGGGCAAACTCGTGCGGGTGGCCGGTCTGGTGCTGGAGGCCGCTGGCCTGAGGCTGCCAGTGGGCGCCGTTTGCGAGATCCACTCCGAAATGCGCCTGGAGGCCACACCGGTGCTGGCCGAGGTGGTGGGCTTTGCGGGCGACCGAGCCTACTTGATGCCCACGGCCGAGGTGCATGGTCTGGCCAGCGGGGCACGCGTGGTCCCCCGCGCCTTGCCGATCAATCCGCCTGTACTGGGGCGTCCCAGCCATCCCTGGCGCCGCAGCGAGGACCGCACCCGTCATCTGCCCATCGGCAGCGGCCTGCTGGGGCGTGTCGTCAACGCCCAGGGCGAGCCGCTGGACAAGCGTGGGCCCCTCAACCATGTGCGCAGCGAGCCCCTGGTGCGCCGTGCCATCAATGCCATGGAACGCGACCCCGTCCGCATGCCCTTGGACACGGGTGTGCGCGCCATCAACGCCATGCTGACGGTGGGGCGCGGGCAGCGCATCGGCCTGTTCGCCGGCTCCGGTGTGGGCAAGAGTGTGTTGCTGGGCATGATGGCCCGCTACACCCAGGCCGACGTCATCGTGGTGGGGCTGATTGGCGAGCGTGGTCGCGAAGTCAAGGAGTTCATCGAGGATATCCTGGGCGAAGAGGGCCTGGCCCGCTCGGTCGTGGTGGCCGCGCCGGCCGATGCGCCACCGCTGACCCGCATGCAGGGCGCCACCTATGCCACCGCCGTGGCCGAGCATTTCCGCGATCAGGGCCTGCATGTGCTGCTGCTGATGGATTCGCTCACGCGCTACGCCATGGCACAACGTGAAATTGCCCTGGCCATCGGTGAGCCGCCAGCCACCAAGGGCTATCCGCCCTCGTGCTTTGCCAAGCTGCCTCAGTTGGTGGAGCGCAGCGGCAATGGCCTCAATGGCCATGGCTCGATCACGGCGTTCTACACCGTGCTGTCCGAGGGGGATGACCAGCAAGATCCCATTGCCGATGCGGCCCGGGCCATCCTGGATGGCCACATCGTGCTGTCCCGAGACCTGGCGGAATCCGGACATTTTCCGGCCATCGACATCGAACGTTCTGCGTCGCGCGTGATGACCAATGTGGCCAGCCGCGAGCACATCGAAGCATCCCGGCGGTTTCGCCAGATGTGGTCACGCTACAGCAAGGCGCGGGACCTCATCCAGCTGGGGGCCTACTCCCCTGGCAGCGATCCCGATCTGGATCAGGCCGTGCGGGCCCATCCGCACATGGTGTCCATGCTTCAACAAGACATGCATACACCCGCTAATTTGACCGACAGCGTCGGGCAGTTGCGTGAGATTGTTCAGTCATGAGCAAGTGCATTGACAGGAGCCAACCGTGAGCAGCCCGCAGCAATCCCTGATCGCCGTTCTGGAACAGGCGCAAGAGGCCCGCGATGAGGCCATGGCCCTTTTTGAAAGCAGCCGCAAGGCGCATGAGGCCGCGCGCCAGCAACTGCAGTCCCTGCATGATTTCCGCCGTCAGTACGAGGTGCGCTGGCAAGGCCAGTTCCGTCAGAGCGGCGGTGTCGAGATCATCCGTTGCTACCAGGAATTCATGACCCGCCTGACGGACGCCGAGAACGAGCAGCAGCGCCGCGTCGACCATTGCGAGCAGGCCATGAACCGCCGCCGCTCCGAGTTGATCGAGCGCGAGCGCAAGGTCGCGGCCGTCAATCAACTGCTCAAGCGCCGCGAGGATGAACTGGCCCTGCGTGAGCGCCGTCGTGACCAGAAGGCCACGGATGAGCTGGCCGCCCGCCTGATTTCTTCCCCATCCCCCATGCAGGCGCCCACCCTGCCCAGCGGTCACGCCTGACGGCCTGTCGGCAGGCCGTCCTGAACGCCTTTTCTCGGAGATGCCCATGAGCTCCACCCAATTTCATTCGTTTCAGAGCACGGCCGGCGCCCAGCGGGGCGGCACGGCCGATTCGGTGTCCAGTGCCCTGGGTGCCCTGAGCGGTGGCTCTGGTGCGGCGTCCGATGCGCAGGCCTTTGCCCGATGGATGGCGCAGCACCGTGATGTGCAGCAGCCGGCGGTAGCGTCTGCGCTGAACGCCGGGGCGCCTTCGGTGCCTGCGAATCAGAACGCCCTGAGCGCCCGATCCATGGTGGCCACGGCGGCTTCAGCGACAGCCCAGGCTGCACAGCGCAGTGCCCAGGCCGCCGCGACGGCCTCGCGTCAAGGTGAGGCTCAGCAGTCTGCCCAGGCAGCGGAAAAGGCGCGCCTGGCCGCCAAGCAGAACCAGTCCAAGCCTCCTGCCAAGCAGGCTGCGCCTGCACACGAAACGCCCAAGGCGCCTGCCGATGTGTCGGTGGACTGGGCTGCCGTGCAAGAGGGCAAGGAGGTGAACTTCAAGACTGCGCAAGGGGAAGCATCGGCCTGGGTGCAGGAGTTGCAGCCCCCGCAAGAGTTGACGACCTCCGATCCGGCGGCCATGCTGGCCTGGCTGGCCAGCCTCACGCAGGCCGACGGCGCGTTGCCGGCGGCAGAGGAGGCCGGCTCCGACATCAACCTGGATGCCGAGTCGTCTGCGGACACGGGTCGTTCCGAGCTGGATCTGGGACGGGGTCTGGGTGCGCGCGCCTCAGCGCGCTCGGCTCATGAGGCCTTGACCGATGCCAGCGAGTTGGCCCATCGCATGGACACCCTGCGTGACAGCCTGCAGGGGCGCGGTCAGGAGGTGGCCGTGCAGGAAGAAGCGGGCCTGATGGAGGTCGCCGGCAAGGGCGCTTCCGGCCTGGAGTTCAGCGCCATGCTGGCGCGTGATGTGGCTCGTCCGGTGAACAACGCCGTGTCGTCCAGCGAGTCGACTCCTCACCATACCGCGACGCTGGCCACCCCGGTGGACAGCCCCGATTTCGCACAGGCCCTGGCTGACCGCGTCAGCATGTGGGTGAGCGGTGCGGCTGCGAACGGCCCGATGACGGCGGAGTTGCGCCTTAACCCGGCGGAGATGGGCCCGGTTCACATCCGCATCGAACTCGATGGGGTCAATGCCCAGGTGGACTTTGCCGCAGCTCAGGCTGATACCCGTGAAGCGATTGAAGCCAGCATGTCCCTCCTGTCGGGTGCTTTGGAAGAGGCCGGCCTGAATCTCTCCGGCGGCGGTGTGTCGGACCAAGGCGCGCGCCAGGCCTGGTCGGGCCCGCAGGATCAGAACCCGCAGGGCCGCGCGCCCTCATGGACACCCGCAGCCTCTCGCGAGGCGGGCGGGCTCACCGAGACCCTGGCACCTCCGATGCCGCCCCGCCAGGGCATGGCATCGGGTGGACTGGCCGGAGGCCTGGATCTCTACGCCTGACAGCGGGCGGGGAGGGCCTGCGAAATGGCCGGTGATTTGGGCGCCTTATTCGCACATTGCAAAAAGCCTGGGCCTGAATAATCAGGTCAGAGCTTGAATCGGAGATCAATGTATGGCTGCCGCCCCCGCACCCGCCGAAGGAGCCGCCCCCAAAGGCGGCAAGAAAAAGCTGATCATCATCATTGCTGCCGTGCTGGGCCTGGTCCTGGTCGGCGGTGGCGCTGCGGTGTACTTGATGCTCAAGAAGCAGCATGCCGCCGAGGCCGCTGCCGAAGACGGTGGCGACGGTGAAGAGGTCTCCGCCAAGAAGGCTGCCCCCAAGGATCATGGAGAAAAGGGCACGCCCCCCACCTTCGTGCCCCTGGATCCTTTCACGGTCAACCTGGCGGACAAGGATGCCGACCGTTTTGCCCAGATTGGGCTGACGCTGCAGGTCGATGACCCCAAGATCGGCGACGAGCTCAAGTCCTACATGCCGGCCATCCGCAATGCCATCTTGCTGATCCTCTCGCACAAGACCGCCGACGAACTGCTCTCGCCCGAAGGCAAGGAAAAGCTGGCCGAAGAGGTTCGCCGCGAGGCCGCCCGTGCGATGGGCTATGAGGTCGAGGATCCCGAAGAGGCTGCGGCCGAGGAAGAGGACGAAGCCCCCAAAAAGAAAAAGAAGAAGAAAAAGAAGGTCGAGCTCTACAACCCCATCGTGCATGTGCATTACGCCACGTTCATCGTCCAGTGAACCGGGTCGCCGAGCAGTGAGCCGCCATGAACCAGCAAATACTCTCCCAAGATGAAGTGGATGCCCTGCTTCAGGGCATCACGGGCGAAAGCCAGAAGCTGGAGCAGGAAGACACGCCCAAGGAGGGCATCCGCGAGTACAACCTGGCCAACCAGGAGCGGATTGTTCGTGGTCGCATGCCCACGATGGAGATCATCAACGAGCGGTTCGCACGCAACATCCGCATCGGTCTGTTCAACTTCATCCGCAAGTCCCCCGAGGTGTCGGTGGGCGGCATCAAGGTTCAGAAGTACAGCGCCTTCCTGCGCGAGATCGTGGTGCCCACCAACTTCAACATCATGGCGCTGCGCCCCTTGCGTGGCTCCTGTCTGGTGGTGTGTGATCCGACGCTGGTCTTTTCGGTGATCGATGCGCTGTTTGGCGGCGCTGGCAAGTTCCACACCCGCATCGAAGGGCGTGATTTTTCGCCCACCGAGCAGCGCATCATCACCCGTCTGATCGATGTGATCGGCACCGAATACAAGCGCGCCTGGAAGGGCATCTACCCCGTGGAGCTGGATTACCAGCGCTCGGAGATGCAGCCCCAGTTCGCCACCATCGCCACCCCCAGCGAGATCGTGGTGTGCACCTCCTTCACGTTGGAGATCGGTGACACCAGCGGCACCATCCACTTCTGCATTCCTTATGCGTCGCTGGAGCCCATCCGCGACATCCTGTATTCGTCCATCCAGGGCGATTCGGCCGAGCCCGACCGCCGCTGGGTGAACCTGCTCAAGCAGCAGATCCAGTCCGCCGAGGTGGAGCTGGTGGCCGAACTGGCCCAGGCCCCCGCGACGGTGGAGCAACTGCTGGCCTTCAAGCCCGGCGACTTCGTCGAGCTGGACCTCAATCAACTGATCCAGGCCAAAGTGGACGGGGTGCCGGTGCTGGAGTGCTACTACGGTACGTCCAACGGCAAATACGCCCTCCGTGTGGAACAAATGCTGACCAGCGCCGATGCGGGTTGGCTGGGAGATCGACATGACTGACAACGCTGAGTTCCCTCCTGCCGGTGATGCCGAGCAGGACGCCATGGCCGCTGAATGGGAGGCCGCGCTGGCGCAGCAGTCGTCCGCCCCCAGCAGCACCGCCACGGAAGTGGCCGAGCCGGCCCAGCAGGTCACGCCTGCGTCCTTCGCGAACTTCTCGCCCACACCGGCGATGCCCGCAGGCAATGACCTGAACATGATCCTGGACATCCCCGTGCAACTCACGGTGGAGCTGGGGCGCACGCGCATCCCCATCAAGAACATCCTGCAGTTGGCGCAGGGCTCGGTGGTCGAGCTCGATGCCCTGGCCGGGGAGCCCATGGACGTGCTGGTCAACGGCTTCCTGATCGCCCAGGGCGAGGTGGTGGTGGTCAACGACAAGTTCGGTATCCGCCTGACGGACATTGTCACCCCTTCAGAGCGCATGCGGCGCCTGAGCCGTGGCGCCTGAGTGCCGAGAGGATCAGACATGCAATCGACGGGTTTGATGGTGTTCTGGCTGGTGGTGGTGCTGGCCATGATCCCCGCCTCGCTGTGGCTGCTCAAGCGCTCGGGCATGGTGGGCAACGCCCTCAAGGGTGGTGGGCCAGCCGTGCTGCAGACCGTGGCGCAGACGAATGTGGGCCCGGGCCAGCGCGTCGTGACGGTCGAGCTCAACGCCGGTGGCGAGCGGACCTGGCTGGTGCTGGGCGTGACCCAGCAGCAGATCACGGCCCTGCACACCCTGGCTGCGCCCGCAGGGAGTGCATCCCCCCAGACCTCTGCTCAGTTGCCGCCCGCGGCACAAGCGTTCTCATCCCTGTTGCGTCGTACCAGCGATCGGGTCATCCCCCCTTCTGCCTGATGGACCCCATGAGCCACATCTCTCTCCTCTGGCGTCGCCTGGCCCCCTGGGCCGCGGCCTTGCTGACCCTCAGCCCGCTGATGGCGGCGGCGCAGACACCTGGCGTTGGCGGCAGCTCGCTGCCTTTGCTGGTCGGGCAGGGCGGCGGCGCCAACAGCTACTCCGTGCCGGTGCAGACCCTGCTGTTCTTCACCGCGATGAGCTTCCTGCCGGCCCTGCTGCTGATGATGACGGGCTTCACCCGCATCGTCATCGTGCTCAGCCTGGTGCGGCAGGCGATCGGCGCCCAGTCGGCGCCACCCAACCAGGTCATCATCGGGCTGTCGATGTTTCTGACGCTCTTTGTCATGGGCCCGACTTTCGACAAGGTCTACAAGGACGCCTACGAGCCCTTCGCGGCCAACCAGATCACCTTCACCGAAGCGCTGGACCGCGGTCAGGTGCCCATGCGCGATTTCATGGGGCGCCAGACCCGGCAGTCTGACCTGTCGCTGTTTTCCAAGCTGGCCAAGTACGAAGGCGAGATCAAACCCCAGAGCGTGCCTTTTCGGGTGTTGGTGCCGGCTTTCGTGACCAGCGAGCTCAAGTCGGCCTTCCAGATCGGTTTTCTCATCTTCATTCCTTTCCTCGTCATCGACATGGTGGTGGCCAGCGTGCTCATGAGCCTGGGCATGATGATGCTATCGCCCGTCATGGTGGCGCTGCCCTTCAAGCTCATGTTGTTTGTGCTGGCCGATGGCTGGAACCTGCTGCTGGGATCGCTGGCGGCCAGTTTTGCCTAGCACCCACGTCACCCCACCCCAAGAGATGGACCGATCATGGACCCGCAACAAGTACTGACCATCGGCCGCGATGGCCTGTGGACCCTGCTTCTGGTGTGTACGCCGGTGCTGGCCGTGGTGCTGGTGGTGGGCCTGGTGGTCAGCATCCTTCAGGCGGCCACTCAGATCCACGAGCAGACGCTGTCTTTCGTGCCCAAGCTGCTGGCGGCCTTTGCCACCATGGGCATTGCCGGGCCGTGGATGCTCAGCGTGCTGGTGGACTACATCCGCAACGTGCTGCAGTCCATTCCCACGGTGGTCGGGTGACATGATCACCTTCAGCGAGGCTCAGATCATGGCGTGGATCACGCCCTGGCTGTGGCCCTTCTTTCGGGTGCTGGGACTGTTCACGGCCGCGCCGGTGCTGTCCACCCGGGCCATTCCGCGCCGTGTGCGCATGGGGCTGGCCTTGCTGGTGGTGATGGCCGCTCAGCCCAGTCTGCCCGAGATGCCTCAGATCAACGTCAATTCGGCCGAAGCCGTGATGGTGGTGTTGCAGCAGGTGCTCATCGGGGTGACGGTGGGTTTTGCCGCCCGGGTGATCTTTGCCGCGATCGAGTTCGCAGGTGAAATCGTCGGCTTGCAGATGGGCCTGAACTTCGCCAGTTTCTTTGACCCGATGTCGGGAGGGCAGGCCACGGCCGTCAGCCGCTTCTACGGCACCTGTGCGGCCTGGCTGTTCGTGGTGATGAATGGCCACCTGCTGATCACGGCGGCCGTGGTGCAGAGTTTCACGACCTTTCCGGTCGGGCCCGAGCCCCTGGCCTTCATCCGCACCTTGCAGCCTCAGGTCTGGGGTGCAGAAGTCTTCAGGCTGGGGCTGTGGGTGTCCTTGCCCATCGTGGCCATGCTGACCCTGGTCAACATGGTGATGGGGCTGATCGCCCGGGTCGCCCCCCAGATGAACGTGTTTTCGGTGGGCTTCCCGGTGTCGATCGGGGTGGGCTTGCTGGGCCTGTGGCTGACCCTGCCCATGATGCAGGTGCCCTTCACGATGGCCATCGAGCGCATGTTGGCGCTCTTTGGCTGAGGCCGAAGGGCCCGTGTCGCCGATCAGCTCTGCTGACGGCGGCGTGCCACCACGCTGATGCCCACCAGACCCAGACCCATCAGGGCATAGGTCTCGGGCTCTGGCACGGCCGCAACGCTGGCTGCGCTCAACTTGAACTCTGCCAGGTAAGTTGAGCCCAGCACGCCCTCGACGGAGCCAGTCACCGTGGCGGTGTAGTCACCTTGAGGCAATGTTTCGCTGATCAACTGGGCCAAATTGGCATCGAAGCCCATGAGCTGCAAGGCCGTCAGGTCCGCGGTGTAGGCCGCGGTACCTTCGGCCATGCTGCGGGCCTCAATGCCCTCCCAGACCTGTCCAGTCTGGTGGTTGCGCAGGCTCAGCGACACATTGTCCATGCCGACCAGGAAATGCTGGACGGTGCTGTGGCCTGTCTGGGGCAGCAGATAGATCGATCCTTCGGCAGGCGCAGCCAGGCTGAAGCTGAATGTGTCGCTGAAGGCGCCGCGGGTGTCCTGTTTGTTCTTGAAAAGCTGATAGGCGGTATCTTCACCTGCAGGCAGGGTCAGGGTGTAGTCCTTGGCTTGGGCAGTCAGTGCGCACAGGGCCAGGCAGGCGATCGAAATGGTCTTGTCAATCATGGGGTTCCCTCCGGGATCGTGATGGTTCTCACGAACTTTAAGCCAGCGTTCTCTTCACAATGCCAGGATCTCTGCAAGAGATGTAAGCAGATATGCGGACCCTGATCCGTTCGGACTGCACGGGCCTTCTACAATCGGCCGCCATGGCTTCCGCTAAACCTGTGACCAAAACAAGCACCCAGCCCAACGCCACCTACGGCGAAGGCTCCATCCGCGTCCTCAAGGGCCTGGAGCCCGTCAAACAACGTCCGGGCATGTACACCCGGACCGACAACCCTCTGCACATCATCCAGGAGGTCATCGACAACGCCGCCGACGAGGCTCTGGCGGGCTTTGGCAAGCGCATCGCGGTGACCCTGCACGCCGACGGCTCCGTCAGCGTCGAGGACGACGGCCGGGGCATCCCCTTTGGGTTGCACCCGGAAGAGCAGGTCCCGGTGGTCGAGATCGTCTTCACCCGCTTGCACGCGGGCGGCAAGTTTGACAAGGGTTCGGGCGGTGCCTACAGCTTCTCGGGTGGCCTGCACGGGGTGGGTGTAAGCGTGACCAACGCACTGTCGACCCGTCTGCAGGTGATGGTCTGCCGAGACAAGCAGGTGGCCCAACTGGCTTTCAGCGGCGGCGACGTGATCGAGCCGGTCACGGTGCGCCCCGCCGCATCGGGCGACCGCAAGAACGGCACCACCGTGCGCGCCTGGCCGGACCCGAAGTACTTCGAAAGTGCCGATCTGCCCAAGGCCGAGCTGGTGCACATGCTGCGCAGCAAGGCCGTACTCATGCCCGGGGTGACCATCACCCTCACGCACGAAAAAACCGGTGAGATCCAGACCTGGCTCTACAAAGGCGGCCTGCGCGATTACCTGACGCAGACCCTCACGACCGACCCCATCATCCCGCTGTTCGAAGGCGAGCAGTACGCCAGTGGCGCCGAGACCGAGAACTTCGCCGAAGGCGAGGGCGCCGCCTGGTGCGTGGCCTTCACCGAAGAGGGCTCGCCCATGCGCGAGAGCTATGTCAACCTGATTCCCACGGTGGCCGGTGGCACACACGAGTCTGGCCTGAAGGATGGCCTGTTCAACGCCATCAAGGGCTTCATCGAGATGCATTCGCTGATGCCCAAGGGTGTCAAGCTCATGCCCGACGATGTGTTCTCGCGCGCCAGCTTCGTGCTCAGCGCCAAGGTGCTGGACCCCCAGTTCCAGGGCCAGACCAAGGAGCGCCTCAACAGCCGCGATGCCGTCCGCCTGGTGAGCACCTACGTCAAACCCGGGCTGGAGCTCTGGCTCAACCAGCATGTGGAGTACGGCAAGAAGCTGGCGGAGCTCGTCATCAAACAGGCCCAGGCCCGTCAGCGTGCCGGCCAGAAGGTTGAGAAAAAGAAGGGCTCCGGCGTGGCCGTGCTGCCCGGCAAGTTGACCGATTGCGAAAGCCGCGACATCAGCCTCAACGAGGTCTTCCTGGTTGAGGGGGACTCGGCCGGTGGCAGCGCCAAGATGGGCCGGGACAAGGAAACCCAGGCCATCCTGCCCCTGCGCGGCAAGGTGCTCAACGCCTGGGAGGTCGAGCGCGACCGCCTGTTTGCCAACAACGAAATCCACGACATCTCGGTGGCCATCGGGGTGGATCCGCACGGCCCCAACGATGCGCCGGACCTGTCCGGCCTGCGCTACGGCAAGATCTGCATCCTGTCGGACGCGGACGTCGACGGCTCGCACATCCAGGTCTTGCTGCTGACCCTGTTCTTCCGCCACTTCCCCAAGCTGATCGAGACGGGGCACATCTACATTGCCCGCCCGCCGCTGTTCCGCGTGGATGCGCCGGCGCGTGGCAAGAAGCCCGCCGCCAAGCTCTATGCGCTCGACGAAGGCGAGCTCACCGCCATCCTCGACAAGCTGCGCAAGGAAGGCTGCCGCGAGGGGAGCTGGTCCATCAGCCGATTCAAGGGCCTGGGCGAGATGAACGCCGAACAACTCTGGGACACGACCCTGAACCCAGACACACGGCGCCTGCTGCCCGTGGCTTATGGCGAGCCGGGGTTCGAGCTGACAGAGGGTTCCTTCAACAAGCTCATGGGCAAGGGCGAAGCCGCTTCGCGCCGTGAGCTGATGGAGCTGCATGGCGACGAGGTCGAGATCGACATCTGAGCCCCCGGGCTTGTTCAGTGGGCCGGCGGTTCGGCAAACGCCTGGGCCACCGCCGCAAAGGCCTCGTGTCTGGCCATGAAGGCCTCGACCACATCGGGGTCGAACTGGGTGCCAGACCCTTGTGCGATCATGTCTCGGACCTGCTCGTGGCTGAGCGCATCCTTGTAGCTGCGGCGGCTGATCAGGGCGTCGTACACATCGGCCACGGCCATCAGGCGGCCGGCCAGCGGGATCTGCTCTCCCTTGAGCCCTTGCGGGTAGCCCAGGCCGTCCCAGCGTTCGTGGTGTGACTGCGTCATCTGCCGTGCGTAGTCCAGAAAACGCTGCTTTTCCGGGTGGCCTGCGCCTTCCACGATCCGTGTCAGTGCCTGTGCTCCGATGGTGGTGTGAGCCTGCATCACGGTGTACTCCTCGGCGCTCAGCTTGCCCGGCTTTTGCAGGATGTCGTCCGGGATGCCCACCTTGCCGATGTCGTGCAGCGGGGCCGACTTGACCAGCAGTTCGATGTCCGAGGAGGTCAGATGCGCATGGCGCGGCTGGGTGGACAACTGCCTGGCCAGGATCTCGACATACCGTTGGGTGCGCCGGATGTGCCCGCCGGTTTCCTGGTCACGCGCCTCGGCCAGCACCGACATGCTGAAGATGATCTCGTCCTGTGCCTCCAGCAGATCCTGGGTGCGCGCGCGCAAGGCCCGTGCCTCGAAGCCGTACTTGAGCAGGCTCAGCACGGTGGAGATCAGCACCAGGGCCATGATAGGCAGCAGGGGGGACAGGTGGATGCCCTGTGCCACCAGCAGGCCCCGCGCGCCCGCATACAGGCCGACGCTGCCCAGGATCACGGTCATGATGGACACGACCGCACCAGCACGCGCCAGCAGCACGGTGCCCAGGATGCCGACCACGAGCAGGGCCGTCAGTTCGGCGCCTGGTGCCCAGTCGGGTCGGGTCAGAAAGGTGCCCGCCAGGATGTTGTCGATGATGGTGGCGTGCACTTCCAGACCCTTGATCGTCTTGCCCGACGGGGGCAGGTGCAGATCACCCAGGCCTGTGGCCCAGGCGCCCACCAGCACGATCCGCCCCTTCAAGCTGCCCGCAGGCACCTTGCCGCTCAAAACGGCCTGGGCAGACAGGTAGGGGAAGGGCCCATCGCGGTAGTCCAGCAACATGTTGCTGGCGCCATCCAGGGGGATGCGGCGTTGCTGCCAGTGCAGGGCGTGTTCACCGGACTCCTGCGTCTCGCGCAGGCTGCGCACCGGGGTGCTGTGCAACAAGGCTGACAGCGCCAGCGCGTGCACCTGCCGTCCGTTGACCGATTGCAGCAGCGGCGTCCGACGCACGGTGCCGTCGACGTCCTGCAGCGCATTGGTAAAGCCTTCGGCCACAGCAGCCTGTGTGAGGATGGGCAGGCTGCGGGTCAAGGCCGTGGTTTGAGGCGTGGAATGGGCAAAGTCGATGTGAAAGCCCAGGACGCTGGTGCCGCGTGACAGAGCCTCGGCCAGTTGTTGGGAGTTGCTGTCCGTGCCCGGGGGGATCGGTGGCGACGTGAGTGCATCGACCAGATCACGGTGGCGTTCTGCCTCGATCACCTCGGGCGCGGTCCGGTCCGGCTCGGGCATCAGGATGTCCAGGGCCACCACCTGGGCGCCCAGCCCCTGCAAGCGCTCCACGAGCTGGGCCAGTCGGTAGCGCGGCCAGGGCCACTGGCCATAGCTCCAGAGGCTGAACTCGTCAATGCCGACCAGCACGGGTGCCTGGGCACTTGGGGCCGTGGTGCGGCCGCTCAGCATCTGGTCATACAGGCGCAGATCGACCTTGCGCAGGGCATCGGGCGGCCAGACCGCCAGCACGGACAGCGCCAGGGTCAGGCTGAGCCCGGCGATGTGGAGCAGGCGGGGGCCGGTCAGCAAGGTGCAGGCCCGCTCAGCGGACGATCACGACGACCCGACGGTTGCGGGGCTCGGCCACGCCGTCCGGTGTCACGATGGCTGGGTTGCCTTTGCCGTGCGAACTGACCGAGATCAGCTCGGGTGGCACGCCCTGTTGCAGCAGCAGGGTCTTGACCTTGTCGGCACGATCCAGGGCGAGGGCATCGTTCAACTGGTCGGACCCGGTGGCGTCCGTGTGGCCGCTGACGCTCACCCGCACGGCCGATCGCCGGGCGACCGCCGCGGCAATGGCCGGGATGTGTGGCAGGGAGTCGCTGCTCAGCTCGGTCGAGCCGGTTTCGAACATCAGGGTGAAAGCCTCTGGCGGTGGCGGCTCGATGGCCAGGGCATCGCCAAAGGTGCGCTGGATCTGCTCGGGCGAGAGTGGGCTGACCTCGGTGGGAGCGATCGATGCACCCCGGGTGCGCGTCATCTCGCCCGCCCGACTCAGCACCTGCCTGCCGCCCTCGGTGCTCACCTCGACACGACCGACGTGGCCATCGGGGTCGGGTACCAGCACGATGGATTGGCTGGCGCAGCCCCCCAGCGTCATCAGGGTCAGCCAGACCAGGGAACGGATCCGTGTGTTGCTGCCATGCGCCATGGTCACTCCTGTACCTGAACCAGCACCTTCGTGCCACGCACAGCGATGGTGGCGTCCGGGGTCTGCAACTGCGCCGACCCCGGTGCCAGCTTGACGATCTGTCCGCTGATGTAGGAGAAGGTGCCTTTGAGCATCTTCAGCACCAGCGCAAACTGCTTGTCCTTGGGCTCGAAGTCGTACTGGCTGAGGAGCAGTTCGCTGTTGGGCCCCAGTGACACGGTGGTGTCGTCGGTCAAGACGATGCCGAGCGCGCCGGGCTGCCCGGTGCGGACCCGGTCTCCCCGCTGCAGCGCCATTCCCGAGGTGGCCGGCAAGGCCGCGCCGCTGCGCTGCACGGTGGCCACTCCCGCCACGGTCTGGATGTGGCCGATGGTGTCGCTGGCAGAGGCTGCGGTGGCTGGTGCGCACCACACCGCCATGGCCAGCGCGGCACAGATGGCTGATTTCATGATCATGGCCTCCGGTGGACAGCGCGACAACCGCGCCTGGGGCCAGGGAACGTTACCAGAATTTGCGCGTGGTGCCCACCCGGGGCGAGCACCCCTCGGGTCAGGGGGCGGCGCGGCGGATCGGCCAGGGGGGGCAGCGACTAAACTCGACGCAAGATGTCACAGCCACCCATGTTGAACCGTCAAGCCTTGAGCCGTGAGGCCACGGCCGCTCCTGCCATTCGCCTGCACGACAAGCCGATGCTGGGTCAGATGGTGGGTGACAACATCTGGGAGCTGTCGGTGTCAGGGGATCCCGCTGAAGGCCTGGCCGCGCATTTCGATGCCTGCGAACTGGACTTCATGGTCATGCATGGCCTGGGTGGTCTGGCATCCCGCCGCTTTGTCGGCGATCTGGCCAAAGGCCGTGGCGTGGCACTGGAGCGCCTGGTGATCCGCCGCGAGGGCGCAGGGACGGCACTCGCCTCGCTGTGCTACGCCGACCTGCGCACCAGCAACGGTCGTTATGTCCGGGTGTACTCGACCGATGTGGCGTCTGAACACGGGGCGACCAAGATCACCATCAAGTCCTTGCTGCTCAGCCGTGCCCGCACGGCCGTGGCCTTGCTGGGCGAGATGCCTGCGCATCAGATGGAAGATGCCCTGATCGCCATGGGGCGAACCGTGTCCCAAGGTGGACACCGGCACCGTACCTTGGTCATCCAGCCGGCCTATGATGCGGTGCACACCGATGCCTCGCTCATCGGCATGATCCAGCACTCTGAGGTGACGGTGCGTCGCGCCGTCGCCGTGCGTCAGCCCGCCGATGCCTGGCCCTTCCTGTCGGGCACCTGGTTGATGGACCGTGCCGCCTCGGAATCCGGTGGGCGCTCGCATGCCTCGCCTTATGACGAGGGCATTGCCTATGAGCCGGTGCATCTGTCACCGCCGCCTGTGGCGCGCGAGCCGGTGCCCGAGGATTTCGGGCAAGTGCAGGTGCCGATGCCCGTGCAGGTGTCAGTGCCTGTGCAGCCTGATCCCGCATCGGGCCAGCCACTGGATGCGCTGGCCCAGGCCGTCATGCGCGGGCGTGGTCAAGGGGTGTGTTGTGTGTTCAATGTGCGCAGTCTGGCCGTGCAGGCGCAGGCGGGCTCATCGGACATGGAGATGGCCCAACTGGCCCGTCAGGGCCGCCTGTTGCTGGCCGCGATCCAGACGGGCAGCCAACCCCTGCAAGTGGGCAAAGGCGTGAAAGAAGCATCGATCCGTTTTGCCGGGCATGTTGTGCTCCTGCGTGAACTGACCGGGCAGCCCGAACTCTGGGTGATGGCCCAGCTCCCCGCCACGACGGACGCCGAGGCCGCCGCGTGCGCTCAGGCCCTGGTGGCCGCTGTGGCACGTCACGCGCCGGTGCGCTGAACTCAGGGCGGCAGGCCCCGGCGGAGCGAGTGCCACTACACTTCGCTCCGCAACGAGGAATCCTGAACCCTGACGATGACCCAGCAAACCATCGATTTCAACACGCCACCCCCTGATGGCGGCGAGTCGCTCACCCTGGCCCATTACGCCGAGCGTGCCTACCTGGAATACGCCCTGAGCGTGGTCAAGGGCCGGGCCCTGCCCGATGTGTGCGATGGCCAGAAGCCGGTGCAGCGCCGCATCCTGTATGCGATGGACCGCATGGGGCTCAGTTTTGCGGGCACCAGTGGCCCCAAGCCCGTCAAGAGCGCCCGCGTGGTGGGTGATGTGCTGGGCCGCTACCACCCCCACGGGGATACTGCCGCCTACGATGCCATGGTGCGCATGGCGCAGGACTTCGCGCTGCGCTATCCGCTGATCGACGGGCAGGGCAACTTTGGCTCTCGTGACGGCGACGGCGCAGCGGCCATGCGCTACACCGAAGCCCGCCTGGCCCCCATCGCCCGCCTGCTGCTCGACGAGATCGACATGGGCACGGTCGACTTCATCCCCAACTACGATGGCTCCACCGAAGAGCCCCGGCAACTGCCCGCGCGCCTGCCCTTCGTGCTGCTCAACGGCGCCAGCGGCATCGCCGTGGGCCTGGCCACCGAGATCCCCAGTCACAACCTGCGCGAGGTGGCCGCGGCCGCCATTGCCCTGATCAAGAACGAGCGCCTGCCCGATGAGGAGTTGTTCGAGATCCTGCAAGGCCCGGACTTCCCGGGGGGGGGGCAGATCATCTCCAGCCCGCAGGACATCCAGGAGGCCTACCGCACCGGTCGAGGCAGCCTCAAGGTCCGCGCCCGCTGGAAGATCGAAGACCTGGCCCGTGGTCAGTGGCAACTGGTCGTCACCGAGCTGCCCCATGGCACCAGTGCCCAGAAGGTGCTCGAAGAGATCGAAGAGCTGACCAACCCCAAGGTCAAGACTGGCAAGAAGGCCTTGAGTGCCGAGCAGACCAATCTCAAGACAGCGGTGCTGTCCGTACTGGACACCGTGCGCGACGAGTCCAGCAAGGACGCCGCCGTGCGCCTGGTGTTCGAGCCCAAGACCCGCACGGTCGAGCAGCAGGAGCTGATCACCACCTTGCTGGCCCACACCAGCCTGGAGACCTCGGCCTCCATCAACATGACGATGGTGGGCGCCGATGGCAAGCCCACGCTCAAGAGCCTGCGCCAGGTGCTGGGCGAGTGGATCGGCTTCCGCATGGAGACCGTCACCCGCCGCACGCAGCATCGCCTGGGCAAGGTGCTGGACCGCATCCACATCCTGGAGGGCCGTCAGCTGGTGTTGCTCAACATCGACGAGGTCATCCACATCATCCGCCACAGCGATGAGCCCAAGGCCGCGCTGATCGAGCGCTTCCATCTGTCCGAGCGTCAGGCCGAAGACATCCTGGAGATCCGCCTGCGCCAACTGGCCAGGCTGGAGGCCATCAAGATCGAGCAGGAGCTCTCCGATCTGCGCGCCGAGCAGGCCAAGCTGCAGGACATCCTGGACAACCCCGGCGTGCTCAAGCGCACCGTGGTCAAGGAGATCGAGGCGGACGCCAAGCAGTTCGGCGACGAGCGCCGCACCCTCATCCAGGCCGAAAAGCGGGCCGTGGCCGAGGTCAAGGTGATCGACGAACCGGTCACCGTGGTCATCAGCGAAAAGGGCTGGGTGCGTGCGCGCACCGGTCACGGCCATGACCCGGCGGGCTTTGCCTTCAAGGCCGGCGATGGCCTGTATGGCACCTTCGAGTGCCGCACGGTCGATCCGCTCATCGTCATCGGCACCAATGGCCGCGTCTACAGCGTGCCAGTCAGCGCCTTGCCGGGCGCCCGTGGCGATGGCCAACCCATCACCACCATGATCGAGCTGGAATCCGGGACGCAGCCGCTGCACTACCTGGCTGGTCAGGCCGATCAGACCCTGCTGCTGGCCAACAGCGGCGGTTTTGGCCTGCTGGCCAAGCTGGGCGATCTGACCACGCGCCAGAAGGGTGGCAAGAGCTTTTTGACCCTGGACGACGGCGACCGCGTACTGACGCCCGTCAAGGTGCAGCCTGCGCACACCCAGGTGGCCTGCCTCAGCGGTGATGGCCGCATGCTGGTGTTCGCGCTGGACGAGCTCAAGCTCCAGTCCAACGGCGGCCGTGGTCTGACCCTGATGGATGTGGACGCGAAGAAGGCGCCGCTGATCTCCGTGGCCACCGTGCACAACGGTGTGCGCGTGATCGGCACCACCCGAGGCGCCAAGCCCAAGGAAGAGGATGTGCGCAATTCGGCCTATGCGGCCCACATTGGCAAGCGGGCTCGCAAGGGCAAGGCCGTGGATGCCTTCCAGAAGGTCGAACGTCTGATGGCCCTGGATTAACGCGCTGCGAGCCTACTGATTCATCGATCCCGTCTGGCACGCCATTCGCTAACATCACTGGCTTCATGGATGCCCGGACTGGACGATGAACAAAGACGAAATGCAGAAGGTTGGCGAGTTGCTGGCCTATCTCGATAGTGTGGACGGGCAACTGTCCAATCTGAAAAAGCGGGTGCCTCTGGCCATCAAGGAGCTGGAAGGGCGCGTCAAGGGGCAGGACAAGGACGCCCAGAAGGGCTTTCCGCATTTCGTCAACACCCTGGCCGAGATGAAAAAGCTCAACAAGGAGGTGGATCCGGCCATCAAGGCCATCGCTTCCATGGTCAAGCTGGCGCAGGACAAGAAGAAGATGGATGCGCTGTCGATGGCGGACTTCAAGAAGCTGTTCATCGCACTGATCAAACCGGTTCAGAAAGCGTCGGACGCCGCCGCCACGGCCTGGATCACCTGGAAGAAAAACCCCATGCCAGACAAGCAGCTGGTGTCGCTGACCGCAACCAACGGCTACTGCGAGAACTTCCAGAAATACCTCAATGACTACAAGATCCTGCTGGGCAAGACACGCTGAACTCAGCGAAAGATCAGGCTCAGGGCCTTGAACTGTGCGTCGCGTTCGGGGCCGGTGATGCTGATCAGCGTCTGCTCGGTCGAGTTCACCTTGAAGCCCGCCTGCTGCAATTGCGCCAGCAGGGCGTCGGGGGATCGATGGGCCAGGGGCGCCACGGCAGACAAGGGGGCTTGCAGCACGGCCTCGCTGGCCTTGCGCATGGGGTTGCCGCCTTCACCTTCTTCCTGGATGAAGAAGGAGGCGCTCAGCATCAGCACGAAGGCACCGATGATCACGAGCGCGCCGGGCCGCTTCAGATGACGGCTGAAGGCCATCCAGTTGGCGATGACATGGGCGGCCACGCCAGCCACCAAGGCCCAGCCCAGCCACTCATGGGCTTCCTTGTTCAAGCCCGTATCGGCGTGGAAGAACATCAGCAGGCCAGTACAGGCCATCAGGATGAAGGCGCCGATGGTCAGGGGCGTGGCCCAGTCGCGCGAAATCTGCATGGTGAATCCTCAAGGCGTTTGTCAACGCCGATCAGTGTGCCCGAGCACTGTTTCCGCCATGTTGCGCTGCAGCAAGTTAATGTTATGCAGCAGAGCAAATTACACCCGCACGACGGTGACTGAGCACTCCGCTTCGGCCACCACCTGGGCGGAGACACTGCCCAGGTAGCGGCGCAAGGCCGAGTTGCCACGCGCGCCCATCACGATGTGGTCGACATGGTTCTTGGCAGCGAACTCGACGATGGCATGGGCCGTGTCGGGCGCCTCCAGCACATGGAAGGTCAGGCGCTGGTCGTCCATGGACAGCGCCTGCTGCAAGGGACGAGCCCAGTGCTTGATGGCCACCAGGTGTTTGACGTGCAGGCTGTTGCCCTCGCCATCGGTCAGCTTGTCCATGCCCACGCGCGCGATCTTCATCACACTCACGCAAGCCAGCCGGGCGCCGGTCTCGATCTGCAGGATGCGCCTCACCGTGGCCAGCAGCTTGCGGTCTAGCTCGGGCGTGTTGTTGTTGACACCAATGGCCACCATGATGATCGGGCTGCGTGAGAGCTGCTCCGCAGCGCTGGCGTCGGTCGGCGGTTCGGCGCCGACGGCCTTGAACCAGCGCCCCAGCTTGCTCAGGGTGCCTGCCGTGCGCGTCTTGGTGGCACGTGCCGTCAGTGCGACCTGATCGGGGTGCAGCAGGTCCAGGGCCAGTTGGGCGGCGCTTTGATAGCGCTTGTCGGGCTGGACCTCCAGGCAGCGCAGAACGATCTCCTGAAACCACTCAGGCAAGGTCGGCACGATGGTGCGCGGCGGCACCGGTTCCGTGTAGAGCCGCTTGCGCAAGCCCGCCACCGAGTTGGGTTGACCGAAGGGCCGCTCACCCGTGGCCAGGTGATACATCAGCACCCCCAGGGCGAACAGGTCGCTGCGCGGATCGTTGCGCACGAACTGCACTTGTTCGGGGGACATGTAGGGCCCTGTGCCCATGGGCAGGGAGAACTCTTCTTCCAGCAAGTCGGGCAACTGATCGTGCCGCGAGAGCCCGAAGTCCACCAGCACCGCCTCGCCCGTCGGGCGGAACATGATGTTGCTGGGCTTGACGTCCAGATGCACCACATGCTGGCAGTGCAGCGCATGCAGGGCCTGGGCCACCTTGGCGCCGATCTCGGCCACTTCGTCCACCGGCAGCGGCGCGCGGTCGAACCGCGGTTTGAGCGTCTCCCCCGGGATGTGCTCCATCACGATGTAGGGCTGGCGCGTGAAGTCGCCCCGGGCCACGTAACGCGGCACGTGCGGGCCGCTCAGGCGGGGCATCAACATCTGTTCGACCTCAAAGCCCACGATGGTCGCTGGATCCTCGCCGCCCTTGATGCGGGGCACCTTCATGATCAGCGGCAGATCGCCATCCTCAGGGTGATGGCCTGGGGCCCAGCGCACCTTCCACAAGGTGGCCATGCCGCCCTGGTGCAGGCGCTCAACCAGCTCGAAGCGGTCGATGATCTCGCCAGCCTCCAGCTTCAGTCGTGGCACGGCGGGTGGCGTTTCGGGGGCTGTTGTCGGGGGTTTAGCGACCATGTTGCAACCTTTCGGCCAGTTCCGGGGGGAGGCCAGCCTTCAGGATCTGGTCGGCGGCGGCCTCGTGGTTGTAGGGCACGCGATGGAAGGTCAGTGCCTCAGTGTCCGTGTCGAACATTGCATAACAGGCCGCAGGATTGCCATCGCGCGGCTGCCCCACCGAACCTGGGATCGCCAGCCAGCGCCTGGCTGGTGACAACTCGATCGCCACGCCGTCGACGGGGATGAACTCGCCGAGCTTGCCCGTGGTCGACACGTGGTAGAGGTGCGGGTCGTGCATGTGCCCGCAGAACACGAAGCGGGCATCCGTGGCATAGAGGCTGCGCGTGGCTTCCAGCCGGCTGTGGATATAGCCCCATTCGGCGGGGGCGTGGGCATTGGCGTGGGTGATCAGGCAATCGCCCAGGCGCGCCGTGAGCGGCAGGGCCGCGATGAAATCCTTGTGCTGCGCACTCAACTGCTGGCGAGTCCAGTTCAGCGACTGCTGCACGTGCGCACCCAGAGAGTGGTGCGAGTCCACCGACAGGGCATCGTCGTGGTTGCCCTTGACTGCAATGGCCCCTTCGGCCACCCGCGCCATCACGAAATCCACGGTCCAGCACGGGTCTGCACCGTAGTCGACATAATCACCCAGCAGCACCAGCTGATCAAATCCCTGTTCTCGGGCATGGTCCCAGACGGCTTCCAGGGCCTGGCGGTTGGCATGCAGATCAGACAGCAGGGCAAGTTTCATGGCAACGACACGCGCACGGGCAGTAATACCTCAATACTGACATGGTATCGTCGCGCCTGGCATCCACCCTCTCGCTGTGGCGGCGCGCGCCACAAGTTGTCCATTGTTGACCTGACTGTGAAGACACCAGAACAAGAAGCGGTCTTGCGCTCCATCCGCAAGTTGATAGAGTTTTGGCGCATCACCCCCGAGGAACTCGAGATCGACCCCTCCGAGCCGCCTGTGGTCATGCACGAGCCTGTGCTGGCGCCCAAGTACTGCCACCCCGTGTCTGGCGACACCTGGGACGGGCAGGGGCCGCAGCCCCAGTGGCTCAAGGAGGCACTGACCAAGCAAGGCTATACCGTGGAGGAGTTGCGCTGCAAGGATCCCGAAGAGTCCGACCAGACGCACTGATGGTTCGATACCACGAACCAGGCCTTTTACACCTTGTCACACCTGATGAATGCCGGGTGTGAGGTGAAATAGCCTTTTGTCTAATTTTTCACAAGGCGGCCATGGCCGTTGGATGCAGGGTGCCATGCGGTATCGCAAGAAGGATCAATCGTTATTGGCGTGGTGGGCCATCCTGGGGGTGGGGCTGGGGCTGATCGTCCTGTCCGCCGTGATCTGGGCGACGCGCTCGCCGGACGGCGAACGCATCGAGCGCATGACGCGCGACATCCGCCGGCTGGAGCCCGTGCTGGTGCAATTGCGTCAGGGCAGTGCGCCCACGCCCGAGATGATGGCCGCGGCGCAGAACTCGACGCTGGCCCCTTTGTTGAGCGCCATGGCAGATGCCCATCGCCAGAGACAGCAGGCACTCACGGCCTACCAGACACAGATCGAATCGGTGGCTCTGGGAGACTGGCTGACGCCTGCCAACCTGATCAGCGCCCCGGGGCGCGCCACCGTCAGGCAGCGTCTGGCGCAATTGCAGGCTGCGCTGGAGGGGTTGATCCGACGCGATGCGGCGGTGCAGTCGCGACTGGATGATGCCATGTCGGGCTGGCTGCAGGAGGCTCCGTCCTGGGGGGATGCGGCCTGGCGGAGGCAGTTGCTGTCCTCTTCTGCGGTAACCACGCAGACCATGACCGCTTTCTTCAAGGTGGAGCGCGACATCATGACCCGGGTCGATGATCTGCTTCTACATCTGGATCGTCTGGGCAATCAGGTCACCTTGGAGAACGGGGCACAGCAGGAATTGGTGTTCGCCTCGGAGGCCGAGTTGGGGCATTACCGCGCGACCCTGACATCACTGGGGGATCTGGGGCGTCGCGAGCAGGAGTTGCTGCTGCAGGCGCAGCAGGCCAGCGGGCAGCATGCGCGCCGAGTGGGCGAACTCTTGCTGGCATCCGTGGCGAATGCGCCTTGAGGCGCTCAAAACAAGCCGGGACCTGAGGCACAATCTCGGCTTGGTCGGCTCCGTAGTTCAATGGATAGAATAGTCCCCTCCTAAGGGATAGATACAGGTTCGATTCCTGTCGGGGCCACCATCGCAATGTGGCCAGCAACACGGTCTTGCGCAGCCATCCCCGGTGCAGAAACCGCTGGGTCAATACAGCCGGGCCTCAAGGCCGGACTCGTTCGCTCCGACGAGCCCGATCCTCAACCGGGTGGGGAAATTTGAACGATCACAACGCCCAAGGTAAGCGGCGCCGGAGCGAAGCGAAGGGTACCAACAGGCGGAGCCTGTTGGTGTCAGCTTGACCAAACAGTTAGGCCTGTGGAAAAGAGCACTGACGGTTTTCATACCTCTATTGCCGGGTGATGTTGCGTGTGAACTGTACGAACTGAGCAAGCTGATCTCCCAATGCAGCGCGAGGCACGATCACAGCTTGCATTGCGTCAATGAACAAATAGTAATTGGTGTCGTCTTCATCTCGGTCCAGGAAGCCTGACCACGGCGTTTCGGTCTTTCCCCTTTGCGTTTCAACGCGCAGGCCATCCGAGTTGAAAGAGATGACCTGAGGCGAAAGAAAAGCACCATTTGATAAGAGAAGGTGCTTTCTTAGTAGCGCTTGAGAAAGCTGCGGTTGTATGGCGGCAAGAATCAAGGCAAGGGCACCTGCCACGCCAATGACAGTCAACGGGCCGGAGATCTCTGGCCACTCTCGGAAAAGACGCGCGTAAGTTGCACAAGCAATGCCGATGCATAGCCAGATCAAAACGCGCATGCCAAACTGCAAGGACAACGCCCCTTTTTGACGCTGAAACCGATACGCCACAAGCTTTTGAAACCGTTGAAAGTCGGTGTATGTGAGCGAGAAACGGATCATTTTTGCTAGGGCCTAATGGCATAACACCCGCGGTAAGCTGCGCCGGAGCGAAGCGGAGGGGACCAACAGGCAGCGACTGTTGGCCTCAGCTTGACCAACCAGTTAGGCTGGCGATAGACGCTTGTTGGGTCATCCAAAGAAGCATCCATACTTGTCCTCTCCTACCAGTTTGAAGAACCCGTCAATAGAATTGGTTTGGCTAGTTTCATATGGATGCCACGTCAAATTGCCGCGCATCCAGTAAATTTTCCATATACTCTGAGTTCGAACAAATGTGGCCTTTGCAATGGGGCGCTTCATGATCTCAGTTGGTCGATCCCACATAGGGCGCACTTCCAAGAGTTCAACTGACTGACCTTCAACACGGTATTCAAAGTCGAGCTTTGGACGGATGTGGACTGGCGGCCGATGCACTGCTAGAAACGCTTCAGCCGCTTTGGCTATGCGTTGAGATCCATTTCGTTGAAAGCCATGTCAGTCTGAGAAGAGTTGCTTTGCGAGATTTTGAGCCACTTCAAGCCCTTCTGGCGTGAGGTACACCGATTCTTGCCTCCCTCGAGGATCCGATATCAAGCCCTTTTCGTGCAATGACTCCATGACTGAGAACTCGTAGCGCTTCCATGTTTGCCCATCTTTGTTTGCGAAGTACCCAAGCAAAGCAAGAACAGCCTCTTCTACTTTTTGGTTGTCGACAGACATGTGAACGCTCCTAGGTGAAGCCTAACGCAGAGTTCACCGGCGCCGGAGCCCGACAGGGCGGAGGGTACCAACAAGGGCCATCAAAATCGCAAAGCGATGGCCCATGTTGGCGTCCACGTGCAACGTTGAGTTAGACCGCGGCGCCGATTGCATATTGATTCAAGCCGCACCTGCGTGCAACTGAACGCCCAATGCCTTGGTGACTTTAAGGATTGTTGCGAAACTGGGGTTGCCGTTTTCACTGAGCGCCTTGTAAAGGCTTTCACGACTCAGCCCAGCTTCTTTGGCCACCTGCGCCATGCCCTTGGCGCGCGCAATGTCTCCGAGCGCGCGGGCGATGCCCGCAATGTCGTCGGGCGCCTCTGTCAGCCAGGCGTCGAGGTACGCTGCCATTTCTTCGGGCGTACGCAGTTGCTCTGCAACATCGTAGGCAACTGTCTTGGTTGCCGATTGGGTGCTCTTGCTGGACTTGGGCATGACCGTTACTCCTGAAGGTTGCGCACGAGATCCTGTGCGAGGGCGATGTCGTTCTGCTGGCTGGACTTGTCGCCGCCAACGAGAAGGATGATCAACTCGTCGCCTCGCTGCGTGTAGTACACCCGGTAGCCAGGGCCGACATCGATCTTTAGCTCTGAGATACCGCCAGCCAAATTGCGGTGTTGGCCTGGATTGCCGTGCGCGAGACGATCAACCCGCACCTGGATGCGAGCACGTGCAGCTCGATCTTTGAGGTCATTGATCCAATCGCGGTACAGCTCTGTTGTCCGGATACGCATGGCTCAATGTATCCCATAGGATACGCCCTGTCAATGCTGTTCCTGAGCGGTCTAACGCCAGAAGTAAGGGGCACCTCGCTTGGCATAGCAGAAGCGTGATGGAACCAGTGGGCGTCCCCTTGACTGAGCGGTTAGGCTGGGGAGCGTAGGAGAGGGCGTGGAGAACACGCAGACCCCGAAACCGAGCAAGATGTTTGACCGTTGCATGCCTGACTCCCTGTGCCGTGGCATGCCATTGATGGTTGTTGTTCTGGATTCTGCCACGCATGCCCAACCTGTCCATCACATCATTTGCTTCACGGCTGCCGAAGGGCAGGCCGCGCGCTGTTGTCATTGAAGGCGGTGGAGTCGACAGGTGGCTTCGACTATTTTTGAGCCATGACTTGATGCTTGGTGGCAGGCTGCGGTGATGAGCTGGCCGCCTTTTGGACGGACAGCCTGCTGATGCGATGGGATGAGGTTCGTCCATGTGCGTCAGTGGTTCGCTGACTGCCCTCTCAATGGCGGGTGTGGCGCCGGAGCGCAGTTGACAGTGTGTAATCATTCGATTACGATGCATCATGATTACAGTGAAGGCGCTACCGGAGTTCTCTCGTTGGATGAGCGGCTTGCCCGACGCCAAGATCAAGGCGATTGTGGCTGCGCGAGTTCGGCGTTTGTCGTTTGGCCTTCCCGGGGACGTTGCGCCGGTAGGCGAGGGCGTTTCGGAGTTGCGAATCCATGTTGGTGCCGGCTGGCGCGTGTACTTCGTTCAGCGCGGGACTGAGGTGATTGTTCTGCTCGCTGGGGGTTCGAAGAAGAGCCAGGCGGCAGACATCCGGAAGGCGAAAGCCTTGGCTAAGACGTTGGATTGAGGAGTAGCAGATGAGCAAACGTACGAAGGTGAACGAACTGCCGGAGTTTGATGCAGCTCCATATTTGGATTCTGATGAGGCCGTTGCGGCATACCTCACGGATATTCTGGAATCTGGAGATTCTGCGCTGCTTGCCGCTGCTCTTGGGGATATCGCCAGGGCACGTGGTATGACTGAGATTGCCAAAGCATCCGGTATTGCAAGAGAGGCGCTGTATAAAGCGCTGCGTTCTGATTCTCAGCCGAGATTCGACACGATAAGTCGTGTCTGTGCTGCTCTAGGCGTCAGATTGGTGGCTCAGCCAATTCACGTTTGAAGGCGCTGAAATAGGCTTCCAGAGAATGTATTTGGAGAAGCCTAACGCCTAGTTCACCGGCGCCGGAGCCCGTAAGGGCGGAGGGCACAAAAAC
>NZ_DASUIT010000085.1:0-2895 GCF_036279655.1 Aquabacterium sp. | reverse complement strand
CGCACCGGCTTCCCGCCCGTGCACCTGACCGAAGTCAACTTCCAGGCCATGTACCAGTCGCAGCTTGACCAGCAGGCTCAAGCCGGTCACGCCTGAAACGGAGCCACTCCCGCATGAACGTCACCGTACTGGGTGCGGGAGCCTGGGGCACGGCGCTGGCCATCAGCGCCGCCCGTCGGGGCGTGAACGTGGTCCTGTGGGCTCGCGACGAGGCCCAGGCCCTGCAGATGCAGTCATCGCGCTGCAATGCCCGCTACCTGCCCGACGTGCCCCTGCCCGAGGGCCTGCAGATCACCAGCGACTGGTCCGCTGCCATGGCCCATGCCATGCCGGCCACCGACAAGGGCCTGGTGATCATCGGCACGCCCATGGCCGCCCTGGCCGACATGCTGAGCCGGGTGCCCGAATCCGCCCCCGTGTTCTGGCTGTGCAAGGGCTTTGAAAAAACCAGTGGACGCCTGGGCCACGAGATCGCCCTGACCGTGCGCCCGCAGGGCCGCAGCGGCGTGCTCTCGGGCCCCAGCTTCGCCATTGAAGTGGCGCGGGGCCAGCCCACCGCCCTGGTGGCCGCCAGCAGCGATGAGGCTCTGAACGAGCTCGCCGTCGAGGCCTTCCACAGCGACAGCCTGCGCGTCTACACCTCGCCCGACCCGGTCGGTGTCGAGGTGGGCGGTGCCGTCAAGAACGTGCTGGCCATTGCCACCGGCATCGCCGATGGCCTGCAACTGGGCCTCAATGCACGCGCCGCCCTGATCACGCGCGGTCTGGCCGAGATGACCCGCCTGGGCGTGGCCCTGGGTGCCCGCCTGGACACCTTCATGGGCCTGTCCGGCCTGGGCGATCTGGTGCTGACCGCCACGGGCGATCTCTCACGCAACCGCTCCGTGGGCCTGCAACTGGCCCAGGGCAAGGACCTGCCCACCATCCTGCAAGAGCTCGGCCACGTTTCCGAAGGCGTCTACAGCGCCGCCACGGTGCTGGCGCGCGCGCAAGGCCTGGGTGTGGTCATGCCCATCACGCAAGCCGTGGTGGAGGTGCTGGAGGGCCGCCTGAGCGCCCGCTCGGCCGTGCAGGCCCTGATGATGCGCGAAGCCCGCGCCGAGTCCTGAGCCCCCACCCCGCGCCTGCCGCCATGTTCCGCATCGTTCTGGTCCACCCGGAGATCCCGCCCAACACGGGCAACGTCATCCGCCTGGCGGCCAACACCGGCTGCGAGCTGCACCTGATCGAGCCGCTGGGCTTTTCGATGGACGACAAGCTGCTGCGCCGCGCGGGGCTCGACTATCACGAGTGCGCACGCGTGCAACGGCATGCCGACTGGGCCACCTTCCTGCAGACCGTGCAGCCCGATCCGGCACGGATGTTCGCCTTCACCACCCGGGGCAGCCGCCCCCTGACCGACATCGCCTGGCTGCCGGGCGACTGCCTGGTCTTCGGCTGTGAAACCAGCGGCCTGGATCCGGCCTTGCGCGAGACTTTTCCCCTGGCGCAGCGCGTGCGCCTGCCCATGCTGCCGGGGCAGCGCAGCCTCAACCTGAGCAATGCGGTGGCCGTGGCGGTGTTCGAGGCCTGGCGGCAGAACGGGTTTGCCCAGGGGCTGTGAGCCGCTGGCCCGGGTCTCAGTCGCCCACGAAGGCGAAGCCGGTCTGATGCCGCTTGGCGCGGTACATCGCCTGATCAGCCTGGTGAAGCAGCTCGTCCGCCGAGGCGCCGTCATCCGGGCACATCGCGATGCCGATGCTGGGGTGCACCGACAACTGCACCTCCCCGATCTTGACCGGGGCCGACACCACCGCCTCCAGTTTGAGGGCCAGCCGGCCGAGTTGCTCGCGTCCTGGCACGCCCACCAGCAGGCAGGCGAACTCGTCACCGCCCAGCCGGCTCACCATGTCGTGGGCGCGGACGGCCCGCGTCAGCCGCTCTGCCACGATGGCCAGCAACTCATCGCCCACCGCATGGCCGTGGGTGTCATTGACCTGCTTGAAGGCGTCCAGATCCAGAAAGAGCACCGCCAGCGCCGGCTGCTGTCCGGCCAGTGTCTTCAAGCTGCCCTCCAGTCGTTCGCGGAAAAAACTGCGGTTGGGCAGGTGCGTCAGGCCATCGTGCTGGGCCTGATGCCGCGCCCGGCGCTCGCCGGCCTGCAAGCCGCTCAACTGCTCGCGCATCGTGGCCAGCGTCAACTCGGTCTGATGGGCCTGCTCTTCCAGCTCCCGGTAGTGCTTGAGTTCGCTGGCGAGCAGGGTCTGCACCTGCTCCAGTGCGTCGATGCAGGTCAGCACATTGCGCTGGAGCCGTGCCTGCAACGCCACGGGCGCCTCAGGCGGTGCCACCAGCGGTAGCGCATCCACCGTCATCTTCAAGCGCGCCTTGATCGTGGCCAGCAGATCACGCCAGTCCTCGGCGACCAGACCGGCCCGGTGGTCCTGCTCGGGGGCCATGGTGCTCATGTGCGTGTCCTTGTCATGGTCCGCAGGCTAGCGGTGCGCCCCCGGGTCGTCGGTGCGCCATCGAACACAGTCACTCGTCAGCCCCGGGCGGCGCTCAGGGCATCGGCAGCCACTCGGCATGGACGTGCAGATCGACTTGGTAACAACTGCAGGCCACGGCTTCCAGGCCCAGGCGGTCAATGACCGTCAGCGCACCCCGGTGGTACTCGATCAAGCCCTGCCGCTGCAGCGCCACCGCCGCCGTCGTGATGCCGACCCGTCGGACGCCGAGCACACCCGCCAGGCGCTCGTGCGTCACACGGAAGCTGTCGGCAGAGGCTCGGTCCTGGGTCATGAGCAACCAGCGCGCCAGTCGCGGCCCGATGAGGTGAAAGCGCTGACAGGCCACGGCCGACGCCATCTGGACCATCGTGACATGCACATAGCGGTCCAGCCCTCGCTGCAAGGA
>NZ_DASUIT010000084.1:0-16176 GCF_036279655.1 Aquabacterium sp. | reverse complement strand
CAGTTCTTGCTCAAAAAACATACGACGTTGTTGAGCTTCTGTGACTGCAATCTGATCAAGAACCTCAGACAAGGCCACAGCATGAGCATTTGCCAAGTCGGCAGCAAAATTGGCGTCGCGGTCTGATGCTTCTATATATAGGAGTCCAGCCTTTCTGTCAGATGAGATGGATACTCTTTCTGAGAGCTTTGCATAGGTTTCCGTCATGCTTTCCGTGGAATAGCGCGACTGCAAATTGAGCTTCTTAACCAAGGGCGCCTGCAGTCTGCGAGTACGCAAAATAGCCAAGTAAAATTCATCGCCAGTTTTACTACCTCCAAAGCTGGGCATGTTGGCCAGGGCCCCAAGCTGTGCAAGTACCGCAGAAGAGGCCGAGGTATTTTGAGCAGGAGGCATAACAACCACCGAGGCGGTGTAGTAGCGAGGTATTGCCATTGCAATGGCAAGTGATGCGAGAGTTCCTACAGTAAATATCGCTCCCAAAAGCGTCTTTTGACGGCAAATTGCAAGCCATAGGTCTGGAATTGATACCTCTTCACTGCCTGCAGAAGGCATGTTTTCTGAAGTGTGTTCGCTGTTGTGATTTTTGTGTTCCATGGAACCTCTTCAATCGCGCAGGGTCTTGATCGCCGCAGCCCCAAGACTGAACTGGTAAATGATCTGCGTGATGTCCTTGGCATTGCGCGTGAACGCGCTCCACTTGCTTTCGTGGTCGGTCTTCTCTGGCAATACGATCAGGTCACCCGGCTGCACCGTGGCGCCCATCAGACCGCTGCCCCAACTTCCGTCGTCGCTCAGCACGCTCCCGTCCGCACGCATGATGAACATCTCATCCCTGTCCGCGCCGCTGGTCAACCCCGATTGCTCCAGATAGTGCTTCACGGAGCGGCCAGGGCGCCACAGTAGCGATGCCTCGGTGTTGACCGAGCCCAGCACATACACAAAGTCTGGACGCGAGGGGATCACCAGGCGGTCCTGGCTTTCCAGCTTCAAGGCAGGCAATGCATCGGGCTTGGCATCAGGCTGCAGGCTCAGCATGATGCGCCCCGTGGGCTTGAGGTTGCGCAAGCGGTCCAGGGCCTGTTGCTGAGCGCGGGCCTCGGCCTGGATGCGCAGTTGCGCGACCGTGCCGCTGTCCGGGCTGACCGAACTCACGCTGGCTGCAGCAGAACTCAGTTGGGTCTGCATCTGCCCTTCCATGCGTCGCACCAACTGGTCCAGATTGCGCAGTTGCGCCTGGCGCACCTCTTCGCGGTAAAAGCCCGCGCCGAACAGATACGCGTCAGGGGTGAGCCCCCCCGCCTTGTCGATCAGTTGCGGCAGCCCATCGCCGGGGCTCATCTGGTAGATGCCTGGGCGTTTGACTTCACCTTCCACGCGCACGAACACCTGACGTTTGGCCTGCGGCACCCGCACATCGTTCACAGAGAACACGGTCACGATGTCGCCCGGCATCAGCGGCAGGTTCTCGGGGCTGTTGGCGTCGTCCAGGGCGGCGCCCAGATTGAAGGGCAGCAACTGCACGGAGACGTTGTTGCTGTCTACACGCTCCACCACGGCGTATTCCAGATTGATCTCGTCCACCAGCTTGCCAATGCGGCTGGCCAGGCTGTCTTCGGTGTCGTCCGCTTTGTGCAGCACATTGTTCTGCCGTTGCACCGAGGCACGAGACATCAGGAAGGATTTGCTGGGGATCAGGTCCCGCACCTTCATGCCTTGCTTCCAGGGGGTGCGCACAGGCTGGTCGACGTTACCGCGCAATGTGATGGCATTGCCAAACTCGGGGCTGAGCGACATCACGGACAGCAGGTCGCCGCTGCGCAGCTTCTTGCGCAGGCCGTTGGCGTCCAGCGCAAAGCTCTCGACGCTGCGGGCGGGCTTTTGGGTGGGGTCCACGCGCTCCAGGTAGGCGCGCTTGGGGTCGGCCACCACGGGCAGGCCGCCGGCCAGTGCCAGGATGCCGCCGATGGTGTCTTGCTCGCTGGCCAGCTCGTAGACCGCAGGGGTGGCCACGGTGCCCGTCAGGGCCACATAGGCCTTGGCGGACGGGATGACGATGGTGTCGCCGTCTTGCAGGCGCACGTCCGCAGACTTGTCTCCCTTGGCCAGGAAGTCGTAGAGGTCGAGTTCGGTGACGACACGGTCACCGCGCTTGACCTGCACATGCCGCATGCTGCCCAGCTGGTTGGGGCCGCCGCTGGCAAACAGGGCAGACACGAGGGTCGATGCGCCGGACAGGTTGTAAGCGCCTGGTTGGCGCGCCTGACCGACCACATAGATCGTGATGCCTCGCAATTGCCCCTGGGTCACGCTGAGCTGGAAGTCCTTGTAATAGCGGCCCACGGCAGCACGGACGGTGGCCTCGGCCTGCGACGATCGGACGCCCGCCAGGGCGACGCTGCCGACGCGGGGAATGTGGATCAGGCCATTGCGGTCGACTTCGGCGCGCACGTCGATGTCCACCGAGCCCCAGCCTTTGATCTGGACTTCGTCGCCCGGGCCCAAACGGTAATCGGGCGACACCGGCGTGTTGGCTTGGGCCTCAAACCCGCCTTGGGGTTGTGTGAAGAAGTCTGCGCCAAAGAGGGGCAACGCCTGCCCGGTGCTTTCCTTGACGAACTTCTGAAAGTCGTTGAGGGGCAAGGGCTTAGGTGGGGCAGGGGCGTGCGCCTCCTGGTGGGGCTGGCGTTCCTTGTCGCCAAACCGGGCCTTGTCGTCGCTGCGGATGACCGGCGTGGCCAGTGTGGTGTCGAGCCGGCCCAAAGCGCCTGCCGCCCCGGTGGCGCCGTTGAGGGTGCTGGTCAGGCCTGCATCGGCCTTGCCTGAATAGGCGCCAACGTCTCCCAGACCTTGCGCCCCTGCGGGCGCTCCACTGGCCAGAACTGAAACCGACGTGATCGCGGCAACGGTTTGCCGCAAAGCATGAGACCAACGCTGAGTCATGACCCCAATTCTTTCATCTGAAAATCTGCTGGGATTGTAGGGCGGCTGATGCAGCGGATTCGCGCGGCACAATGTGAGCCGTGGTGAATGCGCCGCCGGGTGCAGTCAGACGCCGTCAATCCATTGTTTGACGCCCATAGTTCCTTTCTGACGTGCCTGCACGCCCCGTCCGGGAGCGCTTTGCCTCAGAATGCACCCCGTTTTTGTCAAGAGTTTGCTCATGAAGACCTATCAATGCGTTGTTTGCGGTTTTGTGTATGACGAGGCCCTGGGCCGCCCTGAAGAGGGCATTCCCCCCGGCACCCTGTGGGCCGACGTGCCTGACAGCTGGGTGTGCCCGGATTGCGGCGTCGGCAAGTCCGACTTCGAGCTGATCGAGATCTGATCGGAGCCTGGCATGTCTGATGCGGTTGTGATCGTGGGTTCGGGTCTGGCGGGCTACAACGTGGCGCGTGAGTTGCGCAAGTTGGATGCCGCCGTGCCCATCGTGGTGATCAGCCGCGACCAGGCGGGCTTTTATTCCAAGCCCATGCTCTCCAATGCCTTGGCGGGTAAGAAGACGGCGGCCACGCTGGTGATGAAGCCGGCCGACAAGATGGCGGCCGAGCTCAATGCCCGTGTGGTGTCGAGCACGGCGGTCGACCGGGTCGATGCTGACCGGCGCGAACTGACGCTGGCGGGCGGCGAGGTGATCGCCTGGCGCGATCTGGTGCTGGCGACCGGGGCCGATCCCATCCGCCTGCCCTTGCAGGGCGATGCCGCTGACACGGTGCTGTCCGTCAATGATCTGGACGACTTTGCCCGCTTTGCCGAGGCGCTGGACACGGCGGCTCAGGGCGGTGCGGTGCAGCGTGTGGCCATCCTGGGGGCGGGCTTGATCGGGTGCGAGTTCGCCAACGATCTGCTGGCCCGAGGCATCGAGCCCACGGTGCTGGACCTGGCAGACCGCGCGCTGGCGCGTTTGCTGCCTCCGCAGGCCAGTGCGCGCCTGCAGGACAAGCTACAGGCGGCCGGGGCCCGTTTCCGCTTTGGCGTGGGTGCGCAGTCGCTCCAGCGCGGCCCTGAGGGCCTGGTGTTGACGCTCAGCGATGGCAGCACCCTGCAGACGGATCTGGTGCTGTCGGCCATCGGGCTTCAGCCCCGCACGGCGCTGGCCCAGCAGGCTGGCGCCCAGGTGGCGCGTGGTGTGGTGGTGGACCGTCAACTGGCCACCAGCGTGCCTCATGTCTACGCCCTGGGCGATTGCGCCGAGGTGGAAGGCCTCCTGCTGCCCTATGTGCTGCCCTTGATGGCGCAGGCCCGTGCCTTGGCCGCCACGCTGTCGGGCAAGCCCACGGCGGTGGCCTATCCGGCCATGCCCGTGGTGGTCAAGACCCCGGCCTGGCCGACGGTGGTGTGCCCGCCGCCAGCGGGCGCCGCAGGTCAGTGGTCGGTGTCCGAGACGGAAGAATCTGTCGAGGCGCGTTTCACGGCCATTGATCAGCCTGAGCAGTTGCTGGGTTTTGCCCTGCAGGGCAAGGCCGTGGCGCAGCGCCAGGCCTTGGCGCAACAGGTGCCTGCCTTGTTGGGATGATTGAAATCCTTGCAATCTGAAGGATTTCAGGTCTGAGGCGTTTGAACCCTCAATCTGATTGCGTTAACCTTGCATCCCTTTGCAGCCAGCATCTCCATCAGGCGCGGCTGCAGTTGTCTCAGCTTGGCGGAAATCGCCGCGTTGGCGACCAGCACGGTCCAGCCTTCGTCGTCGATGGGGCCGGCCTTGACATACGGGGCCAATCCGGCGGGCAGCACCGGCTGGATGGCCTCCAGGCATTGCTGAGAGGCCTTCAGGCGGTACAGCAGGCTGACCAGCGGGGTCGTGCGTTCCAGCGCCTTCGTGAGGGGCGGGACGTCGGGCACCATGGGTCGGTAGCTGCTGGGGCGGCTGGGCGGTTTCATTGACAAGGGTTTGAAGGCATGCAGATTCTGATCACCACGAGCACCTCGCGTCCGACGCGGGTGCTGCAGTTCACGCCATGGACCCTGGGGCTGGCCGCTCTGGCCATGCTCCTGCCCATGATGCTGGTGTCGCTGCTGTTGTACCACGCCATCCTGATCAAGGCGGCGCATGAGCAGTGGCCCGTGATCTCGGATCTGGTGCATTTCATCGAGCGCCAGGAAAACTCCCAGCGTGAGCGCTACATGCGCGAGAACCTGGATGCCATGGCCAACAAGGTGGGTGACTTGCAGGCGCGCCTGCTGCGCATGGAAGCCGTCAGCGAGCGTGTGGCCGGCATGGCAGGCATGAAGCCTGAAGACCTCAAGCGCATCGAGTTGGCCCCGGCCGCTTCAGCCCCGGACGCCGGGGGCGGTCGTGGCGGGCCTCTGGCCGCGTTGCGGGATGTGCCTTCGCAGGTCTCGTCCTTCGAGGATCTCAATGGCCTGATGGAGCGCCTGCAGGTTCTGGGCGACCGCAATGCGGACGTGCTCACCCTGATCGAATCCCGACTGTTTGAAAAGCGCCTGGAGGCCCTGATGATCCCCAGCAGCGCGCCGGTGGTGGGTCAGGTGGGTTCGGGCTTCGGGTTCCGTACAGATCCGTTCACGGGGCGTGCGGCCTTGCATACCGGCCTGGATTTTCCGGGGGCCACGGGCACACCCATCGTGGCGGCAGCCGGCGGCGTGGTGCTGTCGGCCGGTTCGCACCCCCAATATGGCCAGTTGGTCGAGCTGGATCATGGCAATGGCCTGGTGACCCGTTATGCGCACACCTCGCGCATGCTGGTCAAGGCAGGCGATCTGATCAAGCGTGGTCAGACCATTGCCGAGATGGGCAACACGGGCCGCTCGACCGGCCCCCATCTGCACTTCGAAGTGCTGGTGGAGGGGGTTCAGCAGGATCCGGCCAAGTTCCTGGCCGGCAAGGGCCAGGCGCCCGCCGTGGCTCAGATGACGCATTGAGCGTGGCTGGCAGATGCGTGGTGTCGGTCTGATGTCATCGCGGCGTTGGTGGGCGCATGCCCTGCTGACGCTGGCCTTGCTGCTGACGCAGCAGGGTGCGTTGCGCCATGCCCTGGCGCATGCGGTGAGTGATGCCGAAGGCGATCACCATGCCGTTCTGCATACCGAGCAATGCAAGCTGTGCCTGGCCTTTGCGGCCGATGGCGCCGCCAGTCCGGCGCCCGAGCTGTGCTGGCTGCCAGAGTCCCCTGCGCACGGTGCGCCCGAAGGGCGTGCCGCCGTTGCGCATGTGGCTGGCGTGGTTCTGGGCTACCGCTCTCGCGCACCGCCCGCCGTGTGATCCCGGGCGCCCTGATGGCGCCTGTCATCGCTTCACCCCTCCTTGATCCCTTGCGTCCGCATTCAGGCCCTGGCTTGCGTGCGCGGCAGTGCATGGGCGCTCGGCGACGGGGTGACCTGATCTGGTTCACACGGAGTTTTTTGAGATGTCTTTCACTGTCACACATGAGTGGCCGCGCGTTCAGCGTGCGGTGTCGCTGGCCTGCGCCTTGACGCTGGCCGGTCTGGCCTGGCCCGCCCACGCGGCCGATGAGGCGCAACTGGCGCAATTGCGTCAGCAGATTCAGGACATGCGCGAGCAGTACGAGGCCCGTCTGCGTGCCCTGGAGGCGCAAGTGCAGCAGGCGCAGGCTCGGCCTGCCGTGTCGGCCGCGACGCCCGTGCAGCGCGACAACCGCTTCAACCCGGCAGTGACGCTGGTGCTGTCGGGCACCTATGCCCACTTGTCGAAAGACCCGGGCAGTTGGCGCATGAGCGGCTTTGCCACCGGGGATGCCGAGATCGGCCCGGGTGACAAAGGTCTGGGTTTGGGGGAGTCGGAGTTGAGCTTCTCGGCCAACATCGATCCCTGGTGGTATGGCGCCTTGACCTTTGCGCTCACGCCCGACAACGAGGCCGAGGTAGAAGAAGCCTATGTGCAATCCACGGCGCTGGCGCCGGGCTTGACCGTCAAGGCGGGGCGTTATCTGGCCGGGGTGGGCTACCTCAACGAGCAGCATGGCCACACCTGGGATTTTGTCGATCTGCCGCTGGCGCATCAGGCCTTCCTGGGTGGCCAGCTCAAGCATGACGGGGTGCAGGCCCGCTGGGTGCTGTCCACCGAGCAGTTCGTCGAGCTGGGGGCCGAGCTGGCGCGGGGCGGCAGCGAGCACAACGGGGCGGGGGCTTCCGCGCTGTTTGCCCATGTGGGCGGCGATGTGGGGGTGAGCCACAGCTGGCGTGCGGGCCTGTCCCACCTGTGGACGCGCCCGGCTGAACGCGTGTGGAGCGATGTCGACCTGCTGGATCAGGACGTCAGCCACGCCTTCAGCGGCCGCAGCCGCACCTGGGTGCTTGATGGCGTGTGGCGCTGGGCCCCACAGGGCAATGCCTCGCAGACCAACTTCAAGCTGCAGGGGGAGTATTTCCGCCGCACAGAGACAGGTGAGGTGGCGTATGACGTGGACGATGTGTCCGGTGCCGGGGTGCCTGTCGATGCCTATCGTTCCGCGCAGTCGGGCTGGTATGTGCAGGGCATCTACCAGTTCGCGCCGGGCTGGCGTCTGGGCTTGCGGCTGGATCAACTGGATCCGGGCACGGTGGACTATGGCAGCAACAATGCCTTCATCGCGCGCCCTGACCATCGGCCACGTCGCACCAGTGCCATGCTGGACTGGTCACTCAGCGAGTTCAGCCGCTGGCGTGTGCAGATCAATGATGACCGGGCCCGCCCCGGGGTGAGCGACACGCAGGTCTACCTGCAGTATCAGATGAGCCTGGGTGCCCACGGCGCCCATGGCTTCTGAGGAGGTGACCATGACCACACATCGATCATCTCGATCCAGGTGGCTGGCCCTGTGGGCCGCGCTGTGCCTGGCGGTGACCGCGCCCGCGCAGGCCGCCTTGCGGGTCTTTGCCTGTGAGCCCGAATGGGCCGCACTGACGCGGGAGCTGGCAGGCCCGCAGGCCGAGGTCTATACCGCCACGCAGGCCTTGCAGGACCCTCATCGGGTGCAGGCTCGCCCCAGCCTGATCGCGGCCGTGCGCCGTGCGGATCTGGTGGTCTGCACGGGGGCCGAACTGGAGGCGGGCTGGCTGCCCCTGCTGTTGCGCCAGTCGGGCAATGCCCGGGTGCAGGTGGGAGCGCCCGGCTATCTGGAGGCGGCCTCGGCGGTGACGATGCTGGATGTGCCCACGCATCTGGACCGCGCCCAGGGCGATGTCCATGCGGCAGGCAACCCCCACATCCAGACGGCCCCCTCGACCTTTGCTGCGGTCGCACCGGTGCTGACCCGCCGCCTGGTGGCGCTGGATGCGGCCAATGCGCCCTTGTATCAACAGCGCCTGGCGGACTTCCAGCAGCGATGGGCTCAGGCCAGTGCCCGCTGGGCCCGGCAGGCGGCGCCCCTCAAGGGCGTGCGCATCGCGGTGCAGCACCAGGGCTTTGTCTATCTGGAGCGCTGGCTGGGGCTGGAGCAGGTGGTGGCCCTGGAGCCCAAGCCCGGCGTGGAGCCCAGCAGTGCCCATCTGGCGCAGGTGCTGAGGGTCGTGCAGGAGCGCCCGGTGCGCATGGTGCTGCGCGCGGCCTACAGCGACGGGCGAGGCTCGCAATGGCTGGCCGAGCGTGCCCGCCTGCCGGTGGTGGTGCTGCCCTTCACCGTGGGGGGCAGCGAGCAGGCTGGGGATCTCTTTGGCCTGTTCGATGACACCCTGGCGCAACTGCTGAAGGTGTTGCCGTGAGCTGGAGCTGGCATCCGCACGCCCTGGACTGGGGCATCGTGGGGCCGGCTCTGGTGGCCGGTCTGCTGGTGTTGGCCACCCATGTGCCCCTGGGGCTGAGGGTGCTGAGCAAGGGCATTGTCTTCATCGACCTGGCGATCGCGCAGATCGCCGGGCTGGGGGTGATCGCGGCCAATGCCCTGGGGTGGGAGCCTCAGGGCTGGGGCGTGCAGGGGGCCGCGCTGGTGGCCGCCGGGGCGGGCGCCGTGCTGCTGACCTGGACCGAGCGGCGCTGGCCTGACATTCAGGAGGCCCTGATCGGCACGCTTTTTGTGGTGGCGTCCTGCCTGGGCATTGTCCTGCTGGCCGACAACCCGCATGGCGGCGAGCACCTCAAGGACCTGCTGGTGGGGCAGATCCTGTGGGTGAGCACGGCCCAGTTGCAGGGCATGGCCGGGTTGTCGCTGCTGGTGCTGGCCCTCTGGTTCGGCCTGGGCGAGCGGCTGGGGCGGGCGGGGTTCTACCTGCTGTTCGCCCTGGCCGTGACCGCGTCGGTGCAGTTGGTGGGGGTGTATCTGGTCTTTGCCAGCCTGATCATGCCGGCACTGGCGGTGCGCCGTCTGGGCGCGCGCGGGCAACTGGCCGCAGCGTACGGCCTGGGTGCCACGGCCTATGGCCTGGGGCTGGCGGCGTCGGCCTGGCTGGACTGGCCCTCCGGGGCGGTGGTGGTGCTGAGCATGGCGGCACTGGGCCTGGTGTTTTGTGCGCTGTGGCCCGGGCAGACCACTCAAACGGGGGCTGGGAAAGCACCGTGAGTCAGCGAACCTGGGGGCCCTCGCGTTGTCAGACGCGGGTGCTACACTTTTCAGCTTTGGTTTACTGGGGTAAATGCCCCCAGCGCGCCGGTCGCGCCTTTGACCGTTTGGATTAATCGCTTCATGTTGCCCAAGATTCTGACTTCGATTTTTGGTAGCCGTAACGAACGCCTGCTCAAGGAATACCGTCGTACGGTGGCCAAGATCAACGCGCTTGAGTCCACCTTCGAGCCCTTGAGCGACGAGCAGCTGCGCGCCAAGACCGAAGAGTTCAAGCAACGCGTGGCCAAGGGCGAATCGCTCGACGATCTGCTGCCCGAGGCCTTCGCGGTGGTGCGCGAGGGCTCCAAGCGTGTCTTCAAGATGCGCCACTTCGATGTGCAGTTGCTGGGCGGCATGGCCCTGCACAACGGCAAGATCGCCGAAATGCGCACCGGTGAAGGCAAGACGCTGACCGCCACGCTGCCCGTCTACCTCAATGCACTGACGGGCAAGGGCGTGCACCTGGTCACCGTCAACGACTACCTGGCACGCCGCGATGCCGAGTGGATGGGCAAGCTCTACCAGTTCCTGGGTCTGAGTGTGGGCATCAACCTGCCCCAGATGCCCCGTGAGCTCAAGCAGAAGGCCTATGCCGCGGACATCACCTACGGCACCAACAACGAATACGGCTTCGACTACCTGCGCGACAACATGGTCTACGAGGTCGAAGACCGCGTGCAGCGAGGCCTGAACTACGCCATCGTCGACGAGGTGGACTCCATCCTGATCGACGAGGCCCGCACCCCGCTGATCATCTCCGGCCAGGCCGAGGATCACACCGATCTGTACCTGCGCATCAACGCCATTGCGCCGCGCCTCAAGAAGCAGATCGGTGAGGCCGATCCCCGCACGGGCGAGGGCGTGATCGAGCCCGGTGACTTCACCGCCGATGAAAAGTCCCGTCAGATCACCCTGACCGACGACGGCCACGAGCACGCCGAGCGCCTGATGACCGAGGCCGGTCTGCTGGCCGAGGGCGCCAGCCTGTATGACGCCGCCAACATCACGCTGATCCACCACCTGTATGCCGCCTTGCGCGCGCACCACATGTTCCACAAGGATCAGCATTACGTGGTGCAGCAGGGCGAGGTCGTCATCGTCGACGAATTCACTGGCCGCCTGATGACGGGTCGCCGCTGGTCCGATGGCCTGCACCAGGCCGTGGAGGCCAAGGAAGGCGTGCACATCCAGGCCGAGAACCAGACCCTGGCTTCGATCACCTTCCAGAACTACTTCCGCATGTACGGCAAGCTGTCGGGCATGACCGGCACGGCCGACACCGAGGCCTACGAGTTCCAGGAGATCTACGGCCTGGAGACGGTGGTGATCCCGCCCAACCGGATCATGCTGCGCAAGGACGAGCTGGACCTGGTCTACAAGACCAACCAGGAAAAGTACAACGCCATCGTGCAGGACATCAAGTCCTGCTACGAGCGTGGCCAGCCGGTGCTGGTGGGCACGACCAGCATCGAGAACTCCGAGCTGGTGGCCGAGATGCTGACCAAGGCCAAGTTGCCCCACCAGGTGCTCAACGCCAAGCAGCACGCCCGTGAGGCCGACATCGTGGCCCAGGCCGGCCGTCCCGGCATGATCACCATCGCCACCAACATGGCCGGTCGCGGGACCGACATCGTGCTGGGCGGCAACATCGAGAAGGACATCCAGGCGGTCGAGGCCGATGAGTCCCTGGACCACGCCGCCAAGGAAGCCAAGATTGCGGGCATGAAGGCCGAGCAGCAGGCCCTGAACGCCAAGGTCAAGGAACTGGGTGGCTTGCGCATCATCGCCACCGAGCGCCACGAGTCCCGCCGCATCGACAACCAGTTGCGCGGCCGTGCCGGTCGCCAGGGCGATCCGGGCTCCTCGCGCTTTTACCTGTCGCTGGACGATCCGCTCATGCGCATCTTCGCGGGTGACCGCGTGCGCGCCATCATGGACCGCCTCAAGATGCCCGAGGGCGAAGCCATCGAAGCCGGCATTGTCACGCGCAGCATCGAGAGCGCGCAGCGCAAGGTCGAAGGTCACAACTTCGACATGCGCAAGCAACTACTGGAGTACGACGATGTCTCCAACGACCAGCGCAAGGTGATCTACCAGCAGCGCAACGAGATCCTGGAAGCCAAGGACGTTGGCGAGTCCATCAACAGCCTGCGGGCTGGCGCCATGGAAGACGTGGTGCGCACCTATGTGCCTGTGCAGAGCGTGGAAGAGCAATGGGACCTGCCGGGCCTGGAAAAGGTGCTCAAGGACGAGTGGCAGGTCGAGGTCGATCTGGTGCAGTGGGTGGCCTCCAGCAGCGCGGTCGACGACGAGGGTGTGCTGGAGCGCGTGCAGCAGGCCGCCGAGGCCATGTACCAGGCCAAGATCGAACCGGTGGGCCGCGAGCAGTTCGCGTCGTTCGAACGCATGGCGCTGCTGCAGTCCATCGACAGCCACTGGCGTGAGCACCTGGCGGCGCTGGACTATCTGCGTCAGGGCATCCACCTGCGTGGCTATGCCCAGAAAAACCCCAAGCAGGAATACAAGCGCGAGGCCTTCGAGCTCTTCGGTCAGTTGCTGACGGTCGTGAAGATGGATGTGACCCGACTGCTGATGACGGTGCGCATCCAGACCCAGGAAGAAGCCGCGCAGGCCGCGCAAGCGCTGGAGCATCAGGGCGAGGCGTTCTCCAACGTGACCTACACCCACCCCGACGAAGAGGGCCGCGCAGTCAGCGAGACCGATCCGGCCACCTTGGCCAAAGAGGTGCCGCGCGTGGGCCGCAACGACCCCTGCCCCTGCGGCAGTGGTCTGAAGTACAAGGCCTGCCACGGCAAGCTGGCGTGATTTGCCCCATCGGATGTGGGTTTGCCTTGATGCAACGCAACATCCTTTGGCGCCGATTTCCTGTTGTTTGGCGACACTGACCGGTTGTCCGTCGCACGACGCTGGCGGGCAGGGGGGGGGCTCTGTAGAGTGGGCGTGTTGATCAATCTGCCCACCATCCGACAGCACCTGAGTGCTGCGTATCGAGGAGAACCGCATGAGCCACGCCAAGGCCGATGACACCGGCTGGAAATTCCTGGGGCGCACGACCACCGAGTGGTTCGTGAGCTTGCCCACCATTGCCATGCTGCTGCTGGTGCTGGTCATCAGTACCGGTGAGCTGGTGCATGGACGCCTGCTGGCGGCGGGTGAGGCCATGTTTGGTGATCCGGCCAAGCAGGTCCAGTACTACTCCCTGCGCGCTGATCCGACGACGCCCACTTGCAATGCCAACGCCGACATCGAGACCGAGCTGGCTCGCCTGAAGAAGGAAAGCGAGACCAAGGGCGCTGATCTGGTCGACAACCTCTTCGAGGAAGAGGCGTTTGACCCCGTCAAGGCCCGCGCCTCTCTGCGCGACAGCCTGGCCGAGTGCCAGTTCAAGCACGACTGGGTCAAGCGCATCCAGGAGCACATCACCCCGGGGGTGAAGGCTTACCGCACGGTGGAGACGGCCTTCTTCGGCCTGTTCCGCTTTGGCGCTGAAAACCGCTCCATGATCCTGCTGATCCTGATGGGTGTGGTCATCCTGGCCACCACCATCGAGTACGAGCACATCGGTCTGGTGCCCATTCGCAGCAGGCGCGACTACCTGTTGCAGTCCCTGACCACCCTGGGTTCGGGCGGCTTCATGCTGTGGTCGGCCATCAGCTACTACAACATCTCCAAGCAGGCCGGTGTCGAGATGGAGCGCCCTGAGCACCAGATCGCCTGGATGGTGATGTTCGCCGCCATGGTGCTGGTCAGCCTGTGGCAGTTGGTCAAGCCGCCCAAGCTGGATGACGATGTCGAGCAAGGCACCTGGTCGCATGCGCTGCAATCGGCACCGCTGGCCGGCACGATGGCCATCTTTGCCGGTGTGTACTTTGCGCTCAAGGGGCACCCATCTGGCCTGGCGATCTACATCAACACCCTGATGGAAGTGCCTGGCCTGCCGCTGCAGTTGGCGCTGTTCATCTGGGGCGGCATGCTGTTCAAGCAAAGCCGCATGGTCGACCTGTTCATGAACCTGCTGCGCCCCTGGAAGCTCTCGCCTGAGGCGCTGACTTACCTGATCTTGCTGGGCGCAGCCATCCCCACGGCCTACACCGGCGGTTCGGGCGCCTTCGTGATGGCGGCCGGTGCCATCATCTACCACGAGATACGGGCGGTGGGCGGCAGCAGCCAGTTTGCCCTGGGTGCCACGGCCATGTCGGGCTCGCTGGGGGTGGTCTTGCGCCCCAGCCTGCTGGTGGTGGCCATCGTGGCGGTCAACAAGGAAGTGACCAGCTCCGAGCTCTTCCACTACGGCCTGTACGTGTTCTTCCTGACCTCGACGCTGTTCTTCATCGCATCGCAGATGCGCCGTGAGAAGCACACCATCAATGTGGCGAGCCCGTCCGAGGCCATCCCGATGATGCTGCGTCAGATTCCGCCCCTGCTGCCCCACATTGCCGTGGTGGCTGCGGTTGTGCTGTTCTACACCATGGGTCTGAAGACCGGCCTGAACGAGAACACGGCGCCGACCATCATGCCGGTGATCATGTTGCTGATCGTGGCCGCCGACAAGTTCATGCAGGCACGTGGCATTGGTCAGCCCAATATGCTCACGCCCTTCGTGATGCCGCGTGAGGCCAAGGCCGAAGCCGCCATCCGCGTGGCCACCAACGAGACCGTGGGTCACCTGGGCAGCTACATGTTCCTGATCCTGCTGTCGCAGGCGATGGGCGGTGTGATCGAGCGCTCCGAGATCGTGACGCTGGCACCCTCCGAGTTTGGCAGTGTCTTTGCGGCCATGGCCTTCCTGGCCACCGTGCTGGTGGTGCTGGGCATGTTCATGGAACCCCTGGGTGCCATCTTCCTGATCTCCGGCACCTTGGCCCCCATGGCCTATCACAACGGCATCGATCCTGTGCATTTCTGGGTGATGGTGCTGGTGTCCTTCGAGGTGGGCTATCTGATGCCGCCCGTGGCGCTCAATCAGTTGCTGGCGCGATCGGTGGTGGGAGACGACATCATCCGCAAGGCGGATGCCGAAGTGGCTCACCAGTCCTTCTATCGCCGCTACGAGCGCTGGATCCTGCCCAATGCGGTCATGACCGTGGGCTTGATCATCACGGCCTTCGGCCCGCTGATCACGCGCTCCTTCCCGCAGGTGCATCAATGGTTGCACGGCCTGATCGGCTTCGTGCCTCAGTAACTCGGGGATGTGCCCCATGAGCGCGGCGGACACGTCGTCTCGGGGGCGCAATGCCGCGGGGTGGCTGGGTGGCCTGCCCACCTTGCTGCTGCTCTTGTTGGTCTTGCTCATCGGCTCGGGAGAGCTGGTGCACAGCCGATTGCTGCAGATCGGCCAAGTCCTCTTCGGGGACCGCGCTCAGCAGGTGCAGTACTACGCCCTGCGGGCCGATCCCAAGCCTCCCAACTGCGATCCACAACTGGATGTGGAGGCGGAGGTGGCCCGTCTGGTGGCCGAGCAGCGGCTGCGCGCGCAGACCGATCCGCTGGAGCAGCTCATCAATGGCCCGGAGCCGGACGCACAGGCCTTGCGCAAATCCTTGCAGGCCTCGCTCAAGCTGTGTCTGCATGATTACGCGCTGCACGAGCAGATCAAGACACACATCACCCCCGAGGTGAAGCTGTTCCGGGCGGTCGAGCAATCGCTGTTCGAGCTGTTCCACTTCGGTGCCGAGCACCGGACCATGATCGCCTTGCTGCTGATGGGGGTGACCATGTTGTCGGCCACGGTCAGCCACGGCCATCTCAGCCTGGTGGCGCCTCGCACCACGCGGGATTTCCTGATGCAGTCGGCCAGTACGGCGCTGGCATCGGGGCTCTTGCTGTGGTCGTGCGTGCGCTACTTCCAGATTTCCAGCGAGGCGGGGGTGCCGATCGAGCGACCGGACCACCACATGGCCTGGATCGCCCTGTTCACCGCCATGCTGGTGGTGAGCGTGGCGCAGTGCCGCAAGCCCCGTCAGGGGGATCCGGCGGTGGGCGAGGGCAGTTGGGGGCAGGCACTCAAGACCTTGCCGGTGGGTTCGGTCATGACCCTGCTGGCGGGCGCCTACTATGCGCTCAACGGTCACCCTTCGGGTCTGGCCATCTATGTGTACTCGCTGGCGAGTGTGCCCTTCCTGCCTTTGCATCTGGCCTTGTTGATCTGGTGCGGCATGCTGTTCAAGCAGAGCCGCATGATCGATCTGTTTGCCAGTTTGCTGCGTCCCTGGCGGCTGTCGCCCGAGATGCTGGCCTATCTGGTCTTGCTGGCGGCGGCTCTGCCCACAGCGTACACCGGGGGCTCGGGCGCTTTTCTGCTGGCGGCGGGCGCCGTGATCTATCACGAGGTCCGCGCCGTGGGGGGCAGCGGGCAGTACGCACTGGCGGCGACGGCCATGTCGGGATCGCTCGGTGGGGTGCTGCGTCCCAGCCTGCTGGTGGTGGCCATCGGAGCGGTCAACAACGAGATCACCAGCGATGAATTGTTCCGCTGGGGCAACTGGGTTTTCCTTCTGACCTCGACCCTGTTCTTCCTGGCCTCGAGATGGCGTGCCGAACCACGCACCATTGCGCGCCCGCCGCTGTCCCAGGCCTGGGCCGAGATGTGGCCCCATGTGTCTCCCATGGTGTCGCATGTGGCCCTGGTGATGGCAGTGCTGGGCATGTATGACCTGGT
>NZ_DASUIT010000083.1:0-32946 GCF_036279655.1 Aquabacterium sp. | reverse complement strand
GAGCATCAGGGTGAGTGTGTCAGTCTCGGGGACGCGAGCCACCGATGGTGAGGGTTGCGCTCCTGCGCGGAGCATGGCCAGGCCCAGGCCCAGGGCCCAGTTGCCAAAGGACACCGCAAAGGCGGGCAGGGCTGGGTGCAGTGCCAGCTCGCCGTGTGCCAGTGCTTCTTGCACCAGATGGTCGATGTGGGCGGTGATGGCGGCCTCCAGCTCGCTCTTGCGGGCCAGTCGCGCTGCGCTGGCGCGCGCCAGGACAGGGGGCGCCTTGGCGCTCATCAGGCACTGGAACAGCACTGGCTGGTGTCGAGCAAAGGCCTGGTAGGACAGGTGCATGGCCAGGACCTTGTGGCGCCTGCTGCCATCGAAGGCGCACGCATGGCGCAGCCACCGAGACTGCTCTGCCAGGGCCCTCAGGCCCAACTCCAGGATGAGGTCTTCACGGCTTTCGAAATGGTTGTAGACCGTGCCCCTCGAATAATCCGAGCAGGAGGCGACCTTGTCCAGAGACAAGGCGTTGAAGCCGCTCGTTTCGATCAAGGTGAGCGCCACGCGGACCAGCAGGTCTTCACGGGTTTGCCATTCCCTGGCTTTGCGTTGTGCCGTGCTCATGCGTCGTGGGATGGCCTCAGGGCGTGGTGTCGCTGCCCGGGGCGCCGACGTGCGCGTGGATGGATCGACCGTACTGGATGGTCGCGACAAAGAAGGCCAGCATATTGCGCAGCACGTCCTCCAGCGGGGTGCTGCACTGGTCTTCCACCCACTGCGTGGCAATGCGGACGTTGGAGCCCACCAGGCCATTGGCGATCATGGTGGCGTCCAGCCCCATCTCATTGAGGTGGGGAAAGAACATCTGGATGAGGTTGCCGATCACGGCGGCAAAATCACGGTTCGATTCCTGCGAGATGCGGTGCATGCCGTGACCCGCGTTGAGCGAGTCGATCAGGGTGACCTGGGCGCGGCGCGGATCCTCCTGGATGAATTCCAGGAACTGACGCAGCGCGGCTTCGGCCAGTTTCTCAGGCTCCATGGAGGCACGCTGCAGGGCCTCCATGACCTTGTGCATCAGCTCGCGCGACACGCTGACGTAGACCGCCTCGAACAGATCTTCCATGCTGTCGAAGGACTCATAGAAGTAGCGCGAGGTCAGCTCGGCACGGCGGCACACGTCCCGCACCGTGGAGGCGTGAAACCCCTGCTCGCCAAACACGGCCAGCGCGGCGGCCACCAGCCGCTCCCGGCGCTGGCGTTGACGCTCGTCGCGGTCCACACCGCCATAGCGGCGACCTGCGGCAGGGGCGGAACTCCCTGATTCGGGTGGCTGCTTGGGGTTAACCCTATTTTTGGCAATCTCCATTGTCAAATACAGTCTGAAACGGCCTGTTGTCACATGACGTGACCCCGGGCGCAGTTGAAGTTGATCTGGCGGAGTGTGTCTCCATGCGCGAGCAAGCGAACGCCTATCTTGCCCCACATTCTCGGCCATACCAATGCGATCTATGTCGGCTCGGACGAAACATCCTTCACCTGGGTGGTGAGGATCGTCGATGACCAGCCCCTTACACTGTGACCCCCTATGGGCGGGCCTCCAGGCCTGCCGGAGATGTACTGAATGAAATCCTTCAAGAACAAAGTGGCCGCCATCACTGGTGCCGCCTCCGGCATGGGCCGTGAACTGGCCTTGGAGCTGGCGCAGCGCGGCTGCCACGTGGCTCTGTCCGACGTCAATGAAAAGGGGCTGGCCGAAACCGCCTCGATGGTGGGCAAGTTCGGCGTCAAGGTCTCGACCACCAAGCTGGATGTGTCCGATCGCCTGGCCATGAACGCCTGGGCCGATCAGGTGGCCACCGAGTTCGGTCAGGTCAATCTGGTGTTCAACAACGCCGGTGTGGCCCTGGGCGCCACCCTGGAGAAGGTCAAGCCCGAGGATTTCCAGTGGATCATGGGCATCAATTTCTGGGGCGTGGTCTGGGGCACGCAGGCCTTCCTGCCGCACCTCAAGAAGTCGGGTGACGGCCACATCGTCAACATCTCCAGCCTCTTCGGCCTGATGTCCCAGCCCACGCAAGGCACCTACAACGCCAGCAAGTTTGCCGTGCGCGGCTTCACCGAGGCCTTGCGTCAGGAGCTCGATGTCGACAACTGCGGCGTGAGCGCGACCTGCGTGCACCCTGGTGGCATCCGCACCAACATCGCCCGTGCGGCCAAGCTCGATCCCTCCATCGGCAAGCCCGGCCAGGATCTGGAGAAGGCCCGCGCCCGCTTTGACAAGCTGCTCAATGCCACCACGGCCAACCAGGCCGCCCGCAAGATGATCCGCGCGGTCGAGTGCAATCAGCGCCGTTTGCTGATTGGCGCCGATGCGATCTTCCTGGACAAGCTGGTGCGTGTGCTGGGCACCTGGTATCAGCCCATCGTCACCTTCTTCTTCAAGAAAATGATGGGCTGATCGCCCGCGAAAGGATTCAGCCATGTCGGCAGTACATCTGCAGGGCGCACCAGACGCCTCTGGCGACGCGCCCATCATCCGCGAGTACCCGCCCTTGCCGGGCGCGCTGGAGGCGATCTCCGCCGCGGCCATGCGGGGCAGCTTGCGCGCGTTTTTCAAATCGGTCATGAAGCCGCCGGCGCCGGTGCAGCTGCAGCGCGGCATCCTGCACATGCTGTCGGTGCTCATGCCCCCGGCGCTGGGTGTGAAGGTCGAGAAGATCCGCGTGGGTCAGATGTCGGCCGAGCGCCTGACGCCCAAGGGGCTGGCGCAGCCCAAGCACGCCATGCTGTACCTGCATGGCGGTGCGTTCTGCGCCGGCAGCCCGCGCAGCCACCGCAGCATCACCAGCCGCCTGGCCAAGTTCGCGCAATGCGAGGTGCTGGCCATCCATTACCGCCGTGTGCCCGAGCACCCCTTCCCGGCGCAGATCGAAGATGCCGTCGCCGGCTACAAGCACCTGCTGCAAAAGGGCTACCGGCCCGAGCACATCGCCGTGGGCGGCGATTCGGCGGGCGGCACACTGACGCTGCTGGTCACTAAGGCGCTGGAGCTGGAAGGCATCGAAGGGCCCCGTTGTCTGGTGATGATGTCACCGGCCTTCGACGCCAAGCTCGACAGCCAGAGCGTCAAGCGCAACAAGCAGCTCGACCCGATGATCAACATCGAGTGGGGCCATCAGGGCTTTGCCTGGTATCGCCCGCGCCATGACCACCCGCTGGCCTTCCCCAAGCGCCAGAACCTCTCGACCCTGCCGCCCACGCTGGTGCAGGTGGGCGAGCACGAGGTGCTCTACGACGATTCGGTCTGGTTGGCGCATGCCTGCAAGCGCTTTGACCGTGAGCTGGAGCTGGAGATCTACCTCAAGCGCTGGCACGTGTTCCAGATCCACGCCGGCCTGATGCCCAGCGCCACGCTGGCCCTGCAGCGCCAGGCCGAGTTCATGAAGAAGCAGTGGGCCAAGGCCTGATCCAGGTCTGACGCCCCACATGACAAAGGCCGCTTGTCAGCGGCCTTTGTCGTTCCTGGCGCTGTGGCGCCCGTGGGGGACTCAGGCCACCTTCTTGCGTGAGGCGGCGGCTGCGGCCATGGCCTGCAGCTCTTCGTCGCGCAGGTCCTTGCGCAGGATCTTGCCCACATTGCTCATGGGCAGGTCTTCGCGGAACTCGATGTGGCGCGGGCGCTTGTAGCCCGTCAACTGCTCCTTGCAGTAGTGGGCGATGTCCTGCTCAGTCAGGCTGTAGTCCTTGCGCACCACGAAGAGCTTGACCGCCTCGCCCGAGCGCTCGTCGGGCACGCCAATGGCCACGCATTCGCTGACGCCGGGGTGCAGGTTGACCACCTGCTCGATCTCGTTGGGATAGACGTTGAAGCCCGACACCAGGATCATGTCCTTCTTGCGGTCCACGATGGTGATCAGGCCCTTGTCGTCCATCACGCCGATGTCGCCCGTGCGGAAGAAGCCATCGGCCGTCATGACCTTGGCCGTCTCGTCGGGGCGCTGCCAGTAGCCGGCCATGACCTGCGGGCCACGCACCGAGATCTCGCCACGCTCGCCGATGGGCTGGATGTTGCCGACGTCATCGAGCAAGACCACCTCGGTGGAGGGCAGCGGGTAGCCGATGGCGCCGTTGTACTCGGTGTTGTTGAGCGGGTTGATGGTGACCACGGGGGAGGTCTCGGACAGACCGTAGCCTTCGACGATGGGCACACCCGTGATGCGCTGCCATTCCTGTGCGGTGGACTGCTGCACCGCCATGCCGCCGCCGTTGCAGATGCGCAGGCGCGAGAAGTCGAGCTGGGCGAATTCGGGCTCTTCGACCAGGGCGTTGTAGAGCGTGTTGACGGCGGGGAACTGGGTGATCTTGAACTTCTTGAGCGTCTTGATCATGGCGGGCACGTCGCGCGCATTGGCGATCAGCACGTTCATGGTGCCCATGCGGGCGCTCAGGAAGAAGCACACCGTCAGCGCGAACACGTGGTACAGCGGCAGGGCCACCACATTGATCAGGTCGCCACCGAGCTTGCTCAGCTCGGGCTTGAACCAGGCCTCGCATTGCAGGATGTTGGCCACCAGGTTGCGGTGCAGCAGGGTCGCGCCCTTGGAGACCCCCGTGGTGCCCCCGGTGTATTGCAGGAAGGCCACGTCCGTGCCCTTGAGCGCGGGGCGGGTGTAGCTGGCCGAGCGGCCTTGCGCCAGGGCGGTCTTGAAGGGTGTGACCTTGCAACGATCGTTGTCAGGCAGGTGGAAGTGGATGACCTGCTTTTCGATGTGGCGGTTGTTGAAGGTGACCAGGGGGCCCTTGACGGGACCGAACACATCGCCCATGGCGCTCAGCAGGATGTGCTTGACGGGGGTGTGCGCGACCACTTCGGCCAGGGTCACCGCCACGGATTCGAGCACGATGATGGCTTCGGCGCCGGAATCCACCAGTTGGTGTTCCAGCTCGCGCGGGGTGTACATGGGGTTGACGTTGACCACGACGCATCCTGCGCGCAGGATGCCGGCGATGGCCACCGTGTACTGCGGGGTGTTGGGCATCATGATGGCCACGCGGGCCCCACGTTGCAGGCCCTGGGCCTGCAACCAGGCGGCCAGGGCTTTGGACTGCGCGTCGATCTCGGCAAAGGTCCAGCGAGAGCCCATGAAGGCAGCCATGTCACGCTTGGCGTGCTGCTTGAAGGCGTCTTCCAGCAGGTCCACCAGGGAGGGATAGGTGTCGGGGTCGATCTCGGCGGGGACGCCTTGTCCATACTGTGCCAGCCAGGGTTTCGCAGTCGCCATCGGTGTTGTCCTGTGTCAATCTGAATACGGGTGTTGTTTATTTTGCCCGAGGAGATCGGACACCGTCATCCCTGAAACAGGTGCAAAAGGCATCGTGGGCGACAGGCACGAAAAAAAACCGGCCTCCTGGGAGACCGGTTTCTGAGGGCAAACCACGGAGCCCGCGGAGGGCTCCCGCGGACATCAGGCCATGGTGAAGTGATCGTTGCTGATCTGCATGATCGAGGTGCTGGTGGCCATCATGTTGGTGAAGTGGCCATCGGCGCGGGGCAGCATGCGGTCGAAGTAGAACTCGGCCGTCTGGATCTTGGCCTTGTAGAAGTCCGGCGTTTCCTTGCCGCCCTTGGCCAGCTTCTCGCTGGCGACCACCGCCTGCTGCATCCAGAAGTAGGCCATCATCACGAAGCCGGCATACATCAGGAAGTCATAGCAGGAGCTGCTGACGGTGTCGCGGTCCTTGGCGGCGCGCAGCATGATGCGCAGCGTGCCCCACTTCCATTGCAGCGAGCGCTTGATCAGGGCGCGGGCCATGGTGCCGATGGGGCCGCCGTCCAGGGCATGGGCCTTGGCAAAGCCGATCATCTCGTTGGTGAATTCCTTGATGCACTTGCCGCGGGTCTGCAGCAGCACCTTGCGGCCCAGCAGGTCCAGCGCCTGGATGCCGGTGGTGCCTTCGTACAGCGTGGAGATGCGCGCGTCACGGGCGATCTGCTCCATGCCGTGCTCCTTGATGTAGCCGTGGCCACCAAAGACCTGCATGCCCAGGTTGGCCGCTTCCAGGCCCATCTCCGTCAGGAAGCCCTTGAGGATGGGGGTGTAGAAGCCCAGGCGGTTGTCGTAGTCTTCGTACTTGGCCTGGTTGCCTTCCAGGATGCCGTTGACCATGTTGTCGGCCAGCTTGGCAGCGTGGTAGATCATGGCGCGGCCACCTTCGGCCACGCACTTCTGGGTCAGCAGCATGCGGCGCACGTCGGCGTGCCAGATCAGGGCGTCGGCCACGAAGTCGGCGTCCTTCTTGCCCGACAGGGCGCGCATGGAGCGACGCTCCAGGGCGTAGGGCAGCGAGCCCTGGTAGGACAGCTCGGCATGGGCCACGCCTTGCACGGCGGTGCCAATGCGGGCCGTGTTCATGAAGGTGAACATGGCTTCCAGGCCCTTGTTGGGCTCGGCGATCATGTAGCCGATGGCTTCATCGAAGTTCAGCACGGCGGTGGCCGAGGCACGAATGCCCATCTTGTGCTCGATCGAGCCGCAAACCACAGGGTTGCGCGCGCCGGTGGAGCCGTCGGCGTTCACCATGAACTTGGGCACGATGAACAGCGAGATGCCGCGGGTGCCCTTGGGCGCATCGGGCAGGCGGGCCAGCACGATGTGGATGATGTTTTCCGACAGGTCGTGTTCACCGGCCGAGATGAAGATCTTGGTGCCGGTGAGCTTGTAGGTGCCGTCGCCCACAGGCTCGGCCTTGGTCTTGACCTGACCCAGGTCGGTGCCGCACTGGGGTTCGGTCAGGCACATGGTGCCGGTCCACTCGCCGGAGACCAGCTTGGGCAGGTAGGTGTTCTTCTGCTTCTCGTCACCGTACTGCATGATCGTGTTCATGCAACCCAGGCTCAGGCCGGGGTACATGGTGAACGACCAGTTGGCCGTGCCCATCATCTCGGACTTCATCAGGTTCAGCGACATGGGCAGGCCCTGGCCACCGTACTCGGTGGGGTGGGACAGACCCTGCCAGCCACCGGCCACGTACTCGGCGTAGGCTTCCTTGAAGCCCTTGGGCGTGGTCACGTTGCCGTTTTCAAAGTGGCAGCCTTCCAGGTCGCCCGAGTGGTTGATGGGCGAGAGGATCTCTTCACAGAAGGTGGCGCAGCCTTCCAGGATGGCGTCGACCATGTCGGGGGTGGCTTCGCCGCCGTTGGACAGCTGGGCGTAGTGGGCAGGGTAGTCGAACACTTCGTTCAACAGGAACTTCACGTCACGCAAAGGAGCCTTGTACTGCGGCATATGTCACCTCGGTCAGTAGTGGTGGCAGCGTCACGGGTGCTGCCGGGTTGGATTGATTTTCGAACGATCGTTCTTTTCAAACGACCGTTCGAATTGGCCGCATTTATACCCCAGACTCACCCGCTTGTGGCAAGGATTTCCTCCCACTTGTGTGGGATTTGGGCTTGTTGAGGCTTTGTCCCCCCGAGGTGGAGGGGCTGCGCGGTGCGTGGTGGCAGGCGCGTGACCGCATGGATCGGGAAAGCACGCATGTTCATGCCACTCCATTAAATCCACAATTGTTCACGTACATAACCAATTGGAGATGACATGAGCAACGCTCTCTCTCGCGTCTGGGGCCCTTGGGGTGCCGCCGCCTTGCTGGCCCTGAGCTGTGGCGTGGCTCAAGCCGCCACCACCTATGCCAAGACCCGCTACCCTGTCGTGCTGGTGCATGGCATGTCGGGCTTCGATGCCATCCTGGGGGTGGACTACTTCTACAAGGTGCCCGATGACCTGCGCAAGAACGGCGCAGTGGTGCTGGTGGCCGAAGTCTCGCAGTTCAATGACAACGATGTGCGCGGAGAGCAGTTGCTCAAGCAATTGCAGGCCTGGAAGGCTGCCAAGGGCTATCAGAAGTTCAATTTGATCGGACACAGCCAGGGCGGACCGACGGCCCGTTATGTCGCGGGCGTGGCCCCTCAACTGGTCGCCAGCCTGACATCGATCGGCTCACCCCACGCCATGCCGGCCGATGCCGCTGCCGACAACCCGCTGGGCCAGATCCTGACGCAATACGCCACGGTCGTGTCATCGGTGGGCCAGGCCATCGATTGGCTGTCGGGGCACTCCCAACTGCCTCAGGATCCTGCTGCCTTGCAGGCCTGGGCCGAGAACACGGAGGCCTTCAATGCGCGCTTCCCGGATGGCGCCCCCACCAGTGCGTGCGGCACGGGGCCGGAGCGATCCGCCAGCACGGGCATCTACTACTACTCCGCCACCGGCAACAAGCCCAAGACCAATGGCTGGGACATCTCTGATGTGGCCATGATGGTGGCCGACGGCGTGCCCAGCGATGGCCTGGTGCCGGTGTGCTCCACCCACTGGGGCAAGGTCCTGCGCGACGACTATCCCTGGAACCACTTTGACGAGATGAACCACGTGTTCGGTCTGATCGGCAGTGGCGCGCCGGATCCCGTGCTGTTCTACCGCCAGCAGGTCAACCGTCTCAAGCTCAAGGGGCTCTGAGTCCGATTTCTCCCTCGAAAGTGTGTGCGCTCCTCCTTTGGGCCCGGACCCGTTCCGGGCCATTTTTTTTGGGCGAAGCTGTCAGAGGGGGCAACGGCCCCCTCGATCAAGTTACAGCGAGCCGGAGGTCTTGTAGTCCGACACGATGGCGTCGTTGACCAGGGGCTGAAGGAAGGGGGTGTAGCGGGTGTCCTCGTCGAGGAAACGCTTGAGCCAGGCGACACCGAACTTGCGTTCCGTGACCTTCATCTCAGCGGTGCCATTGTTGGACGGACAGAAATGATCGCCGCCCTTGATCTCCAGGTAGGCCTTGGCTGGGGTGGCGCTCAGGCTGGCATAGAACTTCTGCGAGTGACTGTCGATGGGCGCCACGATGTCGCTCTGGCAGGCCAGGATCATGGTTGGGACGGTGACCTTGGAGAAATCCTTCAGCGTGTGCCAGGGCGCCAGGGCGAACGCTGCCTTGAGGCCAGGGTTGTCACGCGCTGCTGCCAATGTGCCGCCGCCACCCATGGAGTAGCCCATCACCGCCTGTCGTGAGGGGTCCACCTTGCCGTAGTAGGGGGTGGTCTTGGTCTGGCTCAATGTCGTGATCTGCTTGAGCGCGGCCATCAACTGCTTGCCGCGACTTTCGGGTTGATCAAAGATCGTCGTGGTGTTCATGTTGACCACGACAAAGCCGTGGGATGCCAGTTTGGGACCCCATTGCGACAGGAAGGCCTGTGTATTGGTGAAGCCAGGGGCGATGGCCACAATGCCATAGGAACCCTCAGCCGACGAGGTCGGGTAATACACCGTGCCGCCACCATAGCCGCTGGCGGAACTGATTTTCTGTGTAGACACCGCAAAGGGCCCAGCGGCCGCTTCCAGATCAGCCAGGGTTGGCGCGGGGCCTCGGGCGTAGGGGTTGGCCAGTGCAGTGCCGCTGATGAGGCACAGGGTGGTGAACACCCCGGCAGCGATGCGGCTGATGTGGGGTGATTGCGGACGATGAGTCAGTGTTGAGCTTGTCATGTTCTCTCCGTTGTAGGGACATTTTCGAAACAAAACGAAAATTAACGATCCCGCGGCAATGCTACGTAGATGAACAAATTGAGCCATGCGTGTTTATACGAGGCTCGTGCAATGAAGGGGCGTCCATGTAGGGGGGCCCGATCGCTCAGGGGGATGAAGGGGGGGTGTTTGTCAAGCCGGTGCGCTCATCGCTGCAGAGGCCGCCGATGATGTAGTCGATGAAATGGGACAGCAACTGCAGGGGGTCTTTGACAAGGTCGCTCGCAATCCCGAGGTCCAACTCCTCCCCCAGCAGGCGTGTGTCGGCCAGACTGTGGATCACGTTGGAGATGGCGAGCACCCCATGAAGGCGCAGGGTGACCAAGGGCTTGTGAGGGAGGGCTCGGGCCAGATGGGACTCGATGTTTTGGTAGTAAGGCCAGAGCGATTCAATGAGCAGCGTCAAGCCCCCCTCGTTGGACTGCCAGGTCAAGCGCGAAAGAAAACGAATCGACTTGCGTCCCGTCGATGACTGAGCGTGAAACCTCACGAACGGCATGACACCGAGGGTGACGATCTCGCGCACCGTGGGCGCTCGTTGTTGGGCCATGGCGTTCAACTGGTCCAGCGCTTCACGCTGCATCGGCGCCAATTGCGCATTGACGTAGTCCAGCACCGCGGCGATGAGGCCCGCCTTGTTCCTGAAGTGGTAGTGCACAGCCGATTCGTTGGACTGCCCGGCAGCCAGTGTGATCTGTCGGATCGACACCGCCTCGATGCCATGTCTGGCAAACAGCGACAGGGCCGCTTCCACCAGCTTCGTGGGAGTGTCGTGCAGCGGCGTGATGCTGCGGCGTGGCGCCTTGGTGTCTGATGAAGGCGTGCGCGGATGTTTTTTGGAAACAGTCATGCTCAGATTGTCATCCGAAGGCCCCGGATCGTGGAACCACTGGATGGGTTGAGTCAGATGCTGCCGGTCAACAACTAAAGAATCGCAGACCCCGCAGCTTGTGGTTTGTTGTTGTCCAAGCGTTCTCCCTGGGGCGTGGATCCCTGGAGTGTCGGGCAGCTGACAGCCACCCCCCGCATTTGAGTTGAGGGTATGCCCTGGGTTTAATGGCTAACCAGCAATGCCGGAGGCTTGACGCTCCGGAGAATCGATGTCCATCCACATACACCGAGTGAGACATCGTCCATGAGCACTACTCTTGCACCACGCCTGCGCGCCAGCAGTCTGCTGGCCGTGGCGGCCTTGCTGGCCTCCGGTTCCGCGCTGGCACAGACCTACTACAAGTGGGAATCCGTCGAGATGCCCGCCAGCACGGGCGCGTCGTGCGGCAATGGTACGCCGTATCGCATCTTCGTGAACCGCACGCCCAAGACCTCCAAGACGGTCGTGATGTTCGAGGGCGGTGGTGCCTGCTGGGCCAAGGGCCCCTGCAATGGTGAAGGCGGTCTGCTGGGGGCGTCCAACCCCAAGGGCGTGCCTGCCAACTACATGAGCAGCCTGACCATGGCCGCGTTCGGCCTGGTCACTCCCTTCACCTCGCGCGTGAACCCCTTCACCAGCATCCAGACGCAATCCTGGAACATCATCTACGTGCCTTACTGCACCGGCGATGTGCACACGGGCAACAAGACGGCCGTGTACCCGGATGCCGATCCGACCAAGCCGGCGCTGACCTACATGCACCGTGGCGCACGCAATGGCGAGGCCCTGGCCAACTGGATCGCCCAGAACATGCCCAAGCCCGACCACCTGCTGGTGACCGGCTTCTCGGCGGGCGGTGCGGGCTCCACCAGCAACTACGGTGTCCTGCGCGAGGCCATCCAGCCCAAGCTGTCGACCCTGCTGGCCGACTCCGGACCGCTGATGCAGGCCCCCCGCGGTGGCCAGGCCGCATCGCTCAAGCTGCATGAAAAGATCCGTGAGGCCTGGGGCCTGGATGGCCCCGACGGTCTGGTCACCAAGCTGATGGCCCGCTACCCCGGTTATGGCGATGCCAACAACCTGGGCTCGCTGACGCCGGCCATGGCCCAGGTCTACCCGCAGGACCGCTTTGGCTATGCTGTGTTCCAGGCCGATTCGATCTACTCGGACTTCTCCTACCGCGACTTCTACCCGGAGATCGCCGCCGCCACGTCGGCCTCTGCGCGCGAGCCTTTGCTGCTGGCCAAGTGGAAGCCCGAGATCAAGGCCTGGACGGACGCCATGAAGCCCTATCCCAACATTGGCTTTTATGTGCCCTACAAGCGCAACCTGATCGGCTCGCATTGCCTGACCATCGTCGGGTTTGGTGGCACGGCGATCAAGGAAGCCAACTACAGGTCGGTCGAAACCTTCCTGGATAACCTGATCAGCCGCACCGGCACCGTGATCAAGGCCTACGAGACCGATCCGACCGTGCAGTCGGCCGGTGGCAGCGGCTCCCTCTGGGATTCGATCGTCAAGGCCCTGACGGGCGGCTGAGCCCGCCCCATCGGCAGGCACCGACCGGCGTCGGTGCACCAAGAGCGACCCTGCGGGGTCGCTTTTTTCTTGGCACATGCATTGCTTGTATACCAGTATGTACATCACTGGTCGCCCCTCTTGGGTGCAAGGAGCAAAGCATGGCAATGGACCAATGGAATCGTCGGACATGGATCAAGGGTGTAGGCGCCACGGGCGCTTCCCTGGCGCTGGGCAGCCTGCCTGAGCGTGTGCTGGCGCAAAAGCCGCTGACCATCGGCATGATCTATGTGGGCCCCAAGGACGATTTCGGCTACAACCAGTCGCACTACGAAGCCGCCTCCGAGATCAAGAAGATGGCCGGCATCAAGATCGTCGGCGAAGAAAACGTGCCCGAGACGCAGGCCGTGCAAAAGACCATGCAGGGCATGATCTCCCAGGATGGGGCGACTCTGCTGTTCCCCACCTCGTTCGGTTACTTCAACCCGCACATCCTGGAGGTTGCCAAGAAGAACCCCGATGTGCGTTTTGCCCATTGCGGCGGGCTGTGGGATGCGGCCAAGCACCCCAAGAGCGTGGCCAGCTTCTTTGGCTACATCGATGAGTGTCAGTACCTCAACGGCGTGATCGCCGGGCACATGACCAAGTCGAAGAAGATCGGCTTCATTGCGGCCAAGCCCATCCCGCAGGTCTTGCGCAACATCAATGCCTTCACTCTGGGCGCGCGCTCGGTCAAGCCCGACATCACCTGCTCGGTCATCTTCACGGGCGACTGGTCCATGCCGGTCAAGGAGGCCGAGGCCACCAACAGCCTGGCCGACCAGGGCGTCGATGTCTTCACCATGCATGTGGATGGCCCCAAGGTCATCGTCGAGACGGCGGCCAAGCGTGGCAAGTTCGTGTGCGGCTACCACGCCAGCCAGGCCAAGCTCGCCCCTCAGGCCTACCTGACCGGGGCTGAGTGGAACTGGGTCACGCCTTACAAGCAGATCGTCGAGGCGGCGCGCACGGGCAAGCCCCATCCCAACTTCCTGCGTGGGGGGTTGAAAGAGGGCTTCGTCAAGACCTCGCCGTATGGCGCCATGGTGCCCGAAGGGGCTCGCAAGAACGCCGATGCCATCAAGGCGGCCATGCTCAAGGACGAGTTCGAGATCTTCAAGGGCGAACTCAAGGACAACACCGGCAAGGTGGTGATCCCCAAGGGCACGACGATGAAGCAGGTGGACGTGGCGCTCGAACAGATGAACTATCTGGTCGAAGGCGTCATCGGCAAGGTCTGACCGGGAACCGCCATGAGCACGCACGCTCCTTCCGGTGTGGGCGCCGCGGTCGAGGCGGTGGCCCTGCCCCTGCTGGCTTTGGCGGGGGCGGTGCTGCTCTTTGGCGGCTTTGTCTGGCTGGGGGGCACGTCGCCGGTGGAGACCTGGACCTTGCTGTTCATGGGCGCCTTCGGGGATGCCTTCTCATGGCAGAACACGCTGCAGCGCGCTGCGCCGCTCATGCTCACGGCCCTGTGTGTGGCCATTCCGCAGCGCGCCGGTCTGATGGTGATTGGCGGCGAGGGCGCGCTGGTGCTGGGCGGGCTGGGCTGTGCGGCCTTGCCTTATGTGCTGTCGCCACCCAGCGGCGTGGCAGGCACGGCGCTGGTGCTGTGTGCCGGCGCCCTGACCGGGGCTGTGTGGATGGCCCTGGTCGGCACGCTGAGGCAGTTCCGCGGGGTCAACGAGACCATCAGCTCCCTGCTGATGAGTTACCTGGCGGTGGCCTTGTTCAAGCATTTTGTCGAGGGTCCCATGCGCGACCCCGACAGTCTCAACAAGCCATCGACACTGCCCCTGCGTGAGGACACTCTGCTGGGCCTGATCCCGGGCTACGAGGTGCACTGGGGGCTGATCTGGGGCGCCCTGGCCTGCGTGCTGGCGGGCATCTGGCTCTATGGCAGCACCCATGGCTTTGCCACACGGGTCGTGGGGGGCAATGCGCGGGCGGCGCGTCTGGTGGGCTTGCCGGTGCCCACCTTGGTGATCACGGCGTGTGCCTTGGGAGGCGGCGCCGCAGGGCTGGCTGGCGCCATCGAGGTGGCGGCGGTTCACACCAATGCCAATGCGTCCCTGATGGCGGGGCTGGGCTACACCGGCATCCTGGTGTCCTTTGTGGCGCGCCACAACCCCTGGGCCATCGTGCCGGTGGCGATTCTGTTTGGCGGTTTTGGCGCGGCGGGCTCCTTGCTGCAGCGCCGCCTGGACCTGCCCGATGCCTCGGTGCTGGTGCTACAGGGCTTTGCCTTTGTGTTGATCCTGGCCAGTGAGGCGCTGCGCGGTCGCCTGGGCGAGCTGTTGACCCGACCGGTGCCGGGTGCAGTGGCCCATGAACCGGTGGCGAAGGCCAAGGCCCCCACCATCGAGGAGCTTGCATCATGAGCCTGGATGTCTGGACCGATGTGACCCTGGCCGTGCTGGGCGGCGCCATCCGGGTCGGCACGCCGTTTCTGTTCGTGAGCCTGGGAGAGTGCCTGACGGAAAAATCCGGTCGCATCAACCTGGGCCTGGAAGGGGTGCTGGTGTTGTCCGCCATGGCGGGGTTTGGTGGCAGCTACCTCACCGGATCGCCCTGGCTGGGCGTGCTGATCGCAGGGTGCTGCGGTGCCTTGCTGGCCATGCTGCACGGCTTGTTGTGCTCGCTGCCCAGGGTCAATGACATCGCCACGGGCATTGCCCTGATGCTGCTGGGCTCGGGCCTGGCCTTCTACCTGGGCAAGGCCCTGATCCAACCGCAGGCCGCCCAGATCCCGTCGCTGGACCTGGGCGGCTGGAGCGATTCACCGGCGGTGCAGGCGGCCCTGCGCATCAACGCCTTGTTCCCGGTCGGTGTGGGGCTGGCCTTGCTGATGGCCTGGGCCCTGGCCCACACACGCTGGGGTCTGATCGTGCGCATGGCCGGGGACAGCAGCGATGCGGCGCGCGCCCTGGGTTATTCGGTCAACACCGTGCGGGTGCTGGCCACCACGGCAGGGGGCTTCATCGCGGGTCTGGGGGGCGCGTCCTTGTCGCTGTACTACCCGGGCAGCTGGAACGAAGGCCTGTCCAGCGGGCAGGGCCTCATCGCGGTGGCCCTGGTCATCTTTGCGCGCTGGCGGCCGGTGGCCTGTCTGGGTGCGGCCTTGTTGTTCGGTGGGGCAGGTGCCCTGGGGCCGGCCTTGCAGTCGGTGGGCATCAGCGCGGGCTACCACCTCTTCAATGCCATGCCCTATGCGCTGACCTTGCTGATCCTGGTGTGGACCTGCAGTCCCAAACGCTCGCTGCAGGGCGCGCCGATGGAGTTGGGTGTCTCGCGTTGATCAAGGAGTTGTCATGAGTGGACTGGCTGGATTGAACAAATCACCTGCGGGTCTGGTGGTGGGCCTGGTGCAATTGCAGTTGCCGGTGGTTGAGACCCCGGTGCAACTGGCCGCACAGACCCAGCGCATTGTCGACATGGTGGGCAAGGCCCGTCGCAGCTACCCGGGTTTGGACCTGGTGGTCTTCCCCGAGTACGCGCTGCATGGCCTGTCGATGAGCACGGCCGACGAACTGATGGTGACGCTGGATGGCCCCGAGGTGGCGGCCTTCAAGGCGGCCTGCATCGCGCACCGCATCTGGGGCTGCTTTTCCATCATGGAGAAGAACCCGGGCGGCAACCCCTACAACACCGGCCTGATCTTTGACGATCAGGGCACGCTGCGCCTGTACTACCGCAAGCTCCATCCCTGGGTGCCCGTCGAGCCCTGGGAGCCCGGCAACATGGGCATCCCTGTCATCGACGGACCCAAGGGTGTCAAGCTGGCCCTGATCATCTGCCACGATGGCATGTTCCCGGAGATGGCGCGCGAGTGCGCCTACCGGGGGGCCGAGTTGATGATCCGCACGGCCGGCTACACGGCGCCCATCCGCCATGCCTGGCAGATCACCAACCAGGCCAATGCCTTCCAGAATCTCATGGTCACGGCCAGCGTCTGCCTGTGCGGCAGCGATGGCACCTTCGATTCCATGGGCGAGGCCATGGTCTGCGACTTCGATGGCACCGTGATGGTCCAGGGTGGCGGCCGTCCGGACGAGATCGTCTGTGCCGAGGTGCGCCCTGACCTGATCCGCGAGGCCCGTGTGCATTGGGGCGTCGAGAACAACATCTACCAGCTCTACCACCGCGGCTATGTGGCGGTGAAAGGTGGCGCACAGGACTGCCCCTACACCTTCATGCAGGACATGGTGGCGGGTACCTTCTCACTGCCCTGGTCCGCCGAGGTGGTGCACACCGATGGCCGCTCCTGCGGCTTCGCTCCACCCACCCGCCCGTATGCCGGCCCGCAGACCAATCTGCTGGACACCCCCGCGCAAAGCACGCTCTTTGCCGTGCCCCAACCGAGCGCCCCCAAGGAGGCTGCATGAGCACCTACGTTGACGCCCAACCCTATGCCTGGCCCTACAACGGTGACCTGCGCCCGAGCAACACGGCCTTGGTCATCATCGACATGCAGACCGACTTCTGCGGGGTCGGTGGGTATGTTGACAAGATGGGCTACGACCTGTCGCTTACGCGGGCACCCATCGAGCCCCTCAAGGCTTTGCTGGCCGCCGCCCGTCGCGTGGGCCTGCATGTGATCCACACGCGGGAGGGCCACCGGCCTGACCTGAGCGATCTGCCGGCCAACAAGCGCTGGCGCTCGCAGCAGATCGGCGCGGGCATCGGCGACATGGGGCCCTGCGGCCGCATCCTGGTGCGGGGCGAGCCGGGTTGGGACATCATCCCCGAACTCTACCCCGTGGCGGGTGAGCCCATCATTGACAAGCCGGGCAAGGGCTCCTTCTGCGCCACGGATCTGGAGCTGATCCTGCACACGCGGGGCATCCAGAACCTCATCCTGACGGGCATCACCACCGATGTCTGCGTGCACACCACCATGCGCGAGGCCAATGACCGCGGCTTCGAATGCGTGATGCTGACCGACTGCACCGGCGCCACCGATCCCGCCAACCATGCGGCGGCGTTCCAGATGATCAAGATGCAGGGCGGGGTGTTCGGCGCGGTGTCCGACTCCCTGGCCGTGATCAAGGCCCTGGATTCTCTGTGAGGGGCGGGCCTGCCATCCCGCCCGGATCTTCTTGTTACTTCATCGAAAGCACACACCGTCATGACCGATGCCACTTCACGTACGCCCCGTCGACAGTTCCTGCAGGCCAGCGCGGCCGCCATGGCCTTGGGCGCGGGCTTGCCTGCCGCACGCGCCAGCGATGACAAGATCCTCATCGGTTACTGGCCCATCGCTTCGGGTCTGCCGCTGTTCACGGCGCTGGAGCGCGGCTTCTTCAAGGAGGCCGGGCTGAATGTCGAGGGGGTGAAGTTCGCCAGTGCACAGCAGGTGGCCGAGGCCATGATCGCCGGGCGCATCCACGGCTCGGCCAACGGCACGGCTTCGGCGGTGCTGGGCTTGGCCGAGATCACCTCGCCTGGGCTGTTCAAGATCATCTGTTCCAACCCCTCGAACCACAAGCTGGTGCTCGACCAGTTCGTGGTGCCCAAGGACAGCCCGATCAAGTCGATCGCCGAGCTCAAGGGCAAGCGCGTGGCCTCGGGCCCGGGCATCCAGAACGTGACCCTGGCCAAGATCATCCTGGAGAAGAACGGTGTGGTGGATCCCAAGGTGGTCGAGTTGCCGATCGGTCAGCACGTGCCGGCCCTGGCGGCCGACCAGCTCGATGCCGTCTACACCCTGGAGCCCACGGGCACGGCGGGCCGCCTCAAGGGGCTCACGCGGGTGCTGGAGAACGGTGTGATCTCCAAATACGTGTTGGGGGCAGCCGACGCGCCCTGGTTTGGAGGCTCGGCCAGCGTGACCACCACCTTCCTCAAGGAGCGCCCGGCCGAGGCCAAAAAGTACATCGCAGCTTATGCCCGCGCGGTGGACTTCGTGCGCAAGAACCCGGCCGAGGTGCGCCGCCACATCGATGGGTTCACCTCCATTGATGCGTCCCTGGTCAACGAGGTGCCTCTGGCGGGCTTCACGCTCTACAACGAGTTCACCGCCTCCGATCTGGGCTACTTTCAGAAGTTCTTTGACATCTTCACCGAGCGCAAGATCTTCTCGCGCACGGTGCCGGTCAAGCCCCTGATCTACGTGGGCTGAGCGCCATGATCCCCAAGCCGATCGACCGCCTCTTCGATGCCCGCTTGCTGCCTCTGGTCGGGCCTGTGCTGCTGTTTGGTCTGTGGGAGCTGGTGATCGCTGCCCAGTGGGTCAAGCCCGTGCTGTTGCCGCCGCCGGGCGAGACCCTGGTGCACTTGTGGGAGAGCATCGTCAGCGGGGCCATCAAGGAGGACTTCCTGGCCACCTTGTGGCGTACCCTGGCGGCCTTTGGCATTGCCGTGGCCATCGGGGTGCCCTTGGGGGTGATGTTGGGCAGTTCGGTGTCGGCCTACCGCAGCGTCGAGTTCCTGATCGATTTTTTCCGGTCCACGCCGTCGTCGGCCTTGATCCCGCTTTTCTTGCTGATCTTTGGCATCACCGATGCCAACAAGATCGCCATTGCGGCTTTTGCGGCGGTGTTGCTGGTGTTGTTCAACAGTGCTTATGGGGTGATGAATGCCAAGAAGACGCGGGTGATGGCGGCTCAGATCATGGGCGTGTCGCGCTGGCATGTGTTCAAGGATGTGATGTTGATGGAGAGTCTGGCGCAGACCTTTGTGGGTTTGCGCACGGGGGTGTCGATGTCGCTGGTGATCGTGATCGTGGCGGAGATGTTCATCGGGTCGGAGACGGGGCTGGGGCATCGGATCATTGATGCGCAGCAGGTGTTCAACGTCAAGGACATGTACACATCGATCTTGATCACGGGGGCGTTGGGGTATCTGCTCAATCTGGTTTTTTTGTTGATCGAGCAGAAGGTCGTTCATTGGAGTGGCAAGGCATGAACTTCATGGGGTTTCCGCCGCTTGAGCTGGCCGCTTGGCGTGGGTGGTCGGCGTCGCTCATGTCCTCCGCCCAGGCTGTGCCTGGGCTCCCCCTTTACTTCGCTTTGCCGACCACCCACGCCAAGCGGCTTAGTCGCGCTCTGGCAAGGCCTTCGCTGCGCGAAGGCTTGGGGATGTGTGGCGGCGAACGCCGCCGCACATCCCCTCCCTCCCGCCAGCACGGTGCAAGAAGCAGGCAGAGGGGTGCATGGCGTAGCGAAGTAAAGGAGGAGGTTGGGCGAAGCCCGACCGGGGGAGAGAGCCCCGACACGAACAGTCCGGTGGACTGGTCGTGCGTGGCGAGCGCCCGAGGCCACTGCCTCGGGCATGAGCGAAGCTGTGCACCCCTCTGCCTGCTTCGCTTCCACCGCGCATCCCTCCATCCTCACACCTGCCCCCCAAAAAGGACCCATCCATGAGCGCCGTCGCCCTAGCCGCTGAACCACACGCGCCCGCGCCCCAGGCGACCACAGCGCGCCCTCATGTCACCGTGCGCGGCCTGTGCAAGTCCTTTGCCGGTCAGCCCCTGTACACCAACTTCGATCTCGACCTGCCCCGCAGCAAGATCGTGTCCATCTTCGGCCCCAACGGCTGCGGCAAGTCGACCCTGATGAACATGATCGCCGGGCTCATCCCACTGGACAAAGGCGAGATCCTTTTTGATGGCAAGACCCTGAAGGAAACCAAGATCGGCTACGTCTTCCAGAACTACCGCGATGCCCTGTTCCCCTGGATCACTGCCCGCGACAACATCGCCTACCCCCTGCGCCGACACGGCATGAAAGAAGCCGAGGTGCAAGCCCGCGTGGACGAGCTGATCAAGCTCTTCGAGATCCGCTTCGACCTGCAACGCTACCCCTACGAACTGTCGGGCGGTCAGATGCAGACGGTGTGCATCATGCGCGCGCTGGCACCCCGCCCCGAAGTCATGTTCCTGGACGAACCCTTCTCGGCGCTGGACTTCGAGATGACCCTGTTCATCCGCGAGAAACTGCAAGAGGCCCACCTCGCCACGGGCGTGAGCATGGTCATCGTCTCGCATGACCTGGAAGACGCCGTGTTCCTGGCCGACGAGATCCTGCTGCTCACGCGCCGCCCCACGCGCATCGCCGAGATCGTGCCTTTCACCCTGGCGCGTCCCCGCGTGCCAGAGTCCATGGCCGACCCCGAGTTCGTGCGCGTCAAGAGCCGCACGCTCGAGGTCTTCCGCCGCGAGATGCAGGCCTGATGTTGCAAGGGAGTTCACCATGACCGCACCGCTGGATCCCGTCCCGCCCAAGACTGGCGCCTTGTCGCTGTCCACCTATCAGTTGACCAAACGGTTTGGGGCGTTCACGGCGCTCGATGGCGTGTCCATCGAGGTCAGGCCGGGCACCGTGCATGCCCTGCTGGGCGAGAACGGAGCCGGCAAGAGCACCCTGGTCAAGGCCGTGGTGGGCTACCACCTGCCCGATGACGGCGCCGTGCTGGTCGATGGTCGCGAGGTGGCCATCAGCTCGCCCGTGGTGGCGCGTGAGCTGGGCATCGGCATGGTCTACCAGCACTTCACGGTGGTGCCCGGCATGACGGTGGCCGAGAACCTGCTGCTGGCCAAGGGCACGCTGCCCGCCATCGTGCCCTGGAAGGCCGTGCGCGCCGAGCTGGCGGCCTTCCTGGCCACCACCCCCTTCCAGCTGGACCTCGATGCCCGCCCCATGGACTTGTCCGCCGGCGAGAAACAGAAGCTCGAGATCCTCAAGCAGCTCTACCTCAAACCCCGATTGCTGATCCTCGATGAGCCCACTTCGGTGCTGACCCCGCAGGAGGCCGATGAGGTGCTGGGCCTGCTGCGTGATCGCGCCCATGCGGGCGATGTCTCCATCATCATGATCACGCACAAGTTCCGCGAGGTCATGGACGTGGCCGACGATGTCAGCGTGCTGCGGCGGGGCCGGCTCATGTGCACCGGTCGGGTCGCGGACACCACGCCTGCCGAGCTGGCCTCAGCGATGGTGGGTGAGCGTGAGGCCCTGGCCGAGGTGCTCGCCGAGGCGGCACCTCATGCGCCGGAGGCGGTGACCGCCACGCCGGCGACCCCAGGCGAGGTCCGCCTGTCGGTGCAGGCGGTGTGTGTGCTGGGCGATCGAGGCGAGCGTGCGGTCCAGGGCCTGAGCCTGCAGGTGCGCAGTGGCGAGATCCTGGGCATCGCCGGGGTGTCGGGCAATGGGCAGCGTGAGCTGATGGAGGCCCTGGTCGGTCAACGCCCGCGCGAGTCCGGCGAGGTGTTCATCCGGGGTGAGCGTTATGAGGCGCGCCGTGATCAAAACCAGCGCCTGAACGTGCGCAGCCTGCCCGAGGAGCCCCTGCGCAATGCCTGTGTGGGCGAGCTCAGCGTGGCCATGAACATGGGCCTGCGTCGGTTCGACCAGGCGCCAGCCGCACGTGGGGGCTGGCTGCGACCCAGGGTCCTGCGTGAGCAGGCTCGGCGCCTGATTGCCGAGTATGGCGTCAAGACTCAGGGCGAGAACGCGCCCATCCGGTCCTTGTCCGGTGGCAATGTGCAGCGTGCCGTGCTGGCGCGTGAGCTGGAAGGGCAGGTCGATGTGCTGTTGGTGTCCAACCCGGTGTTCGGCCTGGACTTTGCCGCCGTGGCCGAGATCCACGGGCGCTTGCGCCAGGTCCGTGAGCGGGGCGGAGCCGTGCTCCTGCTCAGCGAGGACCTGGACGAGTTGCTCAGCCTGGCGGACCGCATCGTGGTCATCAGCGAGGGCCAACTGGTGCACGAGTGCGATGCCGCAGAGGCCGACCGTCGCGTGCTGGGCGCCTTCATGGCCGGCGGCCACGGCCACGCCGCGCCTCCGACCGACCCGCAGGTCACTCAGACTTCCCACCGCATGGAGGCCGCATGAGCCAGGATGCACACCGCCCACGCCGGGTTGCCGCGCAGCCATTCGATTACCCCTTCGAGCTGGCCCACACCGCCTTGCTGATCATCGACATGCAGCGTGATTTCGTCGAGCCGGGCGGCTTCGGCGAGAGCCTGGGCAACGACGTCTCGCTGCTGCAGGCCATCGTGCCCACGGTGCGCGCCGTCCTGCAGGCCTGGCGCGACGCGGGTGCCTTCGTGGTGCACACCCGCGAAGCCCACGCCGCCGACCTCAGTGATTGCCCGCCCGCCAAGCGCCTGCGCGGCGCGCCCCGCTTGCGCATCGGTGACGTCGGCCCCATGGGGCGCATCCTCATCGCGGGCGAGCCGGGCAACGCCATCATCCCCGAGCTGGCGCCCATTGACGGCGAGCTGGTGATCGACAAGCCGGGCAAGGGCGCCTTCTACGCCACACCGCTCATGGCCGAACTGCAGGCCCGAGGCATCACGCATCTGATCGTCATGGGCGTGACCACCGAGGTCTGTGTGCAGACCTCCATGCGCGAGGCCAATGACCGAGGCCTGGACTGCCTGCTGATCGAGGATGGCACCGAGAGCTATTTCCCGGCCTTCAAGGCGGCCACGCTGGAGATGATCCGCGCCCAGGGCGCCATCGTGGGCTGGACCGCCCCCAGTGCGGCGCTGCTACAAGCCCTGAGTGATGAATGACATGAACACCACACCCCACACCATCGCGGGCCTGCTGGCCGCCTACCGGGACGGCCGGCTGAGCCCTCAGGAAGTGCTGCGCCCCTTCATCGAGGCTGCCGACCGGGCCGACCGAGTGGCTCCGCATGATCCGGCCTGGATCAGTCGCGCCACCCCCGGCATGATCGAAACCCAGCTGCGACAGCTGGAGGGGCAGTCACCGGCCACCTTGCCGCTGTACGGCATCCCCTTTGCGGTCAAGGACAACATCGATGTGGCGGGCTTGCCGACCACGGCCGCCTGCCCGGCCTATGCCTACACACCGGCGCAATCGGCCACGGCCGTCAGGCGCCTGATGGCTGCTGGCGCCATCATGGTGGGCAAGACCAATCTGGACCAGTTCGCCACCGGGCTGGTCGGTGCGCGCTCACCTTACGGGGTGCCCAGCAGCACCTTCAGTGCCCAGCATGTCAGTGGGGGGTCCAGTTCGGGGTCGGCTGTGGTGGTCTCGCGCGGCGATCTGCCCTTTGCCCTGGGAACGGACACCGCCGGCTCCGGGCGGGTGCCGGCAGGCTTCAACAACCTGGTGGGTCTCAAGCCCACCCCGGGACTGGTGCCCACCACCGGGGTCGTGCCCGCCTGCAAGACCCTGGATTGCGTGTCCATCTTTGCCCTGACCGTGGCCGATGCCGCCCGTGTGCTCGCGGTGATGGAGGGGCCTGAGGCCGGCGCACCGGTCTTCCATGCCGTGAACTGGCAGCCGCCACGCTGGCCCACGCAGAGCCCACTGCGGGTGGGGGTGCCACGCACGCCTGAATTCTTTGGGGACGCGGCCTATGCGCAGGCCTTCGAGCGCGCGCGCGCTCAGTGGTCACAGTTGCAGGACCGCGAAGGCCATGCCTGGCCGGTCGAACTCGTGCCGCTGGATCTGGCGCCTTTCTCGGCCGTGGCGCGCTTGCTGTACGAGGGCCCCTGGGTGGCCGAGCGCTATGCGGCCATCCGGGGTTTCATCGACACCCAGGCCGACCAGATGAACCCGGTGGTGCGCGGCATCGTCGAAGGGGCGCGCCAGTACGATGCAGCCAGCGCCTTCGAAGCGATCTATCGGCTCAAGACGCTGGCGGCCCAGACCGCATCGATCTGGCAGGGCATCGATGTGCTGATGGTGCCCACCGCCCCGACCCACCCCACCCAGGTCGCCGTGCAGTCCGATCCTGTCGGGTGCAACGCCCAACTGGGCACCTACACCAACTTTGTCAACCTGCTGGGGCTGGCCGCGCTGGCCCTGCCTGCCAGCGTGCTGGACCACGGGCTGCCCTTTGGCATCACCCTCATCGCTCCCGGCGGCAGCGACGCGGCTCTGGCCGACCTCGGCGCCTGCTGGCAGCAGTGCCTGGCCGCGACGGGTCGGCACACCCTGGGCCACGGGCTGGCCGAGCCCTCCGATCTGGACCTGGCCTGGCCTGAGCGCGAGCCCCATGCCGAACCCACACTGTCCCTGGCCGTGGTCGGCGCGCACCTGCAAGGCATGCCCCTGCATGGCCAATTGGTCGAGCGCCGGGCTCGCCTCATCGAGGCCACCCACACGGCGCCCTGTTATCAGCTCCACGCCCTGCCAGGCACCGTGCCGCCCAAGCCGGGGCTGGCGCGCATCGCCGCCGACGCGCCCCCAGACACGGGACACGCCATCGCCGTGGAGGTCTATGCCCTGCCGCTGTCTCAGGTGGGCTCCTTCCTGGCCCTCATCCCGCCGCCTTTGGGCCTGGGCTCGGTCGAGCTGGCCGATGGTCGCTGGGTCAAAGGCTTCATCTGCGAGCCGGCGGGCCTGCAGGGGGCCCTGGACATCAGCCATTTTGGCGGTTGGCGGGCCTACATGGCTCAGCGCGCCGCAGACGCACAAAAGGCGGCCTGAACCATGATGAACGCCAGTGACATCAACCACCCCGAGGTCGTCTCCGAGCTGACTCGCATCTTCCTGGACTACGAGGCTGCGCTGATGCGCAATGACGTCCATGCACTCAACAACTACTTCTGGGACCATGGGGCCGTGACACGCTACGGCATCTGCGATCGGCAACTGGGCCACAGTGCGCTGGTGGCCTACCGGGCCACGGTCAGTCCACCCGATTTCACCCGCACCCTGCACGATGTGCGCATCACCGCCTTCGGGCCCGACCTGGCCGTGGCCATGACCGAGTTCACGCGCAGCGACACGCCCCTGCATGGCTTTCAGACCCAGACCTGGGTGCGCATGCCGCAAGGATGGAAAATCGTCTCGGCCCATGTCAGCATGGTGCCCTTGCCCACACCATGAAAACCATGCCCCCCCTTCCGTCCGTCATTGGCGTGCCGGCGCGCCCGACGCCCAAGGTGCCCTCTCATGGCAGCTCCCTGGCCGACCGCGCCTATGGGCAGATCAAGCAGTTGATCTTCGACTTCGTGCTGCTGCCTGGTGACCGCTTCTCGGAGAGCGATCTGGTCGATCGCCTGCAGGTCAGTCGCACACCGTTGCGCCAGGCCTTGCAGCGCCTGCAGCGCGAGGGCTTTCTGATGGTGTTTCCCAAGAGTGGCTGGCAGGTGTCACCCCTGGACTTCGAGGTCTTCGATCAGCTCTACGACTTCCGGGTGCTGCTGGAGACCCACGCCGTGGCCCGCCTGTGCGAGATGGAGGACCGCCCCGTGCTCAAGTCCCTGGCCGACACCTGGCTGGTGAGCGAGGCCGATCGCCACCCCGTGCAGGCCATGGTCGATCGCCTGGACGAGAACTTCCACAGCGCGCTGGTGCATGCGATCGGCAACGACGAGATGACCCGCGTGCATGACGACATCACCGAGCGCATCCGCATCATCCGCCGACTGGACTTCACCAAGACGGCGCGGGTGCAGGCCACCTACGATGAACATGCCCGCATCATCCGGGCGATCACGCGACGCCGCGTGGATGAGGCGACACGCCTGCTGCGTGCCCACATCGAGCAGAGCAAGCTGGAGGTGCGTCACATCACGCTGGACATGCTCTACCAGGCGCGCAACCGTTCGGCTTGAGACGCTTTGGCCGATGCTCAGTAGCGCGGTAGGTTACTCAGCGCCTGGCTGAGCGCGCCGCTGCGCCGCACGCCCCGCAATTCACCACAGCGCGCCAGCATGGGCACGGCCTTGCCGGGGTTGAGCAGGCCCTTGGGGTCGAAGGCGGCCTTGAAAGCCAGCATCTGGGCACGCTCGTCGTCGCTGAACTGCGTGCACATGGCATCGAGCTTCTCGACGCCCACGCCATGCTCGCCGGTGATGGTGCCGCCCAGTTGCACGGCGGTGCGCAGGATGTCGTTGCCGAAGGCCTCGGCCCGCTGGAGCTGGCCCGCATCATTGGCGTCGAACAGGATCAGCGGGTGCATGTTGCCGTCGCCGGCATGGAACACATTCACACACCGCAGGCCGTGCACACCCTGCAGGTGCTCGATGGTCTGCAGCATGGTCGCCAGTTGCTTGCGCGGGATGGACGCGTCCATGCACAGGTAATCCGGGCTGATGCGGCCTGTGGCGGGGAAGGCGTTCTTGCGCCCGCTCCAAAAGCGCAGGCGTTGCGACTCGTCCAGGCTGATGTCCCAGCGCGTGGCCCCCGCGCGCTGCAGCACCTCGGTCAGGCGGAAGATCTCTTCTTCGACTTCCTCGGGGGTGCCATCGCTTTCGATGAGCAGGATGGCCGCGGCGTCCAGGTCATAGCCCGCCTTGACGAAATCTTCCACGGCCAGCGTCATCGGGCGGTCCATCATCTCCAGGCCCGCGGGGATCAGGCCTGCAGCAATGATGGCGGCCACGGCATCACCCGCCTTGGCGACGTCGTCGAAACTGGCCAGCACGCAACGCGCCACCTGAGGGCGCGGCAGCAGGCGCACCGTGACTTCGGTGACCACGCCCAGCAGGCCTTCGCTGCCGATGAAGGCAGCCAGCAGGTCCAGCCCCGGCACGTCGAGTGCTTCGCTGCCCAGCTCGATGGGATCGCCCTCGATCGTGAAGCCACGCACGCGCAGCACGTTGTGCACGGTCAGGCCGTATTTCAGACAGTGCACGCCGCCTGCGTTTTCGGCCACATTGCCGCCGATGGTGCAGGCGATCTGGCTGCTGGGATCGGGCGCGTAGTAGAGCCCATGGGGCGCGGCCGCCTCGCTGATGGCCAGATTGCGCACGCCACACTGCACGATGGCCGAGCGGGCCAGCGGGTCGATGTGGACCACCTTGTTGAGTCGGGCCAGCGAGAGGGTCACCCCCATGGCATCGGGCAGGGCACCACCGGACAGGCCGGTGCCGGCGCCTCGGGCCACCACGGGCACGTCCAGGGCATGGCAGGCCTTGAGCACGGCGCCCACCTGCTCGTGGCTTTCGGGCAGGGCGACCACCAGCGGACGCTGGCGGTAGGCGCTCAGGCCATCGCATTCATAGGGGGTGACGGCTTCGTCGTGCCACAGCAGACTGCGCTCGGGCAGCACCCCGCGCAGGGCGTCCACGACCTCTTTCTGGCGTTGATGGCGGTGCACATTGATGTTCATGCCGACACTGTAGCGTGTCGCAGCCCGCCAGGGTCACAGCACGGTGATGTCCTCGATGCGACGCATCAGGGTCAGATCGGCCGCATCGATCACCTCGACGGCGCCGGGGTGGGCAAAGCGGTAGTGCCGGCCGGTGGCCGATGAGCGCACGCTCAAGGACTGGGTGCCGTCGTAGCGAACCGTGGCCTGGCGCGCCTGTCCGGCGCTGGTCTGGACGATGGATTGAGCGCGCGCCAGGGAGCGCATCGGCATGAGGCTGGCGTGGCCCTGATGGATGGTGTGGGGCTGTGGCTGGGCTGGTGCCTCCACGGGTGCCTGGGACCAGCGGACCGCCGCGCGGGCGGGGACGCCCGACGCGCGATGCAGCGGGTCGTCGAAGGGGATGGGCTGGGAGCGTGAGGGCAGACGAACATTCATGGCGCGACCTCGGTCAAACATGCACAACGTGGCGGAGTGTGCAAAACCCGGGGCGATGGCGCCATCCCCTTCGAGGGTGCACCCCATGGGGGGCACTCTCTCGGGGGTGTTGGAGGGATCAGAACTGGTGGCTGATGCTCACCTGCAGGGCCGAGGTGGCCTGGCCGGGACGCAGCGCGAAACCCGTGAAGTTGTTCGAGGTGATGGGCGCCACCTGCTGGTCGGCCTGGTTGTCGATGTAGGCGGCAGCGGTCCACAGCGCCGTGCGCTTGGACAGGTTGTACTCCATGGCGGCACCCCACAACTGGGCCTGGCCGGCCGCCAGCTTGTCTTCGCGCAGGCGGGCGTGGTTGGCGATCAGGCGCCATTGCGGCGCAGGGCGGTACTGCACACCCACGGTCACCAGGTGGCTGTCGATCTGCAGTTGCCGGCCCACGGCCTGGGCACTGGCCGTGAAGGCCGCCTGCACATCCGGGTCGGACGAGACCCCCTCGGTCTGCGCCAGCAGCGCCAGGCCCAACTCAGGGTGATCGTTGCGCGCCACGATGTAGGAGCCCATGAGCTTGAAAGCATCGATCTTCCACCAGGCGCCGACCACGGTGTTGCTCAGCTCGGCGCGGCCCTGGGAGTTCTTGCGCTGCTGATGGGCGACCGAGGCGCTGAAGGTCGGGGTCTCGTAACCCACGAAGCCGCCGATGAAGCGGCCCGTCGGCGTCAGGCCCTCGCTGGAGGCGCCCGACCAGGCCAGTGCCGCGCTCAGGCCGTCGATCTCGATGCGGTACTGCAGGGTGCGGCTGGTGCGCACCTCCATGGCCTCGGGCACGGCCAGCAGGGCATAGGGGTCGGCCACATTGCCGGATTCCATGGGGTCATAGCGATCAAAGATCTCGTAGGCCGGCGTGTACAGGCGCCCACCCAGAACCGCGCCCACCGGCGTGATCAGTCCGAGCAGGGCCTGTCGCCCCCAGAAGGGTTGCTTGGTCTTCTCGATCAGGAAGTCGCCCAGGGCCGCCTGCATGACCGGTGCGATCTCGTCAGGCAGGCCACGCGTGGCGTATTCAGGCACACGGCGGCCCGACAAGGGCTCGGGCTGGTTGGTGTCGCCCGAGTCGGCATGCAGACCATGCTCCATCACGAACACGGCCTTGTAGCCCTGGCCCAGGTCTTCCTCGCCCCGCACGCCCAGGAAGGAGCCGTGGCTCATGCCGCTGCCCAGCACCGTGGTGGTCTTGGCCTGGATGCCCTTGAAGGCCACCATGCCCAGGTCCAGCCGGCCGAACAGCTCGACGCCCGAACTGGACTGGGCCTGGGCGGCGGAACCGCACGCCAGCGCCAGGCTGATCAGGCTCAGGCAGTGCAGGGGCTGCCGTGAGGTGCCCGCACGGGCGGACGACAGAGCGGAGAGAGGAGAAAAGAGCGCGAGCATGGAGACATCACCCGATGAGATCGTCAGAACGCAAACCAGCCACGCTGGACCTGCGTTCAGCGCGGCTCGATCAATGAGGTGTGTAGTGGACGGCCGAGTGGGCCGCTTTGTCCATACCGAATTGCCGGGTGTGACATCCCTGCGACACCCGGGCCCCGGTCAGCGCCGCGTGGTCTTGCGGGCGGCTTTGGCCGGCGTGTCGTCCGAGCCGCCGGCCGAGGTCTTGCGTGCGCTGCTCGTGCGAGGGGCCTTCTTCGCGGCGCCCTGGGGTGGGGCGGCGTCGGAAGAGCTTGCTGCGGGCGTGGGTTGCAAGCCGCTCATGGCGTCCTGCCCAGCCTGCACGGCCTGGGAGGCCAGGGTGGTGAACTGTTCTGTGAGGGTGCCCCACCAGGCCATGGGGTTCACGCCCGCTGACGCGCCGGCGTCGGCCGGGCTGTCGCTGCCTGTCGGGGGCGGTGCATCGGCCGCTGGGGCGGCTTGCGCTGGCTGGGCCTTGAGGGCGTCGCGCAGGGCATCGACCGGCACTTTCATGCCGCGCAATGTATTGAGCGTCATGCGCTGCACTTCCAGGGTCTGGATGGTCATGCCGATCATGCGGGCGTTCTGCTCCAGCCAGAACTGCACGGTCTTGAGCTCCTGGATGCGCTTGTCCAGCTCTTCGGGGTCCAGCGTGGGCATGGCCCAGGCGCTGCCGGTCGGGGCAGCGGCCGCGCCCAGATTGGGCAAGGCGCTGGACGCAGCCTTCATCCAGTCCTGGAAGAACTCCAGGCCCGCGCCCAGGCCGGAGAAGGGGGTGGACGCGCCAGAGGGGTTGGCGCCGGAAGGGTCGGGGTTGCTGGGGCGAGTCGGCATGGTGCACTCCATCGTCAGGGACCAATCGCCCCATTGTGCCGCGTTCCGCAGGCGGGGCGACCGCATAATCGGCACCTTCATGCAACGACGCGACTTCCTGTCCGGCGCTTCGCGCGCCGCCGCCTTGTGGGCCTGGACCCAAGTGTTTGCCCGTCCCGTGCGGGCGGAGACGGCCCTGCGTCAGTGGGTGTCGTCGGCCGAGGTGTTCACGCTGGGTGTCGCCAGCGGTGAACCTCTGCCGGCCAGTGTCGTGATCTGGACGCGTCTGGCACCCAAGCCCCTGCAGCCCGATGGTGGCATGCCGCCGCAGTCCGTGCTCGTGCGCTGGGAGATGGCCGAAGATGCGCGCTTCACCCGCATCGTGCGCCAGGGCGAGGCCGTGGCCGACCCGGCGCGTGGCCACAGCGTGCACGTCGAGGTCGAGGGGCTGCGCCCTGCCCGCATCTACCACTATCGCTTCATCGCCGGGGGACAGAGCAGCCCGGTGGGCCGAACCCGCACGGCCCCGGAGCCCTCGGCAGAGGTCGATCGCCTGCGCTTCGTGCTGGCCTCGTGTCAGCACTACGAGATGGGCCACTTCACGGCGCACCGTGAGATCGCGGCCAGCGACATCGACTTTGTCCTGTTCGTGGGCGACTACATCTACGAAACCGAGGCCCCCCGGCGCCTGAGGATGCGCCAGCACCGCCCCGAGTTCGGCATCCACTTCGCGCTCCCGGATTACCGCGTTCATCATGCGATGTACAAGCTCGACGCCGATCTGCGGGCCTGCCACGCGGCGCACCCCTGGCTGCTGATGTGGGACGACCATGAGGTCCGCAACGACTACGACGGTCTGACCGACCCCGATGGCGACCTGTCCACCGAGGAATTCTCCTGGGTGCGGCGCTGGGCCTACCAGGCCTACTTCGAGCACATGCCGGTCTCGCCCAAGCGGGCGCCCGTGGGGCCGCATGCGCCGATGTACACCCAGTACCAGTGGGGGCAGTTGGCGGATCTCTGGTTGCTCGACACCCGGCAGCACCGCGATGCCAATGTCTGCATGGGTATGCATGCGCCGTTCAGCGGGCGATTGCTGTGGAAGTGCGACGAGATCGAGCAGCCCGCCCGATCGATGCTGGGTGCTCGCCAGGAGGCCTGGTTCGCGGACGCGCTGGCCCGCAGCGCCGGGCACTGGCGTTTGATCGGTCAGACCACGCAAATGTCGCCAGGCGTTTTCCGCTCGCCCCTGGGGGAGCTGGTCTATTCAGATGGCTGGGATGCCTTCCCCAAGGCCCGCGAGCGCCTGATGGCCGCCATCGCCCAGCCCCGGGTGCCCGATGTGGTCTGCCTCGGGGGGGATGTGCATCGCCATGTGGCGGCCAATCTGCGTCAGGATCCGCGTGACCCTGCCAGCCCGATCATCGCCAGCGAGTTCGTCACCAGCTCCATCACCTCCAAGGGCCTCAGCGAGTTGCTCAACAGCTGGCTCAAGGGCAGCAACCCCGACCTGCTGCATGTGCGCAGCGACGAGCGCGGCTACTCGCTCTTTGATGTCACGCCAGAGTTGCTGCGCTGTGACTTCAGGGCCACGGCCTTCCCGGTGCGGGCGGATGCGCGCTTTCACACGCAGGCCAGCTATGTGGTCGAGCGGGGGGTGGCGGGGCCGCGCAAGGTGTGAGGTCCCCTCTTCCAAGGGGGGCGAAACCCCGAGGTGGATGTGAAGCGGTGATCGAAGACAATGCCATGCACTGCGTACGGCTTTCCGCCGCTCGCCATCAAGACATAAAGCATGGAGCACGACGATGGACACCATCACCCTGACGCCCGGATTTGGCCTGTACCAGCTGGATCTGAGCTCGAGCAGTACCGCGACCGCCCTGGGATTCGGGCCGGGCGTCACCGCTTCCGATCTGATCTTCACACAGACGGATTACCGCTCGGCTGTGCAATCGGGTCAGATTGTCGAGTGGGGTCAGTGGACCATCACCTTCCGCAATTCGAGCGATCGGATCGTTGTGGCTCGTCCCTTTGGCCCGCTGGACCATCTGGGAGGGCTCGACCATCTGCAATTTGCAGACGGATCGTCCTTGTATCCGGCTGCGATCCTGGCGCAACTGCGTCTGACCGAAAACTCGCGGTATTTCGTTCAAGGCACATCCGCATCCGATGTTCTGGCGGGCGATGCTCGCCCCCATGAGATTCTGGGCCATGAGGGCGACGACACCCTGGTCTCCGGATCGGGCAACGATACGCTGTGTGGCGGGGCGGGCAACGATACCTATCGTTTCGGTGCGACCTGGGGGCGTGATGTGATCGTGCATGACACCCTCTCGCAAGAGCGTGTCGAGTTCACTGAAGGGGTGAGCGTCTCGGACGTCCTGGCCTTGCGTGTCGGCAGTGATCTGGTGCTGGTCCGCCGCTCCAGCGACGATGAGATCCGGATCACCAATTTCTTCAATGGCTATCTCAACGACGCTCAGACGGTCCAGTCCTTCACCTTTGCCGATGGCACGGTCTGGCGCTATGCCGATCTCTATCATCGCCTGGCCGCATCAGCGACCCCGTATGGCGATGAACTGCACGGCCTGTCGTCTGAGCCTGCGCTGATCATGGCGGGCGCTGGCGCCGATCTGGTGACCGGCGGCAGTCGCTCCGACACCCTTCTCGGGGGGGGCGGTGACGACACGCTGTCGGGCGGTGGCGGTGCAGATGTCCTGCAAGGCGGTGGCGGGCGCGATGTGCTCAAAGGGGGCGCAGGCACCGTGTTCGAATTTGGACGGGGCTTCAGTCAGGACACGGTCCAGGCATCCGGGCCGATCATCTTGCGTTTTCTCGATGGCATCTCGTCGTCGGATGTGGAGGTCGTATACCGGACCCTTGAGTCCCCGCTGATTCCCGGCGTACTGGTGCTCATTCACAAGGCAAGTGGTGACAGCGTCGCGGTCATGCCGCAGCCCGGGCAGCCCGATCCGGTGTTGACGGTGGTCTTTGATGATGGGGTGACATGGGCACCAGCCGACGTGGCTGCGAACACGATTACGCGTGTGGTGGCCACGGGGATCACTCAGACGGGCACCGAGGGGGCAGATGTGCTGACCGCCACCGGATGGGGGGACACTCTGACAGGCGGTGCAGGCGCAGACACTTACGTGCTGTCGGGTGTCGGCACCACCGTCAGCCTGCAAGGGCAACTGACGGGCGAGATCGATACCTTGGTCTTTGGCGAGGGGGTGAACCCGAACGAT
>NZ_DASUIT010000082.1:0-39427 GCF_036279655.1 Aquabacterium sp. | reverse complement strand
GTGAGCACGGTCACGGGCAGGGTCAGCAAGACGAGGAGTGGGCGCACAAAGGCGTTGAGCATCCCCAGCACCAGCGCGGCCAGCATGGCCGCGCCGAAATTCTTGACTTGGATGCCGGTGTCCCACTGAGACACGAGCAGCAGGGCCGCCGAGAGCAGCAGCCATCTCAGGATCAGCTTCATGCGGCTAGCATAGCAGGGTCAAATCTCGCTTGCAGATGCCGATATACCCAGGATGATCTCCGTCAGTCCCTCCCCTCATGCGCCAGGCTGTTGAGCGTTTCCTGCTCCAGTCCACGCCCGCCAGCCGTTGCCTGCTGATCACGGGGGTGACGACGCCGGCCTTTGTGATCTACCTGCTGCTGCATGCCTATGGCCTGTCGCAGGATGAGATCCGCCAGGGCCTGCGCGTGCCGGTGATGCTGGGCTTGCAGGCGGCGCTGCTGGTGGGCACGGTGGTGCTGGCCGCACTGACGCTCTGGCTGTGGCCACGCCGTCGGGATCGGCAGGCCTTGCCCGGCATCGAGATGACCATTGCCCTGGTGGTGGGAGGCATCTACACCCTGCTGGGCATCCTGTCGGGCCTGTTCACGGCCAGCGCCAACCTGATCCTGATGGGGGTGCTGGTGATTGGGCTGATGCTGCTGCAGCGCCGCACCATGCTGGTGGCTTTTGTCGTCAGTCTGGTGATCCTGATGAGCTACGACATCCTGGTGGCGTTGCATCAGGTGCCTTATGGGCCGGCCATCAACGAGCATGCTTTCCGTGACGGTCAGGCCGTCTGGTGGTGGGCGCGGTGGCGCAGTCTGGCGCTCTACATTGGCTGGGGCATCTTGCTGGTGCTGGTGCTGGCGCTGTTCGAGAGCCTGGACAACCTGCACCGACACCTGGCGCATCTGTCGTCCACCGATGTGCTCACGGGCCTGCCCAACCGGCGCAGTTTCATGGACCGGCTGCACACGGAACTGGCTCGCCAGAAGCGCACGGGGCGTCCTTTGTCGCTGGTGCTGATCGACGCCGATCACTTCAAGCGCATCAACGACGAGCATGGCCACCTGATGGGCGACGAGGTGCTCAAGCGCCTGGCGTCGGTCCTGAACCTGGGGGTGCGCACACCCACCGATTTGGCGGCCCGACTGGGCGGCGAGGAATTCGCCCTGCTGCTGCCGGATTCGCGCCGCGAAGATGCCGAGGCCGTCTGCTATCGCATTCAGAAGTCCCTGGCGCAGTACCGCTTTGGGGGCGCGGGTGGCGAGCCCCTGGGCATCACCGTGAGCATGGGCGTGGTGCAGTCCAGCGGGCAGGGGGTCGAGGCCTTGTTGCGCTCCGCTGACGCCAACCTCTATCAAGCCAAGCGCGAAGGGCGTGACCGTTTCGTGACCTCGGTGCTGGAGGTCGATGCATGATGCGGGCCCTGATGCGCTGGATCGAAGGTGGGCTCAAGCATCGCCAGCACACCAGCAGTGCCGTGCTCTACACGCTGGCCACCGTGCCCATGCTGATGGTGCTGTGGGGGCTGCAGGCCTATGCCCTGTCCGATGCGCAGGCGCTGGCCCACTACCGCCCCGGGGCCCTGCCCTGGGCGCAGCATCTGTTGACGGGGCTCATCGTCTGGCAAGTGGCGTGCGGCGTGTACGCCTGGTGGAGCCGAGACCGCATGGACGAAGAGCGCCCCCTGCTGGCCTGGTGCACCGTGACCCCGACCTTGCTCGGCTTGCTGGCCCTGTCGATCGCCTATGGCCTCAAGGACACCCCCATGGGCATGGTGGTGATCGAGGAGCTGGTGGTGGCGCGTGCCTTGTTCCCGCTGCGCATCCTGCGGCCCGCGCTGGTGCTGGGCGTGGCCATGATCATGGGCTACGAATGGGCCCACGCCCAGGGCATGGTGGGCGATTCACCCTTGCTGTCGGCGCCGGTGTTCCGGGGGGTGGCGCTCGATCCCTGGTGGGCCCTGTGGCTGCGGGTGGTGCTGCACACCAGCCTCTGGCCTTTTGCGCTGGGGGTCTTCTTCCTGTTCAACAGCCTGGCGCGGCATCGGGTGGATCTGGAGACCCTGGCACGCACCGACATGCTGACGGGGCTGGCCAACCGGCGCGAGTTCATGACGCGTCTGGCCGACGAGTCGCACCGGCAGGCACGTGCGGGCCACGCCTGCACGGTCGTGGTGTGCGACATCGATCATTTCAAACGCATCAACGACCAGTACGGTCACCCGGCGGGGGATGCCGTGCTGGCCGAGGTGGGGCGCCTGCTGCGCACCGGCGTGCGCCAGCACCTCGATCTGGCGGCACGCATTGGCGGTGAGGAGTTCGCCCTGATCCTGCCCGAGACGGATGTGCAGGGGGGGCAGCGGGTGGCCGAGAAGCTGGCGCGTGCGCTCAAGGCCCATCCCTTCACGGCCAACGGTCAGACCTGGCATGTCACGCTGAGCGCCGGGGTGGCGGAGGTGCAGGGTGGCCGGGGCGAGATGGCCTTGCGTGCCGCCGATGCCCAGTTGTATGCCGCCAAGGCGGCCGGCCGCGATCGGGTCGCATCGGCCCTGGCATGAAGGGGGCGCTTGTGCGCCTCAACTCTGGCGTGCTTTCGCCGACAATTCATGCATGCGCCAGGTCATCGAGCGTTTGTTGATCGAGTCCCATGCGACCGGCCGATGCCTGCTGGCGATCGCGATCGTCCAGCCCTTCCTGTGGGCCTACCTGTTGACGCATGCCTGGGCGCTGGGTTCTCCCGAGGTGCGAGCCGGGCTGCATGTGGAGGTGGTGTGGGCGCTGCAGGCCGTGCTGCTGGGGGCGGAGGCGCTGTTGCTGGGCACCGCGGCCTGGTTGTGGCCCCAGCGCCAGAGCACCGCCCGGCGGCCGGGCGTCGAGTTCCTGGTGGCCCTGGTCATCGGGGTGGTCTACACCGCCATCCCCATCGCAGCGGGCATCTTCACCGCCGGGCCCATGATGGCCTTGCTGGGCGTGGTGGTGGTGGGCATGCTGCTGTTCGAGTGGCGCGTCATGCTCACGGTGATCCTGCTGTGTGGCTCCGCCTTGCTGGCTTACTTCGTGGCCATGCTCGCGGGGGCCCTGCCGTATGCGATGGCCATCACACCCCAGGCCTTTGATCAGGGGCATGCCCGCTGGTGGTGGGCGCACTGGCAGAGCATGGTGCTGTATGTGGGGACACCGTCCGTGCTGCTCATCGTCATGTTGCTGTTCGCCCGGCATGACGCCTTGCACCGCCGGCTGCGGCAGTTGTCCATCACCGATGGGCTGACCCGGCTGAGCAACCGCCGTCATTTCATGGACCGCCTGCAGGAGGAGCTGCTGCGCCAGCGGCACAGTCGCCAGCCTTTGTCGGTGGTGCTGATCGATGCCGATCACTTCAAGCACATCAATGACCGATACGGCCATGCCATGGGGGATCAGGTGCTGACCACGCTGGCGGGGGTGCTGACCCAGTGCCTGCGTGTGCCCGGGGATCTGGTGGCGCGCCTGGGGGGCGAGGAGTTCGGTGTCTTGCTGCCCGACACCTCGCTGGCCGAGGCAGAGGCCGTGTGTCGGCGTCTGCAGCAGCAGCTCAAGGACGCACGCTTTTCCAGCGCAGGCGCCTCCCTGATCGTGACGGTCAGCATGGGGGCGGTGCAGTGCCTGGGCGTGGACGCGCAGGCGCTGTTGCGCCAGGCGGACGCCAACCTTTATCGCGCCAAGGCGGCGGGGCGCGACCGCACGGAATCGTCCGTGCTGGAAGCCCCGATCGGCGAGGAGGCCCTGGCGTGATCGTCTGGCACGACGTGATCGATCCCTGGCTGCGTGAGCGCCACCCGGCCCGCGGCACCGTGGTGTTCTGTCTGGTGGGCCTGCTCTTGCTGGCCTGTCTGTGGGGGCTGCAGGCCTATGCGCAAAGCCGACCGGATGTGCTGAGGCTCTATGTCCCCGAGCAACTGCAGCGGGTGCAACAGAGCCTGGTCGGGGTCATGCTCTGGCTGCTGGTGCTGGCCGGGCTGGCCTGGGCATGGCGTGACCGCAACCACCGCATCAGTCGGCTCATGTCCTATCTGTGTGTCACGCCTGTGGTGTGGATGCTGGTGGTGCTGTGGGCAGGCTATGGCGTGCTGGACACCCCCATGGCCATGGTGACGATCGCGTCGCTGGTCATGGCCAGGGCCTTGTTTCCCCTGCGGGTGCTGATGCCCGGCATGGTGCTGGGCACCCTGCTGGTGGTGGCCGACCAGGCGCCGACGGCGCTGGGATGGCGGCCGATCGCCCCCCTGTTGGCGGCGCCGGTGTATTCGGGCGAGCCCATGTCCTGGTGGTGGACGGTGTGGTTGACCGTGGTCCTGAACGTCAGCGTGTGGCCCTTCATCGTGGGCATCCTCTACCTGTTCAAGAGCCTGGCCCAGCGACGCGCGCAACTGGAACACCTGGCGAGCACCGACACCCTGACCGGCCTGTTCAATCGGCGTGAGTTCATGGGGCGGCTGGCCCAGGTCTCGGGCCCGCACGAGGCCGGCGGGCAGCCCCTGTCGCTCATCATGATGGACATCGATCACTTCAAGCGCATCAACGACACCTTTGGCCACCCTGCGGGTGACGTGGTGCTGGAGCGCATGGGGGCGTTGCTGAGTGCCGGGGTGCGCCCCGGGGATGTGGCCGCACGCCTGGGCGGCGAAGAGTTCGCCGTGCTGATGCCTCAGACCACGCTGGCCGAGGCGAGTGCCGTGGCACGCCAGTTGAGCGAGTCCTTGAGGCAGATCAACTTCGTGTTCGATGGCCAGCCTGTGCGGCTCACCATGAGCGTGGGCGTGGTGGAGGCCTGCGGTGGGCGGGGCGAGCAGGCCTTGTCGGCCGCTGACGACAACCTCTACCGAGCGAAGGGCGCGGGCCGGGATCAGGTGGTGTCCTCTCGCCTGTGATCGTGCCCCACAACGGTGCTTGTCGCCGCTTGTGTGACCCTTTGTGACAACTTTCCGACGCCGCCCCCTACCCCTAGGGATGGCTGCCTGCAGGCCGCCCTGTGCACACTGCCCACCCTGACTCATGCATCCCTGCCGCGGGACTGGGCAGATGGTTTGTGACGCAAGTCAAATACAAGGTGGTACTCAGTGGGTGGATATGCCAGCATCGCGGCCGTTGGTAAGAGCATCGAGCGTTTGCTCGCTGCGGCTTTTGTCGAGCGTCAGCCTGTGCCGGGCAAGACCACCAAGGCCGTCCTGATCCGCACCGAAGACCTCGCTGACGACCAGTCCAAGACCGTGATGGGCACCTATGGCCTGTCCATCCTGCTCTACCGCGTCGACTTCAACAAGACCATGCGCACCAGCTGGTCGGCGGTCGGCCATGGCGATGGCAAGGGCCATCTGGCGCTGGACCTGCACTACTTGCTCACCCCCTGGGCTGACAACGCCGAGCACCAGCACATGATCATCGGCCGGGCCATGCAGACCCTGGAGCAGACACCCGTGCTGTCGGGGCCGCTGCTGTACTCGCCCGCGTTGCCGGCTGCCTATGCCGACGAGCCCGTGGCGGCCACCACCGACGCGGTGCAACTGGTGCTCGAAGAGATCTCGACCGAGGCTCTGATGCGCACTTTCGATTCCCTGCCCAGCGACTACCGGCTCTCGGTGCCGTATGTGGCGCGCGTCGTGCGCATCGACACGCGCCAGACCCTGATGCAGCCCCCCGTCACCGATGCGGACATCCGCTTGCGAGGGGGCTGATGAACGCACCGCTGCTGATTCCGGCCCTGGACATGGGCAACACCGTGCCGCTCAGTCGAGTGGGGCATCGGCTGGCCCTGGGGGTGCAATGGGTCGATGCCCTGACCCAGATGCCGCTGGAGCCGCTGGCAGGGCAGGCCCTGTGCTGTGATCTGCAGGCCGTGGGCACGCGTCCCTGGGTGCAGCGCCTGGAAGCGCACACCCAGTCCCGCCATGCCCTGCGGCTGGCAGGGCGCTACCAGCGCCTGCTGGCGCGGGCGGTCGAGCTGGCGGAGCCGACCGGCCATGAGCTGCGGGCCTACGGGGCGCGTGATCCGCGCCTGTCGGTCTACAGCGTCGACCAGGACCCGCGCCGCTTCGTGCCGCGCCGTGTGGCGCTCACACCGGTGCTGGTCGATGGCCTGCCGCCGGCCAGCACCGTCAACACGCGCACCGCCTGGTTGTGGCCGGGGGCCGCCTATCCCTTGCCGGCGGGCTCGACGGCGGTGCGTGGACGCATCCTGCGCAGCCTGGGTGGCGGGCAGTCCGAGCCCATTGCCTGGGCGCGGGTGGTGTGCACCAAGCCGGGGGCTGGGGCCCCCAACTTCGCTGCAGAAAAGAAGCTGGGCTGGGGCCATGGCGATGACCGGGGCGAGTTCCTGCTCGTGCTGGGCGCTTCGGCCGTGTCCGGCGGTGGTGCCTTGCCGGCCCAGATCCCGCTGCACATCTGGGTGTTCCTGCCTCCGCCCGAGGCGGTCTGGAGCGCGGCCGATCCGCTGGCCAGCCTGCCCCTGGAAGACGGTGGCACCAGCGCCCTCGATGAAGTCCTCAAAGGCCGTGCCGTTCCGGCGGCCTATCTCCCGCAAAGCGCGCGCGCGCTCACCCTCAAGCTGGGTGAGGTGCGCACCATGAACGAGGCCGATCTGTTGTTCTGAACGGCCATGAACCAGTTGATTGTCTGACGTTGACCATAAGGGGAAGCACATGCCCGAGTACCTCGCACCAGGCGTCTATGTCGAAGAGGTGAGTTTTCGCTCCAAATCGATTGAAGGCGTGCCCACCAGCACCACCGGTTTCGCCGGCGTGACCCGTTATGGTCCCGTGGCCTACACGGTGGGTGACCTCACGGCCACGGCATCCGAGCCGCGCCTGATCACCTCGTACACCGAGTTCGAGCGCGTGTATGGCGGGCTGCAGCCTTTGAACCTGGCCGCCGATCCCGAGCGCGTGTCCTACCTGGCCCATGCCGCGCGGGCCTTCTTCAACAACGGCGGCAAGCGCCTGTATGTGTCGCGGGTGTTCGCTCCCGCAGCCGGCCTGGCGGTGGACGATCACATCGCCAAGCTCACGGTGCTGACCTCGGTGGGCACGGCCCAGTGGCGCGCCCGCTGGCCCGGCGCCGATGGCAATGTGCTGGTCGACACCCAGGTGGTGCGCAGCAAGAACCTGGCCTTCACCTATCCCACGGTGGTGGGGGACATCCTGGCGCGCCACACCTGGGGTGTGCAGGTCAAGAGCGTGCGCCATGGCGCGGTGATCGAGGTCAAGCGCACGGGCGACGCCGACCTCAAGGGCAACGATGCCCTGGTGGCCGAGCGCCTGTACGTGGTGCAGGTCGACGCCGATGGCCGCCAGACCTTTGTCGACAGCACCGGTGCCGTGGGCGCCTTGCCCGGCACGGTGGAGCAGGCCGCGCTGGTCGAGCTCAAGACCACGGTCTATGGCCCGCAAGGTCGCGTCGATGCGTATGACCAACTGGCCGCCCATCCTGACCAGCATCGCTTCATCAGCCGCGTGCTCGACCTCAATGATCCCGAGGACGACAACGCCATGGTCTGGCTCAGCTGGGATCCCATGGGCGATCTTTGGGCACCTGCCAGCCTGATGGTGGGCCTGCAGGCGGCCGACAAGCGCCTGGGCGACATCAACAACCCGGGCCGCGGTGTGACCGATGGCGAGCTGCCCGGCGCCGATGCTTTCCTGGGCCTGGAGGCCGACCCCGATGTGGTCACCCAAAAGGCCACCGGCCTGGAGGCCCTGGGCGAAATCGAGGACATCGCCATCGTGGCCCTGCCCGATGCCGGGGCCCTGCTGGATGACACCTCCATCCAGGTCGCTGCCGGTCACCTGATCGCCCATGCCGAGAAGTACCGCTACCGCATCGCCGTGGTCGATGGCCCGCGCAACAGCTCGGTCACCGAGATCCGCGAGTTCCGCGGCCAGTTCGACAGCAAGTACGCCGCCCTCTACCACCCCTGGATCGAGGTGCTCGACCCCCTGGTGCCCACGGTGCCGGGCGTGCCGCCGCGCAAGCTGCTGTTGCCGCCCTCGGGTTTCGTCACCGGCATCTATGCGCGCAACGACATCGAGCGCGGCGTGCACAAGGCCCCGGCCAACGAGATCGTGCGTGGCCTGACCAAGTTCGAGATCAACATCAACAAGGCCCGCCAGGACGTGCTCAACCCCGAGGGCGTGAACTGCCTGCGCTTCTTCGAAGGCCGTGGCAACCGCGTCTGGGGTGCGCGCACCATGAGCTCGGATCCCGAATGGAAGTACGTCAACGTGCGGCGCCTGTTCATCTACATGGAGCACTCCATCGAGAAGGCCACGCAGTGGGCGGTCTTCGAGCCCAACAACCAGCGCCTGTGGAGCAACATCCGCTCGACCATCGAGGACTTCCTCTATGTCTTGTGGCGCGATGGCGCGCTGCTGGGCGCCAAGCCCGAAGAGGCCTACTTCGTGCGCTGCGACCGCAGCACCATGACCCAGAACGATCTGGACAACGGTCGAATGATCTGCCAGGTGGGCGTGGCGCCCAGCCGTCCGGCCGAATACGTGATCTTCCGCATCGGCCAGTGGACGGCCGACGCCAAGTCCTGATTGAGGAGCATTGAGCATGGCAACGCTACGCAACAACCCCTACGGCGCTTTCAACTTCCTGGTGTCTCTGGGCACGGGCAGTGAGACCAGCGTCATCGCCGGTTTCTCCGATGTCAGTGGTCTGGGCACCGAGATCAACTACTCCGAGTACCGCAACGGCAACGACCCGGTCAACACCGTGCGCAAGGTGGCCAACACCTTCAAGCAGGAGGACGTCACCCTCAAGCGCGGTCTGATCGGCTCGACCGATCTGTTCCAGTGGGTCAAGGATGTGCGCGAGGGGGGCGATGGCCGCCGCTCGGTCACCATCACCGTGCTGGACGAAGCCCGCAACCCCGTGGCCTCCTTCAAGCTCAACAACGCCCAGCCCAAGAAGTGGGTCGGCCCCACGCTGGCTGCCAAGGGCGGCGGTGAAGTGGCCATGGAAGAGCTGCACCTGACCCATGAAGGCGTGACCTACGAGTAAGCACGCATGCTGCAGTCCGCCCGCTCTCCGCTGGGTGTGCCGGGGGCCTACGCCCTGCCCGACGCCACCGATGTGACGCTGCACCCGCAGCGCATGGATGTGTGTGCCTTCGTGGGCGTGGCGCCGCGCGGCCCGGCCCATGTGCCGGTGGTCGACACCGACTGGGCGGCGGGCTGGACCCAGGTCACGCAGCCGGAGCGGCCGCTGCGCCGCAGCGTGCCGGTGCCGGTGCGCAGCTTCGATGACTATGTGCGTGTGTTTGGCGGCTTCGAGGGGCCGGGGGCCCTGCCCCACGCCGTGGCCAGCTACTTCGAGCAAGGGGGCCGCCTGGCCTGGGTGGTGCGCATCGTGCATGAGCGCGGTGCGGCCCTGGGCGACGGCTGCTCCCTCGGGCTGCTGGGCGGAGCCTTCACGCAGGAGCTGGGTCTGCGTGCCCGCAACGAGGGCCGCTGGGGCGATGCCCTGCGGGTCGAGCTGGGCTTCAGCGCCACCTCGGTGGGCATCGACGCGGCCTCGGCCAGCAGCGTGCTGGTCGATCTGAGCTCGCCCGTGGTGCCCGGCAGCCTGCTGCGTTTCACCGACGAGGCCGGGGGCGTGACCCTGGCGTTCTGCGAGGGCCTGAGCGCGCTCAACGATGCGGCACGGGCGCGCACACGCTGGCAATTGCAGCTGGATGTGGCTTTGCCGGCGCGGCCCCTGCGGGCCGAGCTGGTCGAGGCCTGGTTGAGCGTGCACGATGGTGCGGGCCGTCAGGAGACGTTCGAGCACCTGGCCTTGTCGCCCGAGCACCCCGAGTGGCTGGCCACGGTGCTGTGTGATCGCTCCTCCCTGCTGTGGCCTCATCCGGACTGGGCGGGCCTGCGCCTGCGCCCCCAGGACACCCGCGTCGAACTGCTGCGAGGCCAGAGCGGGCCCTTCAGCGGGGGGCTCGATGGCTATGGCGACATTGTCCCGGAGGACTTCTTCGATGCGCAGTGGACCCCGGCCGATGAGCAGCCGGGCAGTGGCCTCATGGCCCTGGCCCCGGTGGATGGCGTGGCGGTGGTGGGCACGGCCGGCATCACGCAGGTGCTGTTGCCGGATCTGTACCTGCCGGCCCAGTGGGCCCAGATGGATGAGGTGGTCGAGACCGTCACCGGCAGCGCGGGGGCCAGCTTTGCACCCTGCGTCGAGCTCACGGTCACCCCGGCGGCCAGCGCCCAGCCTCCCAGCAGCCTGACGGGCCTGATCCTGGATCCGCGCCGCAGCGCCGATCTGGACACCATCATCGGCCTGCAGCGCCGAGTCATCGAGTTCTGCGAAGCCACGCAGGCCCTCATCGCCTTGCTGGATGTGCCCCCGGGTCTGTCGCAGGCCCGAATCGAACAATGGCGCTCGGGATTCGACACCTCCTGGGCGGCGGCCTACCACCCCTGGCTGCTGCCCGCGCGCCGCCAGACCGAGGGGCAGGATCCGGGGCGTGCGCGCCTGCGGCCCTTGCCACCCAGCGCCGTGGCGGCGGGCATCGTGGCGCGCCGCGAGATCGAGCGTGGCTTGCAATGGGGGCCGGCCAACGAGGTCGCCCGCCAGATCATCCATGTGGCTGAAAGCCAGCCCGAGGGCCGGGTCGAGGCCCTGTTGCCCCTGGGTCTGAACTGCTTCACCCGCGAGGCTTCGGGCATCACCCTGGTGTCGGCCCGCACCCTCTCGCGGGAGCGGGACTGGCGCCAGCTGTCCGTGCGCCGCCTGATGCTGATGTTGCGCCGCACCCTGCTGGTCGAGACGCAGTGGGCGGTGTTCGAACCCAATGGACCGGCCCTGTGGACCGATCTGCGTCATGCCATCGAGAGCCTCTTGCGCGGTCTGTTCCGCGTGGGCGCCTTTGCCGGCCGCACCGAGGCCGAATCCTTTTTCGTGCGCGTGCTGAGCGAGCCCTGGCGGCTCGATCGCGGCGAGTTGCTGATCGAGGTCGGCGTGGCCCCCGCCGAGCCGCTGGAGTTCATCCTGGTGCGCCTGCGCCGCGAGGGTGACGGCACCCTGAACCTCGAGGACTGACCCACCATGGCCGATCCTTTCCTGCTCACATCCTTTCGCTTCGAGGTGCGCCTGCTGAAGTCCCCCGACATCCTGGCCGGGCGCCAGCGCCTGCCTGCCGCCGGCGATGGCTTCAAGGCGCCGAGCGGCGGCAAGCAGTTGACCGAGGGGGCGTTCCAGGGCTCGTTCCAGGATTGCACCGGCCTGGAGATCGAGATGGACGTGCAGGAGTATCTCGAGGGTGGGCGCAACAACGGCGTGGTGCGCCGCGTGGGCCGGGCCAAGTACGCGCCCCTGGTGCTCAAGCGCGGCATGTTCCACGCCCCCGATGCGCAGGCCACGGTCGATCCGGCCTTGTGGTACTGGATGCAGCGCATCCTCAATGGCGAGCGGCCCGTGCCCCGGTATGACGGCATCGTGCAGGTCATGAGCGCAGACAAGACGGTGCGCGCCACCTGGGTGTTCGACCGCGCCTTGCCCTCCAAGATCAAGGGGCCCGAGCTCAATGCCCGCACGGGCGAGGTCGCGATCGAAGAGCTGACCCTGGTCCACGAGGGGCTGCGTCTGCTGCCCGCGGAGCCCACACCATGAGCGATCTGCGCAAGGCTCGCCTGGCCGAGATGACGGCCACGGACAACCCCACCGAGGTCAAGGACAGCTCGGTGCTGGTGCCCTTCAACCCCACCTCCTTGCGGGTGCAGATCTCCAACAAGACGGCCGGCGGGGCGCAGGCCGGGGCGCAGGCGCGCCAGCGTCCCGGCACCGGTGAGATGCAGGTCAGCTTCGATCTGATCTTCGATGTGGCCGACGACGGTGGCGATGTGCTGGAGCAGACCAAGATGGTCGAGCGCTTCGTGCGGCCCCAGGGGACGGCGCCTGGCAAGGAGGCCCCACCCCGGGTGCTCTTCGAGTGGGGGACCTTCATGGTGCAGGGCACCATGGACAGCGCCAACATCGACCTGGACCTGTTCGACGCCGAGGGCACGCCCCTGCGTGCCAAGGTCTCGGTGTCCATCAAGGGACAGGATCCGCGCTGGGTCTACAAGAGCCCCCCGGCACCCAAGGGACCGGGCGCGGGCGCCGGATCGGGGCAGACCGGGTCGTCGCTCGCACCCCCAGGCACGCCCGGCACGTCCGGCAGCCCCAGTGCGCTCGACAAGCTGGTGCAGGCCATGCCCGGCGAAAGCCTGCAGCAACTGGCGGCGCGTCACGGCCTGGATCCATCGGCCTGGCGCGCCCTGGCCAGTGGCCTGGCCAATCCGCTCAAGCTGGCCCTGGGTCAGGAGGTCGGGTTGCCGGTCGGCCTCAGCCTGGGCAGCGCCAACGGGGTGCAGAGTCAGGGGCAGGACCCGGCCCGCAGCACCGCGAGCCTGCCACTGGTGGCCGCCGGCCAGGTCGGAGGAGGCGTGGCGGGTGGTGGTGTCAGCAGCGTGGCGGCCCTCACAGCCAGCCAGGGCGCCACACGCGCCAGTGGCGGCGAAGCCCTGCGCCAGGGCCAGGCCGTGGCCGTGCGCGGCGGCCTGGGCGCCAGCATCACCCAGCTCAAGGGCGAGGTGCATCAGGCCCAGGCGCGTCAGACCCAGCAGGCTTTTGGCCTGGGCCCTCAGGCCACCACCGACACGCAGGACCGCCCCTGGGGCGCGGGCGTGCCGCTGCGGCCTCGCGTGGGCAGCGCGGTGGTCTCCAGTGCGCCCGATCCGCAGCGCATGGCCTTGGGGCACCCCGTGTCCACGAGCACGCCCGTGCGCGCGGGCAGCACCAGCACCCCCCGCACAACGGCACGCGGCCCCCGATCCAGCAGCACCCCGGTCAGCCGGGGCTGTGGCTGCAAGGGCCGCCGTTCGCGTTCGGCCCGTTGACGACTCGACCCAGGAGATCCCGGCATGCCCGTCCAGATTGGTGAAATCAACAGCGAAGTGGTGGTGGACTCGACCCGTGGCAGCGGTGGCGAGCCCGCCGAATCCCCCAGTGCGCCTCCCAGCCCGCAGGACGAACAGCGCTGGCAGGCGCTGGAGCGCCGCACCCGCCAACTGGCGGCGCGCACGGCCGCCTGGGGCTTTGACGATTGATGACTGACACGAGAACCCGACGATGAGTGCGAGCCCCTTGCCCCTGCAATCCTTCACCCGGCCGTCTTTCAAGGTGGCGGGTCAGGTGCAGCCGGATCTGGCACGTGATGCCGTCCAGATCCGCATCGACGAGGACATCGATGGTCTCAAGCAACTGGTGGCGCAGTTCATCGCCATCGGCCCGCGCCCGGGCGAGGCGGTGGAAGGCCAGCTCTGGCTGGATGGCCAGGTGCTGGACTTCGGGCGCGAGATCATTGTCAGCATGGGGCCTTCGGACGCGCCCACCGACCTGTTCACCGGCAAGGTCAGTGCGCTGGAGCTGAGCATGGACCAGGGCCGCGCGCCCGAGGTCTGCTGCCTGGCCGAGGACCGCCTGATGGACCTGCGCATGACGCGTCGCTTCAAGACCTACGAGGAGGTCAGCGATGCCGACCTGGTCCAGCAGATCGCCTCCCAGCATGGTCTGCGGGCTCGCGCCGATGTCAGCGGGCCGCGCTTTGCGCTCGTGCAGCAATGGAACCAGAGCGATCTGGCCTTTCTGAGGGAGCGGGCCCGCAAGCTGGGTGCCGATGTCTGGGTCGAGGGGGACACCCTGTGCCTGGCCAGCCGTGATCAACGCCAGGGCAGCCGTCTCACGCTGATCCAGGGCGCCGACTTGCTGAATGTGCGCCTGAGCGCGGACCTGGCCCACCAGCGCACCGAGGTGGTGGTGGCCGGTTACGACGATGCCCAGCAAGAGGCCATCGACGAGAGCGCTGGTGCAGAGGTGGTGCGCGGTGATGCGCAGGGGCAAACCCACGGGCCCCTGGTGCTGTTCCGGGCCTTTGGTGAGCGCGTCAGCCACCGGGTGCGGGAGGCGCCGCTCAAAGGTGAAGAGGCCCGTGCCTGGGCCGACGCCGCCATGCTGGCGCGGGCGCGCCGCTTTGTGCGGGCTTCGGGGGTGACCTCGGGGCACACGCAACTGGCTGTCGGATCCGTCCTCCGACTGGAGCGGGTCAGCCCGCTGTTCGAGGGCGATGGCTACTACGTTACCCGGGTGAGTCACACCTACGACCAGAGCGAGGGCTACCGCACCCACTTCGAGGCCGAACGCGCCTGGATCGGGCAGGGGGCTTGACACCATGAGCACCACATCTGATCCCCGCATGAGCCCCGATGGCGCCGGTCCGCGCTGGTTCGGTCTGTACCCGGCCATCGTCACCGACCTGGTCGACCCCGATGCCAAGGGCCGCGTGCAGGTCAAGTTCCCTTCCTTCGGGGCGGCGGGCGAGTCCGTGCGCGCCTGGGCCACCCTGATCACGCCCTATGCCGACGATGACCAGGGGCTGGAGATCCTGCCCGAGGTGGACTCGCAGGTCATGATCGCCTTCGAGGCGGGGGATCCGTCTCGTCCCTACATCGTGGGTGCCTGCTGGAACGGCCGACGGGCCTTGCCCGAAAGCGCTCAGAGCGCCAACAACCTGCGCACGCTCAAGACCCGCTCGGGCAGCCTGCTGCAGTTCGATGACACCGAGGGCGCGGCCAAGGTCACCGTGTCCATGGCCAGCGGCCACAAGATCGTGCTCGACGATGTGGCGCAGGAGCTGACCGTGCAGCACAGCAATGGCAGCAAGATTGTCATGAACATTGCCGGGCAGATCACCATCACGGCCAATGCCACGGTGGAGGTCAATGCCTCGGCCGTCAATGTGCATGCTCCCGTGGTCGCGTGCGACGGCATCGTGCGTTGCCAGACCCTGATCGCGTCGGCAGGCGTGATCTCACCGAGCTACACCCCCGGGGCGGGCAACGTATGGTGAACCCCGCGCTCATCCCTTCCACGGGCACTCCCACCGGCGCCACCGCCTCATCGGTGTGGCGCCTGGTGGGCCCCTGGTACCGCTGGGAGCATCCCGGCCTGCCCACGGCCGGGCGAGGTTCGGCCCCAGCCATCCAGAAGTTCGCGGGCGATGATTTCCTGGAGGGCTTTCTGGCTCAGCCCCAGCATTCGCTGAAGTACGACCCGGTCATCGACGTGGTGCAGAACCAGGACCTGGTGCAGGTGCCCGGTGCCACGCTGCGCAGCCTGCTGCTGGCCCTCAATGGCAAGGGGCAGGTGGCCACCCAGGCCGATGTCGATGCCGGCCAGCCGCTCTACCGTGCCCGCTCGGCCCCCAGTGCCCTGCGCAAGCTCTACCAGCCCACGCACGATCGCCATTACCTGGTCACATGCGAGCTGCATTGCGATGCCCCGGGCTTTCCACGCGTGGGCCGCGATCAGGTCTGCCAGGCCGGCTTTGTCGTGCGCCGTCGCCGCAGCGTGGTGCCCGAGGCCGCCAAGGTGGCCGACATCGAGGCGGCCTCGGTGGCCCTGAAACAGGCCGAGGCCGACCTCATGGAACTCCAGGTGCTGGAGGCCTGCGGCGTCGACCCTCAGTCCAGCGCCGAGCTCAAGCTCAATGTGCAGGCCCGCCAGACCGCCTGGGCGCAGGACGAAGGCCACCCCGACTGGGGCCACTTCCTGCTGGCGCGGGCCCAGGCCGTGGCCCAGGCCCGTCAGGCCCTGACCCAGGTGATGGCCCGGGAACAGGTGTCCGTGAAGATCGACGGCTGGTTCCCCACCGTCGTGAACGGCCGACCCAGCGCGACCTTCGGCCAGTGGCGTGAACTCAGCGATGCCGAGCAGGTGGCCGACATCACCTCGGGCGAGCACCACTACCCCTTGTTCAACCTGGTGCCCGATCCGCGCGAGACCACGCACGACGCGGCGGGCCGCACCCTGCTCTATGGCCTGGTGCCCACCACCAGCCTGCAGCATGACCACCAGGCCCAGTCCCGCTTTGATGACCAGACCACCTACGAGATCCGCTGCTTCGTGCGCCGCCATGCGCCCTGCCCGGGGCGCGTGGGCAAGTCGCCCGACTGCCATGGCCCCCTGACCTGGAGCCGCCCCACCGAGGCTTTCCGCGTGGCGGCGCCCTTCGATGTGCTGGGCTCGTCCAACCGCCCCATCACCATCAAGATGCCCGATCTGCGCGAGCTGGCGGCGCAGGCCGCGTTGCGCCCCAAGGGACGCCTGTCGCCGGTGCGCTTCGTGCAGCCACAGCACCTCAGCCCCAAGGTCAAGGACGGGCAGGCGCAGGAAAACGACGTCGGGGGTGAAGCCATCTGCAGCTTCTCCATTCCCCTGATCACCATCATTGCGCTCTTCGTGCTGAACCTGTTCCTGCCCATCGTGGTGTTCGTGTTCAATCTGTGGTTCCTGCTGGTCTTTCGCTTCTGCATTCCGCCCTCGGTCAAGCTGGCCGTGGGCCTGGATGCGGCCCTGGCCGTCACGCCGCCGAGCATCGATCTGGATGCCGAGTTCAGCGTCAAGGTCAATGGCGTGGACGTGCTGGTCAAGCCCGATGAGCTCAAGGATGCGCTGACCAAGAACCTGGGCGCCCTGGAGCAACGCATCCAGCAGGACACCGGCATGGAAGACCAGCCCCAGCTCGATGCCTATGGCAACAACGTCATCGGCCCGATCGACCAGTCCCTGCAGGACGCCGCCGCGCGTCGGCCCGATGCGCAGGGCCAGTTGCCACCGGTGCCGCCGGTGGGCGAGCCCCTGGTCTATGAAGATCCGGTCGTGTCCCAGTGGAGCCCTGCGGGAGCCAGAGCATGATCAGCACCCTCCATCGTTTCGATCGCCTGGGCCAGGGCCTGGGCCAGCCCATCGCCCCCGATGCCCAGGGCCGCCTGCCCCTGGTGTCGGGGCCCGACAAGGTGCGCCAGTCCATCTTCACCATCCTGGACACCGAACCGGGCGAGCGTGTCATGCGCCCGGATTTCGGCTGTGGTCTGCGCCGCTACCTGATGCAGCCCAACAACCCGGGCACCCGCGCAGGCATCGGCCGCGACATCACGAATGCGCTCACCCGCTGGGAGAGCCGCATCAAGGTCACCGATGTGACCGTCACCCCCACGGACGACCGGTCCATGGTCCTGATCGAGATCCGCTACGCCCATGTGCTCGACGGACGTCAGGACATCCTGGTCTACCCCTTCTACCTGGAGCAGGCCTGACGGGCCGGGGCACACCATGCCATTGATCACCCCCATCCTGGACGATCGCCGCTTCGAGGACCTGTTCCTGGAGTTGCGCAACCGCATCCCTGTCTACAACCCGCAGTGGACCGACCATCAGGAGAGCGACCCCGGCATCACCTTGCTGCAGCTCTTTGCCTATCTGGGCGAGGGCCTGCAGTTCCGCTTCAACCAGATTCCCGAGGCGACCAAGCTGGCCTTCCTGCACTTGCTGGACGTGCCCTTGTACGGCGCCCGCGCCGCCACCACCCTGGTGCGCGCCAGCAGCGAGGTGGCCCACGGTGTGGCCGTGTATGCGGGCGATCAGCTCAAGGCGGGCAAGACGATCTTCACCGTCACGCAAGATGTCACCGTCTGGCCGCTGGACTGCGTGGCCGTGGCCCGCCACCGCCTGGTCAACGAGTCGCAGCCCGATGAAGTCAGCGCCTTCCTGGCTCAGCTCGATCCGGAGCTCAAGACGGCCGTGCAGGGCAGCATCGATGCGCTCAAGACCCATCACGATGCCCAGAGCAAGGCCCTGGAGGCCGTGGCCCCGTATGAGATTGTCACCCTGGCCTCCGACGGCGCATCGGATCCCATCGACTTTGCCGACACGGTCGATGGTTGCGTGTGGATCGCCGTGCTCAAGAACCCCAAGGTCACGCCCGATCCGGCCAAGGACTTGCTGAATGTGGCGGGTCGGCCGCTGTCGCTCAGCGTGGGCTTTTCACCGGCGGCCTGGTTCCCGGACATCGAGCAGGCCCCGGCCTGTTCGGGCGATGTCGGCCCCTCGCTGTGGTGGCAGGCCACCGTGCACACCCCTGGGCGCGATGGCGGGCCCGACTACACCCCCGTGCGGGTGTCGGGGGACACCACCCAGGGCTTCACACGCCAGGGCGTGGTCCGCCTGGAGCTGCCCGCCGACCTGAGTGGCCTGGGCGTGCCAGAGGCGCCCCCGTCACTGGCGGGCACCGGGGACTACCCACCCGAGCTGGACGACGACCGCGCCGACCAGGTCTGGTTCTGGCTGCGCGTGTGGCGTGGCGACGGCAGTCGCATCGGTCAGGTGCAACTGATCACCCTCAATGCCCTGCCGGTCGAGCAGAGCGTCCGGGCCGCGCCCGAGCTGCTGGGCAGCGGGGCCGGTCAGCCCGACCAGGTCTTCCAGCTGGCCCATGCGCCGGTGCTGTCCGACGCGCGCCAGGGCGTGCGCCTGCAGGTCGAAGAAGGCGGCGTGTGGACCGACTGGACCCAGGTCGACACCCTGGACGCCAGCACCCATGACGACCGCCATTTCACCCTCGATGCCGAAGCCGGCACCGTGCGCTTTGGCGAGCGCTTCCCGCAACTGGGCGAGCGCATCCGCGTCAACGAATACCGCTGGGGCGGTGGCAGCCAGGGCAATGTGCCGCCGGCGTCCATCACCAAGTGGGGCGATGTGCTGACCAGCCCGGTGCCCGCTGCGCCGCTCAAGCGGCCCACCCAGGTCACGCTGGTGTGCACCAACCCCCTGGCGGCGCAAGGTGGGGTCGACAGCGAAAGCCTGGATGCCGCCTTGCAGCGCGTGCCCGCCGAGCTGCGTCGCAACCGCCGCGCCGTCACGCGGGATGACTTTGCCGAGCTGGCCCTGCAGACGCCCACCGTGAGCCTGGGCCGCGCCGAATGCCTGCCCCTGTTCCACGCGCCCAGCCAGTCGGCCAAGCCCGGCAATGTCAGCGTGGTGGTCTGGCCCGCGCGGGATGCCCAGCACCCCGAGGCGCCCCGGCCCGATGCCTACGAGCTGGGCCAGGTCTGTGCCTGGCTCGATCAGTGGCGCCTGGTCACCACCGAGCTGCATGTGATCCCGCCCACCTACCAGCGCGTGGCCCTGGCTTTGTCCGTGCAGGTCAAGGACGGTTATGGCCTGGATGCTGTGCGCGACTGGCTGGACATGCTGCTGCGCCAGTACCTCTCACCCATGCCGCCGTATGGCCCGGAAGGCCGTGGCTGGCCTCTGGGCCGCCGCCTGCTGGCCCGCGAACTCGAAGGTGTGGCCATGCAGGTCGAAGGCGTCTCCTGGATCGAGGCCCTGCGCCTGGACCGGGAAGTGCCCGGCCAGAACGGTGCTCCGTCGACCTGGGTCAGCGTCGATCTGCTCACCCTGCCCGAATGGGTGGTGCCCGAGTTGGCCGGCATCACCGTGGTCGATGCCGCCACGCCCCTGCCCGCACCGGGGCAGGCCATCACGCCCCCACCCATGACGCCGCCCGTGCCTGTGCCCGTGCTGCGTGACGATTGCTGAACGCCGAGCCCACACCATGCGCCTCACGCTTGACGCCGGAACCCTGCTGATGCGCGGTCGCGCGCATTGGCTGCGTGCGGCTTTCGAGGACACGACCCTGGTGGATGACGTCGTCACGCTCGCGCCTGACACCTCACCCCTGCCCGCGGGTCCTTCAACGGCCACGGCCCCCTGGGCTGGTCTGGCCTTTGACACGCATTGCCGACTCTTCCATGCCCTGCCCGAGCAGGGCGCCCTGCAATACGTGCTGTGGGGCAGCACCTCGACCCTGGGGGTGCACGATGACCGCAGCCATCCCCTGGTCGTCACCGGCCCCGAGACGGAGCCCGATGGCCAGCCTCTGCCGGGTGCCGACCTGCCGGTGCGGCCTGAAGCCCTGGCTGTCGGGGCCGACGACCTGCTCTACGTGGCCGACCCGGCCCGCTCCGCCGTCTGGCTGATCGACCTGTGGAAGCAGGAGGTCACGCGCCGCATCGATCTGCCGGCGGTGCCGCTGGACCTGTCGGCCTGTGGCGACGAGGTCTGTGTGCTGCTGCAGGATGGCAGCACCTGGTGGCTCGATGCCTGCGAGGCCCCGCGCCGCACGCCCTGGCCCGCCCTCCCGGGGGCCGCCCGCCTGAGCGTCAACGCGGCGCGGCAGGGTGGTCGTCAGGCCTGGGTGCTGACCTCGCCGGGCACGGTGCAGGCCCGCCTGGTGCCCCTGCACCTGCAGCACCAGCCGCCCTATGGCGTGCCCCAGGCCCGCGATGTGCTGTCGGGTGAAGACGATGCCGAGTTCGGCACCCTGCTCGTGCTGGCCATGGGCCCGGGCGATGAGTTCGTGCGCCTGCGCTGGCTGGGACACCAACCGGCCCTGCTGCCGGGCTTGAGCGCGCCGGGCCATGACGGCACGGCCCTGGCCTGGGCGCCCGATGGCCGCGTGGCCTACTGGACGGCCCAAGGCCTGCGCCATGCGGCCCCGGCCCGCGCCCGCTACCTCACCAGTGGCCGCGTGCTGGGCCATGCGCTGGACAGCGGTCATGACCAGAGCACCTGGGGTCGGGTGCAGATCGAGGCCTGCGTGCCTGCGGGCACCTCGGTGCGTGTGTGGGCGTTCACGGCCGACGAGATCGATCACGACGATCCGCTGACCCGCACGCCCCCGGCGGGTCAGGCGCTCACCCCCATCGCCCTGCCCGACGAGACCCCCTTGTTGTCATCGTGGGTCTGGGCACACCGCGCCGATCAGGGCGCCCAGGCCCAGAGCCTTTATCGCGATGACTCGCAGCGGCCCCTGGCCCGCGCCACCGCCGAGGGCTATGCCTTGTACGAGGCCCCCGTGATCGCGCCGCCTGGCCGCTACCTGTGGCTGGTCTTCGAGCTCACCGGCACGCGCAGCAAGAGCCCGCGCCTCAAGAGCGCGCGGGTGGACTACCCGGGCCATGACCTGCTGCGTCAGTTGCCCCGCACCCTGTGGCGCGAGCCCGCGGCCCGCGATTTTCTGCAGCGTTTCCTGATGCCCATCGCCGCCATGCTCGACGAATGGGATGGGGTGTCCGCCGAGCGCCACCGCCTGCTGGATCCGCGCGTCACGCCGGGCGAGGCCTTGCCCTGGCTGGCCTCCTTCATGGGCCTGGTGCTCGACCCCTGCTGGAGCGAGACCGTGCAGCGCCGCATGGTGCGCGAAGCCGTGGCCCTGTTCCGCACCCGGGGCACCGTGGCCAGCCTGCGCCGCATGATCGAGATCCTCACGGGCGATGCCGAAGTCATCATCCTGGAGCACTTCCGCCTGCGGGGCGGTGGGGTCGCGGGCCAGGCCGAGGTCAACACCTCGCAGGCCGTGCTGGGGGTGGGCTTTCGAGTCGGCGGGGTGATCGGGGATGCCGAGCCGCAGCCCATGGCCGATGCCCCGCCCGTGGACTTTGATGACTTTGCCCATCGCTTCACCGTCACGGTCGTGGCCACGCTGGACGCGGCCCAACTGGCTTGCGTCAGGCGACTGATCGAGGTGCACAAGCCCGCGCACACCCACTTCGAGCTGTGCACGGCGCAAAGCGGCATCCGCGTCGGCCTGGGCACGCACGTGGGCCTGTCCACCGTGGTGGGTGCCTCGGCGGGTTTCCAGCCCGCCATCGTCGGCCCGGCCGCGCTGGGTGAAGGCTTCGTGCTGGGAGGTCGGCCATGAGCGAGCTCCACATCGACCGCGTGCACCACCGCCTGCGCAGCCCCCGGGCGCTGAGCGGCGATGAGTTGCAGGCGTGGGCCGCCTTGCAGCAGGCCCTGGATGTGGAGGCCTTGGCCGATCAGGCCGGTCCTGACGAGTGGCTGCTGATCCGCCGCCTGGATGTGCAGTCGCACTGGCGGCTCGATCAGACCCCCACCGATGCCGCCTGGACCTGGTCCCGCGCGGTGCAGGCAGCGGCCCAGGCCCTCATCCAGATCCCACACCACCCGGACGTGCTGCGCTACAGCGACCGACGCGAGGCCCTGGCCGACCTGATCTACCGCAGCGCCCTGGGTGAAACCACGCGCCAGTGGGCCTGGCAGCGCATGGGCTGGATCGACCGTGAGGCCTTGCCCGCCAGCGAGGTGCTGCAGGCCGGCTGGCGTCACCTGATGCAACAGCCCGACTGGGTCTGGCCCCTGGTCACCCGCTGGGTGGCCGCCGAGGCTCGGACAGGCGCGCTCACGGCCCTGCTGCACGCGCTGCCCGCCCCGCAGTGGCAGGCCTTGCTGTTTCAGGCGCCCGTGGCCCGCCCCTATGTCCAGGCCTGGCAGCGCCTGAACGCCGACGACGCGACGCTCCCTGCCTCGACCGACGATGGTGGGCCTCGGACTCAGGGGCCTGTCGTCATGGCCGCCTCCAGTGCGCTGCCCCTCCTGGCGGCCAGTTTGCAGCGCGATCTGGCCGCGCGTCCGACCCTGGCCCTGCGTCATGGCGACACCCTGGCCCTGTTGCTGGCGGCCCTGAGCTGGCCAGAGCAGGGCAGTGGCCAGGCCGTGGTGTGCAGCCGCCTGCGTCAGGCCCGGCAGACCGTGTCGGTGCTGGGCGCCGCCTGGCGGGCGCCCACCTCGCGCCACCCCGAGGCCGGTGGTGCGCATCGGTCGCCGTCGTCATCGGACGCGCGCACGTCGTCGCCAGCGCCTGACACCCGCATGGACACGCGCGCCGACACGCACCCAGCCGAGTCGACCCCGGAGACCGTGCGGGACACCCGGCTGCCCGATGCCCCGGCCCTGCCCGAGGCCTCCCACTGGCAGGCCACCGACTGGGCAGGTGCCTTGTTCTGGCTGCGGGCGCTCCAGGCCCCCGGGGTCTTGGCCGAGCTGCTGGGCCCCACCGACGGCCTGCACGCCAGCGACAGCACGGACCCGGTGGGCCATGCCCTGCTGGCCCTGGGTCTGGCCCTGGGGGTGCCGCCCGGTGATGCCGCGCTGCGGGCCTTCGTCGGCGGCCACTGGCCCGAGGGCGATGCCCAGGCCGGTGTGGCCGAGGCGGCCCAGGCCCTGGTGGCCCGCTGGTCGGCCTGGCTGGACGAGGCGGCCCCCGATCTGCCCGCGCCCCGTCTGCGCGCCGTGTGCCAGCGTGAAGGGCGTTTGCGCTTCGAGCCTGGCTGGATCGAGCTGCACCTGCCCATCGATGCCGTCGACACCCGTGTGCGCCGCCTGGGCCTGGACCTGGACCCGGGCCATCTGCCCTTCCTGGGCTGTGTCGTGAGGATCCGCTATGACTGACATCCGACACGCCACCCGACATGCCCTGGCCGATGTGGGCCTGCGCCTGGCCCGCAGCCTGGCGCAGCGCCTGCTGCCGCCGCCGGAGGCCCCCGCAGACACCCCGGTGGACGAAGCCCTGGCGCGCGCCCTGGCCTTTGCGCAGTCGCATGCCCGCGAGCTTCCGCCCTTGAGTGCACCCTTGCCTGACACCCACCCCCTGGTGCGGCTGGCGCAGTTGTCGACCCTGGGGGCCCAGGCCCCCGGCATGGCCGATCTGCTGGTGGATCTGGTGTTGCTGGCCTGCCTGAGCGAAGCCCATGAAGGCTATGCCACGCTGTGCCGGCTGGTGAACCCCGACGGCCAACCCTGGCCCACTGTGACTCTGGCCTTGCATTGGCTGGAGCACGAGGCGCAGTGCGCGGCTGGCGCTGACACCCTGGATCCTTATCCCTTGCGGGATGCGGTGGAGCAATTGCTGCGCCACGGGCCTCTGTCCCGCCTGGGCCTGCTGCGCTGCGAGGGCGACGGCCCCTGGCATGGCCGCCATCTGCGGGCCGGTGCCCAGGTCTGGTCGGCCCTGATGGGCCATCCGCCCTCGGGCGACGAGGTCCGCCTGGTGACCGGCTATGCCCAGGTGCCCGGCCTGGAGAGCTGGCTGCAGCAAGGCGATGTGCAGCAGGCCATCCTGGCCCTCAGCCGTGGCGTGCCCTGCCACATCCTGCTCGTGGGCGGCGATGCCGCCATGCGCCACACCCGCGCCCGCGCCTTGCTGGGCGCGGCTCGCACCACGGCCTTGCTCAGCACGCAGGACGAGGCCGGTGCGGCCAGTGCCACCACCTCGGCGCGTCAGGCGGCCTCCATGGCCACGGCCTGGCTCTACGGCGCCAGCCTCTGGTTGGAGGACCGGGTGGACGACGCCGCCGAGGTCCTGCACGGCACGGGGGCCCCACCGGCGCAGAGTCAGGCCCTGATGCAGGCCCTGCCGGTGATCAGCAGCGCCTTGAGCGAGCGTCGCTGCCCCACGCTCGATCTGCCGCAGATCCGCCTGACGGTGCGCCCGTTGGCCGCCGTGGCGCGGCGCGCCCTGTGGCAATCGCTGCTGCCGCAACTGGGCGATCAGGTTCCCCTGCTGGCCGCACGCTATCCCATCGAGCCCGACGATGCGCGCGATGTGGTGAGGGATCTCTCGCTGCGCCAGAGCCTGCTGGGGCAGCCTTTGGGTCTGGACGAGATCGGTGCTTGTGTGCGCTCACGCACGGCCTGGCATGCCCGGCCCGGCATCAGCCGCGTGCTGCCTCAGGCCGACTGGTCCGCCTTGCTGCTGCCACCGTCGGCCCTGGAGCCCTTGCACGCTGCCGTGCGCCGCGTGCTGCAGCAGATCACCGTGCTCGACGACTGGGGCTTCGCGCAGGGCCGCGCCGACCGCCGTGGCGTGCGCATGCTGTTCTACGGCCCACCTGGCACCGGCAAGACCCTGGCCGCCGAGGTCATGGCCCGCGCTCTGGGCGTGGACCTGCTGGTGGTCGATCTCTCCAGCCTGGTCTCCAAGTACATCGGCGAGACCGAAAAGAACCTGGCCGCCGTCTTCGAGGTGGCCGAGCGCTCGCGTGCGCTCCTGCTGTTCGACGAGGCCGATGCCCTGTTCGGCAAACGCACCGACACGCAGGACGCCCACGACCGCTATGCCAATCTGGAGACCGCCTACCTGCTGCAGCGCCTGGAGCGTTACGAAGGCGTGGCCGTGCTCACCACCAATCTGCGCGGGCAGCTCGACAAGGCCTTCACACGCCGCTTTGAAGCCATCGTCGAGTTCCCCGAGCCCGACACCGCCGTGTGCCTGGCGCTGTGGCAATTGCACCTGCCCGAGCAGGCCCCGCTGGCCGATGACGTGGACCTGGTCGAGCTGGCCGAGTGGTATGCCATCTCCGGCGCGCAGATCAAGAACGCTGCCCTGGCGGCGGCCTTCCTGGCGGCTGCCGCCGGGCAGGCCATCGGCCAGCGCCATTTCCTGTGGGCCATCGAGCGCGAGTTCGACAAGGCCGGGCGCGCCCACCCGGGCTATCCCCCGCATCACATGGGGCTGGAGGTCGATCCCGACCTGAGCACCGAAGCACGAGAGGACCTTCCATGAGCACCCTGAGCACCTACTGGAGCGGCGAAGTCGCTCGCCTCACCCAGGCCTTGAGCGACACCCGCGCGGCCCTGTCCTCGGCCCGCACCGCCCTGGGTGCTGCCCAGCAGGCCGGGCGCCTGGCCGCCGATGCCGTGCGCAGCGCCAGCGATGCCGTGGACGCGGCACGTCGGGCCCTGGGCGGCATCCCCATGCCCGCCGATGGTGACCCTCTGCTGCTGGCCATGGCACAAGCCCTGATCACCCTGCGAGAAGCCCAGCAGGCCCAGTCCCGCGCAGAGCTGGGCCTGCTGCAGGCCCGTGGCGAGCAACGCCGCCTGGAGCAACTGGAAACCGACACCCAGGCCGAACTGGCGCAGGCCCAGACTGCGCAGAGCCAGGCCCAACGCAGCGCCGATGAACGCCAGGCCGTGGCCGATGCCCTGACCATCGGCGCCTGGGCCACCCTGGTGCCCGATGCCACCCAGGCGCTCACGGACTTCGAGGCCACGGCCCGTGCCCGCGTGGAAGGTGAGTTCCCTTCGCATGCCACCGCCAGCAAGGACCTGCTCAAGCGTGTCCGCGCCCGCCGCGCGCTGGTCACCACCAGCGCCAGCCAGGCCCTGGAGGCCGAGGCGCTGGCCTTCAAGAACAGCCACGATGCGGTGACCCAGGCCCAGCGCCGCTTTGACGAGGCCTGGCAGGCGGTGCGCACCGTGATGGATGCCGCCCCTCGTCTGGCCGATGCACGCGATGCCCTGAGCCGCCTGGCGGCCTTGCCGGCTCCCGTGGCGGGCACCCGCTACCCCATCGTGACCGTGGCCCAGCACGATGCGCTCTTTCATGCCGGCCTCAAGGCCAAGCGCGAATCGATGCTGGCCAAGCTGAGCGCGGCCGACGATGCCGAGCAGGCCGCCCGCAGTGCCCAGTTGGTGTACGACAAGAAGCTCCATGCGGCCATGAAGGCCCACCCTGGACAGACCCGGGCCGAGCTGGAGGCCACCGTGCTGGCGGCCGATCTGGTGACCCTGAACGCGGCCTTGCTGTCCCGGCAGACCACGCGTGACGACCTGCAGTCCAATGCGGCGGACTACGCCGTCCTGCAGGCCTGGTTTGCCGCCGTGCCCGACCCCCTGTGGGAAGCCCTGGACCAGCTGGATGCGGCCATCGCCCGGCTGAACCAGCTCAAGCATGCCGATGTGCCCGCCAATCTGCTGGCGGCCGTGAGCGCGCGTGAGGCAGAGCTGGTCACCGCCCTGGAAGCCGCCACGCTGGCCCGGCGCACCCAGCAGGCCGCCACACAGGCCGCCTTGATCGCCCTGAACCTGCAACAGGCCGAAGCCAGCGCCGCTGCCCGCCGTGCCCGAGCCGTGTCGCGCAGCACGGCGGCGCTGTGATGGCCCGCCCCACCGAGATGGAGATGCATCCATGAACCTCAACGACCTGTCGCCCGGGTGCCTGGCCACGCCAGAGAGCCAGCGCTGCGACGCCACCTTGCCCGACAACCCGCAATGCACGCTCAATGTCCACTTCGGCATGTTGCTGGGCGTCGATGAACTGCGCACGGAGCAGGGCTTCCATCTGGGCCGCTCGCGCCGCCACCAGCGTTTGCTGCATGGCCGTGGCGTGGTCGCCGGGTATGCCGTCCAGTTCGATGCACAGAGCTTCGATCTGCACGTCACCCCCGGTCTGGCGGTCGATGCCCTGGGGCGCGATCTGGCCCTGGACCAGGACCTGTGCGTGAATCTGGTGCAGTGGTGGCTCAAGCACCAGCAGGACGAGGCCTTCGACGACATCCCCAACCCCCGCAACGCCACGGTGGACCTGGACATCAGCGTCTGCTACAGCACCTGCCTGAGCCAACCGGTGCCCGCCATTGCCGAGCCCTGCGCGGGCAATGCGTCCGACATCGCCTATTCGCGGGTGTGCGAGACGGTGTCGATGCAACTGGTCCGCCGACGCGCGCCCTTGCCCGGACCGAAGACGGCGACCCCGCCGAGCGCCTGCACCCCCCGTGCCGCCCTGGCCGAAGCGCTGGCCCATCTGCCGGTCGAGGCGCCTGATCCTGTGGAGGCGGCCGATCTGTGCCTGAGCGTGGCCTGCCTGCGCGGTGTGCATCTGCGCCAGGAGGCCGAAGGCTGGCAGGTCACCGTGCAGTCCATCGACTACGGGGAGCGCCCCCTCTTGCTGTCCACGGAGGCGCTGCAGTCCTTGTTGCTGCCCGCGCTGGCCTCGCCACCGCCGGTGGCCGGGCCCCAGGTGCTGGCCGCCGAGCTCCACGCCACTGCTGACCAGATCACCCTGGCCTTCGATCAGAAGCTGGCGGCCGCCAGTGTGCAGCCGATCGCCTTTGCCGTCAGCGAGTTCGACACCACCACGGGCTGGGCCACCTTCACCGTGCAGACCGCCACCTACAGCGAGGCCCTGGATCAGCCCCCCGCTGTGGTCCTGACCCTGGACCGTGCGGCGACCGGCACCCTGCTGCGCATCACCGTCATCGGCCAGGGCAGCACGCCGCTGCTGGGCCACACCCTCATCCCTGCCGGCGCCACGCACCCCGAGTGCGACGGCCGTGCACTCACCACCACCATTCACCGAGGTTAGTCATGGGCAATCAAAACGACATCAGCGCCGAATCGGTCGAGCTCGACACGCAAGACGGGGTGGCCTTCATCGAGCAGGCCAGTCCGCTGACACGCCTGCACTATTTCGACGGCAAGTTCCTCAAGGCCGATGCCCTGGCGCAGGAGCAGGCCTATCACCGCACCCAGGTGCAACTGGCCAATGTGGCCGGAGGCTGGGGCGTGGTGCATGGTTTGGGCGTGCGCCTGTCGGGTGACCAGATCACTGTGAGTGGTGGTCTGGCGATCACGCCCGCAGGGCACTTCGTGATGGCCGTGGGCGAAGTGCAGGCCGGCATCGCCGCCTTGCTCAAGGTGGCCTCACCCGCCCCCGCGGTGACGGGTCACGCGGACTTTGCCCCGTGCGAGGGAAAGAGCCAGGACAGCGGCGTCCAGGAAACTGCCGCCCTGGGCCTGTACGAGATCACCGTCGGCCCCATCGAGGGTCTGTGCGGCAACGAGCCCGTCTACGGCGCCCTGTGCGAATCGGCCTGTGTGTCGGACTCCCGCCGTCCCTACTGGCGTGAAGGCCTGGTGCTGCGCCTGCGTCCCATCAGCCTCAAGCTGCCCACCAGCACGGCCGTGGTGCTCACGCCCACCCATCTGCGCAACCGTGTGGCTTCGGCCTACTTCGCGTCCGAGCCCGGGGCCACCGGCTCGGCCCTGAGCGCCTCGGGTCTCAGTGGGGGTGCCTGGTGCCAGACCACCAGCCTGTATGGGCGTGACGAAGTCGTCATCGGTTTGTTGGCGCGTGAATCCAAGGTCAACCGTTTCATCGACGTGTGGGCTGGCCGTCGCGAACGCATGGAAGCGCAGGCCCGTGGCTACTGGCAAGGCCGCATGGCCATGCGCCCATGGAACGTCTATCTGGCGCAGATCCTGCAGTTCCAGTGCCAGTTGTCGGGAGTGTTCAACGACAGCAGCGTGGTCGTGACCCCGCCGGAGAGTTGTGATGACCTGCGCGCCGCGCTGGAGTCCACACGCAAGGAGCTCCAGGCCCTGCACAAGAAGTACGCCGACAGTGCCAGCAAGATCGTCGAGAAGCTCGGCGGCAAGCCCAGCAAGGCTGACACCCAGAAGTTCGCCGACGAGGTCAAGCTCTCGGCGGCCGAACTGGCGGAGCTGTCCGACAAGCTCTCCGGCCTGGAGACCGGGCAGGGCGCCTTGCCCAAGAACCGCCTGCTGCTCAACAGCGGCTTTGTGCAACTGCCCCCGGCCGGCTACCTGCCGGTGCAGCCCGGCAAGACCGAGATCACTGACCAGCTCTCACGCCTGTTCGGCGAAGGCGTGCGACTCACCTACCGTGCCGCGCGCGCCGATGTGCTGCCCCATCTGCTGGAAGAAGCCCAGCACATGGAGCGCATCTCCCTGACCCAGGGCCTGGACCATCCCGACGCCCTGGAAGACGTCGAAGTCTTCGTGCCCGATGGTCGCATCCTCGATGTGGCCGCACAGCCCCAGGGCCTGTGGTGGGACACCGCCATGAGCCCCGGCGTGGCCCTGCTGCTGAGCCTGCTCAAGCTGGACGGCGAGAACACCACCACCTACGAGCCCAAGGACGGGCAGGACACGGTGGCCGCCGAGGCCGCCCCCCAGGCCATGGCGTCCGCGGCGGACCTCATCAAGGAACGCCAGGGCGCCACCGGCAAGACCGCCCTGCGCAGCAGCTTCAGCAAGCTTGACGAGGCCGATCTGGATTTGCCCCTGGCTGGCCTGACCCGCACCGAGGCGCGTGAGAACGGCAGTGTGGGCCTGACCCTGGTGGCCGCCAACGACGCCGATGCCCCACGCCAGCAAAGCTGGTACATCGCTGCCGATCTGGCGGGTGACCCCTTTGATCTGACCGTGGGCGACGAGCTGGCCTTCCAGGCCGAGCTGCGCCTGCTCACACGCACCTCCAAGCGCAGCCTGGCCATCGACGGACGCCTGCAAGGCGCCCTGACCTTGGTGAGCCGGCAGCTCAAGAGCCAGGGCCGCACCATGCTCGTGGTCGAGCTCACCGGCATCAGTGTGGTGGGCGTGCACATCAGCGACGCTGAAGCGCAGGAGCGCAGTGGGCACATCAAGATCCGCGTCGGCCTGGTGCGCCAGGGCGATGGCTCGACCGGCGTGCTGCTGATCGACGATCCGCAGTTCAGCGAGCAGAGCGCGCCCATGGCCGTGAACTGGGACGATGCCCCCCGTGTGGCCACCCTCACGCTGAGCACCGAACTGGCGGGCACCACGCCGATCACCCACGTGGCCGAGACCCCCACGGTCGCCCAGACCGTCACCCTGGCCAGTCTGCGTGGCTTGCCGGCGGCGCCGTCTCCGGCCAGCGCGCTGGGGTCTGCCGCCCTCAACCAGATCGTGGCGCTGGCCGAGGCCACCGAAGATGGCGCCTTCAACGTGCGGGCTCGCCGTCGTCTTTTCCCGTCCTTGGAGACCACGGGCACGCAGCGCATTGAGGCTGTGCACGACTGGGTCATGTTCCGCCGCCTGCGCCCGACCTTCTGCAACCCGGTGTGTGCCACCCCCGTGAGCACCGAGCTGGAGACCTTCGAGGTCTGGCACACCCGCATCGACAGCGACAAGGAGCTCCAGATGCTGAGCAGTGCGCTGGAGCAGGGCAACGCCGATGCCATCGCCCATTTCAAGTTCCAGCGCGTGGGCATGCTGCGCTACCGCGACGACCAGACCCAGAGCGAAGAAAGCCCATCCAAGATCAAGGCCCTGTGGCAGAACCTGCCGCTGGGGCAGCAGGTCAAACTGGCCCGAGCCTGGGAGACGAACCCCACGGCCGGGCAGGGCTGGCAGAACCACTTCCGCCTGCGCACCATGCTCGATGCCATCGCCTCGCTGACCACGCCGCCCGCCAAGGGCGATGGCAGCGTGGCCACCTTGGCCAAGGTGCCGGCCCCCTTGAGCAAGGCCGGCTTTGATGGTGGCTTCCTCGTGGTCACGGGTGGGCAGCAGGCCCAGGTGCTGGTCAGCCCGCACCGCGTGATCTACCTGCGCACCAATGTTTGGCGTGAACTGGCCGCGGCCTTCAAGCAGAGCCCCTCCGAAGGCTGGAAGAAGCTGCAGGCCACCCTGGGCAATGCCACCTTCCCCAAGCTGGACATCACCTTGCAGGTGACGGACAACACCTTGTCGGCCGCCAACATCCAGGCGGTCAAGCAAAGCGAAGCCCAGTTCCTGACCATGATCGGTCTGAACGAGACGGCCGTGCAGCGCATGACGGTGCGCCTGGAGGCCAACACCCTGGCCGAAGGCGAGGACATCGTGGCACCATCGGAGGCCATCACCCAGGCGGTGGGCGCACAGTTCATGCAGGCCATCGCCATCCCCGAGGCCGATCTGGGAGGTGGGGCCCATGGGGTGACGGTGGTCTTGCACGATGCCATCGAGCCGCAGTGATGCCACCCCCACGACAGCCATGAGGTGACCCGCCATGCCAGCCGCCGCTCCACCCCAAGCCGACACCAAGAAGCCTGCGCCCAAGCCCCCCGAGAAGAAGGAGGGCCAGGCCGAGGCTGCGCACAAGGGGGCCCCCAAGGAGGCGGGCAAGGGTGGCCAGAAGGACGCACAGAAAGGCGCTGAGAAGGGCGCTGAGAAGGGCGCTGAGAAGGGCGCGCAGAAACCAGCCTCGGGCGCACCCGCCCAGGCCCAGCAGCGCGTGGACCGCATGGCCGTGCGCGCCAAGATGTCGGTGAGCGAGCCCGGCGATGCCGTCGAGCGCGAAGCCGATCAGGTGGCCGACAAGGTGGCGCGGCGCATGTCCGAGCCCGAATCTGGCAAGGGTGCGGCGGCGAACCCGGGCGAGCCCCTGGCGGTGCAGCGCAGCCCCATGGCCGTGTCTCGTGCACCCGCCGTGGCGGCGCCGCCCACCGAAGCGGCGGACCCCGAGCGGGCTCAGCGTGAGTTGGCCGCCCGCCAGGGCCCCGATCAGGATCCTCAGCAGCGCCTCCGGGCCCAGGCCGGGCGGGGCGATGCCTTGCCCGACACCCTGCGCACCCGGCTGGAGGGGCAGTTCGGCCGAGACCTCTCCGGCGTGCGCGTGCACACCGACACCGAGGCCGATGCCCTGGCCAAGGAGTACCGCGCCGAGGCCTTCACCGTCGGCAACGATGTCTACTTCGCCTCCGGCCGCTTTGCGCCGCAAAGCCCCGATGGCATGAAGCTGCTGGCCCACGAGCTGACCCACGTTGTGCAGCAGGACTCGGGCACCGTGGCACGCCAGATCATGCGCAAGCCCGCCGCCACGGCCAGCGCCACGGCGGCGGTCGACCACAGTGCCAAGACCATCACCATCCCGACCCTGCAGGTGCCCAGCTATGCCCGCAAGGCCGGGGCCATCCCGCAGCCGCTGGACCTGCCGCGCAATCCCACGCGGCCCGATGATCAGCGCAAGGTCTGGAGCGACGGCATCATGGCCACCGGCGGTTATGCCGAGGCCGTCAAGAAGGGCGTGGACACCAAGCGCGGCATCCGCCACGCCAAGACCAACAAGATGATCCACGTGATCAAGCCCAAGTCGTCGGACACCTACATCATCGGGGACATCGACAGCCTGCCGGCCAAGGTCACGCTGCCGCGCTGGAACAAGGGCGGGGCCTTCTCCAGCTACGACGTCGACCACATCCGCGAGATGCAGCTGGGCGGCACCAATGTGCTGTCCAACATGGAGATGCTGGACTCCTCGGCCAACCGCAGCTCGGGCTCGCTGATCCGCGCCGAGGTGGTCTCCAAGCTCAACGCGGCCATCCAGCCCGAGGTCGGCAAAGGCAAGCACTGGAAAAAGGCACCCGACCTCAAGAAGGTGCAGTCCGAATACCAGGTCAGCTTCACGGCCACCAGCCCCACGCTGAAGGTGGCGGGCAACCCCAACAACTACTGGTCGGTCGATGCGGTCAGCACCGGTCAGCACCTGGACGCCACCACCACGCTGACGGCTGCGCAGATCAATGCCAAGAAGCTCATCGGTGACGACACCCACCTGATCATCTATCCCCGTGCCGGGGGCGGCAGCGCCCACAAGATCGGCTGGCAGCCCACCACCAACACGCCCACGGCCTTCAATGGCAAGGGCCTGTTCAAGAACTTCGAGGCCACGGCCATTACCTACTCGCCCGGGGCGGGCGGCACCATCACGGGCACCAAGAAGTTCGGCAAGGACCTGCTCGAATCCAAGCAGGTCACCTGGAAGCTCGTCGAGATGGAGGGCATGGACTACACCGTCTATGTCGACAAGGCCTCGGTCACGGCGGGCCTGGCCAAGGCCACGGCGCCGGGCATGTCGCCGGTGACGCTCAACGAGGTCGATCTGGACGACAAGGGCGCCATCTTTGCCTCGGGCGTGCTGCAACCCGATCTGCCCTTGCTGCAGGGCCTGTCGCTGGACCTCACCATCGAGGACGACCAAGTCTGGCTGAGCAAGACCTTCAGTGGCGAAGAGCTCAAGTTCCCCGGCCCCATCCAGGTCATGGGCTCGACCCTGACCGTGTCGGCGGGCACGGGCGGGCTCAAGGTCGAAGGCGATGTCGACTACGAGATCACCCGCCTGGGCCAAGGCAAGATCACGGGCATGGGCTCCTTCGGGGCCGACACGGGCGTGGGCTTTGGCGTCAAGGGCTACTTCGAACTCGACAAGCAGGTCTTCGATGGCGAGGCGCGCATCGAGGCAGGCTACGAGAAAGAGGCCTTCTGGCTCAAGGGCCACTTGAGCATCGCCGAAGGCAAGATCAAGGGCATCCAGTCAGCCTCCATCGATGCGGCCTACGAGAAGGACAGCTTCTCGGCCACCGGCACGGTGGTGCCCAAGATCCCGGCGGTGGAGGCCGCCACCCTGTCCATCGAGTACAGCGAAGCGGCCGGTCTCAAGTTTGCGGGCGATGTGGGCTTCAAGAGCAACCCCCTGATCACCGAAGGCAAGCTGCACGTTGAGGCGCAGCAGCCGCCCGATGGCGCGGGCTTCAAGGTCAAGGGCAGCGGCCAGGCCAAGCCCAACATCCCCGGTGTGGCCTCCAATCTGTCGGCCGAGTATGACGACGGCGCCTTCACGGCCACTTTTGATGGGGCCTATACCCAGGGCATGCACACGGGCAACATCTCGGTGGGGGTCACCAACCGCAGTGTGGATGCCCAGGGCCAGCTGGGCGCGCTGGGCGATCCGGAAGCTCCCCTGGTGGTCTTTGGCAGCGGCAGTGCCACCTTGCGCCTGGCGCCCTGGCTGCAGGCCACTGCAGGCATCCGTTTCTCACCCACGGGGGAGGTCACGGTCTCGGGCGAGATCGGCCTGCCCGGCGAGATCCAGCTCTTTCCCCGCCAGGAGATCGACAAGACCCTGTTCAGCCTGGCCACGCAGATCCCCATCGTGCCGGGCGTGGTGGCCGAGGTGGGGGGCAACCTCAAAGCCCAGGCCGGCATCGGGCCGGGCGTGCTCGATCAGCTCAAGTTGGCGGTCGAATACAACCCCGCACACGAAGAGAACACCCACATCACGGGCGACGCCCACGTCAAGGTGCCGGCCGATGCAGGCCTGCGGCTGGCGGCACGCGCGGGCATCGGCCTGGGCATCACCGGCGCCAGCGCCACAGGCGGCATCGAGCTCGGTGGGGCCCTGGGCATCGATGGCGCCGCCGAGGCGGGTGTGCATGTGGACTGGATGCCCAGCCGGGGCCTGACCATCGATGCCAACGCGGCCTTCCATGCCCAGCCCCGCTTCAAGTTTGATGTGTCGGGGTATGTGAGCGTGTCGGCGCTGGGCTTCAGCGTTTACGACAACAGCTGGGAGCTGGCCGCCTTCGAGGTGGGATCCGACCTGCGCTTTGGCGTGAACTTCCCGGTGCACTACGTGGAGGGTGAACCCTTCTCGGTGTCCCTGGACGATGTCGAGTTCGAGGTGCCGGATGTGGATCCCTCGACCATGATCGATCAGGTGGCTTCGGAGATCTTCTGACGCACACCGTCAGGCGCTCCCTGTGGCAAGATCAGACGCAATAAACGACGGAGGTGAGCATGGTGGACAAGACATTGTCGGTGGCTGAGTGGAAGAAGTTTTCCAAAGGCAAGGACCTCAAGGATGCCGCCTTGCTCAAGGCGCTGGAGGCCCTGGACAAGGCCCAGAAGGCGGCCCCGGATGTGCAGCTCAAGGTGCTGGACGAGATCGACAAGCAGGCCAACGTGCTGCTCAAGGCCGCCAAAGGTGACAAGCCCCTGAGCGCTTATCTGGGCGACATGGACAAGGCACTCACGAGCGAGCGCAAGGCGCTGGAGCAGGCCATCAAGGATCTGGCCAAAGCGCAGGCCAAGGCCAGCTCGTCCGATGAGGACGAGGACAGCCCGGCCACGCTCACCACCCTGATGGTGTCCTTGCTGCGCCAGTTGCGCAAAGGGGAGGTGCGCATGTCCACCCTGATCGCACTGGCCCCCAAGGACATGGCCGTGCTCATCTCCCGCAAGACCATCACCCCGGCGCGGCGCAAACTGCTGGCCGATGAGCTGGGGGTGAGCGGCGGGCTCAAGTACATCGTGGGCGAGTGTCTGTTCGAAGAAGGCTTCTACACCTTCGTGGTGCAGGCGCCAGCGGCGGGCCTGGCCAAGCGGCTCAAGGCGGCCCTGCTCAAGCAGACCGGCCTGCGTCTGAAGGTGCGGGTGCGAGGCGAAGGTGCGGATGACCTGGACGATGAAGGTGACGAGATCGACGCGGAGGAGCGCGACACCGCCCCGCAGGTCGAGTCCGGCAAGGCCGGCACCGAGACCCCTGCCGCCTCGACGGGCGGCATCACGGCCGAGCAACTCACGGCGGCCATGAACAAGCTGAGCCCCAAGATCAAGGCCCTGGTCATGGCCAACCCGGCGCTCAAGGCCTCTTTGCTGGCACCGGTGGCAGCCTTCCAGGAGCACGTCAAGGCCGGTCGCCTGCCGCAGGCCGGCGCCGAAATCAAACGCCTGGCGGCCTTGCTCGCCTCACCCGTGGCCTCTCCGGATCCCGCCCTGCTGGATCAGGCCCTGGCGGCCTGGACGCAGGCACGCACAGCCGTGCTGGCCCAACTGCTGGCGCTCGAGAAGGCCATCCGCGGCATGAAGGATCCGGAGGGCGATGCGGCCATCATCCTGGTCAAGGCCATCCAGGCCAACCTCACGGCCCGGCCCGACTCCCGCCAGGCTGTGGCCGAGCTGGAGCGCTACATCAGCACCGACGACATCATCGATGAAGCCCAGGGCCCCAACGGGTTTGGCCTGACCGTCGAGATCCGAACCCCTTTGCTGGCCGCCCTGAGCAAGGTGCGTGCGGCTCTGCCAGCTTGAAGCCAGGAACACCATGGGAAAAAACGACCAGGGCAGTGCCCTCAAGCGTGTGCTCAACCGCAGCCTGGGCATCACCGAAAAGGCCATGTGGTACTCGCAAGAGACCGTGGATCTGGATGATGCCTACCAGCGCCTGCTCACCGCCTATGACAACATCCCGGATTTCGATGACGACTGGGTCGACATCCAGGGGCGGCACGACACGCTGAAGAAGGCCATCCAGAACCTGGAGACCACGCACGTCACCAACACCCCCAAGGCCCGGACCGATCACACAGAAAAGATCGAGGCCCAGATCCTGGTGGCCCAACAGCTCAAGGTGGACATCGACAACGAGGTCAAGGCGCGCGCCAAGCGACGCACCCAGGCGCTCAAGGACTGTGCCGCCGTCAAGGCGCCTGCGGGTGCTGACGATGCTCAGCGCTTGCGCCTGAGCCAGCAGCGCCAGAAGATCAACGCGCTGCTGCCCGCCACCGACCTGCGCGAGAAGCACCTCACTCAGGCGGCCCAAGAGCAGGTGGCCCTGATCAAGCTGGCCAAGGAGATCACGTCGGAGGTGAGCGCGCGTCAGGCCTTCGACCAGCGTCGCCAGGCAGTCACGGTCGCACTGAAGGCCGCCGCGCAGGATCTGGAAGGGGGCGTGGAAACCCATCTGCAAGGCCTGCTGGACGCGGCCATCCTGACCGGCACGAACGCCACCGATGCCAAAGGCTGGAAGCAGGCCGTGACCGAGCTCGATGCCGTGGCACTCAAGACCTCCCAGGCTCAGGCCTATGGCGTGCAGTACGAGCGCTTGTCCAAACTGGCGCTCAACTACACCAACGCGGCGCCGCCCTTGAAGGTCGCGTCACTCAACCAGCTCATCACGGACGCGCAACTGCTGGCTGCCGGGCATGACTATGTGGCCGCAGCCCAGAAGCTGGCCGACTTTGAGGCCGACCCCGACACCCAGGACGTCAAGGCCTTCTATGCGCGGCTGGCGCTGTTTCGGGCCAACGTGGGCGCCAAGATGGCCGTGTTGCAAAAAAAGAGCATCGCCAACACGCCCGCCAACCTCAAGCCCAATGACGAACTGCAGGCCATCAAGAACGCCTGCATCGGCCATGCCACCCCGACGGACTACCAGAACGCCACGGCGGCACTGGGCGTCTTTGAGCAAAGGCTGCTCGACAGCCATGCCTACGCCCTGCGCTACAACGAGCTGCATGCCTTCAGCACCTCGCCCGACTTCGCCCTGCTGGCGCCGTCCGAGCAACTGGCCATCACCCAGGCGCTGTCTCAGGCCAAGGGGCTGGCCGATGGCAACCCCGGCAACCCTGGGCAAGCCCTGAGCAAGCTGCAGCCGCCGGCCATCGATGCCGCCAAGGTGGCCCAGCCGGTGGCGGTGTCCAAGCTGGCGGCCCAGGTCCAGGGGCTCTACAACGGCCTGTTGGCGGTGGCGCCGGGCAGTGCGGCAGAGCTGTACATCAAAGGCCTGAGGGATGCCGCTCAGATCGAGTTCACCGGCAAGGACTTCCCGGCGGCCGAAGGCCTGTTCACCACCTTGCTGCCCCTGGCACGCGCGGCCCTGCTGTATGCCGAGCGCCTGAAGGAGGCCGAGGCGGCCGTTCTGGCCGTCACGCTCAGCGGCAAGCCCGACGTGCTCAAGGCCGCGACCGACAAGGCCGCCACCCATGCGTATGGCGACGTACTGCCCTTGATCGATGCCGGGCTGAAGACGCTGGACGACTTCGTGGCCTACCGGGCCCGGCTGAGCGATCTGGCCACGCTCAAGACGGTGCTGCCCCTGAGCGCCACCGAGGCACTGGCCCAGATCGATGAGGCCCTGCTGGAGGCCGATGGCCTGGCCAAGGCCGGGGCATATGCCGATGCGCTGAGTGCCCTGGAGCCACTGGCCCAACTGCCCGATCTGGAAGGCCCCCTCCAGGAGATCTCCGCCTACCAGCAGCAACGCCAGGCCATGACCGGCCCGTATGCGGCCACGATCAAGGACCTGCCGGTGGCCGAGGCCAAGACCTTCCTGCAGAAGTTCTGGGACGACGCCGATACCCTGGCCGGACAGCGCAAGCACAAGGAGGCGCTCAAGAAGCTCACGGACCTGCAGGGCCATCTGCCCCTGGCCTCTCGCTTCACGGCCGAGCGCCAGGGTGCGCAGGCGGTCAATAAGAGCCTGATCGATCTGGACGCCGCAGGCAAGGGCGTCTACACCGTGACCGACACGCAGGTCGTGATGAGCAAGTTCCTGACCGACGCCGACGCTGCCGCCAAGACGGGGGGCTTTCCGTCCGCCCTCAAAAAGCTCAGTGATTTCCGCGACAAGGCCAAGGTCCTGTGCCGGGTGGCGGCCGTGGCGCATGACACCACAGAGGGCACAAGCAACGTCCACCCGCACAGCGTGTCCAAGCACCTGAACGTGACGGACACCGACAAGGAAACCCGCGTCACCACGGGTGTGCCGCCGCCACCCACGCAGGCCGCCTCCAGCTTCGATGATGCCGAGGGCTGGATGGCCGCCCGGGAGGCCGCGACCGAAAAGGGCAAGACCCGCGCGGGCTACAAACTCACGGACGACAACACGACGCCCGTGCCCCACATGACCAGCATCGCCATCCACGTCGAGCACCACCGGCCGATCGGATCGGCGATGATCGGCGTGAAGGAAAAGACCGCTCCCAAGCAAAGTGGGCCCAACAAGGGCGAGCTGGGGGGCAACAGCACCTATGAGCGGGCCGTCAAGGTGTCGGGCTACACCCGCTCCACCTCGGTGTTCCGCTTCGATGCGCACGCCGGCGCGCAAGGCAAATGGGTCTTGCTGACCCAGTATCCCTACACCGACAGCTGGGATCCCGAGCGAGGCTGCTACACCGAGCCCCTGCCCAACTGAGCGATCACCCTAGACATCCATCCCATCATGAAGATCAGCACCACCATGCTTCGCAACCACCTCGGGCAGATCACTCTGACCTACTTCGTGGATCACAACGAGGTGCCCGAGGACCTCAGCGAGCTCGACAGCTACATCGACACCCTGCGGCACGATGCCCAGTCGTCCGGCGACCTGCCTTACCTGCTGCTGGGCCTGCAGCAACTCATCAACGATCCGCAGGTCGACCTGGCGTCCTATGGTGGCGGGGTCTTCCCGCTCAAGGCCGATGACATGCGCGACATCATCTGCCATGTGCTCAACCGTCTGGAGGCCCCCGGCGGCATCGCGCCGCCAGCCCAGCCGATCACGCTGGAGAGCATGAGCGGCGAGGCCTGGCGGGCGTATCG
>NZ_DASUIT010000081.1:0-13726 GCF_036279655.1 Aquabacterium sp. | reverse complement strand
GTGGCACGCGCGCTCAAGCGCGGCCGCCCCGTGCCCGAACCTCCCACAGCGCTCAACTCCGTGCCCAAGGTGGTGGGTGGCTCGACCATCACGCAGCAACTGGCCAAGAATCTCTTCCTCAGTGGCGAGCGCAACTTCCTGCGCAAAGGGCAGGAGTTCGCGCTGACGTTCATGCTCGAGGGCCTGCTGGGCAAGGAACGCATCCTGGAGATCTACCTCAACAACGTGGAATGGGGTGAGGGGGTGTTCGGTGTGCAGGCTGCGGCCCACCACTATTTCCGGGTCGATGCCGACCAGCTCAGCCCCTACCAGGCAGCCCGACTGGCAGTGATGCTGCCCGCCCCCAAACGGTTCGAGGACCGCCCGGGCTCCAGTTATGTGATGGGCCGGGCCGGCACCATCGCGGCCCGCATGGGCGCCGTGGAGCTGCCATGACCCCGCAAACCGGTGAAACAGGGGGCGTCCCCGGCGTTTCCCCAAAGACAAGGGGTCGCCACTCGTGGCATTCTTGCGCACCATGGACCCACTGAGCCTCATCATCGACGACATGCGCTTTGACGGCGTGGTGTTCGTCTCCACCGAGTTGAGCGCCCCCTGGTCGCTGCGCCTGCACACGCCCGGACTGGCGTCCTTCCACATTGTCACGGAAGGCCAGGCCTGGCTGCTGCGTGAGGGGCAGGATGCCGTGGCCTTGCAGACGGGGGACCTGATCGTGCTGCCTGCCGGCTGCGAGCACTGGGTCCAGGACCGCCCCACGCCATCGCACAGCAGCCATGATCTGATGCCCCAGTTGCATCGCCTGGACACCGAGCCCATGGTGCTGGGCGGTGGCGGCGCTGTGACCCACATGATCAGCGGCCACGCTCGTTTTGACGTGCACATGGCGGCCCCCCTGGTCTCGGCCCTGCCTTCCTTGATGCACATCCGGGGCCTGGGTGAAGCCCCCCCGCCCTGGCTGGCCATCGGTCTGCAATTCCTGGCGCAGGAGGTCATGAGTCCGCGGCCAGGCCAGCAGGCCATCATCAACCGCCTAGGCGACATCCTCTTCATGGAGTGCCTGCGTGACTACGTGACCTCGTTGCCCGAGGGCTCGGACAACTGGCTGGCAGCCCTGAAAGACCGCGCCCTGTCCACGGCCCTGGCCTGCATGCACCGCAACCCGGCGCACAACTGGACGGTGCCGGAGCTGGCCCAGCAGGCCTGTCTGTCTCGATCGGCCTTTGCCGACCGCTTCGGTCAGACCCTGGGCGAGCCTCCGCTGACCTACCTGACACGCCACCGCATGCGTCTGGCCGCACGCCAGTTGGCCAGCACCACGGCCCCTGTCAGCAAGGTGGCCGACCAGGTGGGCTACACCTCTGAGGCGGCTTTCAGCCAGGCCTTCAAGCGTGAGTACGGGCTGTCACCCTCGGTGTGGCGACAGCAGCAGCACCTGCATCCCGCAGGTGCCGAGACGGCCACGGCCTGAACCGCAGCCCGCGCGGCGCGGTGGCTTACTTGCCGCCGGCCGAGCCGTTCGAGCCGGTGCCCGAACCGCCCAGCAACATGGCGACCTTGCGCTTGGGCTTGATGAAGCGCGACAGGCCGCTACCGGCGCTGGCCGAAGCCGCATGGGCTCCCGCGCCCCCCTTGGGGTCCCAGGCCGGGTCAGCCGAAGGATCGGGCTCATACGGCTTGTCGAACAAGGGGTCGGAGGGCACGGCCGAACGCGCGGGCGCATAACGGTTGCCTCGCGCTGATCGCACCGGGGCGTCAGCCTCGGCACGGCTGACCGCCGGGCGCTGCTCATCGTCGTCACGGAAACGCTCGCGGCGGAAGGAAGGGCGACGCTCGTTGCTGCTCTCCAGCTCGAAGGTCTCGATGTCGATCTTCTTCTTGATGAGCTTTTCGATGTCGGTCATCAGGCGGGCATCGGCCCCTGTCACCAGGGACACGGCCAGGCCACTGGCCCCGGCACGGCCGGTACGACCGATGCGGTGCACATAGTCTTCCGCATTGAAAGGGATGTCGTAGTTGAACACCGCCGGCAGGGCCGCGATGTCGATGCCACGCGCCGCCACGTCGGTGGCCACCAGCAGATCGACCTCGCCGCGCTTGAAGGCATCCAGGGCCTTGATGCGCTCGTCCTGGGACTTGTCACCGTGCAGTGCCGAGGTGCGCAGGCCATCGCGCTCGAAGGTGCGCGCCAGGCGGGCCGCACCCAGCTTGGAGTTCACGAAGACGATGGACTGCTTGATGTCGCGATCGCGCAGGATCTGGCGGATCACATGGCGCTTGCTGTCGTCATCGACCTTGTAGAAGCGCTGCTCGACATTGGTGGCCGTCTGGTTGGGACGGGCCACTTCGACCAGCACCGGATCCTGCAGATAGCTTTGCGCCAGCTTCTTGATCTCGGGCGAGAAGGTGGCCGAAAACAGCAGGGTCTGGCGCGTCTTGGGCAGGTAGCTCAGGATGCGCTGCAGATCGGGCAGAAAGCCGATGTCCAGCATGCGGTCGGCTTCGTCGAGCACCACATATTCGACTTGCGACAGATTGCAGTTCTTGGCCTCGATGTGGTCGATCAGGCGGCCCGGGGTGGCGATCAGCACCTCGACACCGGCCTTGAGCTCGACCGTCTGCTCCTTCATGTTCATGCCGCCAAACACCACGGCCGAGCGCAAATGGCATTTGCTGGCGTAGGTCTTGACGTTCTCGGCCACCTGGATGGCCAGCTCGCGCGTGGGCGCCAGCACGATGGCACGCACCGGATGCCGGGCGGGCGACATGCTGGCGTTCTCGTGCTTCATCATTTTCTGAAGCAGCGGGATGGAGAAGGCCGCCGTCTTGCCCGTGCCCGTCTGGGCAGCGCCCATGACGTCCCGACCCGCCAGCACCAAGGGAATCGCCTTGGCCTGGATCGGCGTCATCGTGGGATACGTGATGGCACTCAGGATCTTGGGATCCAGAGGCAGGGTGTCGAACCGGGCAGGGGCTTCAGGTGCGGGCTCAGTCTGGCCGGCAGTCGCGTCAGCCGCGAGGGCCGCTTGAGAGGTATTTGAATTCATCGGTTGCGGATTATCCGCTTGTTGCCGCTTTTTTGCGCAACTTTATTGCACAGGGGTTTTCAGAAGGTGTAGCCGACCTGGGTCTGGATGCCGCCATGGGCCGCCTCGGCCTGCTCCAGCAGGCGCGACAGCGGGCCCAGGCCCTGGTAGCGCGAGGCCACGCGGTGGGCATAGGTCCACACGCGCGGGATGTCGTCGAGGTACTGGCGCTTGCCATCGCGCAGGGCCAGGCGGGCAAAAATGCCCAGCACCTTGAGATGGCGCTGCAGGCCCATCCACTCGAATTCGCGCCAGAACTCGCCAAAATCCTCGTGCACCGGCAGTTCGGCGGCACGCGCCTTCTGCCAGTAGCGCACGGCGTAGTCGATCTGGCGCTCTTCGTCCCAGATCACATAAGCATCCCGCAGCAGGGACACCAGGTCATAGGTGATGGGGCCCCAGACCGCATCCTGAAAATCGATCACCCCGGGGCGGGCCCGTGGATCGTCCGGACAGGCCATCAGGTTGCGGCTGTGATAGTCACGGTGGACCAGAACCGCCGGCTGGGACAAGACCTGGGATTTGATCAGGGCAAAGGTCTGGGCCAGCATGGCCTGCTGCCCCTCATCCAGGCTCAGGCCGCGCAACTGGGTCAGGTACCACTGTGGGAACAGGTCCAGCTCGCGCTGCAGCAGCGCATCGTCATAGGCAGGCACGGCGCCTTGCGCCGCGATGCGCTGCAGGGCCACCAGTTCGTCCAGGGCTGCACCATAACGGGCCTGGTTGCCCAGGTCCTGCGCGGAATGCTCGGCCGCATCGACCACCAGGGTCGACAGCAGGGTGTGCTGACCCAGGTCCGACAGGAGCATGAACCCCAGGCCTTCGTCCCAGCTCAGGATCTCGGGGGCCGCCACACCACCGGCGCGCAGCAGCCGGTCGATGGCCACGAAAGGCCGGCAATCCTCATGACTGGGCGGCGCGTCCATGATGATCAGGGAGCCCCCCGACACCGTATCGACCCGCAGGTAACGCCGAAAGCTCGCGTCCGCACTGGCGGCGCGCAGGCTGTCCAACTGGAGCCCATGCGCGCTGCTCACCGTGTTCAGCCAGGTCTGGAAGGCCGCCAGACGGACGGGATCGCTCCAGGGCACACCAAAGGCCTGCAGGGGCGAAGAACTCGAAGCATCGTGCTGGGAAACAGGTGTCTGGGACATGGTGAATGGGTGCGCGGGGAACGGGCAGACCTGCATGGAATAATCAGGGAATTTTAGTGCCCTGCCTCCGGACGGTCTGGAGGCGCTGCCCCGACCGCCGTGCACCAGCCCTCATCGAACGACTCCATGCCCTTCCAGGCCCTGCCCCCCCGACGGGCCCGCGAGCTCGTGCCGCGCTGCACGCCCGTGGCGTGGGCGGCCTGCCTGAGCCTGCTGGCCATCTCGCCCACGGCATCGGCACAGGCCAAGGTGACCGGTGAGGTGCCTCCCCCGCCCTTGCGCATCTCGTCCACCCTGGCCCTGCCTGTGGGCGGCCAGGATGCCAAGGATCTGCCGGTGTATTTCGAAGCCGACAGTCTGGAGGGGCGCCCGGGCGAGAGCACCCGGGCCACCGGCTCGGTACGCCTCAAGCGGGGCGATCTGACCCTGCGGGCCGATCAGGTCACCCACACCCAGGCCGAGAACCGGGCCCAGGCCGTCGGTCATGTGCGCATCACGCGGCGCGGCGATGTCTACACCGGCCCGGAGCTCACGCTCAAGCTGGACACCCTGGAGGGCGAATTCATTCAGCCCACCTACCGCTTTGCCCGCACGGGCGCGGGCGGCCAGGCCGAGCGCGTGGAGTTCCTGGGGCCCACCAAGCTGCGGGCGACCGGGGCCACCTACACCAGCTGCACCCCCGAGAACACGGCCGAGCCCGACTGGGTGCTGAGCACCCGTTCGGTGTCCATGGATTTCGAGGCCAACGAAGGCCGGGCCGAGAACGCCGTGGTGCGCTTCCTGGGTGTGCCCATCCTGGCCGCCCCGGTGCTGACCTTCCCGCTGTCGGAGGAGCGCAAGTCGGGCTTCCTGCCACCGAACTTCGACATCGACAACAAGAGCGGTTTCGAGTTCGCCCTGCCCTACTACTGGAACATCGCACCCAACCGCGATGCCACCCTCACCCCGACCTTCTCCTCGCGGCGTGGCCTGGGCATGGAGGCGGAGACGCGTTACCTCTACAGCGGCGACCGTGGCGCCTTGCGCGCCGTGGGACTGCCCCACGACCAGGTGGCCGATCGGCAGCGGGGCCTGCTGGACTTCCAGCACCAGGGCGATCTCAACCGGGCCGGCTCCCCCACGCTGACCACCTATGACCTGCGCTGGCGCCGGGTGTCGGACGACGACTACTGGAAGGATTTCCCTCGCAATCTGCCCACGCTCACGCCACGCCTGTACGACAGCCATGCCGGCATCGAGCGGCAGATCAACACCCGTGCCTGGGGCCTGGGGGCCAGCCAGACCACCATGTACGCCCGGGTGCAGAGCTGGCAGACCCTGCAGGATCTGGATCCGCAGGCCGATGCCAGTGCGCGCATCATCAGCCCCTACCGGCGTGAACCGCAAGTGGGTGTGCGCTCCCGCAGCCTGTCCGAATCCGGCTGGCTGTGGCGCTTCGAAGGCGAGTTCAACCGTTTCACGAACGAAGATCGCGAACGCGTGAGCGGCAACCGCCTGCATGCGCTGGCCCAGATCGAGCGGCCGATGGGCTCGACCGGTTGGAACCTGACCCCGAAACTGAGCGTCAATGCCGCCAGCTACGATCTGGACAACCCCTTGAGCACGGGATCGAATCAGGTCTCACGGGTGATCCCCACGCTCAGCCTGGATGGCGGCATGCAGTTCGAGCGGCCGGTGCAGTGGTTCGGCCGGCAGCTCACACAGACCCTGGAGCCCCGCGCGCAGTACGTCTACACCCCCTACAAGGCCCAGGCCAGCCTGCCCCTGTTCGACAGTGCCGAGCGCGACTTCAATCAGTACAGCGTCTTCAGTGAAAACGCCTTCACCGGGGTGGACCGGGTGTCCGACTCGAACCAGTTGACCCTGGGCCTGAGCACCCGTCTGATCGACCCCCTCAGCGGCGCGGAAACGCTCAGACTGGGGGTGGTGCAGAAGGTGCTGCTGTCGGATCAGCGCATCACCCCCGATGATGGCCCGCCCATCACACAACGCCTGTCCGACCTGCTGCTGCTGGGATCCACCACGGTGATCCCGCACTGGAGCGTGGACACCACGGTGCAATACAACGCGCAGGACAGCCGGGTGTCGCGCTCCCTGCTGGGCGTGCGCTATTCGCCGGGGCCGTGGCGCACCATCAACGTCAATTACCGCTACAACCGCGCCAGCAGCGAGCAGGTCGATCTGGGCTGGCAATGGCCCCTGGCCGGCAAGCCTCCCTCACTGGAGGCCGTGCAGCGCCAGGACGGCGCCTCGAAGATGGCCTCCTCGGGCGGCAGCTCCTGCGGTGGCACCTGGTACGGCGTGGGCCGCCTGAGCTACAGCCTGCGCGACAAGCGGCTGAGCGATGCCTTGCTGGGCTTCGAGTACGACGGTGGCTGCTGGATCACACGGATCGTGGCCGAGCGTGTGTCCATTGGCCGCGCCGAAGCCAGCACCCGACTGATGTTCCAGCTGGAACTGGTGGGGCTGTCCAGGCTGGGCTCCAGCCCACTGGGCGCCTTGAAGGACAATATCCCTGGCTATCGCCTGCTGCGTGAAGAGAACAGTCTGCTGAACGCTCCCGCGCCCACAACCCCTTTGAATGATGAATGATCTGATGCATCACCGCCCTGGCTCCTCCCTGCCCCTGCAGGCCCCCTGGCGGCGCCTGTGGATGGTCGCCGGCCTGGCACTGGCTGCCCTCTGTGCCGCCGAGCCGGCCCTCGCGCAGTTCCGGCTGGGTGACGCACCGGCCACGGCACCCCGCATCCCCGGCACCCGCAACCTGAGCACCATGCTCAAGCTGGAAGGCTCGCAGACCACGGCCGACTACATCCTGGCGGTGGTGAACTCCGAGCTCATCACCCACACCGATGTCGACAAGCGCGTGGCGCGCATCCTGGACACCGCGCCCCGCGGCAGCAATCTCCCGCCCCCCGAGACGCTGCGCCAGCAGGTGCTCGATGCCCTGATCGATGAAAAGATCCAGATGCAGCATGCCCGCAGCATCGGCATGAACATCGGCGACGCCGAAGTCGACGATGCCGTGGCCAACATCGCCGCGCAGAACCAGATCTCCCTGGACGAGCTGCGCTCGCGCATGAAGGCCGATGGTCTGGACTACGAACGCTACCGCAACAGCCTGCGCGAGCAGATGCTGCTCGAGCGCATCCGCAGCCGCGAGGTCAATGCACGCATCCAGATCAGTGATGCGGACATCGACGCCTTCAATGCCCAGGCGGCCGCTGCCGGCCGGGATGTGGACGTCCACCTCGCACACATCCTGATTGCCGTGCCCGAAGGTGCCAGCGCCAGCCAGGTCAAGGAGCTGTCCGACAAGGCCGAAGGCCTGCGCCAGCGCGTCATCAGCGGCGCCAACTTCGCGCAACTGGCCAAGGAGTTCTCCAGCGACCCCGGCACCAAGGACATGGGCGGCTCCTTTGGCATGCGCCCGGCCAGCCGCCTGCCCGAGCTGTTCACCGACGCGGTCAAGAACCTCAAGGTCGGCGAAGTCGCCAAGCTGATCCGCTCCGGTGCGGGCTTCCATGTGGTCAAGCTGATCGAGCGCGAGAATGCCGCCAAGGCCAGCTACACCCAGCAACGCGCCCGCCACATCCTGCTGCGCACCTCGCCGCAGACCAGCATCGCTGCGGCGCGCGACAAGATCGCCGGCATCCGCAAGGAGATCGTCGGCGGCCAGAGCAGCTTTGCGCAGATGGCGCGCCAGCACTCCGAGGACGGCAGCGCCACCAAGGGCGGTGATCTGGGCTGGTCGGCCCCCGGCCAGTTCGTGCCCGAGTTCGAAAAAGCCCTGCTGGCCCTGCAGCCCGGCCAGATCTCCGAACCCGTGGTCTCGCGCTTTGGCGTGCACCTGATCCAGTTGGTCGAACGCCGTGAGGTCGAGCTGACCGAGCAGCAAAAGCGCGAAGCCGCTCGCAGCGTGCTGCGCGAACAGCGCTTCGAGAGCACCTATGAAGACTGGGCCCGCGAGTTGCGTGGCGCCGCCTTCGTGGAAATGCGCGATGCGCCCTGATCAACGCCCCAAGGCCGCGCGCCCCGGCGGCAAGCGCCCCGTGGCCGGCGGTGGCGGCCATGTGGCCCGCAAGCGCTTCGGTCAGAACTTCCTGGTGGACCTGGGCGTCATCGACGAAATCGTCCGCGCCATCGACCCGCGTCCCGGCCAGGCCCTGGTCGAGATCGGCCCGGGCCTGGGCGCGCTGACCAACCCCGTGGTCGAGCGCAGCGAACACCTCACCGTGGTCGAACTGGACCGCGATCTGGCCGCCCGGCTGCGCCAGCGCCCCGAGCTCACCGTGATCGAATCGGATGTGCTCAAGGTCGACTTTGGGCAACTGGCCCGCGACGGCGGTCAGAAGCTGCGCGTGATTGGCAACCTGCCCTACAACATCTCCAGCCCCATTCTGTTTCACCTGCTGCCCTGGGCCGATCAGGTCGAGGACCAGCACTTCATGCTGCAAAAGGAAGTCGTGGACCGCATGGTGGCCACGCCGGGCCACAAAGACTACAGCCGCCTGAGCGTGATGCTGCAATGGCGTTACGACATGGAATGCGTGGTGGACGTGCCCCCCGAATCGTTCGATCCGCCGCCCAAGGTCAACTCGGCCGTGGTGCGCATGGTGCCCCTGGCCAGCCCACCGGAGGTGGACCTGCTGGCCTTTGAAAAAATGGTGGCTGTGGCCTTCTCGCAGCGCCGCAAGATCCTGCGCCACACCCTGGGCGCCTGGATCACTCAGCACGGCATCGACACCGATTTCGATCTGCAGCGCCGCGCCGAAGAAGTGCCTGTGGCCGAGTACCTGGCCCTGGCGCGCCTGGCCTGAGGCCGCGGGACACGCCCATGAAAGCCTACCTCGTCGGCGGGGCGGTGCGGGACCAGCTGATGGGCCGCGCCCACAGCGACCATGACTGGGTGGTGGTGGGCGCCACGCCCGAACAGCTGGAAGCCCAGGGCTTCATCCCGGTGGGCAAGGATTTCCCCGTCTTCCTGCACCCTGACACGCGCGAAGAGTGGGCCCTGGCCCGCACCGAGCGCAAGTCGGGCCGGGGCTACAAGGGCTTCACCGTGCTCACCAGCCCGGACGTGACGCTGGACGAAGACCTGGCCCGGCGCGACCTGACCATCAATGCCATGGCCCGGGCCGAAGATGGCACGCTGATCGACCCCTTTGGGGGCCAGCAGGATCTGCGCGATCGGGTACTGCGCCATGTGTCGCCCGCTTTTGCCGAGGACCCGGTGCGCATCTTGCGCCTGGCACGCTTTGCCGCGCGCTTCCACGATTTCAGCGTGGCCGAGGACACCCTGGACCTCATGCGCCACATGGTGCACGACGGTGAGGTGGACCATCTGGTGGCCGAGCGCGTCTGGCAGGAACTCTCGCGGGGCCTGATGGAGGGCCACCCGGCCCGCATGTTCGAGGTGCTGCGTGACTGCGGCGCCCTGCGGGTGCTGCTGCCCGAGGTCGACCGCCTCTGGGGCGTGCCACAGCGCGCCGAATACCACCCCGAGGTCGACACCGGCGTGCACCTGATGATGGTGCTGGCCATGTCGGCCCGGCTGCATGCGCCCTTGAGCGTGCGCTACGCCTGCCTGTGCCATGACCTGGGCAAGGGCACCACGCCGGCCGATGTGCTGCCCCGCCACATCGGGCATGAGCAGCGCAGCGTGCGCCTGCTCAAGGAGCTCAGCGAGCGCATCCGCGTCCCGGTGGAGTGTCGCGAACTGGCCGAGGTGGTGGCGCGCGAGCACGGACACATCCACCAATGCCTGGAGCTCAGTCCTGCGGCGCTGGTGCGTCTGCTGGAGCGTCTGGATGCCTTTCGCAAGCCTCAGCGGGTGCCGCTGATCCTGCAGGCCTGTGAATGTGATGCGCGGGGTCGTCTGGGCTTTGAAAACAAGCCCTACCCGCAGGCACAGTGGCTGACGCGCGCGCTGCACGCCGCACAGTCGGTGATCACGGCCGACATCGCCGCGGACGCCATGGCCAAGGGACAACAGGGCCCGGCCATCGCCAAGGCCATCCATCTGGCCCGCATCCACGCGGTCGAGCACGGGGTGATCCCCTGATGCAAGAGACCCCCGTCGAGTCCAGCTCGACAGGGGTCCAGGTTCACTGGTAGGTATGACACACGGTCGGTCGATCAGGCGCCTCCCCAGACACCCGCTCGATCCGACAAGACACAGGCCTCAGTCGGCCTGCTTGCGCAGGAAGGCCGGGATCTCCAGCTCGTCCATGCCATTGCTGGCCAGGGCGTCGACCTTCTGAGCGGCCTGCGTGCGACCACTGCGCCACACGCTGGGCGTGTTCAGGCCGCTGAAGTCGTTGCCACCATGGCTGGCGTGACCGACGTGGTGACCCGATGCACCGGCGTGCACGGCATTGTTGAGGATGGGCAGGTTGTCGGTGCCGGTGCGACCGAACATCTGCGCGGCCGTCTGCGGTGCGCTGTGCACCACGGTCATGCGCTGCTGCTTGGAGCTCAGGCCCGTGGCGATCACGGTCACGCGCAACTGGTCGCCCAGGCTTTCGTCATAGGCGGTGCCGTAGATCACATGCGCATCTTCCGAGGCATAGCGACGGATGGTGTTCATGGCATTGCGCGACTCGGCCAGCTTGAAGTTGGCCTTGGAGGCGGCGATCAGCACCAGCACGCCGCGCGCGCCCGACAGGTCGATGCCTTCGAGCAGCGGGCAAGCCACCGCCGATTCGGCGGCCTTGGTGGCGCGGTCCGGACCGGAGGCCGTGGCCGTGCCCATCATGGCCTTGCCGGGCTCGCTCATCACGGTCTTGACGTCTTCGAAGTCGACGTTCACCAGGCCGGGGATGTGGATGATGTCGGAGATGCCACCCACGGCGTTCTTGAGCACGTCGTTGGCTTCCTTGAAGGCGTCGTCCTGGGTGACGTCATCGCCCAGCACATCCAGCAGCTTTTCGTTGAGCACCACGATCAGGGAGTCGACGTTGGCTTCAAGCTCGGCCAGACCGGCTTCGGCCTGCTTCATGCGGCGGTTGCCTTCGAACTCGAAGGGCTTGGTGACCACGCCCACGGTCAGGATGCCCATCTCCTTGGCGACGCGGGCGATCACGGGTGCAGCACCCGTGCCCGTGCCACCGCCCATGCCGGCGGTGATGAAGACCATGTGCGAGCCGTCCAGCGAGGCACGGATCTGGTCCACGGCTTCTTCGGCGGCGGCACGGCCGGCGTCAGGTTTGGAGCCAGCACCCAGGCCACTGGTGCCCAGTTGCAGGTTCTGCTCGGCCGACGAACGGCTGAGCGCTTGCGCATCGGTGTTGGCGTTGATGAACTGCACGCCCTGCACACCCTGGGCAATCATGTGGTCGACCGCGTTGCCGCCGCCGCCACCCACGCCGATCACTTTGATCTGCGTACCCAAGTCGAAGTTTTCAATCATCTCGATCGGCATGTCATACCTCCAGATAGTCTCAAGCAGTTGCCAGTTAATAGATCAGAAATTACCAATGAACCAGTCACGCACACGTCCGAAGAGGGTCTGAACCGACCCGGCCTTCTGAGCGGCCTTCATTCCCCGCGTGCGCGACAACCTTGCTTCTTCGAGCAAGCCCATGACGGTGGCCGAGCGGGGGCTGGCCACCATGTCGTGGAGGGCGCCGGCGTACAAGGGCGTCCCCTTGCGTACCGGCTTTAAAAAGATGTCCTCGGCCAGCTCGACCATGCCCGGCATGACCGCCGAACCACCGGTGAGCACGATGCCCGAGGACAACAATTCTTCGTAACCCGACTCGCGGATCACCTGGTGAACCAGCGAGAAGATCTCTTCGACGCGTGGCTCGATCACGCCAGCCAGGGCCTGGCGCGAGAGCATGCGCGGGGCGCGATCCCCCAGACCAGGCACCTCGACCTGCTCGTTGGGATCGGCCAGCATCTGCTTGGCCACGCCGTGGTCCACCTTGATGTCCTCGGCGTCCTTGGTGGGGGTGCGCAAGGCCATGGCGATGTCGCTGGTGATCAGGTCACCGGCGATGGGGATCACCGCCGTGTGGCGGATGGCGCCGTCGGCAAAAATGGCCACGTCGGTGGTGCCCGCGCCAATGTCCACCAGGGCCACGCCCAGGCTCTTTTCGTCTTCGGTCAATACCGCCGCGCTCGACGCGCTGGGATTGAGCACCAATTGCTCGGCCTCCAGACCACAGCGGCGCACGCATTTGACGATATTTTCGGCCGCACTTTGAGCGCCGGTCACGATATGGACCTTCACTTCCAGGCGGCCGCCGCTCATGCCGATGGGCTCTTTCACCTCATGGCCATCGATGATGAATTCCTGGGGTTCAACCAGCAATAAACGCTGGTCGTTCGGAATATTGATGGCCTTGGCGGTTTCCACCACACGCTGCACATCGATCGGCGCGACCTCCTTGTCGCGCACGATCACCATACCCGTGCTGTTTTGACCACGAATATGGCTGCCGGTGATGCCGGTCCAGACACGGCTGATTTTGCAATCCGCCATCAGTTCGGCTTCTTTCAAGGCCTGCTGAATGGATTGCACGGTGGCGTCGATATTGACAACAACCCCACGCTTCAAACCATGACTGGGAGCGACACCGAGGCCGGCGAGCCGAAGGTCGCCACCTGGGAGGACTTCTGCGACCACCGCCATCACTTTCGCGGTGCCGATGTCCAGTCCGACAACAAGGTCTTTGTAATCCTTGGCCATGGTTAATCTGGTTTTGACAATTTTAAGGTCATTGACGGGGGTTTTTCACGGATGAATCACCAGAAATTTCTTGCATCGTCGTCAAACCCTTGAGCCGAACGGCATAACCTTGGGGATAACGCAAATCTGCATAAGCCAGCGGCGCCGGATATTGGCGGCGCAATTGGGGCAAGGTCTTCACAAAACGGGTGGTTCGGGCAACGACGGTCTCAGTATCTCCGCGCCCGAGCTCAATCACGGCATCGTCGTCGAATCGCACGCTCCAGGAACCCCGGTCCGTCAGGCGCAAGGTATCGATGGTGACATCCATGGGCGCAAATACCGAGGTCAGGCGACGCAGCATGGACAACATCTGGCGCGCCTGATCCGGCGTGGCGTGCGCCGGGGCGTGCAGGGTGGGCAGCGGCTCGTCCTCGACATCGCCCAGGTTGGCGTCAAAGACCTCACCCTGCTCGTTGACGAGCTGGTCATCTCGATCCTCGTGGTGCCAGTAGGCGGCAGGCTGGTGTTCTTCGAGGGTGACCCGCAGTTCGTTGGGCCAGACCCGGCGCACCACCGCGCGGCGCACCCAGGGCACCGTCTCGAAGACCTCGCGCGACTTGCGCAGGTCCACCGAGAAGAAGCCGCCGTTCACGCGCGGCACCACATTGGCACGCACCGTGGCCAGGTTGTTGCGCTGCAGATCGCCTTCGAGCGTGAGCCTGGCGATGTTGAACATCGGCTGACGCGCCAGCACCGACAGCGCCGCCGACAGCACGAGCAGGGCCAACACCACCGCGAGCGCCAGGGCGGCC
>NZ_DASUIT010000080.1:0-11468 GCF_036279655.1 Aquabacterium sp. | reverse complement strand
TTTCGCTGCAGCGCGGGTGGCTTTGCTGGGGGGCAGTTTCGCCCCTCTGGGTGGGCAGAACCTGATCGAGGCCGCAGCCTGCGGCTGCCCCATCGTGATGGGGCCTTCGACCTTCAATTTTCAGGAGGCGGCCGAGCTCAGCGAGCAAGCCGGTGCGGCCCGCCGGGTGCAGGACTGGGCGGAGGGCGTCGCGTCCGCTGTGGGATGGGCAGCAGCGCCAGACCATGCGCTCAGTGTCGAACGTTGCCTGGCCTTCGCGCAGGCCCACCGGGGGGCTGCGGAGCGCATGGCGCATCTGATCGCTGGTGTGCGGGGGGGCTGAGCGAGGCTCAGACCAGCAGGTCTTCCCACTGCGGGTGGCGCTTGATGTACACCCGCACATAACTGCACACAGGGTCCACCTTCAGGCCTTCAGCGCGCGCCCAGGCCAGGGCGGGCTCCACCAACTGTGCGGCAATGCCCCGGCCTTCCAGGGCCGGGTGCACGAAGGTGTGCGTCATCTTGAGCACATCGCCCTGGCGGCGGTAGTCGCAGACACAGCGGTGCCCTTCGACGGTGGCTTCAAAAGTCTGCCCCTCGGGGCGGTGGGTGACGGTGATGGTCTCGCGGCTCATGGGCACATGATAGCCACGAAGACGCAGCCAGGTGCGGTGGAGCCAGCGGGTGATCATGGCCCGTCCTTGCGCTCAGAGCCAGCCCAGCGCACCCAGCAGGGCACCCGCAGCCACCAGCCAGATCAGCGAGATCTTCGTGCGCCACACCAGCACCGCGACCACGGCGCTCAGGAGCAGCGCACGGGGGTGCTCAATCGATGGTGACAGGATCCAGCCCGTGGCCAGCAGCAGCCCCACGGTCACAGGGGCCATGCCGCTCTGGAAGGCCTGCACGCCCAGCGCTTCGCGCCGCGAGGCCACCCAGCGCGAGACCACCAGCGCCAGCGTGGTCGAGGGGATCATGATGCCCAGCATGCTGACCACCGAGCCCACCAGCCCGCCGCTGTACCAGCCCATCAGGGCCACGAACAGCACATTGGGGCCGGGCGCAGCCTGGGCCAGGGCAATGGCCGCTGTGAAGTCGCCCTCGCTGAGCAGGTGGCCGTCGACCACCAGGCGGCGGTGCATGTCGGGCACCAGGGTGATGGCCCCGCCGATGGACATCAGCGACAGCGCCAGAAAATGCCCGAACAGCGCCCACCAGGTGTCGGGTGCCCAGGTCCACAGCGGGCTGCTCATGCAGCGCTCCTGCGGCGCTTGAGCACCACATAGGTCCAGGTGCAGGCGGCGGCGCCCAGGCCCAGCAGCACCCACACCAGCGGCCAGCGCAGCCAGGTCATCATGGCAAAGGCCCCAGCGGCCAGGCCCACGCAACTGCCCAGGCCCAGGGGATGCTCACGCAGTGGTGCTGCCAGCTTGAGCACCGTGCCCACCACCTGGCCACCGGCCACGGCGGTGATGCCCCACAGGGCACCTTTGACGGCATCGTGGGCTGGCGAGGCCTGCGGCGTGAGGCCCACCAGCCAGGCCAGGGCCAGCATCACGGCCATGGGCAGGGCGATCATGCCGGCCAGGGCGGCGCAGGCACCGCGCCAGCCAAAAAAGCGATCACCCACCATCAGTGAGAGGTTGCACACATTGGGGCCGGGCAGCACCTGCGCCGTCCCCAGCAGCTCCAGGAACTCGGCAGGGGTCAGCCAGCCTCGGCGCACGCACAGCTCCCGCTGTGCCACGGCGATCACGCCGCCAAAACCCTGCATGGCCAGGAGGGTGAAGGCCAGGAACAGGTGACCGGGTGAGCGGGGCGCAGCGCGCACGCCCCCATCCACCCCCCGGGGCTCAGCCATACACCGCTACCACCTGATAACCCAGGGCGGCCAGTTGCCCATCGGGGGTCCACAAGGTGGTGCGCTCGTTCACATAGCCCTCAGCCACGGCCAGGGCATCCTTGTCCATGAGCCAGGCCGCACCTTCGTCGGCGATGCTCACCGGGCGCAACTCCAGTGCCCAGGACACCGAACTGGCAGGGGCCGGGCCCTTGAGCTGGGCCAGGGCGGGTGTCGGGCCGGCGTCGGCCAGCATCACCGACATCAGCTCGCTGTCCACGCCCTGGGGGGCCCTCAGCCGGGTGTAGGTGCGGGTGGACCAGGTGCTGGCGCCCGTGAAGGGGTAGGCCCCTTCGGCCTGACGGAACTCCAGGTGCTGCGTGAAAGCCGGTGTCAGGCCTGGAATGAAGGGCATCGCCATGCAGGCGTCCATGGGCTGGGCGGGCGGGGTCAGCGCAGGCATCAGGGTGGACAAGGTGGAGTCACGTCCGGTGCCAAACACCGCCAGCAGCACGCCAGCCACGGCGCCGGTGCCGCCCGCGTGACCCTGGCGGATGTGCGCCTGCACCTGGCGCACGTTCTTGCCCTGGCGCAGCAGGTGCACCTCGATCTCGAAGCGGCCCGGGGCCACGGGGCCCACGAAGCTGGTCTGCAAGGCACGCAGTGGCCAGTCGTCACCGCAGACATCGCGCATGGCCTGAACGGCCAGCGCCGACAGCAGACCACCAAACAGGGTGCGGCCCTGCCCCCAGTCTTCGCCCACCTCAAAGAAGGCGCAGGAGCCCTCGACCTGACGGCGGGCGAGGAGGGTGGCAACGGATTCAGTCAGGACTTCGGACATGGCGGAGCAGGCAAAGGTGAAGGGAGATCACACCGATGCTACTGCCTTCGTGCCGGCCTCCGCTCGTGGAAGGATTTTTTCGATCTGGGCGGCCGACACCGGGCGGCTGAACAGATAGCCCTGGGCGATGTCGCATTTGCGCGCGCCCAGGAAGGCTTCCTGGTCGGGCATCTCCACCCCTTCTGCCACGACCCGCATGTTCAGGTTGTGGGCCAGGGAGATCATGGTGCTGACCAGTTGGGCGTCGTTGGCATTGCCCGGCAGGTCCTGCACGAAGCCGCGATCGATCTTGAGCTGGTGCACCGGGAAGCGCTTGAGGTAGGCCAGCGAGGAGTAGCCGGTGCCGAAGTCGTCGATGGAGAGTGACACGCCCAACTGGTGCAACTGCTGCAGGAACTGATCGGCCGCCTCGCCGTGCTCCATCAGGCCGCTTTCGGTGATTTCCAGCTCCAGGCATTCGGCGGGGAAGCCCGTGGCGCGCAGCACACGGGAGACCCGCTCGATCACGCCGCCGCGCCGGATCTCGGCGGCCGACACATTCACGGCCAGCCGACCAAAGTCCAGCCCGGCGTCCAGCCAGGTGCGGCCCTGGCGGCAGGCTTCGTTGAGCACCCATTCGCCCAGCGCCATGATCATGCCGGTGTCTTCCATCACGGGGATGAACTCGTCGGGGCCGATCGAGGGCAGGCACTCGTCGGTGGTGTCGGGCACGCGCAGCCGCACCAGCGCTTCCACGGCCACCACGCGGCGATCGCTCATGCGCACCATGGGCTGGTAGTGCAGGGTGAACTCGCGGTGTTCCACGGCGCGGCGCAGACGGGTCTCCAGCACCAACCGGTCCGAGGCCTGCGAGGTGAGCGATTCCGTGTAGAAGCGGAAGTTGTTGCGCCCCAGGCGCTTGGCCTGGTACATGGCCGTGTCGGCATTGCGGATCAGCTCGGCCGCGTCTTCGCTGTCGTTGGGGTAGAGGCTGATGCCGATGCTGGCGCGGACATAGACGTCTTGACCTTCGGCCAGATGGAAGGGGTCCGACAGGGTTTCGATCACGGCCTGCGCCACGTGGGCGGCCTGCTGTGGGTGGCGCAGGTGCTCCAGCACCAGGATGAACTCGTCGCCCCCCAGTCGACCCAGGGTGTCCTCCTGGCGGACGCGCTGGCGCAGGCGCTGGGCCACCAGTTGCAGCAGGGTGTCGCCAGCCGCATGCCCCAGGCTGTCGTTGACGGTCTTGAAGTTGTCCAGATCGATGAAGACCACGCCCACCAGGGTCTGGTGGCGGCGCGCCAGGTTGGTGGCATGTGCCAGCCGCTCCAGGATCATGCTGCGGTTGGGCAGCTCCGTCAGCGGGTCGTAGTGGGCCATGCGCGCCAGCCGGGCTTCGGTCTGCTTGAGCTGGGTGATGTCGGTGAGCACGGCCACAAAATGCGTGGGCAGCCCCTTGGTGTTGCGCACCGCGCTGATCGACAGCTTGGTGGTGAAGAGCTCGCCACTCTTGCGTTGGCACCAGGATTCGCCCTCCCAACTGCCGTGTTCGCGCAACTGATGGGCGATCTCGCCGATGATGTCGCCCGGGCTGTCGGGGAACATGAACTCGGGCGTGCGTCCCAGCACATCACCCTCGTCATAGCCCGTGATGCTGGTGAAGGCCGGGTTGACGGACACCAGCTTGCGATCCCGGTCGAACACGATCATGCCGTCGCGCGAACTCTCCAGGGCGGCGGCATGCAGGCGCACGCGCTCTTCCACCTGCTCACGGATCACTTCCTTGTGCAGATTGCCCATGGCAAAGGACAGGTCCTGCGACACATCGTCGAGCAGGGCCTTTTCATCCTGGTCCTGAGGGTTGAGCTGTCGGTCGAGCAGGAAGAGGTAACCCGCGATCGTCTGTTGATAGCGCAGCGGCAGGATGGCGCAACCCTGCAGACCGGCTTCGATGGCGGCGCGCGCCCAGGGCAGGCCCGTGCAGGCCTGGCTCAGATCGGCACAGTGAAAGCTCAGGCCATCGATCAGGCAGAGCTCCAGTGGCGAGCTCGACCCCCGGTGCGTGTTCAGCTCAAAGCTCAGCAGGCCGGGTTCGTTCATCACCTCACCGGCCTGGGCCAGGCAGTGCAGGGACTGACCGCTGAGATCCATCAGGCAGACCCAGGCCTTCTTGAAACGCCCGTGACGGATGGCGGTGTCGCACACCTGCTGCAACAACTGCTGCTCGTTGTTCGAACGGACGATGGCCTGATTGACATGGCTGAGGAAGTCATACAGCCGTGTCATGTGGATCAGGCGCTGCTCGGCGCGTCGGCGCGCGGTCACATCCCAGATCATCCAGACCACCCGGTCGCTGTCGCCCACGGGCGAGCACCGGCTGTCGAAGTGGCGCTGCCCTCCCATGATCCGGATGGGGTAGCTCAGTGCCTGAGTCTGGCGTGTTTCCAGTGCACGGCTGAGCACACTCTTGAAGACGGCGGTGGCTTCGGGCGAGAAGAACTCCGAGGCCAGGCGCCCGATCAATTGCTCACGCGGGCGGCCCAGCAGGGGGGTGTTGTTGCCGAAGATCTCCAGATAGCGGCCGTCCTGGTCCATCAGAAAGGCCAGATCGGGCAGGGCGCCGGCAAAGGCACGCAACTCGGCCTCACGCGCCTGCAAGGCTCGCATGGCATCACGCCGCTCCCGGTGGCTGCGGGCCAGTTGCCAGATCACGCCCAGGGTCAACAGGCCGACCAGGCCCACGATGAGCAGGTCCAGCCGCTGCTGCCGTGCGGTGGCAGCCTTCAGCCCGGCGTGCAATTCGGTGTCCAGCGAGGCGAGCGTGGGTGCGAGGGTCTGCAGGCCTGCGCCCTCCGGCTGGCGCGCGGCCTGCAGCTGGCGCCGGATCGTCAGGCTCAGCTCGTCAATGCGCTGCTGGTGTTCCTCGGGCAGCCAGTCCTGGGCCAGCAGGTCCTGGCGCAGACGCTCGTTGAGGTATTCCGCCTTGTTGCGTGCCACTTGGGCCTGACCTGGGAGTTGCGCCTGAAGCACGGCCGTCCCCAGCCGGTGCAGACCCTGCTGCAGGCTCAGATGATCCACATGCAGACGCTCCCAGCCACGGTGAGACCAGCTCATCAGGCCCAGACTGATCAGGGCCACCAGACTGATGGCGACGGCCATGGACGCGAACCGGCCCCTCCGGGGGCGCGAGGGCGCGGTGGCGGAGGCGAGCACAGGCGAAGGGGTGATGACGGGATCCGGAGACACAGGGAGAATGTTCTAGCGATCTGACGACATCGCAGCTTAGGTGAAAAAATACAGGCCTGCCTGCCACCCCTTCGGGTGGGCTTGGCGAACCCTGCACGCGCGGGGGGGCGCTTGAGAATTACTTCACACCTTCCAGATGACTGCCACTGATTATTCACCGACCCACCCGGCCACGTCCCGTTTCATCGACCTGCGTGGCCTGCGTCACCACCTGCTGGTCTGGGGTGATCTGGCCAAGGCCACGCCCGAGGCACCCCTGCTGGTGCTGGTGCACGGCTGGATGGACGTGGGGGCCTCCTTCCAGTTCGCCGTGGACGCCTTGCGCGCCCAGGCCGGGTTTGCCGAGCGACCCATCGTGGCCATCGACTGGCGTGGCTTCGGTTTATCGGACGCCAGCGGGGCGGACAGCTACTGGTTTGCCGACTACCTGGCCGACCTGGACTTTCTGATCGACGCGCTGTCTCCCACGCAGCCCATCGATCTGCTGGGGCACAGCATGGGCGGCAATGTGGTCATGCTCTATGCAGGCTTGCGCCCCCAGCGCATCCGCCGACTGATCAACGTCGAGGGTTTCGGCATGCCCGCCATGGCACCTGAAGAGGCGCCCGAGCGCTACGAAAAATGGCTGACCGAGCTCAAGGAGCCGGCCCGCCTCAAGGCCTATCCCAGCCTGCCGGCCGTGGCCGACCGCCTCCAGAAGAACAATCCACGACTGCGCTCGGAGCACGCCCTGTGGCTGGCCCGGCACTGGGCCCGAGAAGTGGGTGGTCAGTGGCACATCAATGCCGATCCGGGCCACAAGCGCACCCAGCCCTTGCTGTACCGTCTGCCCGAGGTGCTGGAGTTCTTTCGCCGCATCACGGCCCCGGTGCTGTTCGTCGAGGGAGACCAGACCTTGTACTTTCTCTTCTTCAACGGCCGGTATTCACGCGACGAGTTCATCGAGCGCGCCAGGGAGGTGCCCGATTTCACGCTCGAAACCGTCCAGGATGCCGGCCACATGCTGCATCATGACCAACCCGAGGCCCTCGCGGCACTGGTGGCTGCATTCTTGCAGGCCGCATGAGAAAATCCCGAGATTGCCGATCGAATCACTTTGAGCAGACACACCATCATGGACATCGAACACATCAACGCCCTGGGCTCCCAAATTGCCGACCTGACCCAGCGCACCTCTGAACTTCGGAGGTATCTTTGACTGGGATGAAAAGTCCCGCCGCCTGAGTGAAGTCAACGCTGAGCTCGAAGACCCCGCCGTCTGGAACGACCCCAAGCGCGCCCAGGAGCTGGGCAAAGAGAAGAAGACGCTTGAAAACGTGGTCCTGACCATCGCCGAGCTCGAATCCGGCCTGGCCGACAACGCCGAGCTGTTCGAGATGTCCAAAGCCGATGGCGATCAGGACGGCCTGCAGGCCATTGCCGACGATGTGGCAGCACAGGCCGCCCGCGTGGAAGCACTCGAGTTCCGTCGCATGTTCAACAATCCGGCCGACCCCCTGCCGGCCTTCGTGGACATCCAGGCGGGCGCCGGTGGAACCGAAGCCTGTGACTGGGCCAGCATGCTGCTGCGCCAGTACCTGCGCTACGCCGAGCGCAAGGGCTTCACCGCGACGGTCGAGGATGTCACCGAAGGTGACACGGCCGGCATCAAGAGCGCCACCATCAAAGTCGATGGCGAGTACGCCTTTGGTCTGCTGCGCACGGAAACGGGCGTGCATCGCCTGGTGCGCAAGTCGCCTTTTGACTCCTCCGGCGGGCGCCACACCAGCTTTGCCAGCGTCTTCGTCTACCCGGAAATCGACGACTCCATCGAGATCGAGATCAACCCGGCCGATGTGCGCACCGACACCTTCCGCGCCAGTGGTGCGGGTGGTCAGCACATCAACAAGACCGACTCGGCCGTGCGCCTGACCCACATCCCCACGGGCATCGTGGTGCAGTGTCAGGACGGTCGCAGCCAGCACAGCAACCGGGACGTGGCCTGGAAGCGTCTGCGCTCGCGCCTGTACGACCACGAACTGCGCAAGCGCCAGGAAGAGCAGCAAAAGCTCGAGGACACCAAGACCGACGTGGGCTGGGGCCACCAGATCCGCTCTTATGTGCTGGACAACAGCCGCATCAAGGATCTGCGCACCAACGTGGAAGTCTCCGCCACCCAGAAGGTGCTGGACGGTGACCTCGACCAGTTCATCGAAGCCAGCCTGAAACAGGGCGTCTGAGGTCGCAGCCCGCCGGGCATCGACCAGCCAACTGCACCTACACCGACAAGATCGACAAGAGGACTGCCATGCGTGAAGGTACCGCACCCCTGATTTGCCGCGAAGACTACGCGGCGCCGGCTTACTGGATCAAGACGGTCGACCTGACCTTTGATCTGGATCCGGCCAAGACACTGGTCATCAACAAGATGACTGTGGCGCCCAATGCCGACCAGCCCGGCGCTGCGCTGCGCCTGGATGGCGAAGACATCAACCTCACCCGTGTGCTGGTCGATGGCGAGCCCGTGTCCTTTCGGACCGAGAACGGCCAGCTGGTGCTGGAGAACCTGCCCCAGCAGCCCTTCAACCTCGAGATCCGCACCACCTGTGCCCCCGAGAAGAACACCCAGCTGTCCGGCCTGTATGTCAGCGGTGGCGGCTTCTTCACGCAGTGCGAGGCCCTGGGCTTTCGGCGCATCACCTACTTCCTGGACCGCCCCGATGTCATGGCCACCTACAAGGTGACCCTGAAGGCGGACAAGCGCAAATACCCCGCGCTGCTGTCCAACGGCAATCTGGTGGATGAGGGCGATATCGACGGGGGCCGCCACTATGCCGTCTGGGTGGACCCTCACCCCAAACCTTGCTACCTGTTTGCTCTGGTGGCCGCCGATCTGGTGCGCCGCGAACAGCGCATCCGCACCCGCGCCGGCAAGGACCACCTGCTGCAGATCTATGTGCGCGCCGGAGATCTGGACAAGACCGAGCACGCGATGAACTCGCTGATTGCCTCCATCGCCTGGGACGAACACAAGTTCGGCCTGAGCCTGGATCTGGAGCGCTTCATGATCGTGGCCGTGAGCGACTTCAACATGGGCGCCATGGAGAACAAGGGGTTGAACATCTTCAACACCAAGTTCGTGCTGGCCAACCCGGCCACCGCCACCGACGTGGACTTCGCCAATGTCGAAAGCGTGGTGGCCCACGAGTACTTCCACAACTGGACGGGCAACCGCGTCACTTGCCGTGACTGGTTCCAGCTCTCGCTGAAAGAAGGCCTGACCGTCTTCCGCGACCAGCAGTTCAGCATGGACATGGCCGGCAGCGACAGCGCCCGCGCCGTCAAGCGCATCGAGGACGTGCGCACCCTGCGCCAGCTGCAGTTCCCCGAGGATGCGGGCCCCATGGCCCACCCGGTGCGCCCCGACAGCTACATGGCCATCGACAACTTCTACACGGCCACCGTGTACGAGAAGGGCTCCGAGGTCGTGCGCATGATGCACACCCTGGTGGGTGAGGCGGGCTTTGCCAAGGGCATGGCCCTGTACTTCGAGCGCCACGATGGCCAGGCCGTGACCTGCGACGACTTCGCCCAGGCGATTGCCGACGCCAACCCCGACAGCGAGCTGGCCAAGCGCCTGCCCCAGTTCAAGCGCTGGTACAGCCAGGCCGGCACCCCCCTTGTGCAGGCCCACGGCAGCTACGATGCCGAGCACCGCATCTACACCCTCAAGCTCAGCCAGAGCTGCGCAGCCACTCCGGGCCAGCCGGTCAAGGAGCCCTTTGTCATCCCCGTGGCCATGGGCCTGGTCGCGCAGGATGGGCGCAACTTCCATCTGCACTTCGAGGGCGAGCTCATGCCCATCGGCCACGACACCGTGCTGGTGCTGTCCGAGCCCGAGCAGACCTTCACCTTCGTGCACGTGCCCGCCGAGCCGGTGCCCTCGCTGCTGCGCGGCTTCTCGGCCCCGGTGGTCCTGGAGGCCGAGCTGGGTGACGACGCCCTGTTCACGCTGCTCTCGCACGACCGTGATCCCTTCAACCGCTGGGAAGCGGCCCAGAAGCTGGCCCTGCGCCGCCTGGTCAACGCCGTCAAGGGTGGCGGCCACATTGAGCTGGACCACCGCCTGACCGAAGCCCTGCGTGGCGTGCTGCGCCACCCCGAGCTGGACGCGGCCTTCAAGGAACTGGTGCTGACCCTGCCCAGCGAAGCCTATGTGGCGGAGCAACTGGATGTGGTTGACCCGCAGGTCATCCACGCCGCCCGCGAGAGCCTCAAGCTGCAACTGGCCAAGGCCCTGCACGAGGACTGGATGTGGGCCTGGGAGCAGCACCACCAGCTCGGCGCTTACTCGCCTGACGCCACCAGCGCCGGCCGCCGTGCCCTGGCCAATCTGGCCTTGAGCATGCTCTGCCTGGACAGCGTGGCGCGCCACAACCCCCTGTGGGCTGGCAAGGCCTGGCAGCGCTACAAGGACGCCACCAACATGAGCGACCGCGTCGGCGCCCTGTCGGCCCTGGTCAACAGCCATGCCGACCTGGCCACCCAGGCGCTGGAGCACTTCCATGCCCAGTACAAGGGCGAGGCCCTGGTCATCGACAAGTGGTTTGCCCTGCAGGCCACCGCCGCCGAGAAGGACGGCAAGGTCTTTGCGCGCGTCAAGGCCCTGATGCAGCACCCCGACTTCACGCTGCGCACGCCCAACCGCGCGCGCAGCCTGCTGATGGCGCTGTGCCAGATGAACCCGGCCGCCTTCCACCGCAGCGATGCGGCAGGCTATGTGTTCTGGGCCGACCGCGTCATCGAGATCGACGGCATCAACCCGCAACTGGCGGCCCGACTGGCCCGCGCCATGGACCACTGGCGCCGCCTGGCCGAGCCTTACCGCACGGCCGCGCGCGAAGCCCTCAACCGTGTCGCTGCCAAGGCCGAGCTGTCCGACGACGTGCGCGAGATCATCACGCGCGCCCTGCAGGACTGAACGCACCGGTTTCAACCCCCTTCATTCAGCAAGAACTTTCATCATGTCCAAACGCATCAGCCTCACGCAGTACCTGATCGAGCAGCAGCGCGGGGAAGCTCAGATCCCTTCGCAGTTGCGCCTGCTCATCGAAGTCGTCGCCCGCGCCTGCAAGCGCATCGCCATCAGCGTCAGCAAGGGCGCCTTGGGTGAAGTCCTGGGCAGTGCCGGCAGCGAGAACGTGCAGGGCGAAGTCCAGAAGAAGCTCGACATCATTGCCAACGAGGTGCTGATCGAGGCCAATGAGTGGGGCGGCCACCTGGCCGGCATGGCGTCCGAAGAAATGGACGACATGCACGCTGTGCCCAACCGCTACCCGCAGGGTGAATACCTGCTGCTGTTCGATCCCCTGGACGGCTCCAGCAACATCGACGTCAACGTCAGCATCGGCACCATCTTCTCGGTGCTCAAGCACAAGGGCGGCGTCGATGTCAGCAACGAGAGCTTCCTGCAGGCAGGCACCGAGCAGGTGTGCGCGGGCTACTGCGTGTATGGCCCGCAGACCACCCTGGTGCTGACGGTGGGCCGTGGCGTGGTCATGTTCACGCTGGACCGCGAAATGGGCGCCTGGGTGATGACCGAAG
>NZ_DASUIT010000079.1:0-95081 GCF_036279655.1 Aquabacterium sp. | reverse complement strand
GGGTGTCGATGGCCTCGCCGGTCTGCGGGTGCATGCGCAACGTTTCGAAGCGGCCATTGCCCGTGTCGCGCCACAGGATGTTGACGGCGGGGTCGCGGTCGTCGGGCAAGTGCATGATCCACTGCGTGACGTTGGGCACCTTGCGCACCAGCGCGTCCAGGGCCCTCTGCGCCGTTTGCGCCACCTGGGGGGCGGCGGCCTCCACCGGCTGCAGGCCATGCATCTCGGGGCGCATCCACAGGTTGAACTCGTTCTTGAAGAACGACAGCGTGCCGGTGAGGAAGATCGCAAACAGCAGCCAGCCCAGGATCAGCCCCGCCCAGGTGTGCAGCCACGACATGGCCTGGCGAAAGCCCTCGCGGTCGCTGGGCGCCTTGGGTGGTTTGGCTTTACGGGTTTGTTCAGAAGCGGTGCTTGCAGATGCCCGATCGACTGGCGGGCATGCAGGGGCCGTAATGCGGGTCATGCGGCGGCCCTCATCCATTGAGGTGCCGTGGCGCATGCGCCCAGCACCATTGCGGGCAGCAGCGTGCCACCCCACGCACCCCAGGCGGTGCGCGCATAAAAAGCCCAGCCTGCGGCGATGGCATACACCACCCACGACAACATGGTGGACGTGAGCACGGCTTCCACCCGTGGCATGCACTGCGCCAGCAGCAGCGACAGCGCCGCAGTGAAACCGGCGGCCAGTGCATAGCCACCCCCCACTGCGGCCACGGCACGCGAGGTGATGGCCAGCCGGTAGCGTCCATCGACGCGAGGGGTCTTCATGGCTGCGAGACCATCGGCGCAGTGACTGGGCGATCAGGGGGGGACAGCGCCTCCGAAGGGCAGAGGCGGGCAAGGCTGCGCAGCATGGGCAAGGGCTCCAGTCGTTGGATGGGTGAACAAACCAAACGCTGGCTGTTGCCGGTGATGCGGGTCACCGGCTGGCTGGCTTCCAGGTGAAGTCATCGCCCTGCGGGAGCAGGCGCTTGCCTGCTCATGCGCACTGCAACGGGAGCCGGTGCGCAGGATGCGGCAGGGGATGATCGACCGCTATTTTAATGTGGTTGCAAATCATTCGCATTAACTAACAAAGAAAATGCGAGGTTTGATGTGCAGTTGCAACAGAGTGTGCGCAGTTCGCGCCAGCACGGGCGAAAAAAACGGGCCGAGGCCCGTTGGGAGGTCAGAGGGGGGCCATGTCGGGGTACCCCTTAGTCACTCATTGGCTCACTCGATCTCGCCCATCTGCGATTGCAGGTAATTTTGCAGGCCCACTTTGCCGATCAGGTCGATCTGGGTTTCGAGGAAGTCGATGTGCTCTTCGGTGTCGTCCAGGATCTTTTGCAACAGGTCGCGCGACACATAGTCACGCACGCTTTCGCAGTGGGCAATACCCTCCTTGATGGTGGCTTGGGCGCCCTGCTCGGCGCGCAGGTCACAGGCCAGGATCTCCGGCACGTCTTCGCCCACCTGGATCTTGGCCAGGTCCTGAAGGTTGGGCAGGCCGTCCAGCGTAAAGATGCGGTCCATGAGCCAGTCGGCATGCTTCATCTCGCCGATGGATTCCGAATACTCCTTCTTGGCCAGCTTGTCGAAGCCCCAGTGCTTGAGCATGCGGTAGTGCAGAAAGTACTGGTTGATGGCCGTAAGTTCGTTCTTGAGCTGGGCCTGCAGATGGCCAATGACCTGTGCGTCACCTTTCATGGGGACTCCTTGTAATGTGTGAATTCGGCGCTGATTGTCGTGACCCGCATCAAGCAGCGCAAGGCAAGCCCCTGCTATGGCGTGCGGGCTGCGTGTGATGCTGAGAGGCGTTCGCGTTCACAGGCTGAGTTCCCCGTGGCGCACCAGGGTTGTCATGGGGAGGCCACAGTGGGAGTTGTATAGTAATTGACAATTGATTCAATGCAATCAATTAATTGGATTGATGGCTTGGAAATGCCTAAACTTCAGTCCTGTTCAGTCAACCAACCACAAAGGAAACAGCAATGTCCCTGATCAATACGCAAGTTCAGCCCTTCAAGACCACCGCTTTCGTCAACCGTGGCGGCAAGGGTGAGTTCATCGAAGTCTCCGACGAGTCCCTGAAGGGCAAGTGGTCCGTGCTGATCTTCATGCCGGCGGCCTTCACCTTCAACTGCCCGACCGAAATCGAAGACGCTGCCAACAGCTACGACGAGTTCCAGAAGGCCGGTGCCGAGGTCTACATCGTGACCACCGACACCCACTTCTCGCACAAGGTCTGGCACGAAACCTCCCCCGCCGTGGGCAAGGCCAAGTTCCCCCTGGTCGGTGACCCCACCCACACCCTGTCGAACGCTTTCGGTGTGCACATCCCCGAAGAAGGCCTGTCGCTGCGCGGCACCTTCGTGATCAACCCCGATGGCGTGATCAAGACCCTGGAAATCCACTCCAACGAGATCGCCCGCGACGTGTCCGAAACCCTGCGCAAGCTCAAGGCGGCCCAGTACACCGCCGCCAACCCCGGTCAAGTCTGCCCCGCCAAGTGGAAGGAAGGCGCCAAGACCCTGGCACCTTCGCTGGACCTGGTCGGCAAGATCTGATCTCGCACATTGTTTGACCTGTGTTGAGGACTGTCCTCATCACCTCGTTGAAAACTGTCCTCCTGCTCGCTCACAAGGCGGGCGGGTGGATGACCCTGGCCTTCTCATCTCGCTGACACACAGAAGGAGGCCGGTTCCCGAAGTCACTTGAACTCACATAAGGATGCCCATCATGCTGGACGACACCCTCAAGGCCCAACTCGCCGCTTATCTGGAGCGGGTGCAACAACCTTTCGAGATCGTCGCATCCCTGAGTGACTCCGAGAACTCCCGCGAGATGCTCGAGCTGCTGCAGACCATCCAAGGTCTGCGCGCCGACAAGATCACCTTGAAGACCGACGGGCAGGACGCCCGCAAGCCTTCGTTCACGCTGCAGCGCGTGGGTGCCACCAACAGCCTGCGTTTTGCCGGCCTGCCCCTGGGCCACGAGTTCACCTCCCTGGTGCTGGCCCTGCTGTGGACGGGCGGCCACCCCCCGAAGGAAGAAGCCGAGGTGCTGGACAGCATCCGCGCCCTGGACGGCGACTTCCACTTCGAGGTCTACATGTCCCTGAGCTGCCACAACTGCCCCGACGTGGTGCAGGCGCTCTCGCTCATGGCCATCCTCAACCCCAAGATCCAGACCACCATCATCGAAGGCGGCGCCTTCCAGGAAGAAGTTGAGAAGCGCGAGATCATGGCCGTGCCCATGGTCTTCCTCAATGGTCAGGTGTTCGCCTCGGGCAAGATGTCCGTGGCCGAGATCGTGGCCAAGCTGGACACCAACTCGGCCGCCAAGGAAGCCGCCAAGATCGATGCCAAGGCGCCGTATGACGTGCTGATCGTCGGCGGGGGCCCCGCAGGCGCCGCTGCGGCCGTGTACGCCGCCCGCAAGGGCATCCGCACCGGTGTGGCCGCCGAGCGCTTTGGCGGGCAGGTCAACGACACCCTGGCCATCGAGAACTACATCTCGGTGCTGGAGACCGATGGCCCCAAATTCGCCATGGCGCTGGAAGCCCACGCCCGGGCGTATGACGTCGACATCATGAACCTGCAGAAGGCCACGCAGATCATCCCGGCCGAGCAGCCGGGTGGCCTGATCGAGGTGAAGATGGAGAACGGCGGCACGCTCAGGAGCAAGACCGTGATCCTGTCCACCGGCGCCCGCTGGCGCAATGTCAACGTGCCCGGTGAGGCCGAATACAAGAACAAGGGCGTGGCCTATTGCCCGCACTGCGACGGCCCGCTCTTCAAGGGCAAGCGCACGGCCGTGATTGGCGGTGGCAACTCGGGCATCGAGGCTGCCATCGATCTGGCCGGCATCGTCCAGCATGTCACGGTGGTGGAGTTTGCCGATCAGCTCAAGGCCGATGCCGTGCTGGTCAACAAGCTCAAGAGCCTGCCCAATGTGACCATCCACACCAACGCCCAGACCACCGAGATCACCGGGGCCGACGGCAAGGTCAATGGTCTGCGCTACAAGGACCGCGCCACCGGCGAGGAGCACCGGGTCGAGCTCGAAGGGGTGTTTGTGCAGATTGGCCTGGTGCCCAACACCGAGTTCCTGCGCGGCACCGTGGAGCTGAGCAAGTTCGGCGAGATCATCGTGGATGCCAAGGGCCACACCAATGTGCCGGGCGTGTTCGCAGCGGGTGACTGCACGACCGTGCCCTACAAGCAAATCGTGATCGCCGCAGGGGCCGGTGCCACGGCCGCCCTGAGCGCCTTCGATCATCTGATCCGCGCCTGATCCGGGCTGGATATGCAGCGATTGCGAAAGGGGTGGGCTGGCTAAAGTTCAGACATGGTGACGCCGAAATCACGGAAGAACCTTTTCGGGAGTGTGATCATGTCGTTCAAGCCCTCTGCCCAGACCCTCCGCGAACAGCTGATGGCCCCGGAAGCCATCGAACGTGTGCGTGCCATGCATGCGCTGGAACTCGAGGTCGACGAGGCCCCGGAGATCGAACTGGCCCGCGAGCTGGAAGAATTCGCCTCGCGCGGCCTGCCCTACTACGCCCCTGAAGATCCCCACTACCGTGAGTGGGTCGGCAAGGCCGTGAGCTATTGGGAGCGCCTGCAGGCGGCACCGGCCGCCCCCTCCCGCCTGACCCCGCGCGCCTTGCGACGAGTGGCTGCCATATGATCGCTGGATGAGCGATCCCTGTCCGTTGCCCCCTGGCATGGCCGTGCTGGAGCGCGGCTGGCTGTCGTCCAACAACGTGGTCTTCCATGATCCGGAAGGCGCCAGTGTCGTCGACACGGGCTATGTGACCCATGGCGCTCGGACCCTGGCCTTGCTGGACGAGGCCCTGGCCGGGCGCCCTCTCACGCGCATCATCAACACCCATCTGCACTCCGACCATGTCGGGGGCAATGCGCTGCTGCAGCGCCACCATCCGGCGTGCCGCACCTGGATCCCACCCGGGCAGCGCGAGGCGGTGGACGACTGGGACGAAGAGCGCCTGAAGTACCGTGCCATCGGCCAGCAGTGCGAACGCTTCACGGTCGACGAGGTGCTGAGCCTGGACGACACCCTGACCCTGGGCGGCCTGGACTGGCGTGTGCTGCCCGCGGCCGGCCACGATGCGGACATGGTGATGCTGTGGTGCGAGCGCGAGGGCCTGCTGATCTCGGCCGATGCCCTGTGGCAGAACGGTTTTGGGGTGATCTTTCCCGAGTTGTCGGGTGAGCCGGGTTTTGCCGACCAGCAGGCCACGCTGGATGTGATCGTGCAACTGGCACCCCGACTGGTGATTCCCGGACACGGTGCGCCGTTCACCGAGGTGGCGGCGGCCGTGCAGGCGGCCCAGTCGCGGCTGCAGTACTTCATCCAGGAGCCCCGTCGCCATGCGGACAACGCTCTCAAGGGGCTGGTGGCCTTCACCCTGCTGGAGCGCCTGCGCATGCCCGAGGGCGAGGTTCGCGCCCTGATCGAGCAGCACCTGCTGCCGCTGCCGGGCATGCGCGACCTCTATCCTGAGGGGCCCGAGGCCATCACGGCCTGGGTCATGGCGCAGCTCGTGCGGGTGCAGGCGGCCGATCTGGATGGGCGCACCCTGGTGGCACGCACCTGAGGGGTCTGCCAAATCTGCCCAGGGGGCACTGGTCGAGCGGGCCAAGGGCAGGCACAATCCAGGGTTTGATCTTTCACGGCGCCCGCCCCATGTCCGAGACCCCATCCCAGCCCACCGAGTCGACCCCTGCCGCGCCTGCGGCGGTGGCCGAGATGACGCCTGCCGCCTGTGGGGCGAAACTGGCCGAACTGTTTCCGGCCTTGTTCGCGGGGGCGCCCAAGCCCTTGAAGCTGCGCATCCAGGTCGACATTCAGGAGCGTGCGCCCGGCGTGTTCAGCAAGCAGTTGCTGTCGGCGTTCTTCCGCCGCTACACGGGCAGCAACGCCTATCTGGTGGCCGTCTCCAAGGGCCAGCAGCGTTTTGACCTGGACGGTCAGCCCGCCGGTGAGCTGTCGGACGAGCACCGCAAGGTGGCCGCCGACGAGCTGGCGCGTCGCCGCGCCACCCAGAACGCCCGCCGCGAGGCCGAGGAGGCCGGTCTGCGTGAGCGCGCCAGCCTGCTGCGCGATTTCGAGACCACCAAGCTCACCGAGGCCAATTTCTGCGCCCTCAAGGGCATCACGCCCGAGGCCCTGCCCGGCCTGCTGGCCCAGGCCCGTCAGGAAGCCCTGGAGCGCCCGCAGCGGCCCCAGCGCCCCGAGGGCGGTCGGCGCGATGATCGCCGTGACGGCCGTGGCCCGCAGCGGGGTCGCCCGGAAGGCCGTGATGGGGGACGTGGGGGCCGCGATGCCCGTGGCGGTCGGGGAGATGGCCGTGGCCAGGGCCAGGGCCGCGCGCCGCAGCGTCCGGCGGTCGCACCCAAGAGCGACAAGCCCAAAGACGACACCCCCTCACAGGACTGAAGCGCACGGTGTCCGAGGTTTCTGCCCTGACCGATCCGTCGGTCGCCCGTTTCGCCCACCTGATCGAGCAGGCCCTGCAACAGGGCCGCTGCGAGCGCATCGTGCTGGCCCACTACACCGGGGCCGAGCCGCAACTGCAGCGCGTCATCGCCCGCCCGGTGACGCTGCGTGATCAGCCCCACCTGAGCCTGGTCTACCGCTACCAGACCAAGGACATCACCAAGAACCTGCCGCTGGCCGAAGGCTGCGGCGCCGTGCTGGGCCTGTGCGGCCCGCAGGGCTTTCGCAATGCCCACCTGCACACGGCCACCGAAGAGGTGCAACTGGCTTTCAGCAAAAAGGGCAAGGCCAGCGTGCGCGTGGGCAAGCCCTCCAACGCCGAGGCCTTGCAGGCAGCCGCGGCCTCCGGTCGGCCGGGTGTGGCCAGCCAGGGCGATGCGCACAACCGTGACAAGCACCGCTTTCTGGACCTCTCGCGTCCCTTCCTGCGCGAGCTGGGCGTGACCGACGCCTCGGGCCATCTGATCCCGGCCATGTCGCGCAAGTGGAAGCAGATCAACAAGTTCATCGAGGTGTTCTCGGCCGCGCTGGCGCGCTCATCCCTGGCCGACCAGCCGCAGATTCATGTGGTGGACTTTGGCTCGGGCAAGGGTTACCTGACCTTCGCCATCCACGACTGGTTGCGCCACACCCTGCAGCGTGACGCCCGGGTCACCGGGGTGGAGTTGCGTGCGGACCTGGTCCAGCTGTGCCAGCGCGTCATCGGCCAGCTGCATCTGGAGGGCATGGACTACGAGCAGGGCGATGTGCGCGACTACCACCCGGCTGCGCTCAACGTCATGATCGCCCTGCATGCCTGCGATGTGGCCACCGACTACGCCATCCACCTGGGTATCCGTGCCGGGGCCGAGATCATCATGTGCTCGCCCTGCTGCCACAAGCAGATCCGCCCGCAACTGCTGAGCCCGCACCCACTGCGGCCCATCCTGCAGCATGGCATCCACCTGGGCCAGGAAGCCGAGATGCTCACCGACGGCCTGCGGGCCCTGCTGCTCGACGCGGCGGGCTACGACACCCAGGTCTTCGAGTTCATCTCGCTGGAGCACACCAACAAGAACAAGATGATCCTGGCGGTCAAGCGCAGCACGCCCAGGCCCGCCGACGAGGTGGTCGCGCAGATCCGGGACATCAAGGCCTTCTACGGCATCCAGGAGCAGTGCCTGGAGAGCCTGCTCAAGGCGGATGGCCTGTTGCCGGGCTGAGTGCGCTGTTGACAAACTGGGGATGGGCACTGACGGGGCCTTGTGGCAGATTGCGGTGTTTGATGTTGTCATCGCCACCATAAGGAGACACCCATGAGCCAGCTCTTTCTTGCCCACGCCCGCGCCGGACTGCAGACACACGCCTCCGCAGAGGGCGTGGTGGTGCACGATGCCGCCAGCGGCCAGCAGCATGTGCTGGGCGCGCTGGAAGCCCGGTTGTGGGGCCTGCTCGATGGTGTCCGCTCGGTGAGCGAGCTGGCCCGGGCCCTGTCGACGCCACAGACCCCCGTGGCGGTGGCCCAGGTCTGGACCGCCCTCGACGCCCTGGCCGATCGCGGGCTGCTGGCCCAGCGCCTGGCGCCGCCCGCTGCCGAAACCGTGTCCACCCATCAGCCCATGGGGCGTCGTCAGTGGGCCCTGGCCGGTCTGGCCATGGCGGCCACGCCCATGGCCTTTGCGGCCTCGGCGGCGGCCACCGAAGAGAAGTCCAAGGGCTTCAAGGCAGCCCAGGAAGAGAACGTCAAGGCCCGCGAGTCAAGCCGGGTGGCCGAACAGGAGGCCAAGCGCGCGCAGCAGTTGGAGCGACGCGAAGAGCAGGTCGATGCCCGTCAAAAGGAAGAGCAGCGCAAGCGCTCTGCCGCCGCCGAGCAGGACGAGAAGCGCCTCGCACGCCGTGACGAGCATCGCGTCAAGAGCGAGGCCCGTGCGGCCGAAGACCAGGAAAAGGCCTCTGCACGTCGCACCGAGCAGCAGGCCAAGCGCGACAAGCAGTGAACGGGCGGCCGCGGGCTCAAGCGCGTTGGCCCATCGACCGCGCCTGAGCCATGAGGTGATCGATCATCGCGCCTGAGACCGGGATGCCCGCCACGGTCTCCGCGTGAGTGTGGAAGCACGGAAAGTTGGCCTCCAGCAGATAGAGCCGTCCACTGGGGTGGCGCAGGATGTCGACGCCCCCGAAGGTCAGTGACAGGCTGTGCACGGCGGCCACGGCCATCTCGGCCAGATCGGTGTCGACCTGGTCCGTGCAATCGTGCGGGTCCTCGCTGCCGTGGCTGCGAAAGTCGTCGCTGTCCTGCGGGTTGCGGTAGGCGGCCACGGCCCCTGAGCCCACCACCACCACGCGCCAGTGTTCGGCCGGGTCGACAAAGCTCATCAGCAGGGGCGTGCGTCCCGTGGCCAGCGCAAAGTCCACCAGCGAAAACAGCGCCGCGAAAGAGTCGGCGCGCAGCACACCCGTGCCGCCCGAGAAGCCATTGAACTTCACGACCACGGGCAGGCCGCCCAGGCGGTCCACCCATTGCCTGAGCAGATCGCGGTCACCGCTGTGGACATGGAAGTGGCGAGGCACGCTCAGGCCTGCCCGCATGAAGGCCTGCAGCGGCTCGCTGACATAGGTGATGGCCTGTTCGGGCTTGGCATAGAAGCTGGCCACGCCGTCCTGCAGCATGAACTGTTCGACATGCACGGCGGCCATGGAGACGGCCGGGCGGTAGAGCAGATCACCCGGCCTGGCACGCTGCTCGGGCAGGTACTCGAAGCTTGGCGCGTGGATCTCGACCATCTCCAGCGCCCGTGCCTGTGCCGCCTGCCGCAGGCAGTCGATGGTCACGGCGGGCACATCGTCGTTGATGCAGTAGAACCTCATGTGGTGGGCAAACCTTGCAGGCACACCTGCCAGAACAGCTGGCCATCGGTGGACTGCGGATCGGCGGGGAAGAGCTGCTCGCCGATGCGCAGCCCCAGTTGCCGGTAGCTCTCCCACTGGGCTTCGTCGAAGAACTGATCCGAGGTGGGCTCCTGCGGGAAGCGCGGGTGGTTGCAGTGATAGTGGCCGATGTCCGGTGTGATGGGGGACAGCAGGGTGGGTTTGACCAGGAGGATGCGCGCCACCACGGTGCCCGGTGTGTGAGCTTGCCCTGGGGTGCTCGGCGTGGTCACCACGTCCAGCAAGATGGCACAGCGTTGGCCCTGTGTGGGCAGGCTGCCATCGGGGCGGCGCAGGAAGTCCTCGGGCCGCCCGAAACGGTCTGTCAGCGCGGCGTGCTTGAACACATCGTCGTTGACGCGGATCTCCAGGCCGTGGTCGATGCGGGCCAGGCGTGTGAGGTTGGCCAGGTCATCGAACTCGTAGTCGGGGTCGCATCCGCAATCGCACATCACGATCAGGCGCACCGCGCGGTCGCGCAGCGGGTTGATCAGTTCGTACACGGCGGTGTTCTCGAAGTGCCCCCCGTCCGAGAGGTACTGATAGCGGCGGTGGTGCGCATAAAAGCGCCCGCGCAACTCATCGAGCAGATAGGCCTGGGGGGTGAAAACGCGTCGCAGCAGGCCATCGCGGTGCGGGCGTTGCGTGGCGGCAGCCTGAGGCGCGCCCGGCGTCTGGGCTGGAATGCCAGGCCACCAGCGGCCCAGTCGCACATTGGCAAAGCCCAGTGACATCGACATGCCCATGCTGGTGCCCCGGCCCAGTCCAGTTGAAAAGGCCGCGCCCGACACACCCACCCATTCACCGTACAGCATGGGGTAGGACAGCTCGTTGCTGGCCTGGCTGGCCGAGTAGGCATGTGCCTGGCGATCGAAGTAGTAGCCACCCGGCGCCAGCACCAGCGGTTTGCCCTTGCGGTCATGCTGCACCAACTGCTCGCCCGGGCTCACGGTCTGGTTCACGCACACATTGACGAAGTGCGTGGGGGCCAGCGGGTTGCGGTAGATGTCGGCCACGCTGAGGCTGTCACCGTCGATGGGTTCGGCCACATCCCGGGCCTGCGGGCCGGCGCCGGGTGCAAAGCGCCGGTGGTTGGAGGCCCCGAGGTAAGCGCGTGTCAGGCGGGCGCTGTACAGGCTCTGCAGCGTGGACAGATTGAGAAAGCCCGGGAAACGCCCGACGATGAGCGACAGGATCAGGGCCACCGCGAGGGCTCCCAGGGCGGTGCAGGCCATCTCCCGCAGTGCATCCGGGTTCAAGAACACGGTCTCTGACAGCGTCAGCTCAGGCCAGACCGAGCGGATCAGCAGGGCATCCCAGCAGGCGGCCACCGCCACCCACAGGACGATGCCAATGATCACGCTCAGCAGATCGGTCGGGATCTTGCTCAGCAGCGAGCCGGTGGACTTGTCGCCCAGCTTCGGCGCGCCGATACGCAGCAGCCAGACCAGGCCGCCCAGGGCGCCGCTGAGCAGGGCGCCGCTGTTCCAACTCAGCCACAGCAGGCCGGTCTGCGCCAGGGTCTCGACCGTGGACAGCGCCGCCGTACCGATGAGCACGCTCAGCCCCATGGCCAGCCAGCGCGTCAGCAGCACCCGCTGTTTGCTGATGGACTGGTGGCGGGCCCGCAGGGCGCTGAACATGAAGGCGGCGATCGACAGGCCCACCAGCGCACCGCAGGCCGCCAGCCCCATGGGCAGGGCCGCGATGGCGCCGGTGTCTGGGTCGGGATGCAGGCCCACGAGTACAGCCGCACCCAGCAACACCGCACTGGCCACCGCCCCCAGGACCGATGCCATGCTGAACAGGGTAGGCGGGCTCGACAAGGTGGCGCCTTTGGGCGGATGTGAGAACCAGTAGGCCATGCCCAGCGGAACGACCCCGAGTGCCAGCACGACCAGACTGAACATCCAGGTGGGACTCCACCACAGCACCGACGGGCGGGCGCAGTCGTTGCACGCCGCCACCCGCGCAGCGTGCTCCCAGTCGGCCCAGGCCGGACAGTAGAGCGACAGCAGGACCCGCAACAGCAGGACCGCGGCCAGCAGCAGAGCGATCACCGTGCCCATCACGTACTGCGTGGCCATCCAGTTGCGCAGGGTGATGGCGATGTCGTACATCCAGTCACCCGGGCCCGTGGGGGCCATGTAGCGGCCGTTGTCGCGCAGCCAGGCCAGGGCGGTGCGCCCAGGGCGGTCGGGCTCGTAGTGGCTGTCGCCGCGGATGCGCGCGGGCGGATCTTCCTGCATGACCAGGTAGGCGCGTCGGGCCGCCTCCAGGTCGGTTTCGGAGGGGCCCTGGCCAGGTGGGTGGGCCCGTCCATCGTTGCCGCTCACGCGCCCGTTGACGAACAGGCTGGTGAAGAAGCTGCCGATATAGCCCCCGCCGCTGACCGTGGACACATAGTCGAACTGGGAGAGCAGGGATTGTTCCGGCGGGGCCCCTGGTGAGCTGCGTTTGGCCAGGGCCTGCAGCACGCCCAGACAGAAGGTGGCACTGCGGATGCCGCCACCCGACAAGGCCAGGCCCCACTGCACCTGTGCGTGACCGTCTGGACGCACGATGCCCATCTCCTGGCGCCGCCTGAGGGCACGCTGGCGTTCGAGGTCGGCGCTGGGTTCGGTGGGGGGAGGGGTGGTGCGCTCGGACATGCGGTGCTTTCTATCGGGCTGTGGCCCGATCGTAGAAGGCGTCCGAGGTGCTGCCTCCCCCTAACCATAGGGGTTTGCGGTAAGGTGACGGCCATGCCGACCCTCAAGACCCTGATTCCTGCATTCGCCGTGGCGTCCACGCCACCGAGTGCTCCGGCCGATCGCCCCAAGGGGCAGCCTGCCAATCCCCAGAAGTACGCTGTCGAGGTGCGCCCCAGTGCCATCGAAGGGCAAGGGGCTTTTGCGGCCGAGTTCATTCCCGCGCGTCGCAAGATCGGGGAGATCCGTGGCGAGCATGTCAGCACCAAAGAAGCCTTTGCCCGTGCTCGCGCGGCCGAGCGCGACAGCGGTCATGTCTTCATGGTGGCCATCTCCGAGCACGCCTCCATCGATGCCAGCGCCTCGGCAGACCCGCTGCGTTTTGCCAATCATTCGTGCGCGCCCAATATGGTGCTCAAGGTGCAGCAGGGGCGCGTGGCCTTCTACGCCTTGCGGGACATCGAACCGGGCGAGGAACTGACCGCGCGTTACGGCACCACCCACCATGCCGGGCGGCTGAGCTGTCGCTGCGGGGCGCCAGGCTGTATCGGCACACTTTAGGGGGTTCGGGGGCTTCCCTTCTTGACGTGGCTGAGGCGGCCCCCTAGGCTGGCGGTCCGGTTGGCGTTCAACCGGGCGCATTCACCAAAGGAGAGAGACCATGAAAGAGCTGAACCACGAGCAGGCCGAGCACGTCACTGGCGCGCTGCGCAAGCGTCTGCCCATCACCACCCTGGCCCTGGGCGAGGAAGGTGGCAGCGTCACCACCCTGGCCATTGGCGAAGAAGGCACCTCCGTGACCACCAAGATGCTGGGTGAAGAAGGCGGTGTGATCACCACCCTGGCCATCGGCGAAGAGGGCGACGGCACCACCAGCACCGCCACCAGCGCCCTGGGTTCCTTCTGATCGCGATCAGACGGTGCTGTTGATCGCGGGCGGCGAGTCCGATCCCAATCTGCATGCGCTGGCCGAGGTGGCCACCGACATGGCGGTGCCCTGGCTGGACATGCGTGTGCCGGTGGGCATCAGCCCGCCTTTCCATTGGGATCTGAGCTCGCCCGAGCTCACGCCCTGGGGGGAGGCCTGCCTGCCAAAGGGGGCCTTCATCCGCCAGGATGTTTTTGCCGCCCTCAACGATCCCCGGCCGGCCGTGTCGGCGCGCGCGGCGGGCTGGTATGCCGCCCTGCAGGGCTGGCTGCTGGCCCACCCCGAGGTGCGGGTGTTCAATCAGCACATCCGGGCCGTGGCCTTCAACAAGCCTGCGGCCTTGCTGCGTGCGCGGGCGGCGGGCTTGCGCATTGCGCCCACCTGGGTCAGCAACGACGTGGCCCGGCTGCGCGCACGCCTGGACCAGCCCACCATCGCCAAGCCTGTGGCGGGGGGCGGCCTGTGTCAGACCCTGGAAGAGGCCATGGCCGACGTCGATGTGGCCTTTTCCGCCATGCCGGCCCTGATCCAGCCCCGGCTGGTGGCGCCCGAGTTGCGGGTTTTTGTGGTCGGCCGCACGCCCCTGGCCTTCGAGGTCAGCAGCCCCTCGCTGGACTACCGCGCCCAACAGGACGCCGAGGTCACAGCCGTGCCCGTGCCGCCGCAGGCCGAGGCCTTGTGCCGCCTGATGGCCGAGTTCGGCATGGATTTCGGTGCGGCGGATTTCAAGACGGACCCCGATACCGGTGAGCTCGTCTTCCTGGAGCTCAACACCTCGCCGATGTTTGCACGCTTCAACCTGGCCAGCGATGGCGCCTTGTGCCGTGCCATGGTGACTGCGCTCACCCCATGAGCCGAGCCCCCGTGTTCGCGGGGGGGTGTTCAGGCGTAAACCCGCTGTTGACCACCGGTCGACCTGCCGATACTTGCGACATCTTTATTAAGGTGGGTTGATGAGTTCACACGAGGATCGGTCGGATCTGGCGTTCCAGATCGATGCGGCGCGTCTGCGCATGCTGTTCGACCACATGAGCCTGGCCATCCTGGGGGCTTCCGGGTTCGCGGTCCTGGTGGTCTGGCTGATCCGCGACCGGGTGGACCCCAACGTGCTGTGGCCCTGGCTGGCGCTCAAGCTGCTGATCACGGTGCCCCGCCTGGCCCAGGTGTCCTGGTACGAGCAAAAAGGCGTGCACTCACCGCGCAGCTGGCGCTTCACCTACCGGCTCAAATTGACCATGCTGGCCGTCGATGGTCTGCTGTGGGGCGGCATGTGCTGGATGCTGACGCCGGTCACACAACTGGACATGGTCGCCATCACCTTGTCCAGCGTGATGGGCGTGGCCTCCATTGGGGTGTTCATGCTGGCGCTGGATGTGCGCACCATGCTGGCCTTCGTGCTGCCCATCATTCTGCCCAATGCCCTGGTCTGCCTGACGCGGCAGGACTCTCTGGGCGTGTTTGCCGCCGTGTCGCTGAGCAGCTTTCTGGTCATTGCGACCCTGGGCTCCATGCAGGCCCAGCAGCGCGTGCGGGAGTTGCTGCGTCTGCGCTTTGACAGCGAGCGCGTGGCCAAGGAGCGGGCCCTGGCGCTGGAGACATCCCGCCAGCACAGCGAGGCCAAGACCCGTTTCCTGGCCACCATCAGCCATGAGATGCGCACGCCCCTGCACGGCATTCTGGGCTTGGTGCGCGTGCTGCAGCAGGAGCAACCCCGCCCGGATCAGCGGCAGCGCCTGACCCTGCTGGAGCGCTCGGGCGAGCACCTGCTGACCGTCATCAACGACATCCTGGACTTCTCCAAGATCGAGGCCGGACGCATGGAAATCGATGCGCGTCCCTTCGACATGGGCGAGCTGCTGCACGAGGCCTCGGGCGTGTTCCAGGTGCTGGCGCAGCGCAAGGGCCTGACCTTCACGCTCAATCTGTCGTGGAGCGGCCCTTGCGAGGTGATGGGGGACCCCAACCGCGTGCGCCAGGTCTTGCACAACCTGCTGGGCAACGCCATCAAGTTCACCGACCAGGGCAGCGTGCACCTGGTGGTGCGCCGGCTGGACGGGGGCGAGGTCTACGAGCTGACGGTGCGCGACACTGGTAAGGGCATCGCGCCCGGCGAGCACGAGCAGATTTTCGAGGCCTTCACCCAAAGCCATGATCCGCTGGAGCGACGTCAGGGGGGCACAGGCCTGGGCCTGTCGATCGCCCGTCAGTTGTGCCGCACCATGGGCGGTGATCTGGTGTGCGACAGCGCCCCGGGTCTGGGCTCCGTCTTCAAGGCCACCCTGCGCTGCCCGCCCCTGCATGGCGAGGCCCAGGCCCTGTTCAATCTCGATCCCAGCTCGGTGGATGCCGTGGACACCAGCCCGCCGGATTCGGGCTGGTGGTCGGCCGCCGGGGCGCAGGTGCTGCTGGTCGAGGACAACCCCGTCAACATCGTGGTGGCCGAGGCCGTGCTGCACAACCTGGGCTGCCACGTCAGCACCGTCACCGATGGCCTGCAGGCCGTGGAGTGGCTGGAGGCCCGCCAGTGCGATGTGGTGCTGATGGACTGTGCCATGCCCGTGATGGATGGCCTGGAGGCGTGTCGGGAGATCCGTCGGCGCGAACAGTTCGAAGGGCGCTCGCGCGTGCCCATCGTGGCGCTGACAGCCCACGTGGCCGAGACGGAGCGCGATCAGTGTCTGCAGGCCGGCATGGACGACTACCTGGTCAAGCCCTTTGCCCCGGATGACGTTCAACGCGTGATCCTGCGGGTGCTGGGCAATGCGCCCATCCTCCGATCCCTTTGAATGAGTGGTCGCCCCGACCCTGTCGGCCACCGGTCGCTGTGGCGCGTTCATGCACAATAGCGCCGGCATTTTGTTCGGACAAGACCCGTCAACGGTTCGAGGAGACCCCTTCATGAAATTCACGAAAGCGCTGTGCGCGCTGGCCGTGTGTGCACTTGTGGCACCCGTGGCCATGGCCAAGCCCCGGTTTTGCGTTTATGACCCGCTGGGTACCTCGGGCGAGGGCTACAAGGCCGCTCAGGACTATGTGGTCGCCATGCAGAAGAAGGGTGCCGACATCGAGATCAAGTCCTTCCTGGACGAGCGTGTCGCCGTTGAAGACTTCCGCACGGGCCAGTGCGATGGCGTGATGGCCACGGCCCTGCGCACCCGCCAGTTCAACACCCTGTCCGCGTCGATGGACACGGTGGGTGCCGCCACCATCGTCCGCAAGGGCAAGGTGGACATGGAGAGCAGTTTCGAGGTGGTGCGCCGCTTCATCCAGACCCTGAGCTCGCCCAAGGCGGCCGAGCTGATGGTCTCGGGCAACTACGAGATCGTGGGCATCATTCCTCTGGGCGGTGTCTACGCTTTCGTGAACAACCGCGAAATCAACACCATCGAAAAGGCCGCCGGCAAGCGCGTGGCCGCCTTCGACTACGACAAGGCCCAGGCCCAACTGATCCAGCGCGTCGGTGCCCGCCCCGTGTCGGTGGACGTGTCGAACTTCAGCTCCATGTTCAACAACAACAATGTGGACGTGATCATGGCGCCCGCCCTGGTCTACAAGCCCCTGGAGCTGTACAAGGGCATTGGCACCAAGGGCGGTGTGGGTCGCTTCCCTCTGACCGTGATCACCTACCAGATGGTGATCCGTGCTGACAAGTTCCCCAAGGGCTTTGGCCAGTCTTCACGTGAGTACGTCTACAGCAACTTCGACACGGTCATGGCGGTGGTGCGCAAGGCCGACAAGGAGATCCCTGAAAAGCTGTGGATCGATCCGACACCCGAGGACAACGAGCGTTATGTGGCACTCATGCGCGAGGGCCGCATCGACATGGCTGAAAAGGGCTTCTACGACAAGAAGGGCCTCAAGCTGATCAAGAAGATCCGCTGCAGCGTCTACCCTGAGGCGTCGGACTGCACCCAACCGACCGAGACCTGGTAAGCCAGGCTGGTGCCGGGCCCCTCATGGGGCTTCACCATGAAAAACGCCCGCTTGCGCAGCGGGCGTTTTGCTGTGTGGGCGGTCAAAGACCGCCGGCGATCACAGAGCCTTGAGCTCGGCGTCCACCTTGGCCAGCAGCTCTTCGGTGATCAGACCACCGGAGAACTTGGCCACCATCGACAGGGCGAAGCCCTTGCCCATGCCGATCTGGGGATGGGTGGAGATGCCGGGCAGGTGCTTTTCCAGGATGGCCTTGGTGGTTTCGTTGTCCAGCAGGTCGCCGAGTTTGGATTCGATCGAGAAGCTCATTGCAATGTCTCTCAAAGAGTGATGTTGGATTAAAGACGTGACAGCACAGGCGCAGCGACCCGATTGCCGACGCGGAGACAAGCATAACCCGCTTCAATCGCATTGCAAGTGCTCGCAGGGATGAACCCCCCCGGACTTGAGCGGGGTCAGGGGCCGTGTTGCATAGCACAAATCTGGTGCGGCTCCGGGCACAAATCTCATCTGTTTTTGTGCTATCGAGCCTCACTTATCCCCAGAAAGTGGCGAGCGAGCGCATTCGTCATGGTTTTGTCAAGAGCCCTCTGCAATGCACGGGCATGTGTTCTAAGTGATTGATTTCAATGAACTTATTGACATGCCCCTGGGGGGTGGCATTCAGTGGAAACCCCAGCGTGACAAGCAGTTAGCGCAACGATGCAGAGCTTTCCCACAAAGTTATCCACAGCCCTGTCTCGCCGCGCTCGATGCATGAAAATCAAGGACTTAGCGGTGGATGCTGGCAGCTGACTTTGAGGCCTGACGCTAAGGTCATCCGATCGTCGTGTCAGTCAAGTGTCGCAGCCATGGAACAATCGGGTGGGGTCTGGGGCCGAGCTGGCGCCGGGGTCTGGCGGTTTTCCGCGAGACGAGAGGGATGACACGGTGTGTCAGCGTTTTTCCAACTAGGGGAAACCCTTGAATTTCGAATTCAAAAGGCCGGTTATCCCCATCTTGGACGCAGCGGGCGCTCTGTTTTTGTGCGCCCACGTTGTGCGACTCATTTTTGACAATTGATTCTCTAAGTTGTTGATTCATATAGGTTGAACGATCGTGCTGAAATCTGAGGCAATCTAGGCCAAATGACGGTCTGACAAGCATTTAGCGTCGATTTGCAATCGTTTCCCACAAAGTTATCCACAGTCCCCGTGGATAAGGGGGAAAGACCTGAAAATCAAGAACTTAGCGCGGCTTTTTCACATTTGTGTAGGAATTTTGGAGACAAGACCTCGTGCCCGGTGACCTCTTTCCCGCCCCCGCCGGCGTGTCATCCACGGCGGATGCACCGTCGTCGGCATCTCCGGTATCCGATCAGGACGCCGGGATGGTGCGTGTGCGGGTGCTGGTCGAGGCGCCACAGCACAGCGGCCTGCTCGGCCCTCTGGACTACCGGCATGTGCAAGCCCTGCCGGCGGGCAGCGTGGTGCGTGTGCCTTTGGGGCGGCGCACCGTGACTGGCGTGGTGTGGGACGAGGCGGGTGCGGTGTCCGAGGAGGAGACCGCCAGGACCTGGTCTCTCCAGGAGCTCAAGCCCCTGGTCGAAGTCCTGCCCGATCTGCCACCCTTGCCCGGCCCTTGGCGGCAACTGGTCCGTTTTGCGGCCACCTACTACCAGCGCAGCCTGGGTGAAATGGCCATGATGGTGCTGCCGCCCGAGTTGAGGCAGCTCGACGCCGTGCAGTGGGCGCGCCGGGTCAAGCGCTTGCGCAAGGCGGTGGCCGAAGGAGAGACGGTGGCCAGCGAGGTGGGCCGCAGGCCAGAGCTCACGCCTGAACAGGGCGAGGCCCTGGCGGCACTGGCCGTCCGCGAGGCGGGTCAGGCCCACACGGTGCTGCTGTGGGGCAGCACCGGCAGTGGCAAGACGGAGGTCTATCTGCGCCGGGCCGAGCAGGCGCTGGACGCCGGGCAGCAGGTGCTGATGATGGTGCCCGAGATCAACCTCACGCCCCAACTGGAAGCACGCGTGGCCGCCCGATTCGCCGGGCGCGTGATCGTGTCCCTGCACAGTGGCCTCACCCCGGCGCAGCGCCTGCGCCACTGGATGCTGGCCCACCTGGGGCTGGCCGACATCGTGCTGGGCACGCGCCTGGCCGTGTTCACGCCCATGCCCCGCCTGGGCCTGGTGGTGGTGGATGAAGAACACGACCCGTCGTACAAGCAGCAAGATGGCGCGCGCTACTCGGCGCGGGATCTGGCCATCTACCGCGGGCACCTGGAGCGGGTGGGCGTGATCCTGGGATCGGCCACGCCCAGCCTGGAGACCTGGTACAACGCCATGCCGACCGCTGACGGCGGCAGTGGCCGCTACCTGCGCCTGCACATGCCCTCGCGCGTGGGCCAGGGCGCCATGCCCAAGGTGCGCTTGCTCGACCTCACGCGGGAGCCCAAACCCCTGCCAGGCCACGAGGCCCCGCCCCTGTCCCGGGCCTTGCTCGATGCCCTGGCTTTGCGTCACGAGCGCGGCGAGCAAAGCCTGGTGCTGCTCAACCGCCGTGGTTATGCCCCGGTCCTGCAGTGCAGCGACTGTGGCTGGAAGAGCGGCTGCCCCCACTGCAGCGCCTGGCGGGTCTTTCACAAGGTCGATCGCACCCTGCGCTGCCACCATTGCGGCTTCACCGAGCGGGTGCCCCGCGCCTGCCCGGACTGTGGCAACGCCGACATCCACCCCGTGGGTCGCGGCACCGAGCGCCTGGAGGAACAACTGGCCGAAGCCCTGCCCCAATTGCGCGTGGGCCGCATCGATGCCGATGTGACCCGCCTGAAGGGCGCCCTGGAAGAAAAGCTGGCCAGTGTGCATGCCGGCGAGGTCGATGTGCTGGTGGGCACCCAGATGGTGGCCAAGGGACACGACTTCCGGCGCATCACCCTGGTGGCCGCCGTGAACCCTGATGCGGCCCTGTTTGCCAGTGACTTCCGCGCCGCCGAGCGCCAGTTCGCCCTGCTGCTGCAGGCGGCCGGACGGGCGGGCCGCGATGCCGGAGTGGCCGAGGGCAGCGAGATGTGGGTGCAGACCTGGCACCCTGATCATCCGCTGTACGCGGCGCTCCAGCGCTACGACTACGAAGCCTTTGCCCGCCAGCAACTCAAGGAGCGCGAGATGGCCGGCCTGCCGCCATATGCCCATCTGGCCATGCTGCGCGCCGAGGCACGCACCCAGGATGCGGCACAGGACTTCCTGCGCGCCGCTGCCGAGGTGGCCGAGGCGCTGGCCCGCACGCTGGGCGGCATCTTGCTCTATCCACCCGTGCCCACGGCGGTGCAGCGGGTGGCCAATGTCGAGCGCGCCCAGATGCTGATCGAAGCCGGCCACCGGGTCGCGCTACAGCGCCTGTTGAGCCGCCTCACACCGGACTGGCTGGCCCTGGCGCAAAAAAACCGCCCGAACGGATTGATCCGTTGGGCGGTGGATGTGGATCCGCTGGCGATCTGATCAGCCCAGCAGGGCTTCCATGCCTTCGCAGAGTTCGGCCATCGTGGGCATTTCCTTGAGGAAGACATTCGGATCCAGCTTCAACTGCTGGCATACCTCCGTCGGGATGGTGGCGGCCAGTTCGGCCTCGTTCAGGCCATTGTGCTCGGCGCGCGCACGCCAGGCGGCCAGGTGGATGATGCCGGCGGTGCTGTTGAAAGGCTGGTGGGCCAGCGGCTCGGGGAAGTGCTCGATCGCCTCGGCAAAGGTGGGTGGGAACTTCCACTGGCGGGCCAACTCGGCCCCCACGGTGGCAAAGTTGTAGCCAAAGGACGAGCGCTCCATGTCGAAGCGGCGGGGGTCCAGCGGGCCGGCCAGCTTGTCCAGGTGCAGCATGGACTCCGGCATGCCGGCGTGCATCACCAACTGGCCGATGGCGTGCATCAGCCCCACCGTGAAGGCCTGGTCGATGTTGTTGCCGGTGGTCTTGGCCAGCCAGCGCGACACGGTCGCCGTGTGCAGGCTGTATTTCCAGAACTTGCCCAGGTCCATGCCCGGCATGGACTTGAAGCCACTGGTCAGGCCCGAGCTGATCACCAGGGTGCGCACCGTCACGAAGCCCAGCATCATCACGGCGTCATCCACCGTGCCCACCGTGCGGGAGACATGGTAGTACGCCGAGTTGGCCAGGCGCAGCAGGCGCGCGGACAGGACCGGATCGCTGGCGATCTTCTTGGTGATCTCGTCGATCGACACATCTTCGTTGTTGAAGCTGTCGATCAGTTCGTGAACGATCTTGGGAACGGCAGGCAGGGCCTGTGGTTGCTTGAAGAGGGCGTCGAGCTGCATGAATCTGCCTCCTGGGCGATGAAACCTAAAAACTGCGCATCCCCCGGTGGAGCGTGGCAGAGTTCACCATTTATCGACCTGCCGGGGCGTGACTTGAGCATCTCAAATCGCGATCATTTCAACGGGTGGAAATAAAGGGTGTGTCACGCCCAGTTGTGACGTATGTCTCGCCCTGTGACCTGAAAGGATTTGGCATGCAACGTCGTCTTGTCTTGATCGGACTGCTGACCGCCTCGCTGGCGGCCCAGGCTGCCTTGCCCCAGCGCAATCTGCTGGTGCAGTGGCGCGTTGTGAGCAGCCAGTCCGGGCAGCAGGGCTCGGGCGGTCTGCGCCAGGGCTCGGTGGTGGTGGACCGCCGGCGCGGGGTGTCGGGCTCGGCATCGGTGGGCTGGTCCACCCTCCGCTCGCAAGGCACCCAGGATGCCGATGGGCACCTGCTGGTGCTCAACGGTGCACGCGCCAGCCTGAACCTGAGCCAGGCGCAGCCCCTCACGGTCTGGCAATGGGCGGTCCACGTCGAGCCCTCGCCCCAGGGATCCGGGGCGTCTCGGTCGACGTCCCGTCCGCACCACCCTTCCTACCGACATGACACCGGCACGGGCCCCGCGCCTGCCATGAGCCTGTGGTCCGACACCGTCTGGGTGGAGCGTGGGCAGGGCGTGCGCGTGCGTCCCCGCTGGTCGGGTGGGCGTGCCCTGGTCGAGCTGGAGCTGGAGGCCGACATGGCCTCCTCGCCCGCCGATGCCTCGGAGCGCACCGCGGTGAGCACCACCTTGGGGCTGCCCCTGGGCGAATGGGCCACCGTGGCGCGCACCGGCGCGCAGCAGCAGGGGCAGCGCTCGGGCGCCTGGAGCAGCAGCACCGAGCACAGCGAGGCGCAGTCCGAGCTGCAGATCCGGATAAGCTTGCCCTGACCTCATTTTTCGGAGACCCCATGGCCGACCCGATGGACGCGCTCAACCAGATGACGCGCGCGCTGATCCACAACATCAAGCGGGCGGGCTTTCCGCCCCTGCACAGCCTGCCTGCCGAGCAGGCCCGCCGCTCCTACCGCATGGGGGTGGGGGCCAGCGAGGTGCCCCGCGCAGTCTTGCCCCGGGTGGAGGACTTCACCCTCCCCGGCAGCGATGGCCATGCCATCCCGGCCCGCCTGTGGGCGCCCCGCACCGAGGCGGGCCTGCCGGTCCTGCTGTATGTGCACGGTGGCGGCTTTGTGGTGGGCGGCATCGACACCTGCGAGGCCATGTGCCGCTCGGTGGCGGCCCAGAGTGGTGCGGCCGTGGTGGCCATCGACTACCGGTTGGCGCCCGAGCACAAATACCCCACTTCGCTGGACGACACCTGGCAGGCCCTGCAGTGGCTGGCGCGTGAGGGCCACACCCGGGGCCTGGACGGCAGCCGCCTGGCCGTGGGGGGTGACAGCGCCGGGGGGACCTTGTCGGCCGTGGTGGCCCTGATGGCCCGCGACAGCGGTCTGGCCCTGAAGCTGCAGGCCCTGTTCTACCCCTCGGTGCAGCTGGGCACGGCCACGGAGTCCTTCAAACGCTTCGCCTCGGCCGGGCTGTTGCTGGACGAGGAACTGATGGCCTGGTTCGAATCCCAGGCCAGCGGAGGGGCCATGGCCGAGGATTGGCACCGCCAACCTCTGCATGCCCCCAGCCATGTGGGCGTGGCGCCGGCCTGGATCGGCCTGGCCGAGTGCGATCCCCTGGCCGACGAAGGGCGCCAGTATGCCGAGCGCCTGCGGCAGGCCGGTGTGCCCACCGATCTGACCGTCTGGCCCGGCACGGTGCACGATTTCATCAACATGGGGCGTTTCCTGCCCGAGGCGGCCGAGGCCCATGCGGCGCTGGCAGCGGCGGTGAAGCGGGCGTTGTTCGACTGACATCGACGGGGCGGCTGCAACCCGGCACGGCCCTTGCTGTGCCCATGACACGAAAGACGTGCCATGAGTGCCCTCCCTTCCCCTTCCATGCTGCTCCCTGACCGCTCTGCGATACCGACGATGGTGCCGCGAGTGGCCAGTGCGCGCGTGGATGCCGTCTGGCGAGACCGGCTGAGCCTGCTGCTGGAGTCCACCGGGGAAGGTGTTTTCGGCATCGACATGGATGGCCTGTGTACCTTCATCAACCGCGCCGGGGCGGGCATGCTGGGCTATCAGCCTGGCGAGGTGCTGGGGCGCAACATGCACGATCTGATTCACCACACGCACCCTGACGGACACCACTACCCCGTCGACCATTGCCCCATCTTTCATGCCTTTCGCGCGGGTGTGCCCTGCCGCATCGACAGTGAGGTGCTGTGGCGTCGGGACGGTTCCCCCTTTGCCGCGGAGTATTCGTCCTATCCCATTCTGGACGAGGGCGTGGTGCATGGCGCCGTGGTCACCTTCGTGGACATCACGGATCGCCAGCGTCAGCAGATGCTCTTGCGTCAGGCCCATGACCAGTTGGAGCGACGGGTGGGCGAACGCACCCGCGATCTGAGCCAGGCGCTATCGCAATTGCGGGAGCTGCAGGCTCACCTGGAGCGTGTGAGGGAGGAAGAGCGCACACGCATCGCCCGCGAGATCCATGACGAGCTGGGCAGTCTGCTTGTCGGGCTCAAGATGGATGTGAGCTGGCTGGAAAAGCGGCTTGAAGGCCAGTCCGCGCTTCAATGCAAATGCCACGGCATGCGTGGCCTCATCGACAACGCGGTGGACAACGTGGGACGAATCATCACTGACCTGCGACCGTCGATCCTGGATCACCAGGGTCTGTGGGCAACCCTGGAGTGGCAGGCCCAGGATTTCATTGACAGCAGCGAACTCGATTGCGCCTGGTCCATGGACATCGCGCCGGGGTTGCAGGCGCCCGAAGGCCCCATGGCCACGGCCGTGTTCCGCATCTTTCAGGAGATGCTGAGCAATGTGGCGCGCCATGCCGAGGCCGACCATGTCGACATCCGCATCAGCGCGCACGCCAGTGACATCACCGTGGTGGTCAAGGACAACGGCAAGGGGGCGCCCCCCAGCGCGTTCGACAGCCACATTGCGTATGGCGTCATGGGCATGCGTGAGCGGGCAGGTCACTTCGGAGGCTGGCTGCACATCGACAGCCAGATGGGGCAGGGCACGACCGTGATCCTGACCATGCCGATGTATGGCAGCGCTGCGGTGCCGCAGGGAGCCTTCGTGTGATCCGCGTGCTGCTGGTGGATGACCACCTGATCGTGCGTCAGGGGCTGCGCCAGGTGCTGGGCGAGATCGCCGATCTGTGCGTGGTGGCCGATGCCGCCGATGGTGTCGATGCCATGCGTGAGGTCCGTCGGTGTCTGGACCCGCAGGTCGGCCCTGGCCTGGATGTGGTGATGCTGGACATCGCCATGCCGGGGCGCGATGGCATGGAGGTCCTCAAGCTGCTCAAGGCCGAGCACCCTCGTCTGCCTGTGCTCATGCTCAGCACCTACCCCGACAAGCAGTTCGCCGTGCGTTGCCTGCGCGCCGGTGCGGCAGGCTACCTCAACAAGAGCGCCGATCCCGACGAGATGGTGATGGCCGTGCGCAAGGCGGCGGCCGGTGGGGTCTACCTCACGGCCAGTGTGGCCGAGGCGCTGGCCACGTCCATCAGCGACGTGCGTGCCAAGCCTGCCCATGAGAGCCTGTCCCAACGCGAGCATCAGGTGTTCCGCCTGCTGGCGCAAGGCCAGAGTGTGGGCCAGATCGCGCAGGCGCTGCACCTGTCACCCAATACGGTGTCGACCTATCGGTCGCGCATCCTGGACAAGACCGGCACGCGCAATGATGTCGAGCTGGCCCTCTATGCCGTGAGGCAGCAGGTGGTGATGGTCTGAGGGCATGGGGTTGCCCCGCCGTGTAGGGCTGGCACTACACGCGAATCACGAATGCCGCGATGGCGGCACAGGGCAGAGATTCCTACAGTGAGACATCGCTGATCCCCACCGCTGTGTGGATGTGAAAGGAAGTCCGATGTCACGCCACTTCAATCCCTTTGACGCCGACCGCCCCCTGCGTCTGCACTGTGCCTGCGGCCAGCACCACAGTCAGGACGAGCATGACGCTGCCCTGGGCCATGACCAGGCTGTGCAGACCTTGCGTGAGCGCAGCGAGCAAGAAGACTTCGAGGCCTACTCACGCGAGTTCGTCGAAGCCAGCCTGGTCAAGGCCCTCTTCCCGCAGGACGCGCTGCGCCGGCGCTTCCTGAAGGCGGTGGGCAAGAACACGGCCATGGCCGCCATTGCCAGCGTTCTGCCCACCGCCAGTCTCCAAGCCATGGCCGAAGAGGCCGCACCGCTGGAGAAGACCTCCTTGAAGATCGGCTTCATTCCCATCACCTGTGCCACGCCACTGATCATGGCCCACCCCCTGGGCTTCTATCGTAAGCAGGGTCTGGATGTGCAGGTGGTCAAGACGGCGGGCTGGGCGCTGATCCGAGACAAGATGATCAACAAGGAATATGACGCGACGCACTTCCTCTCGCCCATGCCTTTGTCGATCACCATGGGGCTGGGATCAACACCCAAGCCCATGCATGTGGCCACCATCCAGAACACCAATGGCCAGGCCATCACGCTGGCCATGAAGCACAAGGACAAGCGCGATCCCAAGGACTGGAAGGGCTTCAAGTTCGCGGTGCCGTTCGAATACTCGATGCACAACTTCCTGCTGCGCTACTACGTGGCCGAGCATGGGCTGGATCCGGACAAGGACATCCAGATCCGCGTGGTGCCTCCACCTGAGATGGTGGCCAATCTGCGTGCCGGCAACATCGATGGTTACCTGGGTCCCGACCCGTTCAATCAGCGTGCGGTGTTCGATGAGGTCGGCTTCATCCACCTGCTCACCAAGGAGCTGTGGGATGGCCACCCCTGCTGTGCCTTTGGCACCAGCGGCGAGTTCATCGCGCAGAACCCCAACACCTTTGCCGCACTGTACCGCGCCGTGCTGACGGCCGCCGCCATGGCGCGTCAGGCCAAAAATCGCGAGCTCATCGCCAAGGTCATTTCGCCCGCGCAGTACCTCAACCAGCCTGAAGCGGTGCTCAAGCAGGTGTTGACGGGCCGCTATGCCGATGGCCTGGGCAACGTCAGGGACGTGCCTGATCGCGCTGATTTCAACCCCATTCCCTGGCAGTCCATGGCCGTGTGGATGCTCACGCAGATGAAGCGCTGGGGCTATGTCAAAGGCGAGGTCAACTACCAGCAACTGGCCGAAAAGGTCTTCCTGCTCACCGACGCGAAGAGACACATGAAGGCCTTGGGCGAGACCGCGCCTGCCGGTGCCTATCCTGGCTTCAAGGTGATGGGTAAAGCGTTTGATCCTGCCAAGCCCGAGGCCTACATCAACGGCTTTGCCATCAAGCGCAGCTAAGGACCACACCCCATGCGTTCCAAGGTTTCCTGGTGGCACACAGAGCGTTTCAAGGCCACACTGTTGTCGGTGCTGATCCTGGCCGTGTTGCTGGGCATCTGGCATCTTGCCACTCTGCCCAAGACAGCACCGGCGGTCACCCTCACGCCCGAGCAGATCGAGTACCTCCAGCTCATGGGCAAGGATCCCGCTGCCGCCGCCAGCGGTGAAACCGCGTCGGCGTTTCCCACCCTGGCGCAGATGGGTACGGTGATGGTGCAGCACCTGAGCGATCCCTTCTACGACAACGGCCCCAACGACAAGGGCATCGGCCTGCAGCTGGGCTACTCCCTGGGTCGCGTGGGCCTGGGCTACCTGATCGCAGCGCTGGTGGCCATTCCCCTGGGCTTTGTCATCGGCATGTCGCCCCTGGTGTATCGGGCACTCGACCCTTTCATCCAGGTGCTCAAGCCCATCTCGCCGCTGGCCTGGATGCCGCTGGCGCTCTACACGATCAAGGACTCGACCATCTCGGGCATCTTCGTGATCTTCATCTGCTCGATCTGGCCCATGCTGATCAATACCGCCTTCGGTGTCGCCCATGTGCGCAAGGAGTGGCTCCATGTGGCGCGCACGCTGGAAGTGTCACCCTGGCGCACGGCCTTCGAGGTGATCCTGCCGGCGGCGGCGCCCACCATCCTGACGGGTATGCGCATCAGCATGGGCATTGCCTGGCTGGTCATCGTGGCCGCCGAGATGCTGGTGGGGGGCACCGGGGTGGGGTACTTCGTGTGGAACGAGTGGAACAACCTGTCCTTGCCCAATGTGATCTTTGCCATCCTGACCATTGGGGTGGTGGGCATGTGGCTGGATGCGGCCTTTGGTCGATTGCAGAAGGGAGTGAGCTATGTCGATTGACCGGCAGGCCGACAGCAGTCGCCCCTATTTGCAGGTCGAGGACCTGGGCAAGCTTTATCCCGGCGCCAGCGAGCCCGTGTTCGAGGCGGTGAACTTCCACATCCGGCGCGGCGAGTTCGTCTGCATCATCGGCCACTCGGGTTGTGGCAAGACCACCATCCTCAACAGCCTGGCGGGCCTGGAGCACTCCAGCAGCGGACACGTCTTCATGGACGGGCGCGAAGTCAATGCTCCTGGCCTGGAGCGGGGGGTGGTCTTTCAGGGGCATGCCCTTATGCCCTGGCTCACGGTGCGCCAGAACATCGCCTTTGCCGTGCGCTCCCGATGGCCGCAGTGGACACGGGCCGAGGTGAGTCGCCAGGTCGAGCGTTACGTCGAGATGGTGGGCCTGAGCCCGGCCATCGACAAGAAGCCGTCGCAGCTGTCCGGGGGCATGAAGCAGCGCGTGGGCATTGCCCGGGCGTTCGCGATCGAGCCCAAGATGCTGCTGCTCGACGAACCTTTCGGGGCCCTGGACGCCCTCACGCGGGGCACCATCCAGGACGAACTGTTGCGCATCTGTGCACAGACCCAGCAGACCGTGTTCATGATCACGCATGACGTGGACGAGGCCATCTTGCTGGCCGACAAGATCCTGCTGATGAGCAATGGCCCGCGCGCGCGCATCGCCGAAATCGTGGTCAATACCCTGCCGCGCGATCGCACGCGGGCCGGTCTGCACCATGACCCGCGCTTCTACCCCTTGCGCAACCACCTGGTCGATTTCCTGGTGAGCCGCGCCAAGGACCTGAGCCACGGCCGAGCGCCCGAAGTGCCGGACGAAGTGTGGCCCGGTGAGCCCCTCCCCCTTGATACACCCGAGGAAAGAGCGACATGAGTGCAAGCCCCTCGCCCCCTGTCAGCCGCCCCCCGCTGCCGCCCTTCTCCGAAGAGAGTGCCCGCCTGAAGGTGCAGATGGCTGAAGACGCCTGGAACAGCAAGGACCCACAGCGCTGCGCGCAGGCCTACACGGAAGACTCCTGGTGGCGCAATCGCAGCGAGTTCCTCCAGGGGCGTGAAGCCATCGTGGACTTCCTGACGCGCAAATGGGCCAAGGAGCACGCCTACCGGCTCAAGAAGCGCCTTTTCTCCTTTGCCGACAACCGCATCGCAGTGTGCTTCGAGTACGAATACCACGACGACCAGGGCCAATGGTGGCGCGCCTATGGCAACGAGAACTGGACGTTTGATGAGCGCGGTCTGATGGCCCGTCGCGAGGCCAGCATCAACGACATCCCCATCACCGAAGCTCAGCGTCAGTTGCGCTGAGCCGATTCATTCCACCCTCATGAGCACAAAGGAGCACCCCATGAACCGTGAAGACGTGACCGACCTCATCATCGAAGCCAAAGTCCGCAAGGGGCTCAAATGGGCCGACGTGGCCCAGCGCGTGGGCCTGAGCAAGGAGTGGGTCACCGCCGCCTGCCTGGGCCAGATGACGCTGAACGCCGAGCAGGCCGATGTGATCGCCGAGCTCTTCGAGCTGCCGGCCGAGGCCCGCCTGTGGCTGCAGCAGGTGCCCTACAAGGGCTCGCTGCCCACCGCCGTGCCCACCGACCCGCTGATCTACCGCTTCTACGAGCTGATCAGCGTCTACGGCACCACCTTCAAGGCCTTGATCCACGAGGAGTTCGGCGACGGCATCATGAGCGCCATTGACTTCAAGATGGACTTGCAGCGCGAGCCCCACCCGGCCGGTGACCGGGTGAGCATCACCATGTCGGGCAAGTTCCTGCCCTACAAGACTTACTGAGGCGAGCGCTCGGCGCGCGGCCACAGCACCCACATCTTCAAGGGCTGCTTGGTGCGGCCGGCCTGGGTCAGTGCCTCGTCGCCCCAGCCCCAGAAGAAGTCGGCCCGCACCGCGCCGATGATGGCGCCACCCGTGTCCTGGGCCACCACCAGGCGCTGCATCGGCTTGGGCGGCATCGGGGTGGCGCTCCAGGCCTGTGGCTCGGTGCTGTCCAGCCAGACCAGGGTGCCATAGGGCATGGTGTCCTTGTCGATGGCGATCGAGCGCCCTGGCGTCAAGGGCTGGCCCTGGGCACCGTTGGGGCCCATCTCGGGCTGGTTCAGCGGCTCTTCCTTGAAGAACACCACGCGTGGGTTGGCGTTCATCATCTCGCTGACGCGTTGCGGGTTCAGGCCGGCCCAGCCCTTGATGGCACTCCACGAGGCCTGCTCCAGGGGGAAGGCCCCCTGGTCCACCAGCCAGCGCGCCACCGATTGGTAAGGCTGATCGTTGTGGCCGGCAAAGGCCAGGCGCACCACCTTGGGCTGACCTTGCGGCGTCAGCTCGTCGAGCACGCGCACGCGGGTGGAACCCTGCACCTGCACCAGCAGGGCGTCCAGCGCGTCGGCCACATAGACCAGCTCACGCCCGTTCAGGGCCGCGCGCGCTTCGGGCACGTTGTCCAGCTCGGCGCGTGTGTAGTAGGGCTTGCGCTGGCCCAGATCGGCCGGCGGGCGGAACAGCGGGATCTGGAAGGCGCCCTGGGGCTGGCGCCGGGCATCGATCATGGGCTCAAAGTAGCCGGTCAGCAGGCCGGTGCTCTGCCCGTCGATGGTCTCCACACGCCAGGGCTGGACATTGGCCTCCAGCCAGCGGCGCACCGTGTCGTCTCCGACCTCGCGGCCCCAGGCCGAGCCCAGCACGCGTGCGCGCGTGCACACCGTCATCCAGTCGCTGGCGGGGCGCTGGCAGCCGCGCCACAAGGCCGTCCAGACCTCGCTGGGCCGATCCGTGCCCCAGCCGGGCAGCTCATCCCAGCGGGCCTGCACCCAGCGGGCCTTGCCGCGCTCCTGCACCACGGCGCCATCGGGCAGCGTGTGGGGCGGCGTGGTGGTTTGCGGGGCGGGCTGGGGCGCCTTCTTGAACGGCAAGGAGCCGCAGGCGGCCAGGATTCCTGAGATGATCAGCACCGAGGCGGCGCGGGCTGCACGGTGCAGGGGGTCCACGGCGTGAGCCGCAGGATGGAATGGGGAGGAACAACCGGACATGGGACTGATTCTGCTCGAAGCGTGCTTGGCGCTGGCGCTCTTGGTGTTTTTTGTATGGTGGACGATGTTCTCGGGGCGCCGCGGCGGCGAGCCGCAGGATCATGCCTCAAGCCAGGCGCCCCGTCAGGACGACGATGGCCCGTCCCCCTGAGACCCAGGGGGCAGGTGCTTCGTGGCCACCGCTTTGGGCGGCAGCAGGAAGCTCAGCGGCTGACGCAGCAGGCGTCGGCCCAGGGCCCGTGCCAGCCGTGCCCGGTCCTTGACACGCACCCCGCGTGAGCGCACGGCCACCCGCAGCGCCAGCACAAAGCTCACGCCCACATTGAGCAGGCCGGTCAAGGGAATGGCGGCCACGCACCACCAGAAGTGCGCGTCGTGCAGCGCAGGCAGGCCCAGCGTGCCCAGGGCGGCGGCGATCTGGCCGGTGGACAGGGTGACGTGGCGCACATCCAGTGGCAGCCCGAAAAACCCCGCCAGGGCGGGCGTCAGACCCAGCAGGAAGCCCAGCGACACATTGGCCGCCAGACCCGAGATGTTCTCTCGCCACCACAGCGACCACCGCGCCGCGCGCGTCGGCCCCAGCACGACGCGGATGCGCGGGTGCCATTGCAAGGCACTGTCCAGCCGGTGCCAGACAAACCAGTTCTCGACCCAGCCGGCGATCAGGCTGGAGATGAACAGCAGCACCCCCGTGAAGGCCGCGAAGAACAGCGAGGGCCCCCACAGGGTCAGGTGATCCAGCACCGAGCCCGCCTTGGCCTCGTCGATCAGGGGGCGTCCCAACACCCACCAGGCCAGGCCCTGAATCAGCAGGACGACCGGCGCCACCACGGCCAGATTGCCGATGATGCCGGCCATCTGGGAGCGGATCAGGTGCGCCACCTCGTCGACGAACCCCTCCACGCCCGCCTCGTCATGGGTGTCGCGCAACTTGGCGGCCATGGCGGGCGCGGTCATGGCGGGCTGCTTGGTGGCCACCGTCCAGTGCAGCAGGTGGATCAGCACGAAGCTCAGCGCATAGTTGGTCCCGGCGGCAAAGCCGCTCCAGAAGGCCGACAGCCCCAGCGCCAGCAGGAAAAACTTGGCGAAGGTGGTGCCTACGATGACCAGGCCCCCGCCGGCTGCGCGGCGCAGCATGTCGACATACTCGCTGCGTGTGCGGGTGATGTAGTGCTCACCCGTCTCGGCACTGCGCTCGGCCACCAGGCGGGCCAGCAGCGAGTATTGCCGGGTGAACAGCGCCCGCACGCTGCGGCGCGCCTGACCTTGCTGGATCAGGGCCAGCACCAGGGCGCGCATCTCGCGATGGGGTTCGGGCGAGAGCAGGCAGTCCAGCACCTGTTCCATGCGCTGGCAGCGCGCGCGCAACTGGTCGATCTGGAACACCACATCCACCGACACGCCATAGGCCTCCAGGTGGTCGTGCACGCCTTCTGCCAGTTGCACGCAGCGGTCCAGCAGGGCGCGCAGGTACTGGGCCTGCTGCAGCACCGCCACCTGGTCCCCGGCATCGATCAGATCGTGCATGTCCTCGGCGGCGCGGGCCAACTGGCCAAAAGCTTGCGCCACCTCAGGGCCATCGCCCATGCGCAGCCGCAACTCGCGCGACAGACCGGCGGCACGCACCTGGCTGGCCAGGATGCTCAGGGCCGACATGAACACGGGCCGCCAGCCACCGGAGGCGTCGGCACATTGCCAGGCCTGGCCCAGCAAGGCCCCCAGGCGCGTGAGGGTGTCTTCTTCCAGAGCCTCGACCCACACATGGTCCGTGCGCACATCGAACAACAGCCCGAACAGGGTCGACAGATCGCGGGTGTCGGGGCTGGCGGGCAGCAGGCGGCCGCGCAGGCGCTCACCCAGCTCGCTCAGCAAGGCCGCACGCGGGGCAAAACCGTGGTCGGCCAGCAGGCTGCTGAGGTGCAGGTCGTCCAAGCTGACGGCCAGCAAGGAGACCACCCGCTCGCGGGCCTGGGGCTGGTCGTCCAGGTGGCGCAGCACGTACTGCACGCCCGTCACCGGATCTCCCTGGCGCACCCAGGCCAGCAGCTCGATCAGCCACAGGTGGCGCTCGGCCCGTGGCGCATCCATGGGGGCCTGCCGCAGCAGGTCGTCGATGGAGCGGGGGGTCGATCCGGTCACCGGGTCAGGGCCTCGCGTCGCGTCAATGCAGGGCGTTGGCGCGAGACAGCACGAACAGCGGGATGGGCGCCTCGAACCAGCGGGCGTCCTCGGACATGCAGAAATAGGTGCCCTCCATGCTGCCTTGAGGCGTGTTCAGTCGGGTCCAGCTGGTGTACTCGAACTTCTCGCCCGGCTGCAGCAGGGGCTGATGACCCACCACGGCCAGGCCGCGCACTTCCTCGACGTGCCCGGTGGCATCGGTGATCACCCAGTGGCGCCCGATGAGCTGCGCCGGCACATCACCGGTGTTGGTGATGGTGACGGTGTAAGACCAGGCGTACTCGTGCTGGGCTGGGTTGCTGTGCTCTTCCAGATAACTGGGGGCCACGGAACAGGTCAATTCAGGGGAGCTCATGCGCCTGATTCTAGGCAGAGCGCGTGACGAGCCCTGTATCAAGGTCTGAAATAACCCTGGAGGCTCATCGGGATGCCTTCAGAAAATCCCGGATCTCCCGGTCCGAGCGGCGGATGTGCAGCGACAGCCAGTCCCGCAGCAACGTGGACAACTGCGATGCGGTGGTGATGCTGCCTTGTTCATATTTGTGCTGCAGCGCCTCCAGATCGTGCACGAACTTCTCGTGTCCCTTCTTGTGCCCCTCCAGCTTGGGGAAACGGATGGACACCATGATCTGCTCCTCGCGCTGAAGGTGGTCCTTGGTGTAGGCTGCCAGATCCTTAAGGATGTCGCCCACCACTTCCTGGCCGCACCCCTGGCTGGTGGCCGTGTGCAGGGCGTTGACCAGTGCCACCAGATGCTTGTGGTCATCGTCGATCGGGCCATGGTCGATCGCCAGGTCATCCGCCCATTCGAAGTAAGCCATGGCGAGCTCCTCAGGCAGCCGCGAGCGCGGCCTCGTCATGGAACTTGAACACGTCCACGGTCTGCACCAGCGTGCGGGCCTGCTGCGCCAGCGATTGGGCGGCGGCGGCGGCCTCTTCGACCAGGGCGGCGTTGCCCTGTGTCACCTGATCCATCTGGCCCATGGCCTGGTTGATCTCGTGGATACCCAGCGACTGATCGCGTGCGGCCGAGGTGATGTCATCCATGATGTCGGCCACCCGGCGCGCATTGACCACCAACTCGTCCATGGTGCTGCCTGTCTGCTCCACCAGTCGGCAGCCGTGCCTGACATTGCCCACCGAGGTCTCGATCAAGGCCTTGATCTCCTTGGCGGCGGTGGCCGAGCGGCCCGCCAGGCTGCGCACCTCGGAGGCCACCACCGCAAAGCCACGGCCCTGCTCACCCGCGCGCGCGGCCTCCACCGCCGCATTGAGCGCCAGGATGTTGGTCTGAAAGGCGATGCCATCGATCACGCCGATGATGTCGGCGATCCGTGCCGACGAGGCATTGATGTCCTCCATGGTCTGCACCACCTGAGAGACCAGCGTGCCGCCACGCACCGCGACCTCGGCCGCCGCCGAAGCGACCTTGTTGGCATGCTGCCCTCCTTCCAGGTTCTGCTGCACGGTGGTGGTCAGCTCCTGCAAGGAGGCGGCAATCTGCTCCAGCGAGCTGGCCTGCTCCTCGGTGCGCTGTGACAGGTCGGTGTTGCCCATGGCGATCTCGCTGGTGGCCGTCGAAATCGTCTCGGACCCGGAGCGCACCCGCCCGACAATGCGGATCAGGCTGGTGTTCATGGTCTGCAGGGCTTGGAGCAAACGCCCCAGCTCGTCATGACGCTGTACCTGTATGTGCCCCGTCAGATCGCCTGCAGCCACTTGCTGCGCCAGATGCACGGCCTGCTCCAGCGGTTGGGTGATGGAGCGGGTGATCAACCGCGCGGCGACGATGCCACCCACCAAGCCCAGCACTGCCAGGATCACCATCACGCGCAAGGCGGACTGGATGTTGGACTGCACGTCTGCGCTGCCTGCGGTGACGACATCCTTTTGCAACTGGTTCAGTCGTGCGATGGGCTCATCCAGGGCATCGATGGCGGGCAGGGTCTCGTTGTTCATGAGCTGAGTGGCTTCGTCGCGCCGCCCTTCGGCCACCAGGCGCCGCACCTGAGTGAAGGAGGCTACAAAGGCCATCCGCTTTCGTTTGATCTCGGCCAGCAACTCTCGCCCTTGCGGCAGATACACCAGGGCGTCGAGCGTGGCCAGGGCCTCGTCGATCAGGCGCTTGTTGCGGTCGATGGATTGATTGAGCGCCTGCAATCTGTTCGCGTCATCCGTCATCAGCAGCGCCATGGTCAGGCGGGCGTTGGTTCGGGTGGTGGCGTTGACCAGATTGGCCGCTTCGGCCTTGCGCCAGTCCTGCTCGATGATGCGCTCATTGATGTCGCCGATGTGCTTGAACTGGAGGGCGGCGATGATGGCGGCGGCGCCCAGCATGGCCAGCAGGAGGCCAAAACCGAGGGAGAGCCGCTGCCCTATGCTGATGTGGATGCTTTTCACGGGAGGCCCCAGAGTAGTGTGTGTGGGGCACCTGTGCCGACCGTCCAGGGGGTCTGCCGGAGCCCTGCACTGCTTATCGGCCAGGGTGCGAAATACTTAACGGTGCCTGAACGGCGACTGTGCGTCCTGCTGCGACACCCGCCGCCGGATGCGGCTCAGGGAGACGGGCGTGATGCCCAGGTAGCGGGCCAGCTCCTGCTGCGGCACGCGCTGGGCCAGGTGCCCCTCGCGCGCCAGGAAGGCGGCATAGCGCTCCTGCGGGCTGAGGGTCAGCAGATCGTGTTCTCGCCACTCCTTGCGGATGGCGTAGTCCTTCCAGCCATTGAGCAGTGCGGCTTGCCAGCGGGGGTCCTGTCGGGCGATGCCTTCGATCCAGGCGTAATCGATGCGTTCGAGCTCGCAAGACTCCTGCACCCACTCCTCCCCGCTGGTGCGGCGGTAGAGCGTCTTCACGCATCCGTGGCGGATGACACAGAGATAAGGGTGGGCAGATCGCTCTTATCGATTGTTAATGCCCCCTCGCCTGTTCTTGCAGTTCCCTGACGATCCGAACCTGGCCATCTACTTCGGGCGCACCCTGGGCATGGTGAGCGGCGCCCTGGCCGTGCTGGTGTGGGTGTTTTATCCAGACACACAATGGCACTGGTACTGAGGGCGCGGGTGTCAATAGAATCGAGGGCAGGATCCCTTCAACACACCTGACAAAGGCAGCCCCCATGTCGAGCACCTTCCGCATCGCCCCGAGCATCCTGTCCGCCGACTTTGCCCGTCTGGGCGAGGAGGTGCGCACTGTCATCGATGCGGGGGCGGACTGGATCCACTTCGACGTGATGGACAACCACTATGTGCCCAACCTGACCTTCGGGCCCATGGTCTGCCAGGCCCTGCGCAAGCACGCGGTCAAGGCCGACGGCACCCCGGTGCCCATCGACGTGCACCTGATGGTGCAGCCCGTGGACGCCCTGGCCCAAGCCTTTGCCAAGTCGGGAGCCGACATCATCACCTTCCACCCCGACGCCTCCACCCACGTGGACCGCACCCTGCAGTTGATCAAGGCCGAGGGTTGTCAGGCGGGGCTGGTGTTCAACCCCGCCAGCCCGGTGGATGTGCTGGAGTGGGTGCTCGACAAGGTCGATGTGGTGCTGCTGATGAGCGTCAACCCGGGCTTTGGTGGCCAGAGCTTCATCGACAGTACCCTGCGCAAGGCCGAGCAGGTGCGCAAGATCATCGACGCTTCGGGCCGCGACATCCGCCTGGAGATCGACGGCGGCGTCAAGGTCGACAACATCCGCCGCATCGCGGATGCGGGCGCTGACACTTTTGTGGCGGGCAGCGCCATCTTTGGCCAGGCGAGCTACAAGGCGGTCATTGACGCGATGCGGGCTGAATTGGCATGACGGGCCCCATGCATCGGGCGCTGGCACCCTAAGCAGACAACCAGTTCGAACCCCCCTGTTGCTACAGACGTCCTACGGATGAAGGCCGCGCTTCAGTGCTTTTCACGCAGGCCACGCCTGTGGATGGTCGATGTGCTGCTCGGCATGCTGCTGCTTCATGGCGTCAGTACTGCTGCGCAGCTTCCAGTCTCCATTGAGCATTGGCGGGTGTCTCAAGTACAGGTCAACGAGTGGCGATCCGATCGGCTGCTCTATCAAATCGATGATCCCAGATTGGTGGGGAGGGTGATCGACTTTCTACCGGAGCGCATTGACTCCGACTTGCCCGATGCCACGGTGTGTGCGGAACCCACTCAGCAACGTTCACGTGTGAGGTTGAATGCCTTGCTTGAACAGAGCATGCAGGCTGTTCATCCAGGGAGCGATGTGGCGCAAAGCTTTGGGTTGTCAGTCTCGGGGCAGACCGAAGTCGACGTGCGTTGGCTGGCTTGTCGGCCTGGCACATGGGGGCCGGCACCTTTGAAGATGCCTGCGCAGGCATCGACAGGCCATCTGCAAAACAACTGGCTGGCGCGTTTGCCTGATGGATCGGCGCTCTTGAGATGGTATGGAGACACCTTGCTGGTGCTCAAGCCCAGCTTGCCCGGAGAGAAAGTCCAGCCCAGCTTTGCGTGTGCCAAGGCGCGATGGCCGGCTGAGCGTGCCATCTGCGGCAATGCTCGTCTGGCCTCCTATGATCGAAGCGTGACACAAGCGTGGCGTGTGGCCATCCAAGCTTGCGATCATGAGTCCCAGTGTTTGAGTGAGCTCAAACGCTCACAAAGGCAATGGGTGCTTCGTCGCAATCAGTGTCAACGGGATCTTGTTTGCCTGCGCCAGGCCATGCAGGAACGGCTGAATGCATTGATGACACCTCCGGAGTGAGGGCATGGGCAGGTCATGTTGGTATGCTGAGCGCATCCGCGTCCGGGTCACCAGCGGATACATGGGGGCGTTGCGGGCCGTTATGCTTGCCCCATGCACACCACGCCTGTTCAGATCACATCACGCCTGCCCCAGGTCGGCACCACCATCTTCTCGGTGATGTCGGCGCTGGCGCAGCAGCATGGCGCCATCAACCTGTCGCAAGGTTTCCCGGATTTTGATGCGCCAGCCGAGCTGCTGGGTTTGCTGGACCAGGCCACGCGCGCGGGCCACAACCAGTACGCCCCCATGACCGGCATGCCCGTGCTGCGCGAGGCCATCGCCGCCAAGGTGCAGGCCTTGTACGGTGTGAGCTACGACGTGGCCGACGAGATCACGGTGACGGCCGGTGCCACCCAGGCGATCTTCACGGCGGTGGCCGCCATGGTGCACCCGGGCGACGAGGTCATTGTGTTCACGCCGGTGTATGACAGCTACGGCCCCTCGATCGAATTGCAGGGCGGCAAGGTCATCTACGCCGATCTGACCCTGCCTGACTACCGGCCCGACTGGGCCCGCGTGGCGCAGTTGATCACACCGCGCACGCGCATGATCATCATCAACAGCCCGCACAACCCCACCGGCGCGGTGTGGACGGCCGATGACATGGCCCAACTCGAAGCTCTGGTCAAGAACACTGACATCGTGATCGTCAGCGACGAGGTCTACGAGCACATGGTCTTTGATGGCGCACGCCATGAAAGCGTCATGCGCTACCCCGGCCTGGCCGAGCGCAGCTTCGTGGTGTCCAGCTTTGGCAAGACCTATCACATCACCGGCTGGAAGGTGGCCTACTGCCTGGCCCCGCGCGAGCTGATGGCCGAGTTCCGCAAGGCGCACCAGTTCATTGTCTTCACCGTGCACGCGCCCTCGCAGGTGGCGCTGGCCGAGTTCATGAAAAAACCGGGCTGGTACGAGCAGCTCAAGGCCCTGTACCAGGGCAAGCGCGACATCTTCAGGCAGGCCTTGTCGGGCTCACGTTTTGAGCTGCTGCCCTGCCAGGGCACCTACTTCCAGTGCGTCAAGTACGGCGCGATCAGCGACGAGGGCGACCGCGCCTTTGTCGAACGCCTCACCCGCGAGCACGGCGTGGCGGCCATCCCCGTGTCGGCCTTTTATCCCGGCGGGGATGACCATGGGGTGATCCGGTTCTGCTTTGCCAAGTCGGCGGCGACGCTGGAGAAGGCGCTGGAGCGGCTGGTCAAGTTGTGAGCGGGATGATGTTCCTGTCGGACTCTCCGACAGCACCGCACGACAGTTCATCGGCTCGGTAAGCCCCGAAAGGGGGCAAGTTCTCTGACATGGGCGGCGCGGGCAGCCAGGCTCAGCGCATCCGTGGCTCGTTGGCCATCAGCCGAAGTCGAGCGGACATCATCCGCGCCTGCTTCCCTCGTCCCGGCTTCATCCCGCACGTTTGTCGAAAGTCCATGCTGTGTTCACCTCGCCGCCAGCCGCCGCGGGAGGTGGTCACGCTCTGTTGCCACATTGATGATTAAATGATGCTTGTTTGATGTAGACTTTTTGCTTGTCAATAGCAATCAACTGGGGACATCATGGAAAAGAGGATATTTCTTCAAGGGGCGTTGATTTCAGCGGTGCTCCTGCTGACGGCCTGCGGGGGCGGAACGGATGAGAACACTCAAGCTGCGACAGGCGGGCAACGCCTTCAAGCTCAGGCGGTTGGAGACCCCACGAGCGATGACCGAATCTTGACGGTCCAACTCGATACCAGTGCGGCAGGTGTCAGAACCTACATCAACGTGAAGGACACCAAGACAGGGACTTCCACGCGCATCAAGCTCGACAATCTTCCTGACTATCTGGCATCGCATCCATGGGTTGCCGACAACACGGTCAAAGGCAACTTGCGAGTGCGCTTTGCAGCGGGTACGTATGAATTTGATACGCAGGGCTGGCTCTGGCCTGCCAATGTGTCTGGCAAAGACAGTGCACGAAATATCGTCCTGGAACGGGATCCCGCCGTGACGCAGGATGTGGTTTTCGTGGGTTCCAAGCAGGTTCAATCCAACGTCTACGACGCATCCACCAAGGTGGTCAAAGTCACCAATCTTGCCGTCTCAGCGCCGTTTGATCAGCTCTGGACCGTGGAAGATGGTCGCGCTGTGCGCGCGCGGACCCCCAACGTTCTGACCTACTACTCTGTGAACCAGGGCGTTTATGCGCCCAACAATGTTCCCACATGCCAGTCGAATTGCACCGTCACGACAGGCATGAAGGCCTACGATGACGAGTACGCCGAGGTGGTGACGCAAGCGGCTGGAAATCCTGACGCCGAGCTGGTGTTCCTCTACGAGTGGTCGGTGGCCCGTCGCAGCATTGCCTCGGCCAATGCTGCCACCAGCACATTCACGTTCGACTCTTCCATCGCCTGGCCGACCAGCATGCCCAAGGGGATGCGCTACTACCTGGAAAACGTGGAATCAGGTCTGGACATGTCCAAGGAGTGGTTCTTCAAGGGCACGATGCCGGGCACGGGGGAGCTGCGCTACAAGATGAGCGGATCGTCTTCAGCGACCAGCATGAGATTTGAAATTCCGAAAATGAGCTGGCTGCTCAAGACCACAGGCGATGCACCCAATGGAAAATGGGTGTCGAACCTTCGCTTTAGCAACCTGAAGTTCCGCTACACCAATCTCCCCAAGCAGTCATCGCGCGATCCGCAGCAAGGCGCAGTCGGAATGCCTAGCGCCATCGAACTGAGTCATGCGCGCAATATTGTGTTTGACCGCTGCGAAGTCTCGCATGTGGCGGGGACTGGCATCTGGATGCGCGACTCGGCGCGATACATCCAGATCGATGGCAGCGAGGTGTTTGACACCGGCGGCAGTGGTGTGCTCATTGGCTCGACGCCAGCGAATCTCGAGTGGGTGGATGCATACGATGCCAAGTACCGAGGCACAGATCTCGAGACTGGGCGCGACACCGTGTCCAACAGCAGGATTCACGATGTGGGCGTGCGCGTGCCCTCGGCAAACGGCATCTGGATCGGGCACAGCTCTTACAACACCTTGGTCGGCAACGTGGTGCGCAGTGTGCCCCACAGTGGCATCTCGGTGGGTTGGGAGTGGAATGCTGGTCCATCACAATCCCACCACAACGTGATCCGTGCGAACTACCTGCACAAAATTGGCAACAAGGAGCTGTCTGACCTGGGGGGCATCTACCTGCTGGGCCGCGCGGATGGGACGATCGTGGAGGGCAATGTCATCCGGGATGTGACGTCCTACACCTCATTTGCAGGCCATGGCATCTATCTGGATGAAGGTTCGTCGAACGTCACTGTGCGAGGCAACCTTGTCAAGGACATCGACGGTGCGGCATACAGGCAAAACGATGGCTTTGGGAACCTGGTGACCAACAATGTGCTGCATGCGCCGACACCGTTCATCTTCCAGTGGATCGTCGGCCCAACGGATGGCCAATCGCCCTTCACGTTGAAGAACAACGCACTGTTCCCGACCAAGGACAAGTTTGCTGGAGGCATCAACTCGATTGACAGCATGTCGGGAACCTGGTTGGCGCCTGCGCCCATCGTTGCCGACAACAAGGTGTCGCGTCAGTTCGCCTCGTCAACTTTGCCGAGCACTCCGAACGCTCTGTGCGGTTGTACCTTCAAAGACACGTTGAGCATGCAAGACGCCGGACTGAGCAACGGCATGAATGTCGTGCCCACCGTCAGTATGGACGGCGCCGGGTGGAACTTCGGAGGCGTTCAACAAGCCGTTGCTTATGCCAACAGCTCGATCACCTACCCCGGTTACACGGTGACCTGGTTGTGGATGGGTGATATCACGTGGGAGCGGCTGCAATAAGTCCTGCTGCGAGAGGTCGTCGATATCTCGGCATGAAGTCCGTCAAGCGATTGGCGGACTTTTTTGCGTGCCGGGCAAGACGTTCGTGCGACCCGCAGAGACGGCGGTTGCGCACGATCTCCAGTGAACGCCAAGCCCGCAGGGCTGAGGAGAAGAGGGCGTGGAAACGGCTTGTTCTCACGGCAAGGGCAGCGCCGCAATGATCGCCTCCAGGTGCGACATCACCACATGGCTCAGGTAGGCCATGCACAGCACCAGCACGATGGGCCAGAACAGAAATTTCAACACAATCGGCATTCCCTGAGTTCTGGTTATCTGTGAACTGTGCGCCTGCTTGATCCATCCAAACACCCCTACAGTAGGGGGGATCTACTTGAGCTGGAGCAATGTTGATGAGATCCATGGCACACATCTGTCGGGCGATGGTGGCGCTGTGCTGTGGGGGCGCCGCGCAGGTGGCTCTGGCGCAAGCCCCCGCTTCGGTGTTGGCGCCTGCCACGCGTGCCCCCATGATCGATGTGCACAGCCACTTCCAGGCTGATCGCACGCGCCACTTCCCATCGGCCTTGCGCACCGCCCTGGCCAAGATGGACGAGCTGGGCATCGCCCGCACCGTGCTGATGCCTCCGCCCCTGGTCAGCCGGGGGGGCAATTACTACGACATCGAAGAGCTGCGCTTCGCCGCTGACCAACACCCCGATCGGGTCGCCATCATGGGCGGCAGCTCACTCAATGTGATGATCCACGACACCGATCCCAAGGACGTGAACGATGCCGTCAAAGCCCGTTTCCGCGCCCGGGTCGATGAGATCGTGGCCCAGGGCGCCGTGGGGTTCGGCGAGCTGGGGGTGCACCATGTGTCGATCCCCGCCATGGGGGCCAACCATGCCTATGAATCGGTGCCGGCCGATCATCCCTTGTTCCTGTTGCTGGCCGATCTGGCCGCGGAGCGGGGCCTGCCCATCGATCTGCACCTGGATCTGGTGCCTGAGGCCATGCCCCTGCCCGAGGTGCTGCGCCCCAATCGCCTCAACCCCGACACCCTGGCCGAAAACGCCGAGGCCTTCAAGCGCCTGCTGTCCCACAATCCCAAGGCGCGCTTTGTGTGGTCGCATGTGGGCTTCGAGCCGCTGCTCACGCGCCACCCGCAGCGGGTGCGCCAGTGGCTCAAGGCCTACCCCAATCTGTACATGAGCTTTCGGGTCAACAAAGGCGGGCCGAACCCGGCGGCTGCCATGACGGCCGAGGGGCAGCTCAAGCAGCCCTGGCTGGACCTGATCCGCGAGTTCCCGGACCGCTTGATGATCGGCAGCGATGCCTTCTATGACCAGGGGGGCATCGCACGCGGCAGCGGAGATCCGGGGCAGGATCAGGGCGTCCGCTGGTTGCGCTCCCTGGTGGACGCCCTGCCCGCACCCCTGGCCGAGGCCGTGGCCAGCCGCAACGCCATGCGGCTCTATAAGCTGGCCGATTCACCCGCTGTTCCTGCGCGTGCGACGCCCCCCGCGCCCGTAAACTGAGCCTTCGTGCTTTGCGCCTCACAAGGGTGCCCGGCTGGTCTGATCCATGGCGAAACCCCGTGCATGACATTTGATGTCCGATCCTTGTTGCTGGCCCTGGTGATCAATGTCATCACGGTGGCCGTGGTGCTGGTCACGGTCATGGGCAAGGTCAATCTGGCCGGGCGCCGAGCCCAGCAGGGCATCACCCTGCAGGCCCTGGGCTGGATGAGCATGCTGGGCTCGGAGTTGTGGCCCGGCACCTGGGCCGATCATCTGCTGTCGACCGTGTCGATCGCCTGCATCGCCAGTGGACTGGTGTGCATGCGCGAGGCCTTTTGCCGCTGGAGCGGGCACGGCGGCAGCCACCGGCTGCACTGGGGTCTGGCGGGCCTGACTGTGCTGGGCTATACCCTGGGCTTCGGGTCTTATCCTTTTCGGGTGGGCTGGTCCAATGCCGGCCTGGCCTTGCTGACACTGACGGTGGTGCAGGTGCTGGTGCGTGAGCCCCGGCTTCCGGTGGGGCCGTGGCGCTGGCTGGTGGCCGGTGTGCTCACGGCGCAGGCCGTGGTCACGGCGTGGCGAGGGGCGCTGGGCGCCTTTGACACGGCCGCCTACCCCTCTTACCTGAGCCCTCATCCCGTGAACACGGCGGCCGCGCTGGTCTCCAATGTGTCGGCGCTGTTGGTGCTGATGGGCATCTTGCTGGCCATGCGCGAGGAGGCCAGCCGCGAGTTGCAGCGCCTGGCCATGCACGATGGCCTGACGGGCCTGCTCAACCGCCGTGCTTGGATGGAGCGTGCGCAGGCGGCCCTGGCCTTGAGCGTGCGCCATCAGCAGCCACTGGTGGTGGTGATGATCGATCTGGACCACTTCAAGCGCATCAACGATGCCCATGGCCATGCGGTGGGGGATCGGGCCTTGCAGGTGGCGGCACAGGCCCTGATGGAGGTGCTGCGGGCGGACGACATCGCCGGGCGCTTCGGGGGCGAGGAGTTCTGCGTGCTGCTGCGCCAGGCCGATGCCGCGTCGGCGCAGGCCGTGGATCAGCGCATGCGGGCTCGCCTACAGGCCCTGGCGGCCGAGCACCTGACGGTGGGGCTGAACTTCAGCGCCGGTCTGGTGGTGTATGAGCCCGGGGCGGCCGTGACCCTGGAAGGGCTGCTGCACCAGGCCGATGTGGCGCTCTACGCCGCCAAGGGCCAGGGCCGGGGGCGTGCCGTGTTGAGTCTGGCCTCAGGGCAGGTCGCGCAGGCGGGCGCGGATGCGGCTCAGTGATTCGGGTGTGATGCCCAGGTAGCGGGCCAGATCCTTCTGCGGGATGCGTGCCGCCAGGCCAGGCCGCTGCGTCGTGAAGGCCTCGTAGCGGGCCGGTGGGCTCAGGGTCAGCAGATCGCGTTCGCGCAGTTCGCGGCGCACGGCGTAGTCCTTCCAGCCATTGAGCAAGGCCCGTTGCCAGGCCACCTGTTGCCAGGCGGTCTGCTCCAGCCAGGCGTAGTCGATGCGCTCGAACTCGCAGTCTTCCAGTGCTTCGCAGGCGTAGCTGCTGGTGCCGCCAGGCAGCAGGGCCGTGAGGCTGCACAGAAAGGCGCCTTCGGCCAGGAAGTCCTGTACCCACTCCTCGCCGTCGGCGTTGCGGTAGAGCGTCTTGACGCAGCCGCGCCGGATGACATGGATGTAGGGGTGGGGCTGGCCGATGTCGAACAGCAACTGCCCTTTGCCGAGCGTGACCAGCTGGATGCGCGCCAGGGCATCGTTGGGCCAGGGGGTGTCGGTGTCCCCCAGGGCCTGGAGGAGGGTCCAGCTCAGCAGGTGTGACTTATCCATGGTTAATGACGGCGGTGCCGGGCGCTTGCATCATCGCCGCGATTCTTTCTTCAATGGTCGATACAGCAGGAGATGGCGATGGTAGCGGTGAACGAGATGAATCTGGTGCAACCCATGGTGGCGATGATGGGCGTGACGGCGCTGGTGTGGTTGTTCATGTACGTGCGGCGCCTGGGTTACATGACCGGTCATGGTGTGGATGCGCAGAGCGTGAACACGCCGCAGAAGATGGCGGCGGCCCTGCCCGAGGCGGTGGAGTTTCCGTCGAACAACCTCAAGAACCTGTTCGAGTTGCCCGTGCTGTTTTATGGCCTGTGTCTGTTGCTGATGCAGCAGGGCTGGGTCACGCCGCTGGAGGTCCAGGCCGCGTGGGCCTTTGTGGTGCTGCGCGCTCTGCACAGCGCCATCCACTGCACGGTCAACATCGTGATGTGGCGTTTTGCGGCCTATGCCGCGGCCAGCGGGGCGCTGTGGTTCCTGCTGGCCCGCGTGGCGCTGCGGGCCTGGGCCTGATCAGGCCCTGAACAGGCGGGCCGCATGCAGGCCCAGGCCGGTGGCCACCGAGGCCAGGCGGTCACCCCGCACGGCCTGAGCGGTGGGGAAGGCGCGCTCCAGCTGGTCGGTCAGCAGCTGCAGGCCGGTGGAGCCGCCGGTAAAGTACAGCGCGCTGATGTCGCCGGCCTCCACCCCCGCCATCTTCACCGTGTCATGGGCACAGGCCACGATGCGGGCCAGATCGTCCGTGAGGGCGCGTGCGGCCAGGTCGTCGTTGAAGGCTTCGTGCAGGCCGCGCTCGATCAGGGTCAGGTCGATGTCGTACTGGCCGCCGCTGGAGACGGCGATTTTGGCGCTTTCGGCCAGGCCCACCAGGGCGTGGCCCAGGCGCTCCTGGACGACCTTCATCAGGCGCTGGTGGTGCACTGGCTCGCCATAGAAGTCGATCATGGCCTTGAGCTCGGCCACGCGCTGGGGCTGGTAGACGGTGTTGATCAGGTGCCAGGTGGTCAGGTCGAAGTAGACGCGGCTGGGCACCGGGCGGGGCTCCTGCCCTTTCACGCTGGGGCCGAAGCCGCCATAGCCCAGCACCGGCATGATGCTGGCCAGCGAGACGCGGCGGTCGAAGTCGGTGCCGGCCACGTGCACGCCGTGGTTGGCCAGGATATCGTCGCGGCGGTCCAGGCGGGTGGCGCGCTGGGGCCCCACGCGCACCACCGAGAAGTCGGAGGTGCCGCCGCCGATGTCGGCCACCAGCACCAGCTCTTCGCGCTGCAGGTGCTGCTCGTAGTCGAAGGCCGCGGCGATCGGCTCGAACTGGAAGGCCACGTCCGTGAAGCCCACGGCGCGTGCGGCAGCTTCCAGCGAGGCCTGGGCCTGCGCGTCGCGCTCGGCATCGTCGTCCACAAAGAACACGGGGCGGCCCATCACGGCCTGCGTCAGGGGCTGGCCCCCGGCCTGCTGGGCGCGCTCGCGCAGATGGCGCAGGTAGCCGGTGATGATGTCCAGGTACTTCACGCCCAGGCCATGGCCGACCTCGGTGGTCTGGTCGATCAGGGGGGTGCCCAGCACGCTCTTCATGGAGCGCATCAGCCGGCCTTCATAGCCGTCGATGTAGGCTTTGACGGCGGCGCGGCCGAAGGTGCGGGGCAGTTCGGGCTGGGCGGGGGTGCCGGCCGGGCGGTGCACGCCGGCGGGCAGGTCATCGGCGTCGGTGCAATAGAACACCGCCGTCGGCATGGTCAGGTGATCGCCCTCCAGGGGCACCAGGCGCATGCCGTGGCTGACGTCTTGCGCGCCTGGGATGGCGATGGCCGAATTGGAGGTGCCGAAGTCGATGGCGCAGAAGGTCATGGGGGCAGTCGGTCGCAAGAGCCAGGCAAGCGCGCGATTGTAGGCGCTTGCCCTGGTCTCTGCAGGATCGCCCCCCGGCAGGGCTGCGGTCAGCGCCCCCGGCGGCGCAGGCACCAGCCGGCCACACCCAGGCCCGCCAAGACCAGGGCCAGGCTGTCGGCCTCTGGCACTGCGGAGGGGGGCGGCGCGATGACTTCACCGGGGTAGCTCAACTGGATGTTGTCCACCTGGGCGTACATCGCGCTGAAGAGCACGTACTTGAGGGACTGGAAGCTGCTGTCCAGCGTGATGGTCTCCAGCGTGGTCGTGGTGGCATCCAGTTCCAGGGTCTTGCTGACCACCTGATCGTTGGTCTTGACACCGTAGATGCTGAACTGGCGGCCGCTGCTGATGGTCCAGAAGGAGGCGGCATCCATGCTGATCAGATCGAACGCACCACCGCCGACGCGCTCCAGGCGGAAGGCGGAGCCGTAGCCCGGGGTGCCCACATCGGAGTACAGGCCCGGCGATCCGGTCCAGTAGGGGCTGGCGGGGGTGATGGCGAACATCTGCCCTCCACCGTAGTTGAAGGACACCCCGCCGCGGGTGGTGATCTGGAAGCCATCCTCAACATAGGGGGCCGGCACCGACACGATCGGGCTGCTGGTGGCCACGTTGATGTTGTTGAAATCGACGACGGCGGCTTGCGCGGTCAGGGACAGGCTGGCCGCCAGGGCGGCGGCGATGGCGAGGTACTGCATGGGGAACACTCCTTGACGATGCCGCATCGTACGCAGGAGCAGCCTGGCCGCCTGTCACACGAAAGAGCGACCCCATTCAAGGGGGTCAACGATCGCGGAATTCCCGAGGTGTGACCCCCGCCCAGCGCCGGAAGGCGTGGTTGAAGGCGGCCGATTCGGCATAGCCGATCTGGGCAGCGATGTCCTCGATGGGCAGGGCCGTGGTCTTGAGCAGGGTGCGGGCGCGGGCATAACGGGCGTCGGCCAGCAGGTCGCGAAAGCACCGGCCTTCTTCACTGAGCTGGCGCCGCAGGGTGCGCTCAGACATGTTGAAGGACTTGGCGACCTCGTCGGCCGAGGGAAAGTGCCCGCTGAACATGCCCAGGTGGGTCAGCACCCGGTCGGCCAGGGTGTCGTTGCTGGTCTCCTGCGCCAGCAGCTGTTGATCGCACATGGTGCGGTACATGGCATGCGCATTGGGGTCGGCCGTGGGCAGTTTGACCTGCAGATAGTCGTTGCGCAGCCAGAAGCGCACCTCATGCTCACCAAAACGCACGGGGCAGCCAAAGTGGGCCTCGTAGGCCGCCGCCTCGGGGGGCTTGGGATAGGGCAGGTCGACCCGCTCGGGGCGCAGATCGAAGCCCATGGTGGCCTGCATGTCGCGCACCATCTTGTAGGTGCCCGAGGCTTCACCGTCCACCCGGAAGCGGAAGGCCTTGTGCGTCATGGCCATGGGTTCGAGGATCAGGGCGCTGATGCGCTCGCCAGGCTCCAGGCGCAGCGTGCCAAACAGATAGGTCAGGCGCTGGTAGCGCACGCCGGTCTGCAGCGCCTCGTAGGCGGTGCCGCAGGTCATCAGCAGCATGACCAGGGGGCCGTAGCCCGCCAGGCCGTAGTAGCCCCCCAGCTTGAGCCCCAGCAGCGGGTCGCCCTCCAGGCTGTCGGCCAGGTCGGCATAGATCTGCAGTTCGCGTGAGCGGGCGATGCGGGTGGTGGGGTCCAGCGAGGCCATCGACAGGCCATGGCGCTGCAGGATGGGCTCCGGGTTGGCGCCCAGTTGCTGCAGGCCCTGGACCATGTAGATCAGGCCCAGGATGGAGCGTGTACTCATGCGGTTTGGCCGAAAAAATCAATTCAACGGCGAATGTAGCATGGGCAGCCGAGTCTCGATGACGCCACTTGATGCACATCAAGTTCCGTGATTTTTCACCGCCGAAAACGGCCCCGTGGCCGAAACGATCAATTTCTGGGTGGATTCAAGCATGGTCGATGCGGACCTGAACACGCACCATGGCGGCAACTACTCATTCGAGGTGACGCATGACTGTTCAATCTGTTTCTTCTTCTGGTCCGGTCCGTGAGGTCGAGGTCGCCATAGCTGGCGCTGGCTTTGGTGGTCTGTGCATGGCGGTGCAACTGCAAAAGCATGGCATCAACGACTTCCTGATCCTGGAAAAGAAGGGCGAGGTGGGTGGCGCCTGGCGTGACAACCATTACCCCGGCGCCGCCTGCGACGTGCAGTCGCACATGTATTCCTACTCCTGGGAACTCAAGGCCGACTGGTCCAAGCGTTATGCGCCCTGGCACGAGATCCAGCAGTACATCCTGGACGTGGTCAAGAAGTACGACCTGCGTCGTCACATCCACTTCAACCAGGAAGTGGTCAGCGCGGTCTTCAATGAAGGCACGGGCCGCTGGGTGATCAAGACCGCTGGCGGCGAGACCATCATGGCCCGTCACTGGGTGCTGGCCTCGGGCCCGCTGCATGTGCCCGCCATCCCCAACATCAAGGGGCTCAAGGACTTCAAGGGCAAGGTCATGCATTCGGCCGAGTGGGACCATGGCTACGACCTGACGGGCAAGAAGGTGGCCTCCATCGGCACCGGTGGCTCGGCCATCCAGTATGTGCCCGAGATCGCCCCCAAGGTGGGCAAGCTGCATGTGTTCCAGCGTACCGCCGCCTGGGTGATCCCGCGTGACGAGCGCAAGTACTCCGAGTTCCGCAAGAAAATGTTTGCGGCTCTGCCCTTCACGCGCACCCTGCACCGCTGGCGCTGCTACTGGACCAACGAGTCCCGCGTGTGGCCCATCTTCAACCCCTGGCTGGCCAAGATCGGTGAGGCCGGTCTCAAGAAGTTCATTGCCTACCAGGTGAAGGATCCCGAGCTGCGCAAGAAGCTCACGCCCGACTACACCCTGGGTTGCAAGCGCATCCTGATCTCCAACAAGTGGTTCCCCACCTTCAACCGCGAAAACGTGGAGCTGGTGACGGACGATCTGCGCGAGATCACGGCCGACGGCATCATCACCAAGGACGGCAAGGAGCGCAAGGTCGACTGCATCATCCTGGGCACGGGCTTCATCGTCGATCCCCGCATCTACATGAAGAGCTTCGAGCTGCGTGGCCTCAATGGCCACACCGTTCAGGAAGACTGGAAGGTCAGCCCCACGTCCTACCTGGGCATCACGACGTCCAACTACCCGAACATGTACCAGTTGGTGGGCCCGCACACGGGTCTGGGCCACAACTCCATCATCTTCATGATCGAAGCCCAGGTGGACTACATCATCAAGTGCATGCAGCTGGTCAAGGCCAAGGGCGCCGATTACATCGACGTCAAGCCCCAGGCCATGACCCGCTTCCTGGGTGAAGTGACCGAGGCCCTCAAGGGCACGGTGTGGAACTCGGGCTGCAAGAGCTGGTACCAGACCGCCGATGGCATCAACTTCGCCATCTGGCCCAAGTCGACCTGGAAGTACTGGCTTGAAACCCGCACCGTCAATGAAGGTGACTATGTGTTTGGCAAGGCCAGCGCCAAGGGTGCGTCCCGTGGCGCATCGAGCGGTGGTTCGGGCCTGTCGGGCCTGCCCGGTGAGCAGGCCATGGCCCGGGTGGCGCAGCGCTGAGAACGCGCAGCGCCGTTCACGGCATGCACACAGCCGCCCTCACTGGGCGGCTTTTTTCATGACATCGGCCATCACGCCATAGACATCGCTCCAGGCTTGCCTGACCTCGGCCGTGAAGGCCTCGCCCAGTCCCTGGCTCAGGGTGTCGAGCAGGGCAGCGCCCACGGTGGCGTAGTGCGCATCCTGCACGCCGTAGCTGCCATGGCGCTGACCCAGGCTTTGCAGCACGGGCACCAGGGTGCCCAGATCTCCGAGCTTGCCCACGGCGGCGCCGATCATCTGCATCAGCTTGGCCCCTTGCTGCGCCATGTCGCCCTTGAACAGGGGCTGCAGAGAGGGGTCGCGGGTGAAGAGGTTGTTGTAGAACAGCGCGGCGGCCTGGGGCGCGATGGGCACCACTTTGGCCCAGCTGGATTGGACAAGGTCGATGGTCTGGGGGCTGATCATGGGGGTGGCTCCTGTGGGTTGAACTGGAGCCAGTGTTCTAGCAGGCGCCAGGCCTCATCCAGGCTTGCATGGGCCGTGCCAGACAGCGCTCCCCCTAGTTCGAAGCCCGATCCGACGACGGACAGCAACATCGCCGGGGGCGGTGGGGCCTGCAGGACCTGCTGATGCAGGGCCAGCAACTGGCCGGGCGTGCACTGGTGGCTGGTGGTGGGGGCGCCCGGGCTGGGCAGCACGGGGTGGCAGAACACGGGGGTCGGGCCCTGGGCTGCGGCATCGATGAAGAGCACACGCGAGCGCCCCGCCAGGTCCAGCACGTGCTCGACCATCAGCTGCATGTCGCAGATCACCTCGACCTGATCGCGCCAGGCGGCGCCCTCGCCGTCCAGCCAGGTGCTCAGGCGCTCGGCCAGCAGGGCGCCGATGGCGTCGTCCCCCCGGCTGGGGTTGCCCACGGCCAGCACCAGCAGCGGCGCGCGCGGGGCCATGCGCTCAGGCAGGCGGGCGCTCGAGGCGCCCGTCGTCGTGCTTGAGCAGCCGGTCCACCGGCGCGCCCTGGGCATCGATCAGCTCGACTTCCAGCGGCATCTTGCCCACCGCATGCGTGGCGCACGACAGGCAGGGGTCGTAGGCCCGAATGGCCACTTCGATGCGGTTGAGCAGGCCTTCGCTGAGTTCGCGGCCATCGAAGTACTGCGCGGCCACGCTGCGCACCGCCTCGTTCATGGCCTGGTTGTTGTGCGTGGTCGAGACGATCAGGTTGGCGTGGCTGATGAGATCATCGTCATCGATGCGGTAGTGGTGGATCAGCGTGCCGCGCGGCGCCTCGATCACACCAAAGCCTTCGCGCAGCGGCGTGCCCGTGGCCATCAGGTCCGTGCCCGTGAGCTCGGGGTCATCGAGCATCGTGGCGATGGATTCGGCGCAGTGCAGCATGTCGATCATGCGGGCCCAGTGCTGGGCCAGCGACGCCGTGACCGGCAGGCCGCCGCCCCAGGCCATGAACTCGCGGCGGGCAGCTTCGGCCCGGGCGGTGTCCAGGTGGTCGGCATTGTTGATGCGCGCCAGCGGGCCCACGCGGTACCAGCCCTGCTCGGGGCCGATGCTGCGCAGGTGCGGGAACTTCATATAGGTCCAGGGCTTGACCTCTTCGACCAGCAACTGGGCATAGTCTTGCGCGGGCACGTGGTCGACCACGGTGCGGCCTTGCGCATCCTTGACGCGCAGGCCACCGTCGTACAGCTCGGCCGCGCCATCGGGGCGCACCAGGGACATGAACATCGAGGGGAAGTTGGCAAAGCCCGCCTGCTCGGGCTGGCCTTGCAGGAACAGATCGCGCGCCAGCACCACGGCGTCGGCGCACCAGTCGATGATCTCGTCGATGCCTGCGCGCATCAGGGCGCGGTCGGCCAGGCTGAGGGCGCGGTTGAAACCTCCGGGCACCGAGCCCGTGCCGTGCACGCGCTTGCCGGTGAGCAGGCGGATCGCTTCCTGGCCGTACTTGCGGATCTGGATACCGCGCAGGCCGATGTCGCGGTGGTCTTGCAGCACACCCACCACGTTGCGGTGCGCCACCTCGTCGTCAAAGCCGAAGAGCAGATCGGGCGAGGCCAGGTGGAAGAAGTGCAGCGCGTTCGATTGCAGCACCTGCGCAAAGTGCAGCAGACGGCGCAGCTTCTCGGCCGTGGGGGTGATGCGCGCATGGCCGATCACGAAGGCATCGCAGGCCTTGCTGGCGGCCAGCAGGTGGCTGACCGGGCAGATGCCGCACAGGCGCTGCACCAGGGTGGGCACCTCCCAGTAGGGGCGGCCCTGGATAAAACGCTCGAAGCCGCGGAACTCGACGATGTGCAGGCGCGCCTGCTGCACCCGGCGTTGTTCGTCGAGCAGCAAGGTGACTTTGCCGTGGCCTTCAACCCGGCTGACCGGCTCGATGACGACACGGCGCAGGCCTTCGGGGTGGGTGGCGGTTTCCAGCGGACGGCTCATGGGGGGGCTCTCGGGCTCAGTCGAAGCGCCTGGCCTCGGGCGGCAGCACCATGGGGCGCTGCTGCAGTTGCGACAGGATCAGCTCGCGGAAGGCGGCGGCGGGGGGCGGGCAGCCCGGCAGGGTCACGTCGATGGTGACCACCTCGTGCAGCGGCAGCACGTTCTGGAGCAGGGGTGGCAGCTCGGGGTCATTGGGCACCTGGGGGTTCAGCAGGTTGGCGCCCAGATAGGCCTCGTGCAGCAGGTCGGCCACAGGGATGCCGTTGCGCAGGGCGGGCACACCGCCATACATGGCGCAGGCGCCCACGGCCACCAGGATCTTGCAGCGCGCGCGGAACTCGTGCAGCACCTCCACGTTCTCGCGGTTGCACAGGCCCCCTTCGATCAGGCCGATGTCCACGCCCTCCTCGCTCACATGCTTGAGGTCCGTGAGCGGGCTGCGGTCGAACTCGATGTGGTCGATCAGATCGGCCAGCGTGTCGTCGATGTCCAGAAAGGACATGTGGCAGCCAAAGCAGCCGGCCAGCGAGCAGGTGGCGATGCGCAGCTTGCGCGCAGGGATGGGGGGCGCGCTCATCACGTGTCCTCCGGCCGCTGGGTGATGTCGGCCCCATCGTAGTGGCGCTGGCCGATGGGGATGGCGAAGCCCACACGCTTGGGCAGCAGGGCCCCGGTCGGGCAGACCGACAGGGCCCGGTCGGTGGCCGCCACGGCGCTGTCGGCCAGCAGGCCGCTGGGGCTGTTGACGATGAGCTCGCTGTTCAGGCCGCGCCCCCCGATGGCAAACACGCTCTTGCCATCGACCTCGCGGCTGGCGCGCACGCACAGCTCGCACAGGATGCAGCGGGCCCGGTCCAGCATCACATCGGGGTGCGAGGCATCGAGGCGGTGGCGCGGGCGCTCGTGCACGAAGTGCGTGTCCTGCATGCCCAGGTGGTAGCCCACGGCCTGCAGGTGGCAGTTGCCGCTTTTCTCGCAAAAGGGGCAGTGGTGCTGGCCTTCGACAAAGAGCATCTGCACCAGGCGCTGGCGGTCGTGGTTCAGGGCCGGGGTCTCTGATTCGACCACCAGGCCCTCGCTGGCCGGCCAGGTGCAGGAGGTGGCCACCCGCCCCTGGATGCGCACGCTGCAGACCTTGCAACTGCCGATGGGCTCGAAGTCGGCGTGGTGGCACAGGTGAGGGATGTAGACCCCAGCGGCCTGGGCCGCCTGCATCACGGTCTGGCCCGGCTCGAAGGGGATGGGCTGGCCATCGAGCAGGAAGGTGGGGCGCGTGGGGGTGTGGCTCATGCGCGCACCTGCAACTGCTGCGGGAAGTGTGTGAGCACGTCCATCAGGGGATGAAAGGCGGTCTGGCCCAGGCCGCAATGGCTGTAGTGCTGCATCAGATGGGCGGTGTCCTGTAGGCGCGCGATGTCGCTCGCACTGGCCTGGCCGGCGATCAGGCGGTCGGCCGTGTCCAGCAACTGGCCGCAGCCCACGCGGCAGGGGGTGCAGAAGCCGCAGGATTCGCTGGCAAAGAAGTGGGTGTACTGCCGGGCGATGTCCAGCAGATCGCGGGAACGGTTGAACACGGTGAAGGCGCCGCCCGTGGGCAGGTCTTCGAAGCTCAGTTGTCGCGCGGTCTGGGTGGCGGGGATCAGGTGGCCCGAAGGGCCGCCCACCAGCACGGCCTGCACATCCTGGGCACCGGCCCAGGCCAGGACCTCATCGACGCGGGTGCCCCAGGGCGCCTCGTAGATGCCGGGCTGGGCCACATCGCCTGAGACACTGAGCAGGCGCGTGCCACTGGAGCTGGCCGTGCCCTGCGCCTTGAACCAGTCGCTGCCGAGCACGGTGATCTGCGCCACCTGCACGAAGGTCTCGACGTTGTTGTTGACGGTGGGCTGATCCAGCACGCCGCGGTCCACCGGGAAGGGCGGGCGGGTGCGGGGGATGCCGCGCTTGCCTTCGACCGATTCGATCAGGGCCGTCTCTTCGCCGCAGACATAGGCGCCCGCGCCCAGGTGCAACTCGATGTCAAAGCGCTGCCCGCTGCCTTGAACGTCATCGCCCAGCAGGCCCCGCGCGGCGCGCTGCGCCAGCACCTCACGCAGATGGGGCGCGATGAACTCGTACTCGCCGCGCATATAGAGATAGCCCTGCGTGGCACCCACGGTGAGGCCGGTCACGGTCATGCCCTCGATGAGCTCGTGCGCCCAGGACATCAGCAGATAGCGGTCCTTGAAGGTGCCGGGTTCGCCCTCGTCGGCGTTGCAGGTGATGGCGCGCGGGCCCGGTGCCGCGCGGCAGGCGGCCCATTTGCGGGCGGTGGCAAAGCCTGCGCCGCCCCGGCCGCGCAGGCCGGATTGGGCGATGCGATCGATCATGGCCTCGGCGCCCAGCGCCAGCGCAACGCGAATGGCATCGCCCGGGGGCACCGGGGTGTTCAGGGTCTGGTCTCGCCGCCACACCGGGTTGTGAACCGCGAAAAAATCCGATGGCCATTGGGCCAGCGGAGTGCCCGAGTGGATCAAGGCCGCGATGGCATCGGCGCGCTCCGGCGTCAAGCGGGTCAGGGGCTGGCCATTGACCAGGCCGGCGGGCCCCTGGTCGCACAAGCCGGTGCAGGCGGTGCGGTGCACGGAGACGCGCCCGTCCGCACGGCAGGCTCCCTCGCGCACGCCCAGTGCGCTGCACAGCCGCGCCAGCACGGCCTCGCTGCCCAGCAGGCGGTCGGTGACGCTGTCGCTGAGGTAGACCGTGTAGGCCCCCCTGGGCTCGGCGCTGAGGAAGTGATAGAAGCTGACGACGCTGCGGATGCTGGTCAGCGTCAAGCCCCACTGTGCCGCGATGGCCTGGAGGGCCGGCTCGGGCACACAGCCTTCAGCGTGCTGCACCTCGCGCAGCACCTGCAGGAGCGCGCGCGGGCCCTGCGGATGGCGGTGGAGCAATGCGGCGATGTCGAGAGGCATCTGGTCGTGGCCCTGGTGTGCATTGGGTGTCTGCTTACTCTACCCCAGAGGCGGCTCACCGCGAGGTGGGCCAGGACACAGAGACCCGCAATCCTCCCAGTGTGTCCGATCGGCCCACCGTCACCGTGGCGCCATGCACTGCAGCGATGCGTCGCACGATGGACCAGCCCAGCCCGCTGCCCGGCTCGCTGTGCCCCAGCACCCGGAAGAAGCGCTCACCCAGCCGCTGCTGCTCGCTGTCTGTCAGGCCGGGGCCGCTGTCCTCGACCCTCAGCACCGTCTGACCGCTGGGCGCCTGCGACAGGTGCACGTTGACCTGGGCCCCCGGCGGGCTGTAGCGGATCGCGTTGTCCACCAGATTGCGCACCAGCACGCCCAGCAAGGTCTCTTCGCCCTGGACCCGGCAGGCGGTGTCGGCATCGAGCGCCAGCACCTGCTGCTTGTCCAGCGCTCGTGCGGCCACGTCCGCCACCACCCGGCGTGTCACCGCAGCGAGGTCGACCGTGGCCTGGATGGCCGCTTCTTGAGATTCCAGTCGCGCCAGCGTCAGCATCTGATCGACCAGCCGGGTGGCCCGGTCACAGCCTTGCAAGGTGGCCTGCAGGGCGTGGCGGCGATCGGTCTCGTCGGTGGCCCCCAGGGCCACCTGGGCTTGCAGGCGGATCCCGGCGATGGGGGTGCGCAGCTCATGTGCTGCATCGGCCGTGAACCGGCGCTCGGAGGCCAGCAGACCGGCGATGCGCTCGAACAGGCCGTGGAGGGCCTGCAGCAGGGGCTGCATCTCCACCGGGGCATCGTCCAACTGGATGGGCGCCAGATCCTGCGGCTGCCGGGCGGCCAGGGTCTGGCCCAGCCGGTTCAGAGGGCGGATGCCTTCGCGCACCGACCACCACACCGCCAGGGCCAGCAAGGGCAGGGACAAGGCCATGGGCCAGAAGGTGCTGCGCAACACCGCCCACAGGATGGCGCCCCGCGATTCGATCTGCTCGCCCACATAGACCTGCACGTCGTGCTCGGCCCCTTGTGCGGCAAAGATCCGCCAGCGGGTGCCGCCGATCTCGCGGGTGTCGAAACCGCTTTCCAGCGGGGACATGGGTTCGGCCGGCGCCTCGGCCGAGCGCACGCTCAAGCGGCCTTCATGAAAGACCTGGAAGGCCACCTTGGGCGCATAGCGGTGCAGCATGGGCGCGTCGAGCCGGCGCTCGGCCCGGTGGGGCCGGGTCTGGCCATCGTCGCCCGGGTCGGTGCCCTCGTCGTCGTCGGAGGGGTCATCGCTCTCCATCTCCAGCTTCTGCTGGGCCACCAGCAGGGCCGCGCCCTGGGCCAGGTGGCTGTCCAGCAACTCATCGAGCTCATGGCGCACGTCCACCCAGGTGGCCACGGCCGTGCCCACCCACACGGCCATCACCAGGCCGAGCATGAGCACCAGCAGGCGGCCCTGGATCGAGCGGGGCAGCTTCATGCGCCGCCCCCGTCACGGCCCAGCGTGTAGCCCACGCCCCGCAGGGTCTGGATCAGATCGGGGCGCAGCTTGCGGCGCAGGTGGTGGATGTGCACCTCGATGGCATTGCTGTCGACCTCGTGGCCCCAGCTGTAGAGGTGTTGTTCCAGCTGTTCGCGCGACAGCACGCGCCCGGCGTTGAGCATCAGGGCGTGCAGCAAGTCGAACTCGCGGGTGGACAGGGTGACCGCGCGGCCATCCAGCGTGACCTGCCGGGACGCGGGCTCCAGCGTCACGCCCTGGGCCTGCAGGCTCTCCTGCGGCTGGCCATGGGCACGTCGCACCAGGGCGCGCAGGCGGGCGGCCAGTTCGTGCAGGTCCACCGGTTTGATCACGTAGTCGTCGGCCCCCAGGTCCAGTCCGCGGATGCGGTCAGGGATGGCATCGCGGGCGGTGAGCACCAGCACCGGGGTCGACAGGCCTTGTTGACGCACGCTGGCCAGCACCTCCAGGCCATCCTTGAGCGGCAGGCCCAGGTCGAGCACGGCTGCGGCATAGGGCTCGGCGCGCAGTTCGCGCTCGGCCGCCTGCCCGTCGCGCACCCAGTCCACCTGGAAGCCCAACTGGCGCAAGCCGGCACGCAGGCCATCGCCCAGCAAGGGGTCGTCTTCAGCCAGCAGGATTCTCATGGGGTCACGCTCGAAGCTTCAGTCATCGTCGTTTTCGTCCTCATCGTCGTGCTGGCCCCCATTGTGCCCGCCACGGTCATGCCCGTCTCCGTCACGCTGGGCGCTGGTGTCGGCCCCGCCACCCGCTCCCCCGGCCGGTGCCTGCATCCACTGCAGACCCCAGAAGCCCAGCACACCCGCCAGCAGCACGGTGGCCAGCACCGCGTGGTTGCGCTGGGCCAGATCCGGCCCACGGCCTTCGACCCGACCGCTCACCATGGGCATGACCAGGTTGCGGCGGCGCAGCACGCTGGCGCCCACCAGCAGGCCGATGTGGGCCAGCACGATCACGAGCATGGCATTGCCCAGGGTCTCGTGGACCTCTTCCATCCACTCACCGCTCAGCTCTTCGTAGGTGATGTAGCCGCTGGCGGTGGTGAGCACCGTGAGGGCGATCAGCGACAGCACGGCCAGGGCATTGAACACGTTCTGTGCGCTCACCCATTGGGGGCGGAACTCGCGCATCGAGCGCAGGAACTGCGGCCAGGCCTTGGCGCGTGTCACCCAGTTGGACAGGCGCGCATGGCGCGGACCGGCCAGCCCCCATACCAGCCTGAAGACGATCAGGCCGACCATGGTGTAGCCCAGGGTCACGTGGACCAGACGCCAGCGCTCGCCGTCGGCCGTGAGGTAGGCCCCGGTGAAGCACAGGGCCAGCAGCCAGTGAAAGACCCGGGTGGCCGCATCGATGGTGCGCCGCGAGGGCTGGGGCCCGGCGGCCATGCCCTCAGCGGGGGATGCGAATGAATCGCTCATTGAAATCTCCTTGGTCGGCCCGCGTGTGGCAGGCGATGCAGTTGGCAGGGCTCTTGATCGAGGCACGCTTCCAGGTGGCCGCGGCGATCTCGTCGTGTTCGTGAACAAACCAGGCGGCGCGTGTGATGCGGTCCTGAGGGGGCGGCTCCGCGCGCTTGGCCCGGGTCGCGGCGTTGGCCGTCAGCCAGCGGCTGATGGCCTGCACCTGATCGGGCTCCAGCGAGGCATCGGTGCCGAAGTGCTTGGGCAGATTGGCCATCAGGCGCTGCCAGGAGGCGGCGGGCAGCATGCCGGGCGGGTAGGCCAGGTGGCAGGCCGCGCACTCCTGCCGGTACAGCGGCAGCATGGGCGCCGCGGTGGTCCGGGTGGCGCGTGGGGCCTCGTGCTCATCGTTATCGTCGTCTGCGCGGGTGATGCTCAGCGCGCCGAGCGCCAGCAGTCCGATCACGGCGACCTGGATCGTGCGACGCCAAAGGGGGGTGCTCATGGGGGGCTCCTTGTTCAGGGCTTGAGGGTGATCAGCCAGGCCAGCACATCGGCCTTTTCTGCGGCACTGCATTCACGGCTGAGCACGTCCTTGCAGTTGCGGCGGAACCACTTCTCGACCTTGCTGGGATTGGTGAAGCGTTCGGCGTTGGCGGCGGGCGCCAGGGCGCCGATGGTCTTGTTGGTGGAGGCATGGCGGCCGGCCTGCGTGGGCAGGCTGCCATGGCAGGAGGCACAGCTCCATTCACCGCCATGGGTGGCCTTGAAGAACTGCTGCCCCCGGGTGGCCGAAGGGGGGCTGCCCGCCTCGCGGCTGTAGGCGGAGAGCAGCTCGGCGGGGGTGGCCGCCTGCGCCATCCTGGGCGTGACGGCGAGCAGGGCCATCAGCCCGACCAGGGCGGACAGCATCGCGGTGTGGATCAAACGGTTCATGGTGGCGACTCCTTGACCCACATGGTCGCGCCGCCGGATTAAGACAGGCTTAAGGCAGGCTCACAGCGTCAGTTTGTCGGCATAACCCGTCATTTCCAGGTAACCGCTGCCGATCACACGCTGTTGTGCATCGATCAGCTCGCAGAGGCCCTCCCAGTACACCGTGCCGGTGCTGGGTTGCCCGGCCAGCTCCTGGGCATCCAGCCGCGCGCGCACGGCAAAGCGCCCTACCGGGGTGTCGATCTGCCATTCCACGGGGTAGGTGGCCTGGGTGGTCGGGCTCCGCCAGCGCCTCCCTGGGGTGAAGCGCAGCTCGTCGGGGCCAAAGTGTCTGGCGGCCTGCCCTGGCGGGCGCCAGCTGCCGCCGGCCCACCGGATCGATCCATCCGCACGCCGCAAGCGGAAGGCGGTCAGCGCCGTGCCATCGTGCAGGTTCATGCCGATCCAGTCCCAGCCCACGGCGTCGGGCGCCAGCAGGGATTCGCTCCATTCGTGGTCCATCCAGGCGCGGCCGGTGACGGTGCGCGTCTGCCCCCCCAGGGTGAGTTGGCCGTTCACGGCCAGATGCGGTTGCGTGTAGTAATGGCTGCTCTGTGTCGGCAAGGGGCCCTTGCGGGAGTAGCCGGCATCGCCTTGCAGCAGCAGGGGCTGGGTGGTGCGCAGCGCCAGCGACAGACGGAAGTCCTGTGCGTCGACGCGCGCCTGATACAGGCTCTGTGCCGCCGTGCCGCTGCGCTGCAGAGACCATGAACGCAAGTGGACATGGGTGTCGCCCAGCGCCGCCCCGGCCAGGCCCAGGCCTTCACGCGCGATGCGTTGCTCGTGCAGCAACTGCCCGGCGCGCACATCGGTGAGCGCGGCGTGCGCCAGGATCAGTTGTCGGGCAGCCAGGCGGCTGGGGTTGTCTTGCGCGGTGTCGACGCGCGAACGAAAGAAAGTGATCTGAAAGCCCAGATCCCGTCCCAGTTGCCCGGTGATGTACCACCACTCGGTGCGGAACTCGGGGTGAGCCCCGAAATCGCGCGGAAAGTGCAGGGGCTGGCCCGGTCGCACCCGTGGCAAGTGGCGCGTGGGCTCACCGGCACCGACCCGGCCGCTCGCGCCCAGAGCACCCAGGGCGCCCAGGTGCCAGCCCCACTGCATCAGGCAATGACGTCGATCGATCATGTTCTTGGGGCTCCTCACCAGTCTTCCTTCACGGCCATGACCGCATCGCGGCCGATGGCCTGGCGCCCCGCGATCAGTGCGGTCGCCGTGCCTGCCACCACCACTGCCAGACACAGCAGCGCCACGCGGCCCCAGGGCACCAGCATGTCCATGGTCCAGTGAAAGCTCTGCGGGTTGACCACCTCGACCAGCACCACGCTCACGGCCAGGCCCAGGCAGGCGCCCATCAGGGCGCCGATGCCGGTCAGCACCAGCCCCTCGCCACCGACGATGCCCAGCACCTGCCCGCGTGTGAAGCCCAGGTGGCTGAGCAGCCCGAACTCCTTGCGACGTGCCAGCACCTGTGCCGAGAAACTGGCCGCTGTGCCGAACAGGCCAATGCCGATGGCCACGGCCTGCAACCAGTAGGTCACGGCAAAGCTGCGATCAAAGATGCGCAAGGTGGTCACGCGCACCTGCCGGGGCTCGGCAAACTCGATCAGATCACCCGCCAGGCCCCGGGCCTGGGCCGCCTGACGGATGGCGGCCTGCACGTCGGCGGTGCGCACCTGGGGGTGGAGCCACAGCGCCACATCGTTCGCACTCGTGTCGCCGGTGAGCCGCTGGAAGTCCCTTTCCTCCATGATGATGGCGCCCTGCTGCCGGGCGTAGTCGCGCCACACGCCGCGTACATGCGTCAGCACCGGGGGGTGCCCGGCGTGCAGGGGCAGGGCCAGGGTGTCACCGGCGTGGGCACCATACAGGTCCACGATGGCCTCGCTCACATAGACCGACACCCGTCCCGCGCGGGCGGGCAGCAGCTCGCCCACCAGCGGCAGGCTGCGCTCGGGGCGGTCCAGGGCCCGACCGATCAGCACGACCTCGGGTTGGCTGGGCTGCAGCCGCAAGGAGGTGATGCGGATGCCCAGCACACGCGCCACCCCGGGCACGGTGCGCAGATCCTGCAGCAGGCGCTGGTCCATGCGCAGCGTGTCGGTGCTGCCGGCCTGGCCTGTGGTGCGGGCGTACAGGTCGGCGGGCAAGATCACATCCAGCCAGGCCGTGACCGAGCCCCGGAAGCTGGCCACCATCACCGTGAGGGCCACACTCAGGCTCAGGCTGGCCACCACGCCAGCGATGACCACCGTGGCCGTGTGCCGCATGCGCCGCGCCCGTTCATAGGCCAGCAGCGGAGCGGCATGGCGCGGCGTGGGCCACAGGCGCAGCAGCCCCCCGACGACCGCCGGCACACAGGCGATGCCACCCATGAGCAGGCTGGCCACACTCAGGTAGGCCCACAAGGGGATGCCTGCCACCGGTGGCAGACAGGCCAGGCCCACGCCCAGCAGCAACAAGGCAGGCCCGATCCAGGGCGAGCGTGCGTGCGGGCTGGCATCGCCCAGCCCCTTGAGAGCCTGGGCGGGCGTGAGCGCCTGGGCCGCGCGGGCGGGCAGCCAGCCTCCCAGCATGGCCGCAACCACCCCCAGGCCGCCATACAGCGCCGCAGCGACCGGCGACCACTGCAGGCGTGGCGTGATGCCGGGAAAGTAGCCGCCGCCCAGATCCCCCGCGAGCAGGCGCAGGGCAGCGGCGGCCAGCGCTGTCCCCAGGGCCAGGCCCAGCACCGAGCCCAGCACCCCGATGGCGGCCGACTCGCACAGCACCAGGTGCAGGCGCTCGCGGGCACTCAGGCCCAGCACGCCCAGCAGGGCCAGGGCCTGCTGGCGCTTGGCCACCGACAGCGACAGGATGGAGAACACCAGGAAGGCCCCGGTGAACAAGGCCACCATGGCCAGCACCGTGAGGTTGACCCGGTAGGCGCGCGACACATTGGACACCTTCTGCGTGGCCTGCTCGGCCGAGTCCACGAGCACCCCGGCAGGCAGACGCAGCGACGCGATCACCTCCTGGCGTGAGGCCCCCGGGGCCAGTTGCACGTCCACCCGGCTGATCCGGCCTGCGGCCCCCAGCACCGTCTGCGCACTGGCAATGTCCATCACCCCCAGGGCTTCGGGGCCGGCCGCCACGGAGCCGACCACCCGCAGGCGCTTCAAGCTCAGACCGGCCTGCACCTCGATGGTGTCACCCACCTCGACCCCCAACTGCTGCCGTGCCCGCGCGTTGAGCGAGATGGCGTCGGTGGCAAAGAGCTGCAGGCGGTCCTGCCCCTGGGCGAGCTGGGGGATCAGGGTGGGCGCCAGGGGTGCGGCCACCATCGGGTCCAGGCCGATGACCTTGAGGGCGTGCCGTGCGCCGCGTGGGCCCAGCGCCAGCGTCTGGACCTCGATCACCGGGCTGGCGATACCCACCTGCGGGTGCAGGGCCACCGGGGGGTAGAGCGCCTCGTCCAGGCTGCCATGTGCGGCACGCAGGCTCAGATCGGCTTGACCCGTGACCGAGCGCACCGCCGCGCTGAACTCGCTGAGCGCCGATTCATTGATCAGGTGCACCGAGAACGCCAGGGCCACGCCCAGCACCACGGCCAGCACGGCCGTGGCATGGCGCAGACCGTGGTGTCGCAATTCGGGCCACGAAAATTGCCACAGCAGGGTGGCGACCGGGGAGCCCTCAGGCCGCATCGCGCAGCCCCTGCCGGGTCAGTGTCAGCACGCGGTCGGCACGCCGGGCGGCGGCAGGGGAGTGCGTCACCATCACGCAGGCCGCACCGTGCTGGCGGATCTCGGCCACGAAGGCATCCATCACCCTGTCGGCCGTGTCGGGATCCAGGTTGCCGGTGGGTTCGTCGGCCAGCAACAAGGCGGGGCGGTGGATCAGGGCGCGGGCGATGGCCACACGTTGCAGTTGCCCGCCCGACAACTGGTGCGGCAGGCGCTCGCCCAGTGCCTGCAGGCCGACGGACTGTAGTGCGGCATCCACACGTGAGGGGTAGTCGGCCTGACGGCCCTGCCCCAGCAGCATCAGGGGCAGCCCCACGTTCTGTGCCACGCTCAGGTGCGGCAGCACATGGAAGGCCTGAAAGACAAAGCCCAGGTGGCGGCGCCGGAAGTGAGCCTGGGCGGTCTCGTCCAGCGAGGGAATGTTCACCCCCTGGAGCAAGACCTGCCCGGCATCGATCTGATCCAGCCCCGCCAGGCAGTTCAGCAAGGTGGATTTGCCCACCCCCGATTCCCCCACGATGGCCACGAACTCCCCGGGGGGCACCGACAGGGTCACCTGAGAAAACACGAGCTCGGCGCCGTAACGCTTGGCCAGGTCCTGAACGTGAAGCATGGGCTCGCCAGAGGATGGAACAACGGCCATTATTGGCCCAGCCGTGCCAGATGCGTCGCTGACATCTGGATGCGTTTGCTTACACAGTACCCCCCTTGGAGGGAATGGCTGATCGGACGTGACTGCGTACAGTCCTTCCTTAACAAAGACGGGGCTTGACCACCGTCAGATTCAAATCGGGGTGGACGAATCCATAAGGCATAGGGAGGCGCGAGAGGGCAAAAGCCCCCGCGTGAGTGGAAGGCGTGCGCCTCGACCAGGTTCGGGGCGCACGCCGCAGTGGGCCAGGGCCGCGTTCAGCGTTCCGTTCAGGGCGCAGCGCCCAGTCGCCACAAGGATGTCACCTCTTTCGCACGCGCGGCATGCAGCGCATCATCCGGGTCGCTGGCCTTGGGGTGGGTCGGGCGCGCATCCAGACGGCCCAGCACGCACAAGCCAGCCTGGTCGATCCAGTCCAGCAACTGCTCGCGTGAGCGCAGCCCCAGGTGTTCTGCCAGATCCGACAGGATCAACCAGCCTTCGCCGCCGGGCGCCAGGTGGGCGCGCAAGCCCGCCAGAAAGCCCTTGAGCATCTGGCTGTCGGGGTCATAGACCGCGTATTCGATGGGCGAACTGGGCCGTGCGGGCACCCAGGGCGGGTTGCACACCACCAGGGGCGCCTGCCCCGGCGGGAACAGATCGGCCTCCAGCAGTGCCACTTGCGGGTGCAGGCCCAGGCGCTGCAGGTTGTCCTGCGCACAGGCCAGGGCGCGAGGCGACTGGTCCGTGGCCACGATGTGCGCCACACCGCGCCGCGCCAGCACGGCGGCCAGCACGCCGCTGCCGGTGCCGATGTCATAGGCCAGGGTCCTGGCGGGCAGCGGGGCCTGGGCCACCAGGTTCACATACTCGCCCCGCACGGGCGAGAACACTCCGTAGTGCGCATGGATGCGGCCCTGGATGGCGGGGATTTCCACCCCCTTCTTGCGCCACTCGTGGGCACCGATCAAGCCCAGCAGTTCACGCAGCGAGGCCACATAGGGCTCGGTGCCCGGGCCGTAGGCTTCCAGGCAGGCCTGGCGGGTGTCGGGCGCGCGCCGCAGGGGCACCTGATGGTCGGCATCGAAGGGCAGCAGGAGCATACCCAGGATGCGGGCGCGGTGGCCCTGTCGCTGGCGGTGCTGCTGAAAGGCTTCACGGGCCGATGCCACCGGGGTGGAGGCTTTGGACTTCTTGCGGTCCTTGGGGTGCTTGTGATCCAGGCGCCGCGTCAGGGCCTGCAGCAGGTGGCGCGCGTTCTGGAAATCGCCTTGCCACAGCAGCGCCGTGCCCTCGCAGGCCAGTTTGTAGGCCACATCGGCAGGTGTGGTGTCGTCCACCAGCACCACGCGCTGGGGCACGGGCACGCCGGCTTCCGAGCGCCACAGGGCTTGATGGGCAGTGTGATCTGGCGCAGTCCAGGAGATCGATGGAGTGGGGTTCATGGTGGGGGCCCGACCAGATGGACGGGGCTCTATTGTCGGCCTTGATGCGTGGCTGGGAGTGGGCGACATTTGCTGGTAACCTGCGCGATCCAGGGGGAATGGAATGCACGGATATCGCTCAAGGGTGATGAGGTTCTGCTGCACGGGGCTGACCCTGTTGGCCTTGTCGCGTCAGGTGGCGGCGGGTCCCATCGTGCTCGTGGGGGCGGAAGACGATGCTGCGCCTTGGTCGTATGCGGATGGCACGGGTTATGTCAATGATGTGGTGCGTGCCGCATTCAAGCGGGTTGGTTGGACTGCGCGCTTGAAGGTCTTGCCCTATGCGCGTTGCAAGGCGATGGCTGTGAGTGGCGACCTGGTCGCCTGCTTTTCTGCCAGCAAGACATCCGAGCTCCAAGGCATGCTCCTGTATCCCCGCCATTCGATCTTTGAGGCCAGGAACCTGCTGGTGTCTGATGCCCGGTCGGCCTTGTCGGGATGTGACTTTGAGCAATGGGTCGGGCATCCGGTCGTTGGTCGGGTGCGCGGATACGAGTACATCCAAAGGGTCGAAACCATGTTCAAGAGCGGGCATGTCGGGGCAGCCGAATCGGATTCCGAGGTCAGCAACCTGCGCAAGGTGAGTGCGGGGCGGCTGGATGCCGCGCTCGTCACCGTGGATGCCGTCAAACGGCTGGATGTGGTGGTGGCGCAAGCGCATCACGCGGGCCACACCTTCAAGACGGTGTGTGATTTCGGTGCTGAACCTGCATACGTGGCGTTCAGTGCAAGGCATCCACAGGGACGGGCTGCGCTGCTGGCTTTCGAGCAAGGCTATGACCGACTGGTGGACGATGGAAGCATCGCTGCCCTGCAAAAGATGTGGCGTGGGAAGCTGCTCGATCGCATGCGGGTCAAACCGCACTGAGGCCATGTTCAAAAACCGTACCCCCTCGATTGCAGCGGTGCTGATCACCGTCCTGGTGGCCGTGGTGACCGTGCTGCTGGGCTTGTTCGCCGCCGTGGCCTACAACACAGAAAAAGATCAGCGCTGGTCGCACTTGCGGGATGAGCTGGTGACCAATCTGGATCAGCAGGCCGTGGGGCTGGCGCTGCCGATGTGGGAGCTCGATGAAACACAGATTACCGCCATCCTGCGTGCCGGCATGAGCGATCGGGAGGTGTTTGCCATCACGGCATCGACGGCCAACAAGACCTACACCCTGGCACGCGATGCCCGCTGGCAGATCACACAGGTGGACAAGGTGCCGTCGGCCGAGGGCCTGCTGTCCGAGGAGCGCCTCATCCGTCATCAGGACGAAGCCTTGGGCACGGTCCGGGTCGTGGTGTCGTCTCGCTTCCTTGAAGAAGAGTTGAATGAGCGACGGACGTCCCTGGTCGCTTTCATCTTGTTGCTCGATGCGGCTCTGGTGCTGAGCCTGGCACTGCTGTTGTGGAAACTGATGCTCAAACCTGTGAAGGCCTTGCAGCGCTTTGCCGCCACGGTCCAGGAGGGGGGCAAAACGGGCGCGTCGCCCACCGGCACCTGGTTCTATGGCGAGTTGAAGGAGCTGGACCAGTCCATCCGCGAGATGACGGCCATGCTGGATGCGCGTTACCGGGCCTTGCGGGAGAGTGAGCAGCGCATGAATCTGGCGGTGCGTGCCGCGAGTCTGGGGATCTGGGACTGGGATCCGCTGAACAATCATCTCGTCTGGAACGATGAATGTCTGCGTCAGTACGGTATCCGCAAGGAAGACTTCAAGGGCACCTATGAGGATTGGCGCAACACCCTGACGCCCGAGTCGGTCGACCAGGCCACGGGTGAGCTTCAGGCCGCCCTCAGGGGCGAGGCCGAGTTTGAAACCGAGTTCACGATCCGCAGACCGGACGGTGCCGTGCGCATCATCCGGGGCGATGCCATCATGATCCGCGATGATGCGGGCCGTGTGACGCGGGCCGTGGGGATCAACATCGATATCACCGAACGCAAGCAGGCCGAGCACGAGATCAAGCAACTCAACACGGCACTGGAGCAGCGTGTCAGGGAGCGGACGGCCCAGCTCGAATCTGCCGTGGCCGATCTGGCTCGGGCGCGCGACGATGCCGAGGCAGCCACGCGCACCAAGAGCGAGTTCCTGGCCAATATGAGCCACGAGATTCGCACGCCCATGAATGCCATCATGGGGCTGACCGGCCTGACCTTGCGCACCGAACTCTCGGAGCGCCAGCGAGGGTATCTGGGGCATGTCAAGACGGCGGCGGAATCACTGCTGGGCATCATCGACGACATCCTGGATTTCTCGAAAATCGAGGCGGGCAAGCTGGTCATGGAATCGCGCGAGTTCGCGTTGCAGGAGGTGCTGGACAAGCTGACCTCGGTGGTGGCGCTCAAGGCTCACGAGAAAGGGCTCAAGTTCTTGATCGACGTGGCCCCCGACGTACCACCGTCATTGGTGGGTGACATGTTGAGACTGGGTCAGGTGCTGATCAATCTGTGCAGCAATGCCGTCAAGTTCACGGATGCCGGTGAGGTGGCGCTGATCGTCGCGCGACAAGGTGAGTCCGCCGATGGTCGTGTGGTGCTGACATGGGCCGTTCGTGACACTGGCATCGGCATGACCGAGGCGCAATGCGCCAAACTGTTTCAGCCTTTCAGTCAGGTGGACGCCTCCACCACGCGTGTGTATGGCGGCACCGGCCTGGGCCTGGCCATCAGCAAGCAGATCGTGGCCCTGATGCAGGGCGAAATCGCTGTCCGAAGTGAGCCTGGCCGGGGCAGCGAGTTCTGCTTCACGGCCCATTTCGGCCTGGCGGAGCCTGTTTCAACCGTCCCCGCTCCTGACAAGGGTCTGCGTGGTGTACGCATCCTTGTCATGGACGGCAGCGCTCATTCGGGTGCCATTCTCGATGACTTGCTGCACAGGCTCGGCTGTGTGCCGACCGTGGCGGCTTCGGCGGTGGCCGGTTTGGCGGCACTCAAGCGTGCCACGGATGGGCCGGCCTACGATATCGTCTTGCTGGACCGTGACCTGCCGGACATCGACAGTCTTGAACTGGTGTCATTGATCCGGCATCGGGCGGGGCCCATTCCCAAGATTGTTCTTCTGACAACGTTTGGCGATGAGGAAATCAGTCGTCAGGTGATCCATCAGCGGCTGGATGGCTGCCTGCGGCGGCCGGTCAGCCTCAGAGCCTTGCAGGACACCTTGCTGGCCATCATCCAGCGCGAGGATCCCGACCAAGACCCCGCGCCGGTGTGTCGCGGTGAGCTGGACGCATCCCTGAGCGTGCTGCGCGGCAAACGCGTGCTGCTGGCCGAAGACAATGCCATCAACCAGATCGTGGCCGAGGAGTTGCTGCGGGAAGTTGCCGGCATGTCGGTCACGATGGCCGAGGATGGGGAGCAGGCGCTTCAACTCATGCGCACACAGTCTTTCGATGCGGTCTTGATGGACATCCAGATGCCCCGGATCGATGGCTTGCAGGTGACACGGATGATCCGCCAGGAGCCAGCCGGTGAGGCCTTGCCCATCATCGCCATGACGGCTCATGCCATGGCCAGTGATCGGCAGAACTGCGTGGATGCTGGCATGAACGACTATGTGACCAAACCCTTCGAGGCACACCAGTTGTTTGCCGTACTGGCCCGCTGGGTTCGACCCCGCAGCGCTGACACGCTGGCGGTGCCTCAGGTCAAGGACGATGCGGCACGTCAACATGGCGGGGATGCCGCGTCCGCAGGGGTGGACTTCGAACTGGGGCTGCGTCACTGCGTCGGGCGCCAGGAGTTGTTTGCCAAAATCGCACAACGCTTCCTGAGCACCCGGTGTCAGGACGCACTCAAGATCAAGGCAGCGCTGGACATCGGCGACACGGAGGCGGCGGCCAGCATCGCGCATCAGCTCATTTCCACAGCGGGCACCTTGGGTGCCGGTGCCTTGTCAGAAGCGGCCCGGGCACTGCAATTGGCCGTTCTGGCGGGTGAGTCATCGCGCTGGCCCGATCTGCTGGACGCGTTCGAGCAGCATCTGGGTACGGTCGCCATCGACCTTGAACGTCATTTCTCGACACGACCATGAGCACGTCAGCGCGTTCCTATTCCACCACGGAGGTCGCTCAGCGACTGGGCATTTCCACGCAGACGGTCCAGCGTTGGGTCGACACCGGTCAGCTCAAGGCCTGGAAGACCCTGGGTGGACATCGGCGCATTGAGGCCGAAGGCGCTGAATTGCTGTTTCGACTGCACGGTCTGAGCGCTCCCGGGGCGGACCGTCCTGCCGATGCCGCGGAGGGCGCCCCCGCCTTGTCCGTGCTGGTGGTCGACGACAACCCGGATGACCGGGACATCCTGGCCCATCTGATCGAGGCGGCCTTGCCCCACGCCACCGTGGCTGCTGCCACCAATGGGTTTCACGGGCTCATTGCCATCGGGCGCATGGCGCCAGACGTGCTCATCACCGATTTGCTGATGCCGCACATGAACGGCTTTGAAATGCTCAAGCACCTGACCACCGGGTGTGCCGTCAAACCACGCCTGATCCTGGCGGTGTCCAGCAACACCCCCGAAGAGCTCGCTTCTCGCGGTCATCTGCCGTCAGGTGTGGTCTTTCTTCAGAAACCGCTGGATCCAGAGCGGTTCATGGGTGTCCTGCGCTCCAGCCTGAAAGCGGACGCTTGAGCCGATTCGGCGGGGTGACCGTGATAAAGGGCACGTTTCCGTCCCAGATTGTGATTAACAAATTGTTTGTTTTGACGACAATCCGATCACAGTAGCGGCGCGCAGTCAGGCTCCGCCCTCCTTGGTTTCAGCGGAGATCTCATCATGGCCCTGCTTTCCCGTTTCAAAATCGGCACCCGCCTGGCGCTGGGTTTTGCCTTTGTGCTGGCATTGACGGTCATCGTCGGTGGTTTTTCGATCAACCGGATCGGCAAGGTCAACGAGTCCACTGCGGATCTGGCCACCAACTGGTTCCCAGCCATGCGGGCGCTCGGGGAGTACCGCGCGGGGCTCAATGGCATGCGGCGCGCCGAAGCCTTGCATGTGATGGCGCTCAAGGACGAGGATTTCCCACCGCTGGAGCAGCGCATCAAACACAATCACGAGAGCACCGAAGCGGCTTTCAAGGACTATGAGGCCACGGTCACCACGCCGGAGGAGCGTGCGATCGTCAAGGACATGCGCAACGCAGTGGATCGCTACTACGCGAGCACGGCCAAATTGCTGCCGCTGTCCCGTGGGGGGGCGGAGACCATGGAAGAGGCCAAAGCCATGTACTCCGGCGAGTCGAGTGAGGCCTTCGAGGCGGCCGTAGAGGCGGTCAAAGCGGCCATCGCGTTCCAGAACAGGGGCGCGACGGGGTCGTATGACTCCGCCCAGGCCAACTACGAGCAAACGCGTCTGGCGGTCATCGCGATCGTGATCGCGGCCATTGCCATCGGGTCCGGCATGGCTTTCGTGATCACTCGCTCGATCACCCGACCGATTGCGCGCGCTGTACAGGTGGCCGAAGCGGTGGCCGCCGGAGATCTGACCTCCGATGTGCAGGTCGACAGCACCGACGAAACCGGGCAGTTGCTGAGCGCCCTCAAACGCATGAACGACAGCCTGGGCAACATCGTGGGTCAGGTGCGCCACAGCTCCGACTCCATCGCCACGGGCTCGACCCAGATTTCATCGGGCAACACGGATCTCAGCCAGCGTACCGAAGAGCAGGCCAGTGCCTTGCAGCAAACATCCGCCACGATGGAGGAGCTGTCGTCGACGGTTCGCAACAACGCGGACAACGCCAAGCAGGCCAATCAACTGGCTCATGGAGCATCGCAGGTGGCCCTCAAGGGGGGGGATGTGGTGGGCAAGGTGGTCGACACCATGAAAGGCATCAACGACGCCTCCCGCAAGATCGCCGACATCATTTCGGTGATCGATGGCATTGCCTTCCAGACCAATATCCTGGCGCTCAATGCTGCGGTCGAAGCGGCACGGGCGGGAGAGCAAGGCAGAGGCTTTGCCGTTGTGGCCAGCGAAGTGCGCAGCCTGGCGCAGCGCAGTGCGGCTGCCGCCAAGGAGATCAAAGCCTTGATCACGAACAGCGTGGAGCGGGTGGACGAGGGCACGGCCCTGGTGGACCAGGCCGGTCAGACCATGAGCGAGATCGTGAGTGCCGTTCAGCGTGTGAGCGACATCGTGGCCGAGATCAGCGCTGCCAGCGTGGAGCAGAGCTCGGGCATCACTCAGGTCGGTCATGCCGTGTCCCAGATGGATCAGGTGACCCAGCAGAACGCCGCGCTGGTGGAAGAAAGCGCTGCCGCTGCCGAGAGCCTCAAGCTGCAGGCCCGGCAACTGGTGGATGCCGTGGCCGTCTTCAGGATCAGCCAGGCGGCTGCTCATGGGGTTTCGGTGTCCAGCCCGGCACCGCGCGGTGCGTCAGCTCGCGCCACCGAGCCAGTCCGTGGGACTGCCGTGATGCGTGCATCTGGCCCAGGAAAGAAGGCGGCCCCGCAAGCGGCGGCAGCCGTGCTCAAGACCCCCAAGATGCCTGAGCCAGTCCTGGCGCATGAGGCCAGCGGTGACGACTGGCAAGACTTCTGACGTCGTTCAGCACGATGATCGGCGAGCTCAACGCATCAGCAGCGAGCCTGCCGACTCCCCGGCGGGCTGCAGCGGCCCCAAGGGGTTGGACTGCCGATCCGTGCTCTTGATCTGTGGCTCGCCGCCATAGTTTCTGAACAGCACCAGCTCATCGCGCACCACGATCAGCCCCTCGAAGCGCCAGCCGCTGATCTCGGTCGTGCGCCTGAAATTGAGGAAATCCAGCAAGAACGCCCCTTCGCGGCGCCGTGATTGCTGGCTGATGAGGAACTCGTAAGCGCGGCAGGCCTGACGGGCCGCGATGCAATCGCGGATGCCTGGGTCCAGCATGTCCAGCGTCACATTGGGGTTGGGCGCCAGCCGGGTGATCACCTGCGGGTAGGGGATCAGGCGCACATTGGCGCTGGCGTCCACATCAAAGCCCAGGGGTTTGAGTTGTGCGGTGGTGGTGCGGTAGGGCTCGATGCGCTCCAGGGCCTCACGGGCGGCCTCGAAACTGGTGAAGGTCGAGGGCGCTTGTGAGCTGCCACGCGGCAGCAGGCTGCCGCAGCCGCCCAGCAAGAGCAGCCCCGAAGTGGACAGTGCGGTGACAAGCCAGACCTTCGTGCGCATTGGTGTACCTTATGGCAATCACTGTAGCGCAGTCCACGCCTTTCTCATGCCATTTCAAGCCGCCATCATCGACCTCGACGGTACCCTGGTCGACACCCTGGGTGATTTCGTCGTCGTGCTCCACCACACCCTGGCCGATCTGGGCTGCCACCCGGTCGAAATCGCCCGGGTCGACCACCCCTTCGTCGAGCAGACCGTCGGCAAAGGCAGCGAGGACCTGCTGCGCCGCACCCTGGCCCATGCCTGGGGCCTGCCCGACGACGATGCCGAGGCGGTGGCGGCCGTGCCGCTGGCCTGGCAGCACTACCAGGCCCACTACAGCCGCCTCAACGGCCAGCATTCAGAGGTGTATCCGGGGGCGCGTGAGGGCCTGCAGCGCCTGGTCGATCAGGGCGTGCCGCTGGCCTGCCTGACCAACAAACCCACGGCCTTTGCCGAGCAATTGCTGCAGGCCAAGGGCTTGCGCGCCTTCTTTTCAAAGGTGTTCGGGGGCGATGCCTTCGAGCGCAAGAAGCCCGATCCGCTGCCCTTGATCAAGACCTGTGAAGCCTTGGGCACTGCGCCGGCGCAGACGCTGATGGTGGGGGACTCCAGCAACGACGCCCAGGCGGCGCGCGCGGCGGGCTGCCCGGTGGTGCTGGTCACCTATGGCTACAACCATGGCCACCCCATCGTCGAGGTGCCCGCCCTGGCCCACATCGAGCGCCTCGATGCGCTCGATTGGGCCAGCCTCAGTCTTCCAGTGCGTTGAGCAGTGGCGCGGGCTTGAAGTCCAGCAGGGCTTCCTTGAGATCCTGCGTGGTCGGCTTGGGGCCGATCCAGACCTTGAGCACGGCATTGAAGAACTCGGGCCCGGCCACGGGCATGCCCGCCGGGCTGCCGTTGACAAAGAAGATGGTGCCGCGGCGGGGCACGTACTCGATGGTGATGGTGTCGCCGGGCGACATGCGTTTCATCTTGGAGAAGATGCGCCCCATCTCGATCGTGGCGGGGATCAGGCGCATGAACTGATCACGCGAGCTGTTGGTCTCGATGCCCCGCGCGATCAGCTTGCCCAGTTCATCCACCCGCATGGGCACCAGCATCACGAAGCGCAACTGCTTGGAGCCGGGCATGGCCAGGATGGCGTCGCCCGAGGTGGACTTCTTGTCCGTGTACAGGCCCACCGTGTAGACCTTCTGCAAGGCCTTGTAGCTGATGCCCGAGCCGTTGAGCACCAGGGTGTTGCCTTCGACCTTGGTCTGGGGCTCATAGTGCACGCCCGCGATTTCGGTGTTGGAGGCCCAGGTCGGAGCGCAAAGGGCTGTCAGTGCCAGCCCGAGCAGCCAGCCCCAGCGCGTGGTGGTGTGCTGGGCCCCGGGGTGGGGCATGCGGGCGGTCAGTGTGTTCATGTCCATGTCGTTTCCAGCGTCGGGCTCCAGGAGGCTCACCTCCAGACAACGGGCCGTGCGCGCTAAGTGTTGACAGGGATGTTACCCCCGGTGCTTCCTGTGCAAGACATCGGGTCTACCCCGATAGCGACCCCCCCATCAGGGCCGGGGCTGCTACACTGGTTTTCATGTTCATGCCGCGCAAACTGACAAAAGGTTCACACGACCGGGGGGCTTGGCCCTGGCGTCGCTGTGCCTTTGTTCACACTCAGTTCGCCTCGCGATGAGTCCGGGTGCCTGCGCAGGTGCCCGCCGCGCAAGGCACTGGGCCCCGTGACCCGGGGGTGGCCGGCCGGTCATCCTTCACACGCTGTGGCGTGCCCGGCAGGGGCCCTCTCCCCATTGATTCCCGGCAGAGGTGCTTTGCACCAGGGTGACACACATGATCACGCAAGACGACTTCAACGCGCTGGCGGCCCAGGGCCACAACCGCATTCCGCTGGTGGCTCAGGCCCTGGCCGATCTGGACACGCCGCTGTCCCTTTACCTCAAGCTGACCCAGGGCCAGCCCTTCAGCTTCCTGCTGGAGTCCGTCGAAGGGGGCGCCCGTTTCGGGCGCTATTCCTTCGTGGGCCTGCCGGCGCGCACCCTGCTGCGTGCCACGGGCCGCCAGGTCGAGGTGCTGACCGACGGCCAGGTGGTCGAGTCCTTCGAGGGCAACCCGCTGGACTTCATCGCCCAGTACCAGCAGCGCTTCAAGGTGGCCGTGCCCCAGGGCCTGCCGCGCTTCATCGGCGGGCTGGCGGGCTACTTCGGCTACGACACGGTGCGCCACATCGAGCACCGCCTGGCCAAGGTGCACAAGCCTGGTGGCATCGGCACGCCCGACATCCTGCTGCTGCAGTGCGAGGAGCTGGCCGTCATCGACAAGCTGGCCGATCGCCTCTACCTCATCGTCTACGCGGACCCGACCCAGCCCCAGGCCTACGAGCGTGCGCAGGCGCGCCTGGTCGAGCTGCAGCGGCGCCTGAGCCAGGCCGTTCAGGCCCCCTCGGTCGCTGCGGGTGAGTCCCACCCCATCGAGCGCCACCTGCCCAAGGAAGACTTCGAGCGTTCGGTGCTCAAGGCCAAGGAATACATTGCGGCAGGCGACTGCATGCAGATCGTGATCGGCCAGCGCCTGCAAAAGCGCTTCACGGCCTCGCCCTTGAGCCTGTACCGCGCCCTGCGCTCGCTCAACCCCAGCCCCTACATGTACTACTACGACATGGGGGATCATCAGATCGTGGGCTCATCGCCCGAGATCCTGGTGCGCCAGGAGCACTGCGACGAAGGCCAGAAGATCACCATCCGTCCGATCGCGGGCACCCGCCCGCGTGGTGCCACGCCCGATCAGGATGTGCAGCACGAGCACGAGCTGCTGGCCGACCCTAAGGAGCGTGCCGAGCACGTCATGCTGATCGATCTGGCACGCAACGACATCGGCCGCATTGCCAAGACCGGCACCGTCCATGTGACAGAGGCCTTCGGCATCGAGCGCTACTCGCACGTCATGCACATCGTCAGCAATGTCGAGGGCATCCTCAAGGACGGCATGACCGCGCTGGACGTGCTGCGCGCCAGCTTCCCGGCGGGCACGCTCAGCGGCGCACCCAAGATCCGCGCGATGGAAATCATCGACGAGCTGGAGCCCGTGCAGCGCGGCATCTATGGCGGTGCCGTGGGTTACCTCAGCTTTGCCGGTGACATGGATGTGGCGATTGCCATCCGCACCGGGGTCATCAAGGACCAGACCCTGTATGTGCAGGCCGGGGCCGGGGTGGTCGCCGATTCGGTGCCCGAGCTGGAGTGGAAGGAGACCGAGGTCAAGGCCCGCGCGGTGCTGCGTGCGGCCGAGATGGTCGAGCAGGGGCTCTGAGCGGGTCGATGACCGTCAGTGTGAGGGGCCCCGCTGGCGCAGCCAGCGTTGGGCGGGGGCCTCGATCCAGCGGTAACTGAGCAGCGCCAGGGCATAGGTCAGCCCCAGGTAGGCCGCCAGCCACCAGCCCTCGCGGGCGGGCATGGCCTGGGGCTGCTGCATGAACCACAGGGCGGCAGCCAGCTGCAGCGGGAAGTGCCACAGATAGCTGGAATAGGTCATGTGGCCCAGGGATTCGATGGTGCGCACGGTCCAGACGGATGCCGGCCGCACCCAGCGCACCAGCGCAATGATGGCCACGGGCGTGAGCAAGGCCACGAAGAGCATGGGGCGCAGCAGGCCCTGTGCGCTCAGCACGGCCGCGCCGCCGGTGGCCACCAGCGCCAGGCCCAAGCCCAGAGACTGTTGCCGGGCTGTCAGCCGGGTCTGCATGGCCTCGTGCACCTGGCAGGTCAGGGCCCCCAGGTAGAAAAAGAACAGGCACAGCACGATGGGGTGGCTGGTCAGCTTGAGCTGGTAGACCAGGCCCGTGCCGCCGATGAGCCCCAGCACCATCCAGGTGCGGATCAGGCCCAGGCGGCTCAGAGCGAAAAACACCAGGTAGACCAGGATCTCCAGCGAGATGCTCCAGATGGGCCCGTTGTAGGACCACTCGATGCTCGGCCCCCAGTCGCTGGCCATCAGCAACTGCAGGCCGAAATGCGGCCAGTCCTGGTGCTGGTAGACGAAACCGGCGCCCATGGTGCGCTCGTACCACCCGCTCATCAGGGCGACCAGCAGCAAGGTCAGCAGATGCAGCGGGTACAGCCGTGAAAAGCGCAGCCAGGCAAAGCGGCGCAGGGGCACCGCGCCCTCGGCGATGGGGCGTGCGTACTTCCAGAAGAAGATGAAGCCCGAGAGGCACCAGAAGGCCTGCACGCTCAGGTAGCCGAACAGGTAGAAGGGCTGCAGCAGGGCATAGCCCGGCTGGGCGCTCATCTCGAAGCCCACCGGCTGCCCAGCCACATAGAAGAAATGCTGGTAATGCCACAGCAGGACCGGGAGCGTGCAGGCGAACCTGACCAGCTCAATCCCGATCAAAGTCGGTGCTGCGCGTGAAGGAAAACTCATGAAGTGTGACGGGGAAGGCGTGCCTGACCGCATCATCACATGAGATGAAAGCCGAGCGTCGGCGAATGGAACGCCCGATAAGATCGACCCCATGATCGACGACATCAACAAGATTCGAGGAAGCCACGGCATGAGCGCCGTCGGCACACAGTACGCATTGTTCGAATCGGTCGAGGCCATGCCAGTCGAGCAGGCCATGCCTGAGCTCACGGGTCGTCGATTCAGTGACTATGTGGTGTATGTGGATGAAAGCGGCGATCACTCGCTGGCCAGCATCGATCCCGACTTCCCCGTGTTCGTCCTGGCCCTGTGCGTATTCCACAAACGACACTATGCTGAAAAGATCATCCCGGCAGTCGGGAAATTGAAGTTCAACTATTTCGGCCATGACAGCGTGGTGCTGCATGAGCACGAGATCCGCAAGCAGAAAGGCGAGTTCGCCTTCCTCAGTCACTTGCCCACACGGCAGGAGTTCATGGCGCAACTGTCGTCCATCATGGATGCCAGCAACTTCATTCTGATCGCGTGTGTGGTGGACAAGGCACGCATGAGCAAGGGCGCAGGCGCATTGACCAACCCGTATCACATTGCCTTGGGCATCTGCCTGGAGTCTTTGAGGGGTTTCTTGGCTGAGAAACAGCAGGACCAGTTACAGACCCACATTGTGGTTGAGTGTCGAGGCAAGAAAGAAGATCGAGAACTGGAGTTGGAGTTCCGGCGCATCTGCGATGGCGACAACCCGGGCAATCGAGACTTGCCCTTCACTATCGTGTTCGCAGACAAGAAGACCAACTTGGCAGGCCTGCAACTGGCCGATTTGGTGGCCCGACCCGTGGGCCTGAACTACATCCGGCCTGACCAGAAGAACTTGGCCTTTGAGACGCTGCAGCGCAAGTTCTACTGCGATGGCGGCCGCGCCAATGTCGGCAAGGGCTTTCTGAACGTGGGGCTGATGGTTCATCCGCCCCAGAAAGCGAAAAGCCCCGATGAACCCACCGAGGCTATAGCGCCGACCGGGAACCCCCAATCCACTTAGAGAGCAATTTTAACTGTGGATGCAAAAAACGCAAGAAAAAACGGGATGAGAAAAGCGGAAGCTGGAATTTCAAACCTTCGTGCCGCGCCCGCTGCCGGCACGCTGATGTGCATCGATCTGACGCTGACATGGCTAAAATGATTTCCTATGCATGCGTTTTTGCTTTCCTCAGCAGACCTCTACCGTCAGCGTTGGCGTAAGCCAGCGACCTGACTGACCTATTGCGCCCATCCCGGGCGCCAGACTCCCCACCTGCATGTGACACTGGGCTGTCCAGTGAGCCAAAAGCGGGTATCGAAGCGGGTATCACAACGAGGGTTGCCAAGAAATCCCTCATGAAATCAATAGGATAGAGCGCATATGCTGCTGATGATCGACAACTACGACAGTTTCACCTTCAACCTGGTGCAGTACTTCTGCGAGCTGGGTGAGGAGGTCAAGGTCGTGCGCAATGACGAGATCACCCTGGACGAGATCGCGGCCCTGAAGGCCGATCGCCTGGTGCTCTCCCCCGGGCCCTGCTCGCCCGCCGAGGCCGGCATCTGCGTGCCCGCCCTGCAGCGCTTCGTGGGCCAGTTGCCCATCCTGGGCGTGTGCCTGGGGCACCAGAGCATCGGTGCGGCCCTGGGCGGCAAGGTGGTGCGGGCGCACGAGCAGATGCACGGCAAGACCAGCATCATCACCACCGACGAAAAAGGCGTCTACAAGGGCCTGCCCCGCCAGTTCACGGTGATCCGCTACCACTCGCTGGCCATCGAGCGGGCCACGCTGCCCGACTGCCTGGAGATCACGTCCACCACCGAGGACGGCGAGATCATGGGCGTGCGTCACAAGGGCCCGCAGACCGATCCGCGCTTTGCCCCGCTCGAAGGCGTGCAGTTCCATCCGGAGTCCATCCTGACGGAGCACGGCCACGCCATGTTGAAGAACTTTCTGGCCATGTGAGAGGGCCCACCATGACCACCATCACCGACGTTCAGGCCCTGCAGCGCGTCATCGAGCACCGCGAGATCTTCCACGACGAGATGCTGGGCCTGATGCGCCGCATCATGAAGGGCGAGATGTCGCCCCTCATGATGGCCGCGCTCATCACCGGCTTGCGTGTCAAGAAGGAAACCGTGGGCGAGATCGCTGCCGCCGCCCAGGTCATGCGCGAGTTCGCCACCCCCGTGGATGTGGCCGACAAGTCTCATCTGGTGGATCTGTGCGGCACCGGTGGCGACGGCGCCCACACCTTCAACATCTCGACCACCGCCATGTTCGTGGCGGCGGCGGCCGGTGCCCGCGTGGCCAAGCATGGGGGGCGCAGCGTTTCGTCCAGCACGGGCAGTGCCGATGTGCTCGAAGCCCTGGGGGCGCACATCAACCTCCAGCCCGAACAGGTGGCGGCCTGCCTGGCCCAGACGGGCATCGGTTTCATGTTCGCGCCCAATCACCATGGGGCCATGAAGCACGCGGCCCCGGTGCGCAAGGAGCTGGGCATCCGCACCCTCTTCAACATCCTGGGGCCGCTGACCAACCCGGCCGGCGCGCTCAACCAGCTGATGGGGGTGTTCCATCCCGATCTGGTGGGCATCCAGGCCCGCGTGCTGCAGCGCCTGGGCTCGCGGCATGTGCTGATCGTGCATGGTCGCGATGGCCTGGACGAGATCACCCTGGCAGGTGAGACCCTGGTGGCCGAGCTCAAGGACGGGGAGGTGCGCGAGTACCGCATCCACCCCGCACAGTTCGGCATGGCCGAGCACGACGGCTCCATGCTCAAGGCGGCCAGCCGGGACGCATCCCTGGCCATCGTGCGCCGTGTGCTGGACAATGAGGCAGGCCCCGCCCGCGACATCGTTCTGCTCAATGCCGGTGCTGCGCTGTATGCCGCCGATGTGGCCGATTCGCTGGCCGATGGCGTCGAGCGCGCCCGTCAGGTTCTGGCCGATGGCCGCGCCGGCGAGGCCTTGTTCCACTTTGTGCAGTCGACGCAGGCGCTGGCAGCGGCGTGAAGCCGAACGCGCCCATTCTTTCAGCTCGCAACCCGGGGGTCCAGCCTCGCCATTGCCATGTCAGACATCCTGAACACCATTGTTGCCGTCAAGCATGAAGAGGTCGCGGCGGCGCAGGCCCTGCGCCCTCTGGCCACCCTGCGTGCCGAGGCCGAGCAGCGCCACCGCGCGCAGGTCGACATGCGCGATTTCATCGGGGCGCTGATCGACAAGATCAAGGCCGGTCACGCCGGTGTCATCGCCGAGATCAAGAAGGCCAGCCCCAGCAAGGGCGTGATCCGCGAGCATTTCCTGCCCGGCGAGATCGCGGCCAGCTACGCGCGCCATGGCGCGGCCTGTCTCAGTGTGCTCACCGACGAGCGCTTCTTCCAGGGCCGTGCCGACTACCTGCGTCAGGCGCGTGCCGCCTGTGACCTGCCGGTGCTGCGCAAGGACTTCATGATCAGCGACTACCAGGTGTACGAGGCGGCCGCCATGGGGGCCGACTGCATCCTGCTGATCGCTGCCTGCCTGAGCGATGCCCAGATGATCGAACTCGAAGCCCTGGCCCACTCCCTGGGCCTGGCGGTGCTGGTCGAGGTGCATGACGGTGATGAGCTGGAGCGTGCCCTGCAGCTCAAGACCCCGCTGGTGGGCATCAACAACCGCAATCTGCGCACCTTCGAGGTCACGCTGGACACCACCTTGAACCTGCTCTCCGAGGTGCCGTTGGGCCGCCTGCTGGTGACCGAGTCGGGCATCCTCTCGCCGGCCGATGTGCGCCGCATGCGGGACGCGAACGTGCATGCCTTCCTGGTGGGTGAGGCCTTCATGCGGGCGGACGATCCCGGCGCCGCCCTGCAGGATCTCTTCGGTTGATGAGCGGCACTGCCCGCACGGCCGATCTGTTCGAGGGCGATCAGGCCCCGGCGGGCCTGCCCGACAACCGGCTGACGGAGCCGCTGGCCGCGCAGTTCGACCGGGTGCCCGCGGACTGGCGGCCCTTGACCGACGCCTTTCGTCGCAGCGATCGGGGGCAGGCCCTGATCGCCCGTGTGGACGCGGCCCGACAGTCGGGCCACACCCTCTATCCTGGCGACGTGCTGGCGGCCCTGAGGTTGACCCGTCGCGACGAGGTGCGGGTGGTCATCCTGGGCCAGGATCCCTACCATGGCCCAAACCAGGCCCATGGGCTGGCGTTTTCCGTGCGCGCAGGCGTCAAGATCCCACCCAGCCTGCGCAACATCTTCAAGGAGCTGCAGCGCGATCTGGGTCTGACCGCACCCGCATCGGGCGAGTTGACCGCCTGGGCCGAGCGGGGTGTGTGCCTGCTCAACACCTCCTTGACCGTCGAAGCCGAGTGTGCCGGCAGCCATGCCGGCTGGGGCTGGGAAGATCTGACCGACACCTTGATCGAGGCCATGGCCCGTGACGCTCAGCCCAAGGTGTTCATGCTCTGGGGAGCGCACGCCCAGCGCAAGGCCCCCCTGATCGAGGTGGCCGGGTCAGGGCACCTGATCCTGCAGTGCAACCATCCTTCGCCCTTGTCGGCCAGCCGGGGGCCGGCGCCTTTCATTGGTTGCGGTCATTTTGGGCAGGCCGCTGCTTTTCTGAGCGCGACCGGACGTCCCTTGTCCTGGCGCCTCGATCCACCTGTCTGAGGTGTGCGCATTTGTACTGAATCAAGGACAATCGGACGTTCAATGCGCCTGGTGTCCTGGCCACCAGGGCGAACCTTTCCCGAGCAGTAGCCCACCGAGATGCCGACGAGCCCCGAGAATCAGCCGGATGTGAGCCCCAAGGCCATGGGCGTGGTGATTGTCAACTACAACACCCAGGCCCTCACGCTCCAGTGTGTGGCCTCCCTGCTGGCACATGACATCGCACGTGCCTGCGACATCGTGGTGGTCGACAACGCTTCGCCCGATGGCTCGGGCGCGCGCCTGGCCGCGACCCTGCCTGCGCAGGTCCGGGTGGTGCAGTCCGACCGCAATGGCGGTTTCGGGGCCGGCGTCAACCTCGGGATCGCGGTGCTGACCACCGAACTGGTGCTGGTGCTCAACCCGGACACCTACTTCCAGTCCAACCAGGTGGACCAGATCACGGCCCTGTTCGAGCAGCGCCCGCGCCTGGGCGTGGCCGGGCTCAAGCTGATCAACCCGGACGGATCCCTGCAGTATTCGGCCCGGCGCTTCTATTCCTTGCCAGACATCCTGGTGCGCCGCACCCTGCTGAGCCAGTTGCCGGCCTTGCAGGCACGTGTCGATTCCCACCTGCTCAAGCGCAAGTGGGATGGCGAGCCCTTCGAGGCCGATTGGGTGATGGGCACCGGGTTCGTGGTCCGCCGCTCGGCCTTCATGCAGGTGGGCCGCATGGACGAGCGCTATTTCCTGTACTTCGAAGAGGTGGATCTGTGCGCCCGCATGTGGGTCCATGGCTGGCAGGTGCTGGCGGTGCCTTCGGTGGAACTGGTGCACGAACATCAACGCCACAGTGCGCATGGAATCTGGTCGAAATCAGGCAAGATCCACCTTCTCAGCATGACCCGGTTTTTCGCCAAGTTCGGCGTGCCCTGGCTCAAGCGGCCGTCGCGTGCGGGCTTGTCGCGCACCTATGGGCGCCGGCGTGTGCGGCCGCTGGGATCGCCCTCCAGGGGCTGAGCCGCTGCGTCGTTCGCTGTCTCGGATCCTATCGTCATGAAAAAGCTTTTCACTGTCCTGTTGTGCCTGCTCATCGTGGCATGCCGACCTTATGGCTCCCTGGTGCCGCCCAAGGGCCAGCCTTTTCGTGCCCAGTTGCTGACCCCTGAAGACCTGGCGCGCTTGCCGCATGTGCCGACGCGGGTGCGGCCGGGCGACACCTTGCGCATCGTGCGTGACGCCCAGGACGGCGCCAGCCTGGATCTGCGCAATATGGTGGAGGACAGCCAGTCCCAGATCTACCCGGTGCGCAGCGATGGCAGCTTCTCCTTCCGCTATGCGGGACGCATCGAGGCGGCTGGCAAGACCCCCGACGAGATCGCGCAGGTCCTGCGCGCCAAGCTCGAACCCTACTACCGCGAGCCGGGCGTCACGGTCAACATCATGGCCTCGCCCAGCAACCGGCTGGTCATCGGTGGTGCGGTGCGCAACCCGGTGCCCATCGACCTCAATGCCGTGGCCACGCTGGAGCAGGCCTTGTTCGCCGTGGGGGGGCTGCTGCCCTCGGCCGACCCCCGCAAGGTGGTGCTGATGCGCCAGGACGAACACGATCGCTATCAGGTCTATTACTTCGATCTCAGCCGCATGCTGGAGCCCACGCAGGGCGGTCGGCAGACCTTCGCCTTCCAGCGCGGGGATGTGATCTTCGTGCCCAAGTCCGATGTGGGCAACTGGGCCGACGGCACCGATCTGTTCTTCAATCAGTTGCTGCCGTTCACACGGGCCATTGGCATCAGCATCAACAAGACGGCCGACTGACCGCGCCCACTGCTGTTCATCATGATCGACATCCGCTCTTTTCGCGACCTGCTGCGCCTGTTCTTCATCTTCAGGCGCGAGTTCCGGATCGCCTGTGTCCTGACGGTGCTCATGGCCGTGGGCGGCGCCTTCCTGATGTCGCCCAAGTTCGAGTCCGAATCCCGCTTGCTGGTCAAGGCCGGCCGTGAGAACCTCACCGTGCCCCTGGATGCCGGCGATCGGCAGACCGTGCTGGCGCCCACCACGCAGCGTGACCCCATCATCGACGAAGAGAAGATGCTGACCGGGCGGCCCGTGGTGCTGCAGGTGGCGCGCCTGTACCTGCAGGAGATGGCCAGCCAGCCGCCGCCGCAAAGCCTGTGGAAGCGCGTCAAGCTGATGGTCAAGAAGGGCCTGGATGGGGTGCTTGACGGGGTGCGCACCGTGACCCAGTGGATGGGCCTGACCGAGGCGCAGAGCCCGGAAGACCGCCTGGCCAGCAAGCTGGCCGACCGCTTCACCGTCAGCCACGGCCCGGGCTCCAATGTGATGGAGCTGCGCTTCGTGTGGGATGACCCGCTGGTGGCGCAGCGCGTCATGCAGACCTGGGTCAAGGTCTACCTCGATGAACGCACGGCCGTGCTGGGCCGCAAGAGCCTGGTCACCTTCTACGAGGGCAAGGTGAGTGACGCCGATCAGCAGATCGCGTCGAGCAAGGCCTTGTGGCGTGAGCGTCTGGAAAAGATCCAGGGTGTGAGTGCGCAGGAGCGCATCGACACGCTGACCAAGCGCCTCAACGATCTGCGCACCCGCCGTGCCGAGATCGTGGCCGAGCGCGACGCCCTGCAGCAGGGCCTGTCCTACGCCTCGGGCCGTGCTCGCAGCCTGCCGCGCGAAACCGTGTCCGAGCGCGACATGGGTTATGGCCCCACCTGGCTGGCGCTCAACAACCAGCTGGCCGAGCTCAAGCGCCAGCGCGTCGATGCGCTGCGCACCTTCAAGGAGACGGCGCCCACCATCGTGTCGATCAATGAAGCGATCGCGGCCCTGGAGGCACAGCTCAAGGCCGAGGGCAAGTCGGTGCAACGCTCCGAAAAGCGCACCCCCAACGAGTTGGGCTCCACCATCGAGCGCAACCAGCTTGAAAAGTCGGTGCGCCTGGCCGAGCTCAACACCTTCTCCACCAGCTACGACAAGGAAATCACGGCCCTGGAGCAGGCCCGCCGACAGGTGCTGGCCAATGAGCCCGAGCTGGCCCGCCTGGAGCAGGCTCTGGCCGTGGCCGAAAAGAGCCGCGTGCTCTACCTCGATAACCTGGAGAAGGCCCGCATCGACCAGGCCCTGGACGACAACCGCATCAACAACATCGCCGTGATCGAGTCCGCGACCTTCAATCCGGCGCGGGTGTCGCCCAAGAGTCTGCTGATGCTGATGCTGGCGCTGCCGGCGGGGGCGCTGGTGGGCCTGCTGGTGATCTATCTGCGCTCGCTGGCCGATCAGCGCATCCATGACGGTGGCCGCATCGAGCAGCGCTTTGGCGTGCCCCTGTGGAGCACCATCAAGGACACCGCCGATGGCGGCGAGGACAACGAGTTCCATGCCAGCCTCTACCGCATCTACGGCATGTTGCCGCTGGACCGCGTGGCCGACAAGGGGCTGACCGTGGCGCTGACCTCGTCGCGACCCCAAGAGGGCGTGAGCTTCATCGCGCGGCGTCTGCACACCCTGTTGCAGACCCAGGGCGTGACCGTGCGCCTGAGCGAGGAGGCGACCGTGGCCGAGCCTGGTGAGGTCGTGCTGCTGGAAGCGGCCGCGCTGCTCCACAACCGCGAGGCCTTCGTCAAGCTCAGCCGTGCTGACATCATCGTGCTGGTGGTCGAGGCCCGTGCCAGCACCGTGCCCGTGGTGGACAACGCCCTGGGCATGTTGCGCACCGCCTTCAACAAGGTGGACGGCATCATCATCAACCGTCGGCGCTTCGAAGTGCCGCCGCACGTGCTGCGCTGGTTGCAACGCTGAAAGGCCTGTGTGCGTCTGGCGCTCTTGTCCCCCTTGCCGCCCGAACAGACGGGCATTGCCGACTACGCGGCCCACTTCCGTCGCGCGATCAACGCGGCGGGCGTGCAGGTGCTCACACCCTTGCAGGGGCAGCGTCCGCTCGATTCCCTGGTGGCGGCGCGTCGTTGGGTCGACGAGCGAGACTGGTCCAAGGTCGATGTGGTGCACGCCGAACTGGGCGGCGGGCGCTACAGCGAATTCTTCGCCCTCGATGCCTTGTCGCGACTGCCCTCCCCCCCAGCCCTGTCCGTGACGGTGCATGATCCCGAGCGGCTGGTCTGGCGGCCCGTGCATCGGTGGTGGCCTGCCATGGAACACGCCTCGGTCTTGCCTCGCCTGGCGCGCCAGGCCCTGGCGGTTTTGAGTGATCCCCATACCTTGTGGGCAGAGCGGCGCCTGGCGCGCCGGCTCGATGGCCTGGTCGCGCTCACCGACATCGGGGCCACCCGCCTGGCGGCCCGCATGGGGGTGCCCAAGTCGCGCATCAGCGTCATCCCCCATGGCACGCTGGCCTTGCCGCAGGAGCCTTTGCCGCCACTGCAGCCCATGCGCCTGCTGTATTTCGGCTTCATCTACAGCGGCAAGGGCATCGAGGATCTGGTCGATGCCTTGGGGCGTGTGATCGCGGCCCAGTCCGAGCTGGCCTCACAGGTGCGATTGACCATTGCCGGTGGCACGGCCCCGGACATCACCTTTGGTGCCCAAGGCAGCTACCTCGATGGCTTGCGCAAGCGCGTGGCCCAGCGGGGCCTGCAAGCCCAGGTCGATTGGGAGTTGGATGTCGATCCGCACGACATCGCCCCCCTGATCCGGCGCCATCACGTGATGGTGCTGCCCTACCGCGAGTCGCGCAAACTGGCCTTGCTGGGGCAGATGCGCGGCACCTCGGGCGCGCTGGCGTGGGCCATCGCCTGCGGCCGTGGCGCCATCACCTCCGATGCGCGTGCCTTTGCCGAGGAGATCCAGTCCGGCAACGGCGAGTCCTACAAGCAAGGGGATGTGGCCGCTTTGGCGCAGGGGCTGGAGCGTTTGCTGGTCGAGCCACAGCGTGCCAGCACCTGGGCACAACAGGCCAGCGAGCTGGCACGTCAGCGGGACTGGACCGTGACCGGGCAGCGTTTTCGCGCGCATTTTGATGCCTTGCTGGCCCGGCATGCGGCCCACGCGCCGATGGCGGGCCGGGGTCGACCGGCTCCGGCGGCGTCCAAGGGTTCGGCATGAAGCTGCCACGCCGTCTCCAGTTGCAATGGGCCCTGGGGGCCAGCCTGGCGCCATCGCTGGCACGTGCAGGGTGGTTTTCGAGTCGGCCTGAGGCGATCGAGCTCCAACCCATGCGCACAGTGGTCTGGCGGGACTTCCTGGGGGTCAATGCCCAGTTCCAGTGGTTTGCGCCCGCGATGGCACGCAAGCAGGTGGAGCGCCTCCAGGCCCTGGGCCTGCAGTGGGTGAGGCTGGGCTTGCACTGGATGCTCCTGGAGCCCCGGGAGGGCCAGTTCGAACTCACGGCCATCGACCAGGCCATGGCGCTGGTCAAGGCCGCAGGTTTGCGCTGCATCACCTATGTGGTGGGCACACCCCGCTTCGCCACCTCGGTGCAGCCCGACGACAAATACGCCCAGTACTTCGACAAGTTTCCGCCACGCGATCCCGTGGTGTACGCCCAGCGTTTGGCCCTGCTGGCCAGGCGCTACCCGCAGGTGGATGTGTGGCAGGTCTGGAACGAGCCCAACATCCTGGCCTTCTGGGCGCCCAAGGCCGACCCCGAGGGCTATGGCCACCTGCTCGTGCCCGCCGTGCAGGCCCTGCGTGCCACGGTGCCTGACAAACCCATCGCCATGGCCGGCATGGCCTATTACAGCGAGATGCATGGGCGCAAGGGCCTGATGCTCGAAGCGATGGGGCGCCTGGGTGCCTTCAACCTCGACACCATCGTGGCCTACCACCCCTACACGGCACTGCCGGAGGGGGCGGAGCATGGCGAGCGCGATTTCCTGCGCCATGTCACCCATGCGCACCAATGGCTGAGGGCGGTCAAGGTCAAGCAGATCTGGGCCACCGAGTGGGGCTGGTCCAGCTACGAGGGCCCCAAGGAGGAGCAGCCCCTCATCGGCGAGCAGGGCCAGGCCGACTACACCTTGCGCCGACTGGCCTTGATGGCGGCACTCGACTACGACCGCATCTTCTTGTTCACGCTCTCCGATCTGGACAGCCGCGCCAGCGTGCGAGACCGCCGCTATGGCCTGCTGCGCGAGAGTGGCGAGCCCAAGCCTGTGTACCACGCCCTGTCGCGTTTTCTGTCCGTGTGTGGCCCACGTCTGGCGCCGCAGGCGCCCTTGAAGATCGCTGGCGGTGCCCCGAAGGGCCTCGTGAGCATCACCTGGAAGCGCCCCGACGGGCGCCGCGTGTGGATGTGCTGGGCCGACCAGGCGCTGTCCCTGGTCTTGCCCGGCGTGCGCGAGGCCACCTTGCACCATCCGGTCAAGGGCACCCAGATCACGCTCAAGGCGGGCGCTGAGGTCGGCGTGACGGTGCCGGTCGACACGGCCCTGCAGGTCCTGGTGATCGGCTGAGGTCGCCCATGCGCGTGCTGTGGACCTTGCCCTACCTGCCCTGGCCCATCACCAGCGGTGGCAAGGCACGTCAGTACCACCTGATCCGGCGCATGGCCCAGCGGGGACATGCCATCACCTTGCTGGTGCAGTCCAAGACCCCGGCCGACGACGAGGTCCGTGCCGCCCTGGCGCCTTGGGTCGAGCGCCTGATCGTGCTGCCGCGCCGCGCCTTGCGGCACCCGCGCACGCTCTGGCGCGCGGCCACCTCCCCCATGCCCCTGCTGGCCAGCGTCAACGGCGATGCCCCTGCGCTGATGCGCCGCTTCGAACACCTGCTCGACAGCGAGTCCTGGGACGTGGTGCAGATCGAGCACAGCTACGGCTTCGAGCCCTTTGCACGGGCCCTGGCACGCCGGCGGCAGGCCTTTGTGCTCACCGAGCACAACGTCGAGTCCTCTCTGGGGGCGGCCACCTATGGCAAGTGGCCACTGTGGGCGCGGCCCCTGGCACGGTATGACCAGTGGCGGGCCGTGCGCTGGGAGCGCAAGGTCTTGTCGAGTGCGGACGCCATCGTGGCCGTGACCGAGTCCGATGCCCGTGCCCTGTCGCACATCTCGGGCGGGCGCCCCACCTTCGTGGTGGGCAATGGCGTCGACACCCAGGCCTTTGCCTCGGTGCACCCCGATGCCGCAGCGTGCTCGGTGCTGTTTGTGGGCAATTTCGAATACGCCCCCAATGTGGATGCTGTGGAGTGCTTGCTCGACGACATCATGCCCCGTCTGTGGCGCCTCCTGCCGCAGGCGCGTCTGCAGGTCTGCGGCCATGCCCTGCCCTCGTCGTGGCGCGAGCGCTGGCCCGATGCCCGTGTCGATTGGCGTGGCTATGTCGAGCACCTGCCCACGGTGCAGGCGCAGGCCTCGGTGTTCGTGGCCCCCTTGCGCTTTGGTGGGGGCTCCAAGCTCAAGGTGCTGGAGGCCATGGCCGCCGGCTTGCCGCTGGTCAGCACCCGCGAGGGCCTGTCGGGACTGAATGCTCAGGATGGGGTGCACGCGCGGGTGGCCGACACCGCCGAGGCACAGGCGCAGGCCCTGGCCGATGTGCTGAGCGATCCGGTGCGAGCGGCGGCCCTGGGCGCCGCGGCTCGCCAACTGGTGGTCGAGCGCTTTGACTGGGAGGCGTCGGCGCAGCAGCTCGAAGCGGTCTATGAACACCTGGTCGGGCTGCGGGCCACAACGGGGGGGCTGGCATGAGCCGCATGGCCTGGTTCATGCCGGCGTCGCTGGCCCTGCTGTTCGGAGCCTTGATGCTGGCGGGTGGGGTGCCCCTGATGATGCTGGCCGTGGGGGCCGTGGCCTTTGGCGTGACCATCATGGTGCAGCCGCAGCGCGGGCTGCTGCTGTTCTGCCTGATCGCGCCGGCCATCCCCTGGATGACCTTGACCCTGGGCATCCGCATCACCCTGTCCGAGGCCTTGCTGGCCCTGACCTGGCTGGGCGTCTTCTGGCAATGGCTGATGGGCCGACTGCCCCCTTTGCCCACCGGCTCGACAGAGCGGGCCATGCTGCGCCTGCTGACCTGGAGCATCGTGCCCCTGATCGCCGGGCAGTTCATGGTGCAGGCCGAAGGCATCGGGCCGGTCAACTGGGTCCGCTGGTTGCTGAACGTGTCGGTGCTGTTCCTGGTCCCCCTGCTCACCCCTGATCAGCGTGCCCGCGAGCGCCTGCTGGTGTGTCTGCTGCTGGGCTATCTGGTGCTGGTGAGCCTGTCTCTGGGCCTGTTCGCCGTTTCGCGAGATGCCAGTGCCATGATCGCCTTGCTGAGCAAGCTCAATTACGCACGGCCGGATGCCATCCAGGAGATCTTCCTGGCCGAACTCACCCGCATGCCCTCGCCCTGGGTGCACCCCAACTCCACCGGGGGGGCTCTGTTGCTGGGCGTGCCCGTGGCCATGTTCTATGGCGTGGCCCATCAGGGCTGGCGCCGCTGGCTGGGGCTGGCCGTGGCGCTGGGGGGCGCGGCAGGCATCGTGCTCAGTGGCTCCCGGGGTGCCTTGCTGTGCCTGGGGGTGCTCATCGCCGGTCTGGCCATCAAGCGCGTGCCGCTGGCCGGGCGCACCCTGGCGATCGGTGCGCTGCTGGCGGCGATGATGCTGGTGTTCTACCCTCCGGCGCAAAAGCGCCTGGCTTCGCTCTTTTCGTCGAACGACGTCAGCACCGGCGTGCGCTTCGAGGAATACAAGCACTTCCCGGAAGCGGTGGCGCGCTATCCCCTGGGCCTGGGCTTCAAGGCCGACACGCCCTCTACGGGCAACGGGGTCTACGGTATCTCCAACCTCTGGCTGAACTACTGGTACAAGCTGGGCTTGCCGGGCATGCTGTTCTTCATTGGCGTGACCGTGGCCTGGTGGCGGGAGGTCCGAGGGCTGGGCGACATCTCTCGCGTCACCCCGGCCAATGCCATGCGCATCGGCACCGTGGGTGCCATGCTGGCGGCACTGAGCACCGGCTTCATCGACCACTACTACAGCTTCACCCAGGTGCTGATGGCCCTGTTCTGGCTGATCATGGCCATCAGTCTGCAAACCGCACGCCACGCCCCGACACGATCATGAAACACCGCATCCTGCACAGCCACGGCCTGCGCGAACGTCTGCCCGACTACGCTGCGCGGCTCGGTGTCGAGCCTCAGGCCTTGAGCGAGGCCTATGACTGGATGCTGGCCCACGACGTGGCCTTCGAGCAGCCAGGCCGCCCCAGCGAGGGCGTGCAGACCTACATCGCCGTGCTCAACATCGAAAAGCGCATCGAGCATCCGCTGGCCCGGCGCTTGTTCGCGGCCTTGCGTGACGAGCTGCCTTGTCAGATCCTGCCCGACTACGGCAAGAACTGGCCGACCTTCGTGGACCGGTGCCGTCGGATCTGGGAGCAGATCTACAACATCCTCATCAACAAGATCCCCAGCCATCACGTGCGGCTGGCCTGGTTGCGCCTGGGCGGTGCCAAGATTGGCAAGGGCTCGACCTTGTGGCGCCACACCGAGGTCATCGGCATCGAGAGCCTGCGCATTGGCGACGACAGTTGCATCGGCTGGCACTGCCAGATCGACGCGCGCTCGGGCCTGGTCATCGGCAACCACGTCACCATCGCCTCCCATGTGCTGATCGTGGCGGGCGGGCATGATCTGGAGTCGCCCGAGTTCTGGTCGGTGTCCGCCCCCATCCGCATCGATGACTACGCCTGGATCACCTCGCGCGCCATGATCCTGCAAGGCGCTCATGTGGGCGAGGGCGCGGTGGTCTCGGCCAATTGTGTTGTCAGCAAGAAGATCGAGCCCTACGTCATCGTGGCCGGGCAGAGCGCCAAGCCGGTGGGCACGCGGGTGCGCGGGCTGAACTACAAGGTGGGCGGCAAAGGCCTCTTCACCTTGCTCCACTGACGAGGGGCACAGGATGCTCGGTGCGGCCAGTGTGCTCACGGTGGTCACCCTCACGGGCCTGGCCTGTGGGCTGGCCCGTGAGTGGCTGCTGGTCGCGTCCTGGGGCGCGAGCGCGCGGACCGATGCCTTCCTGATCGCCCTGTTCATTCCCGAAGCCGTGCGCACCATCCTGGGCGGTGGCCTGCTCTCGTCGGCGGCCCTGGCCCTCTGGCAGGGCCGAGAACCCGAGCAACGCATGCCCTGGCTGGGTGGCATGAGCGCGGTGGTGGGAGGGCTGGCACTGGCCTGCAGTGCACTGCTCTGGCTGGGTGCGCCAGTGGGGGTCCAACTGATCGGGCCGGGGCTGTCGCCCGCGCAGGCGGCGTCGGCGCAGATGGGCATGTCCGTGCTGGCCTGGGCGCTGCCCGGCATGGCGCTGCAGGCCCTGTGGAGCGTGCCCTTGCAGGCGCAAGGACGTTTCGTGCTGGCCGGTCTGGGCTCCCTGCTCTACAACCTGCCGGCGGTGATCTGTCTGGCCTGGTCCCGGGGGCAGACCCAGGAGCGTGATCTGGCCTGGTCCTTTGTGGCGGGCAGCCTGCTCATGGGCCTGGTGCTGCTGCCGTCTTTGTGGCGTCAGGGTTGGCGGCCGGCGTTGCTGCGCTGGCACCGCGCCGATGCCCTGGAGCTGGGGCAGCGCGTCTGGCCCCTGCTGGGCGGCGCGATGGTGGGCCAGGGCTTGACCCTGCTGGAGCGCATCGTCGCCTCCTACCTGGGCGATGGGGTGCTCACGGTCCTCAACCTGGCACGCAAGCTGGTCAATCTGCCCTTGCTGGCCCTGATGGCCGTCAACCAGGTCTTGCTGGGCTTGATGAGCCGGGGCGGGCAGGCCGAGCGCCTGCAATTGCTGCGGCAGGGCATGGGTCTGGTGTCCACGGTGTCCACGCCAGCGGCCATCGGCCTGATGCTGGCCGCGCCGTCCCTGGTTGCCTTGCTGTTCCCGCGTGTGCAGGGCGCCGCCATCCTGGCGCCCGTGCTGGCCTGGTATGCCGTGACCCTGGTGGTGGCGTCGTGGAACAGCCTGCTCACCCGCTACAGCCATGCGGCTGGCAACACTCGCCTGCCCTTCGCGTGCGAACTCGCGGGTGGCGCCGCGCAGGCGCTGGCCCTGGTGCTGCTGGCGCCCATGTTCGGCGTGACCGGCATGGCTGCGGCCCTGCTGCTGGGCACGCTGGTGCAAGGCGCGCTGCTGTGGTGGCGCAGCGATGCCCGAGGGCGCGTGCCCATGGGCTGGCCCCTCGGAGCGTGTGGCGGCCTGCTGTGGGTTGCCGGGGCCTGGGTGGCGCCCCGCCTGCCGCTGGAGCCATGGTGGCAACTGGGGTGGGCCACGGTGGCCGGCGCCCTGGCCTTGCTGGCCCTGGCCCTGCTGTTCAAACCCTGGCGGGCCCCGGCAGCATGAGCACCGTCCATCACAACAACTTCGACCACCTGCGTCTGCTGGCCGCGGTGGGGGTGATGTCCCTGCACCTGGTGGACCTCAGTGGTGAGTCGGCCTTGTCCGTGCTGTCCATGCACGACACCAAGTGGGCGTTGAGCATCTTCTTCGTGCTCAGCGGTTACCTGGTGTTCCAGAGCTGCGAGAGCACGCCGACCTGGCGGGCCTACGCGGGCAAGCGCCTGCGCCGCATCGTGCCGGCCTACATGGCGGCGGTGCTGGGCGCGGTGCTCCTGGGGGCGGCCCTGAGCCGTTGGACCCTGGGCGATTACCTGGGGCCCGCCACGGCGCGGTATCTGGTGGCCAATGCCTTGTTCCTGAACTTCCTGGCGCCAACCTTGCCTGGCGTGTTCGAGGGCAATACCCTGCAGGCGGTCAATGGGGCCTTGTGGACCATCAAGGTCGAGCTGATGTTCTACGCCACCGTACCTCTGCTGGTGTGGCTGGTGCGGCGATGGGGGCACTGGACCGTGCTGCTGCCGGTGTTCGTGCTGTCCTGCCTCTGGTGGGGCGGCTGCATTGCCTTGGCGATGCGCACCGGCAAGGGGATCTACCTGGAGCTGGCCAAGCAACTGCCGGGGCAACTGATGTTCTTCTTGCCCGGCGCGCTGTGCTTCTACGAGCGTGAGCGCCTGCAGCGCTGGGGCTGGCGCGTCGGCCTGGCGGGCGCCCTGCTGATGGCAGTATCCCAGGCCTTCGATGGGGCCACCGTGGGCCCCGGCGCCTACCTCTATCCCTGGGCGCTGGCGGCCCTGGTGTTCCATGCGGCGTTTGGGCTGCCTCGCCTGGGTCATGTCACGCGCTGGGGGGATCTTTCCTACGGCATCTACATCTTCCATTTCCCCCTCATCCAGGCCTTGGTGTCGCTGGGCGTCTTCAAGGCTTCGCCCTGGGGTGGCGTGCTGGCCCTGTTGGTCCTGGTGCTCGCCCTGGCGGCCCTGTCCTGGCACTTCATCGAGGCGCCCGCCTTGCGTCGCCCCCGGTGAGCCGCTGGCCGCAACAAAAACAAAAAATTATGTGCCCGGGCTTGAAAAGCGGTGTGGGCCTGTGCTAAAGTCTAGGGCTTGCCTTGGAGGGGTGGCCGAGTGGTTAAAGGCAGCAGACTGTAAATCTGCCCGCTTACGCGTACGCTGGTTCGAATCCAGCCTCCTCCACCAGGCAACACATGCTGTGACAGGCTTGTGAGATGTGATGAAGTACTGAAGAAGATTGGCTCCCGGGCGGGAGTAGTTCAATGGTAGAACCCTAGCCTTCCAAGCTAATGACGCGGGTTCGATTCCCGTCTCCCGCTCCAAGCTTGCCTTCTAGCAGTGCGTGCCATCATGTTTCTGTCACGGGCAGCGTGTTACAGTAGAAGTCTTTCGCGGTTTTCTCTTGTGGTGGCCGCAGTCAGCACCGGTGTGGGTGTCTGGCGCTTGAGTTTCAAGCACCCAGACCTGTGTTGATGCCCATGTGGCTCAGTGGTAGAGCACCCCCTTGGTAAGGGGGAGGTCGGCAGTTCGATCCTGCCCATGGGCACCACAAATCCTCCCTATTTCGAAGCTCATTAAAGAACGCTGGAGCGCGCAACATGGCAAAAGGCAAGTTTGAACGGACCAAGCCGCACGTCAACGTCGGCACCATCGGTCACGTTGACCACGGCAAGACCACGCTGACGGCTGCGATCGCAACCGTGCTGTCCAAGAAGTTTGGCGGCGAAGCCAAGGCTTACGACCAGATTGACGCGGCTCCCGAAGAAAAGGCCCGCGGCATCACCATCAACACCGCGCACGTCGAGTACGAAACGGCCAACCGCCACTACGCTCACGTGGACTGCCCCGGCCACGCCGACTACGTCAAGAACATGATCACCGGTGCCGCCCAGATGGACGGCGCGATCCTGGTGTGCTCGGCCGCTGACGGCCCGATGCCCCAGACCCGTGAACACATCCTGCTGAGCCGCCAGGTGGGCGTGCCCTACATCATCGTCTTCCTGAACAAGGCTGACATGGTGGACGACGCCGAGCTGCTGGAACTGGTCGAAATGGAAGTGCGCGAGCTGCTGTCCAAGTACGACTTCCCCGGTGACGACACCCCCATCATCAAGGGTTCGGCCAAGCTGGCGCTGGAAGGCGACACGGGCGAGCTGGGCGAGCAAGCCATCATGAAGCTGGCCGAAGCACTGGACACCTACATCCCCACGCCTGAGCGCGCTGTGGACGGCACCTTCCTGATGCCCGTCGAAGACGTGTTCTCGATCTCGGGTCGCGGCACCGTGGTGACCGGCCGTATCGAGCGCGGCGTGATCAAGGTCGGCGAAGAAATCGAAATCGTCGG
>NZ_DASUIT010000078.1:0-2579 GCF_036279655.1 Aquabacterium sp. | reverse complement strand
TCCACCTGCAGAGAGGTGCCGCCCTTGAGCGTCACCGCGCTCCGAGGGCTGAGCACGATCCGGCTGCCTTCGGCCAGGTGCAAGGCGCCCGCCGTCGTGCCGTCATTGAGGATGCCTTCAGACGACAGCCCCAGCGTCATGACCGGGCGCTGCCCCTCGGGCAGAACCACCGACTGCGCCACCGCATCCATGCTGGCACCGCTGGCAGCCCAGGACATGGCAGCGCGCGGCATCCACTGCGCCACGCTTGGCTCGATCAGGACGTCACCGGCCACCTCCAGACGGCGCGTTCCCGCGATGTCGAAGTTCCGAAACCCGCCCAGGGAGAAGAAGTCGCTGCTCAGGATCAGGCCATCGGTCACCGCTCCCGGTCGGATCGCTGCACCACCATCGGGTGCCACGATGCGGACATCGCCCACCTTGATGCTCAGCTTGCCACTGTCTGCATCACCACGGGTCCGGTCATTCACAGACTTGCCGGTGACCGCCATCTGTTGCCCGCGCAGACGGGCACCGATGTGAACCGGCGCGCCACCCCTGGACGCCGAACTGAGCGTGATGGCGCCCGCCCGCGTCCCTGTGATGGCACCCGATGCCGACACCGTGGCCCCACCCGACACATCGATGACACTGCCATCCTGCAGGTCCAGGCCCCGGTCGGCCTGAAGGCTGACATTGCCCCCCGCCAGGGCGGCGGCCTGAGCCGCACCATCGCGCTGGCGGTTGACCACGTTGCCACGCACATCGATGACACGCCCTTGCTTGAGCGTGATGTCCGAGGCCTCATTGTCAGACGTCTTGTCGGTGTTGAGTGCACTGACCTCCACCGTGGCGCCCACGCCAGTGATGTGGCCGCCCAGCACCACCCCCCCGCTGCCGCCCTGCTGCGACTGGGCTGTGATGCTCAGCCTGCTCGCGTCGGCCAGATGCAGATCGGCACCGTCGTCGACGATCACCTGCCCCAGGGCGCTCATCCGGATGTCGCCCGCACCGCTGCGGTTCAGCACATCGGCCGAAATGCGGCTGCCTCCCGTGATCTCGGCGGTCGCGGGGTTCCCCCAGAAGTCATCGCCCAGGGGGCGGGCCTGTGCCTGCACCGTCAAGCCCGGCGTAGAAGCCAGTTGAGACATCACGCTGAGCTCGACCTTGCCTGCCGCTGCAGCCACATCCCGGCCCAGACGCTGACGCACGCCCTGGGTCGTGGACGCCTGGATCTGGCCTTCAGCGACCACGGTGGGCGCAAAGAACTTGATCGTGCCCGCCGACTTGCCTTCGACGTAGGCGGCCTCCTGACGCCCCTGGAGATTGGCGGTGGCCCCCGTGACCAGACCAAAGCGCGTGGGATCGCTGTTGCCCTCGCTCAGGACATCGGTGATCTTCACGCCCGCCTGCGCTGAATTGACGGTATAGACCTTGCCATCCACACCCAGGAGTTGCGAGGGCTTGACGGTATCGGCGGTGTAGGTGATCTGTCCACCCGACACATTGATCGAACTGGTCTCATGCGTGACCACCGCGCCCGTGGAGGCCAGCGAGACCGAACCGCCTTCGGCCAGGCGCTCCTGAGCCGTCTTCTTGATGCCCTTGGTGTAGCTGCTGTTCGCATCACTGCGGTCATGGCCGATCACGGTGGCCGACTCACGCACGTCAAACGTGACCTTGCTGCGGTAGAGATCGCCGTCCTTCTGGATCGGCGCGTCCTTGAGGTCCGAGAAGCCCAGCAACTCCGTGCTCACAAAGTTGCGCGCCACGGACACCTCCGTGTTGCGGGTGCCACTCACATCGATGACCGCGCCCTGGTCGATCGTGATGCGTGCGGTGCTGGACGGCGTCGCAGCGTAGTTTGACAAGGCCTTCAGCGCGATCTCGTCGGTCCTGTAGTCGGGCATGTCCTCGGCCCGCACCCTGACGATCGCACCGGGCGCCACGATGGCACTGCCCTCACCCAGGGTGATGGTCTGCCCTGCGAGTTCCACCCTCGATCGTGTGAAGGTGGCGTTCGAATCACTCAGCTCGTCGTTGTCGGCCGTGATCTCGATGCGGCTGCCCGCATCGATGGTCAAGGCACCACCGCGGGTGGCCCGGACAGCAGATCCGGGGCCTCGGCTGCTCTCATCCTGGACGGCATCCGTCCGAGCATGCAGAAACACCGCGCCATTGGCAGAATTGGAGGTGCTCGACTTGAGCCGCCCCGACTGCCGGACGGCATAACCCACCAGGGTGAGGTTGCCTTTGTCCGCCAGCATCTCCCCCAGGTTGTGAACGCTGCCCCCTGTGCCGGACACTTCCACCAGCAAGCCCCGCGTGGCGGGAATGGCCGGATTGGACTCGGAGGCATAAATCAACTCCTTGTCAGGTGACTTGAGCCAGACCTTGTCACCCGCCGCCAACACGGCCTGACCACCGGAGGTCTCGATGCGCCCGGCGTTTTCGACCGTGCGCGCCATCAGGAACACCTGCCCCCCCGTGGCGGTGCGGATGTCGGCCCCCGCCTCCACCCGCACAAAGTTGTCCGGGTGATCGTAGGTGCTGATCACCGCACCATCCTCGCCTTTGACGTCCTGCCAGGCGAAGGTGGC
>NZ_DASUIT010000077.1:0-21531 GCF_036279655.1 Aquabacterium sp. | reverse complement strand
AGCTCCTCGCCTTTCTTGGTGCTGTTCGCCAGATAGATGCTGAACCACTGACGGGTGATGGCGTAGCGGTCCTTGAGTCCGGCATAGCCCACGTCCCTGTCCTGCACGCCGGCAGCCTCGGCCAGTTGCTGGGCGACGAAGGCGGTGTTGGCACCGTTCTTCTCGATGTCCAGCCAGATGTGGTCGCCCTCACCGGAGGGGAGCTGCAGCGGCAGCTCGGTCACGATGAAGTCCTCGTTGAGGCGCTTCAGGGTGGCGCTGGCACCGCTGGCCGGATAAGCGTTGGGCCATTGCGGCAAGGTCGTGTATTGAGCGTCGGTCATGAGGGGGCTGACGGCACCAGCCGTCGACAGGGACAGGCTGTATCACCGACCAGGGGGCAATCCAAACAGCGATTCTCTCCCAAGCCGCATGCCTTCTCTCACTTCGACACATCCACCCCCGCCTGCGCCGCCTGCTTGTCCGCGTGATAGCTCGACCGCACCATGGCCCCCACCGCCGCGTGGGTGAAGCCCATCTTCACGGCCTCGGCCTCGAACATCTTGAAGGTGTCGGGGTGCACATAGCGGCGCACCGGCAGGTGGTGCCCCGAGGGCGCCAGGTACTGGCCAATGGTGATCATGTCGATGTCGTGCGCGCGCATGTCGCGCATGACCTGCAGCACCTCCTCATCCGTCTCGCCCAGGCCGACCATGATGCCGCTCTTGGTGGGGATGTCGGGGTGCAGGGCCTTGAACTTCTTGAGCAGGTTCAGGCTGAACTGGTAGTCGCTGCCCGGGCGCGCCTCCTTGTACAGGCGTGGCGCAGTCTCCAGGTTGTGGTTCATCACATCGGGGGGGGCCGCCTTGAGGATCTCCAGCGCGCGGTCATCGCGCCCGCGGAAGTCGGGCACCAGGATCTCGATGCGGGTGGCGGGCGACAAGGCCCGGATCTGCTGGATGCACTCGACGAAGTGCCCCGCGCCACCATCGCGCAGGTCATCGCGGTCCACGCTGGTGATGACAACATACTTGAGCTTGAGCGCCGCAATGGTCTTGGCCAGATTGGCCGGCTCGTTGACATCCAGCGGGTCGGGGCGGCCATGGCCCACGTCGCAAAAGGGGCAGCGGCGCGTGCACTTGTCACCCATGATCATGAAGGTGGCCGTGCCGTGGCCGAAGCATTCGCCGATGTTGGGGCAGGACGCCTCTTCACACACCGTGTGCAGCTTGTGCTCGCGCAGGATGTTCTTGATCTCGTAAAAGCGCGTGCTGGGCGATCCCGCCTTGACGCGGATCCACTCGGGCTTGCGCAGCACCTCACCGCTGGGCACCACCTTGATAGGGATGCGGGAGGTCTTGGCCTGGGCCTTCTGCTTGGCAGTGGGGTCGTAAGGCGTCGGGGAGGCGTCGGGCGGCAGCGAATCTGTGGTCATGGCAGTGCGGTCCCACGCCACCAAGGCGGGGTCCGGTTGACACTGTAGCCCAAGGCCACCGCCCCGCCCATCGTGGAGGTCCACAGACCTGCATGGAAGCGGGATTTCCGCTCAGGGCGCCAGCCAGGTCTCCAGCTTGGCAGCCAGCAGCACGGCCGCCTCGTCCCAGCCGATGGCCACGCCCAGCGAGGCCAGATCGACCGTGCGCAGTCCCGCGTATCCGCAGGGGTTGATGCGATCAAATGGGCTCAGGTCCATGGCCACATTGAAGGACACCCCATGGTAGGTGCAGTGGCGCGAGACCTTGATGCCCAGGGCGCTGATCTTGCCCAGGCCCTTGAAGGGATCGCGCGGATCGGCCGGGGTGCTCAGGGCTGCATGCGCAAAGGGATCGTCCAGCCGCACATAGATGCCCGGCGCGCCCGCCAGACGGTGCCCCGTCACCCCCAGGTGCGCCAGGGTACGGATGACCGCCTCCTCAAGGCGGTGCACATATTCCTTGACGAAGTAGCCCCGTCGGCGCAGGTCCAGCAAGGGGTAGGCCACCACCTGACCGGGGCCATGGTAGGTGACTTGCCCTCCGCGGTTGGTGGCCACCACGGGGATGTGGGTGGGCCCGGGCGGGTTGAACAGAACATGGCCCGCCTGGCCCGCCAGCCCCTGGGTGAAGACGGGCGGGTGCTCGCACACCCACAGCTCGTCGGGCGAGTCCTGCGTGCGCGCCTCGGTGAAGGTCTGCATGGCCTGCAGGGTAGGCTCGTAGTCCACCCGCCCCAGCATCCGTGTCAGCAAGGCCGTGCTCATGCGCGGGCCACCCGCTGAAACAGCTGCCCAGGCAGGCGCGCCACCCGGCCATCGAGCTCCAGCGCCAGCAGGCGCGCACCCAGCTCGGCCGGGCCCATGCCCGTGCGGGCCGACAAGGCATCCTGGCTGACCGGATCAAAGCCCATGGCGCCCAGCACGGGATCGGCCACCTCGCCCTCGGCGGGCGCCTCGGCCCAGGGCCCCGCCGCCAGGGATTCGCCGCCCAGCAGGCTGGCGCCGCCCCACTGCAGTTCATCGAGCACATCCTGCGCGGTCTCAACCAGTTTGGCGCCCTGCTTGATCAGGGCATGGCATCCGCGCGCCTGGGGGGCGTGGATGGAGCCGGGGATGGCAAAGACCTCGCGCCCCATCTCGCTGGCCAGACGCGCGGTGATGAGCGAGCCCGACTGCAGCGCGGCCTCGACCACCAGGGTGCCCCGCGAGAGGGCCGCCACGATGCGGTTGCGCTTGGGAAAGTTGGCCGGCAAGGGGGGCGTGCCCAGGGCAAATTCGCTGAGCATCAGGCCCTGGCGCGAGATGCGGTGCGCCAGGGCGCGGTGCTTGGCGGGATAGACCCGGTCCAGGCCGGTGCCCACCACGGCAATGGTGCTGCCACCCGCACCACTGTCCTCCAGGCCCTCCAGCGCGCCCTCATGGGCCGCACCGTCAATGCCATCGGCCAGCCCGGAGATCACCGTCAGGTCTGCGGCACTGAACGTTCGCGCAAAAGCCCGCGCGTTGTCCGCGCCCTGCGGGGTCGGGTGACGACTGCCCACCATGGCCAGGGAGGGCTTGCGCAACAGCGCCAGATGCCCCTGTGCAAACACGAGCAAGGGGGGGTCGTCGGCCTGCAGCAGCGCAGTGGGGTAGCGCTCGTCGGCCAGGCTGAGCACGGCACGGGTCGCCCCCAGGGCCTGCGCCTCGGGGTCCTGGGCCAGCAGCCAGTCCTGCGTTGCACGCACGTGGTCGTCCAGCGCGTCTGGCTCGATCTGCAAGGCCTTGGCCTCGCGCGACCCGGCCAAGGCCGTCAACACCTCCAGACGGGCCTCGAACACCGCCTGCGGCGAGCCCAGGGCCGCCAGCAGGCGACGCGCCGTGAGCAGGCCCACACGAGGCGTCAGCACCAGGCGCAGCCAGGCGCGCAACTCCTGCGGGTCCATCGGATCCCTGCCCTCCCCGGAACTCAAGGCTGCGTGAAACGGTCACCCGGCTTGACCGGGTCCTTCACCGTGAGGATCAGGGCGTAGGACATCTTGTCGAACACACGGAACACGTACAGCAGGCCATGGCGCTCGTCGGGCAGCTTGATGGTAGGCTTGCCCGGTTCGGTCACATCGCGAACCAGTGCACCGTCACGCCACAGAGCCAGCACATGCCCGCGCTCCATGCCGTCCTTGCTGCCCTTGTTGAGCGACACGATCTGGTTCTGACCGGCGGTCAGGGCCTCGCCATACAGGCCCACCACCATGCCAGCCATGTCGCCAGCGGGCGCGTGAGGCACCACGCTGTCGAAATCGCGGGGCGGCACGGGCGTGAGACGGTCGCCGACCATGCCTTCCTGGCGGGCCAGCTTCATGGTGATCGTGGACGGGATGATCAGCGGGTTGCCATCGGCCCCCGTGCCTTCAGTGCCTTCTTCGACCAGCTCGGCCGCGCCCACATACAAGGCCTCGTAGCCCAGCACTTCCTTGGTCTTGGGATCGCGCAGCGCCTTGGGCTCGCGGAACACGCGCCAGTCACGCTGGCCGTTGACGGGGCCTCGGATGTAGGCGTTCTCGCCACGCGAGACCAGCACGCGGCCCTCCTGGGTGGCCACGATGCGAGGCGCCTTGAGCAGCTCCTCGCTGGTGTCGAAGATCACGGCCTCGTTGAAGAAGGGCTCGAGCAGGTGCACGGGCACCGTGGTGATGGCGTCGCTGAGCGAGCCCTCACGCAGGCGAGGCGAGAGCTTGACATCGCCGCCCACCGGGGTGCCCAGGCGCAGGCGGGCCCGGCCGTTGGACTTGTCCAGGTACAGCACCTGACCCGGGAAGATCAAGTGGGGGTTGCGGATCTGCTGGAGGTTCATGCCCCACAGCTCGGGCCAGCGCCAGGGGCGCTTGAGGAAAATCTTGGAGATGTCCCAGAGGGTGTCACCCCGCTTGACGGTGTAGGAGTCCGGCGCATTGGGCGCCAGATCGGACAACGGCACCCCTGCCTCGGCCACCTTGCTGGCGGTGGCCTTTTGCTGTGCGGTGATCGGGTAGTCGGGTACAGCCTGGGCCTGCGCGTTCAGCGCTGCCGATGCCGCCACCACGCCCAGGCTGAACGCCACAGCCGCGGACAGAGAATGACGAATCATGAAAACGGTCTCCAATGGGCCCTGCCGGCACCCCTGCAAGGGGCACCTGGCCCCAGGGTGATCGGACTTTCGGCACAATCTGGTCAATGATCGTCTGATTCTGCACGTAAATTGACAACAGCGGCAACGCCGGTTGCCCTGTGTTACCGTGCCATCGCCCCTCAGGGCGTCCCCAGGCGTTGCGCTGCTTCCACACCCTCTCCTTCGAGCTTTTCCCGTCAAGACCATGGCTCTGCTGCCCATTCTTCGCTACCCCGACCCCCGCCTGAACAAGGTGGCCAAACCCGTGGCCCAGATCGACGACCGCATCCGCACCCTGGTCGACGACATGCTGGAGACCATGTACGACGCCAAGGGCGTGGGCCTGGCCGCCACCCAGATCGATGTGCATGAACGCGTGGTCGTGATCGACACCAGCGAGGAGCGCAACGACCCGCGCGTGCTGATCAACCCGGAAATCATCGAGCGCAGTGCGGAGATGATCGTCTGGGAAGAAGGCTGCCTGTCCGTGCCCACCATCTATGACAAGGTCGAGCGCCACGCCCGCATCCGCGTGCGGGCCCTCAACCGCGATGGCCAGAGCTACGAGTTCGACGCCGACGAGCTGCTGGCTGTGTGCGTGCAGCACGAGCTGGATCACCTGCTGGGCAAGGTCTTCGTGGAATACCTCTCACCCCTCAAGCGCAACCGCATCAAGACCAAGCTGCTCAAACGCGCGCACGACGGCGAAGGCACCGCCCTGTGAGCGCAGGCGCAATGAAGGTCATTTTTGCCGGCACCCCGGAATTTGCCCGTGAGGCCCTGGCCGCCCTGCATGCGGCCGGCCACGACATCCCCCTGGTGCTGACCCAGCCCGACCGGCCCGCCGGACGGGGCATGAAGCTGCAGGCCTCGCCGGTCAAGCAGTTCGCGCTGGAGCACGGCCTGCCCGTGGCCCAGCCCCACAGCCTGCGCCTGGATGGCAAATACCCCGCCGAAGCCGCCGAGGCCCAGGCCCTGATCGATGCGGCCCAGGCCGATGTCATGGTCGTGGCGGCCTACGGCCTGATCCTGCCGCTGTGGACGCTGGAGGCGCCCCGCCTGGGCTGCCTCAACATCCACGCCTCCCTGCTGCCGCGCTGGCGCGGCGCCGCGCCCATCCACCGCGCCATCGAGGCGGGTGATGCGGACACCGGCATCACCATCATGCAGATGGACATCGGGCTGGACACCGGCGACATGCTGTTGATCGAGCGCGAAGCCATCCGGGCGGACGACACCACCGCCGTGCTGCACGACCGCCTGGCCACGCTGGGCGGCCGCCTGATCGTTCAGGCCCTGGGCACTCTGGCCAGCGGTGAGCGGCTGACCGCCACGCCGCAACCGGCCGAGGGCATCAGCTATGCCCACAAGATCGAGAAGGCCGAAGCCGCCATCGACTGGACGCTGCCCGCCCCCGTGATCGAGCGCCGCGTGCGCGCCTTCGACCCCTTCCCGGGCTGCACCTTCGGCTGGGGCGGTGACACCGTCAAGCTGTGGGCCGCCAGCGTGGTGCCCGCCAGCGGCCAGCCTGGCGAGATCCTGCACGCTCAGGGCGACACCCTGGTGGTGGCCTGTGGTGAGCAGGCCCTGGCCCTGCAGACCCTGCAGCGCCCCGGCGGCAAGCGCCTGAGCACGCGTGAGGTACTTCACGCCGGCACGCCCCTGCCCCCACGCTTTACATGATGGAAACACAGCCGGGCTTGAACTTTGCTCGGCGGCACGCATCTATGCTGGTGCCGCCATGTGGCGGTTCACTGGCTTCGTCCAAGGAGCCCTGCCATGTTCAACATGATGAAAACCGCCATCCTGATGGCGGCCATTACCGCCCTCTTCATGGCCATCGGTGCCATGCTCGGTGGCCGCGCCGGCATGATGCTGGCCTTGCTCGTCGCCGTGGGCATGAACTTCTTCAGCTACTGGTTCTCGGACAAGATGGTGCTGAAGATGTACAACGCCCGCGAGGTCGATGCCACCACCGCGCCGCAGTTCTACCGCATGGTGCAAGAGCTCGCCCAGCGGGCCGAGCTGCCCATGCCCAAGGTCTACCTGATCGACGAAGCCGCCCCCAACGCCTTTGCCACGGGCCGCAACCCGCAGCATGCCGCTGTAGCAGCCACGACCGGCATCATGCGCATCCTCAGCGAACGTGAACTGCGTGGCGTGATGGCGCACGAGCTGGCCCACGTCAAGCACCGCGACATCCTGATCAGCACCATCAGCGCCACCATGGCCGGTGCCATCTCGATGCTGGCCAACTTCGCCATGTTCTTCGGGGGGCGCGACGAAGAAGGCCGCCCGGCCAACCCCATTGCCGGCATCGCCGTGGCCATCCTGGCCCCGCTGGCCGCCAGCCTCATCCAGATGGCCATCAGCCGCGCCCGTGAGTTCGAAGCCGATCGCGGTGGCGCCGAGATCTCGGGCGACCCGCAGGCCCTGGCCAGCGCCCTGACCAAGATCCAGCGCTACGCCCAGGGCATCCCCCTGGAAGCCGCCGAGCGCCATCCTGAAACCGCCCAGATGATGATCATGAACCCCCTGTCGGGCGGAGGGATCAAGGGCCTGTTCTCGACCCACCCCGCCACGGAGGAGCGTGTGGCCCGTCTGATGGCCATGGCGCGAGGCGGCTGACCCCGTCAAGGCGGGGACAGGCACTGGACAAGCTCAAGGCCGGCTCGCAACATCCGATAACACCTTCATCCGCGCCCATCTCAAGGGGGCGCGGGCCATGAAGGATGCTGGATGCTCGCTGCGATCGACCACACTCACCAGGAATCTCGCCATCTTCGACGCTGGTCGTGGGTCACCCTGTGCCTGGGTCTGGTGATCTCCGCGCTGGTGTGGCAGCGCTCGGCCCGCCAGATGCAGGACGAGGCGAACGTGCAGTTCGTGCGCGACGCCACCGAGGCCACGCAGATCCTGGACCGTCAACTGGACCACTACATGGATCTGCTGGGCAGTTTCCATGCGATGTTCCTGGTCAGTGATGCCGTGTCCCGCAGGGCCTTCCATACCCACTTCCAGAGCCTGGGGGTGGAGACCGAATACCCCGCCCTGCTGGCCGTGCAATATGCACGCCTGGTGAACCACCCGGACAAAGCGGCTTTCGAAGCCTCGGTGCGTCAGGACACCACCGTCAGCCCCAGGGGCTACCCGCTGTACCGCATCCAACCCGACGGGGATCGGCCCTTTTATGTGGCCACGGTGTTCAATGAACCCATGGCGGGCAATGAATCCGTGATGGGCTATGACACGGCGGTGGAGCCTGCTCGCCGGGCCGTCCTGGAGCGCGCGCGCGACACCGGCCTGCCTCAGATCTCGCCACCGATCCCGCTGCTGCAATTGCGCGGCCCCGACAAGCTGGGGCTGATCGTGCGCATGCCCGTGTACCGCGGCGGCGCCGTGCCGGGCGATGTCGCCAGCCGGCGACAGGCCTACATCGGACAGATCAGCGGTGTGTTTCGGGCCTCGGCCTTGATGGGCCAGGTGATGCCCGCCGCACAGTGGCGCCACCTGCATTGGCGGATCGACGATCTGGGGCCCGGACAGGCGCCGCACGCCAGGGCGGCCTTGGTGTTCGACAGCGCAGCCCACGGCGGACTCAAGCTCGCGCAAGATCGCACAGGGGCAGATACCCAGCGCACGCGCCTGAGCGTGGCCGGCCGTCAATGGCAACTGCAGTTCCAGCGGCCCCATGTGAACCATGCGCTGGCCCCCTACCCCCTGGCCTTGCTGGCCGGCGGCACGCTGGGCTCGCTGGGCCTGTGGTGGGCCCTGTTGAGCGCCGCCAACCGACAGCGTCGAGCGGCGCGCATCGGCCGGGAACTCAGCCGCAAGGCCGTCGAGAGCGAACAGCGGCTGCGCTCGGTGATCGACCACACCGTGGACGGCATCCTGACCATCGCCCCCACCGGCTGGATCCTGGGGGTCAACCGCGCCGTGGGCCGCATCTTCGGTCACACCGAAGCAGAGATGCTGCGCATGCATTTGTGCCAATTGATCCCGGCCGCAGGCGGAACGTCCCAGACCACCAGTGAGCAGTCGATCGCGGACTTCCTGGCCACGCAACGCGTCGGCATGGATGGGGTGGGCCGCCGCACCGAGGGCCGCCGGGCCAATGGCGAGGTGTTCCCGCTCGATCTGGCCATCAGCACCATGGAGCACGATGGTCAGACCCAGTACATCGGCGTGCTCAGGGACCTGAGCGCCGAGCAGGCCGCCGAGCGCGCCATCCTGGAGGCGCATCGACAGCTCAACGAGATCGACGAGATGCGACGCGTCATCGTCAACAACGCCCCCTACGCCATCCTGGTGCTCAACCGCCACGGGGTGATCCAGGCCATCAACCCCGCCGGCGAGGCGCTGCTGGGCTACAAGGCCCACGAGGTGGTCGGCCGCAGCACCACGCAGCAGTTCTTCGACCCCCTGCAGGTGATCGAGCGATCGCACATGCTGGCCCTGCGCCTCAACCAGCCCGCCGAAGAGCTCAATGTGCTGATGCATCTGGCGCAGGACTCGCCCGGCCTGCCCAGCGAATGGAACCTCATCCGCGCCGACGGGCGCCCGCTGGTGGCCGAGATCTCGGTCACCGTGCTGAGCGACGAGACCGGCACCCTCACAGGCTATCTGGCCATGGCGCAGGACGTGACCTCCCGGCGCGATGCCGAGAGCCAACTGCAGCACATGGCCCTGCACGATGCGCTCACGGCCCTGCCCAACCGCAACATGCTGCAGGAACAGCTCAAGGCTTGCATGCAGATCGCCGAGCGTGACGGCCACATCATGGCCTTGATGTTCCTGGACCTGGACCGCTTCAAGAAGATCAACGACACACTGGGCCACCACATCGGTGACAACGTGCTCATCGAGGTGGCGCGCCGCCTGCGCTCGGCCATGCGCACCTCCGACATCGTGGCGCGCATCGGTGGCGACGAGTTCGTGATCCTGCTGCCCCGCATCACCGAAGCCGAGGACGGCGAGCGCGTGGCCCAGAAGGTGATCGACCTGTTCTCCGAGCCCCTGCGTGTGGGCCCGCACGAGTTGCGTGTGACCCCCAGCATCGGCCTGGTGCTCTACCCCACCCACGGCAGCGACCCCATCACGCTGATGCGCCATGCCGACCTGGCCATGTACCGCGCCAAGAACAATGGGCGCAACCGCATCCAGATCTACAGCGACGACATGGAGTCCCCTGCGGCCGACACCCTGGTGCTGGAAAACGACCTGTACAAGGCGCTGGAGCGGGACGAGCTGCGCCTGCACTTCCAGCCCCAGTTCGACTGCGCCACCGGGCAGATCACCGGGGCCGAAGCCCTGCTGCGCTGGGAACATGGTGGCAAGCTGGTGCCCCCGGCCGATTTCATTCCGCTGGCCGAAGAGACCGGGCTGATCGTCATGATGGGCGAGTGGGTGCTGCGACGCGCCTGCCAGCAGGCCCAGCACTGGCGCCAGCGCACCGGCTGGCCACTGCGTGTCGCCGTCAACCTCTCAGCAGTGCAGCTCGATCAGCAAGACATCGCCGAGCGGGTCGCCCTGGTGCTGCAAGAGACCGGCCTGCCGCCCACCGCGCTGGAGTTGGAGATCACCGAGAGCGTGGTGGTGCGCGAGTCCCTGCGCGCCGCGGACATCCTGAGAGAGTTGCGCGCCCTGGGCGTGGGCATTGCCATCGACGACTTCGGGGTGGGCTATTCCAGCTTTGCCTATCTGCGCGAATTGCCGGTCGACCGCTTCAAGCTGGACCGCAGCTTCCTGAGCGCCGTGCCCCAGTCCACGGGTGACAGCCGTCTGGTGGCGGCTCTCATCGCCATGGGCCACCGCCTGGAGGTGGGCATCGTGGCCGAAGGGGTGGAGACCCCCGAGCAGGCCGCCTTCCTGCGCGACCATGGCTGCGACGAGGCCCAGGGCTACCACCTGGGCCGCCCCATGAACGAGACCGCTTTTGAAGAGCTGCTCACGCGTCACAGCCTGCAGTTCTTCGGTGGCGTGCTGCCGGCCTTCGCCTCGGCACCCACGGCCTGAGCCGCGCTGTTTCCGGCTGTCACCAATCCCCCACAAGCAACAGGGACCTTGATGTTTATCATGTCCTTGGCGCTCGGAGGTCGTACTCTGATCCTTTCGGGCACCCCTGCCCGACACAAGGAGAGAGAACATGAGCGACTTGACTGCAGAACAGAAAGACAAGCTGATGGCCGACCTCAAGCTGGTGCTGGCCGATGCAGAGGCGCTGCTGTCGGCCACGGCCGGTGATGCCAGCGCTGGCGTGGCCGAGCTGCGCTCCCGCGTGCAGGCCACACTGGCCCAGGCCAAGACGGGCCTGGTGGAAGTGCAGGCGGCCGTGATCGACAAGGCCAAGGCCACCGCCAAGGCCACGGATGTCTACGTCCACGAGAACCCCTGGAAGTCCATCGGCATCGCCGCCGGTGTGGGCCTGATGCTGGGCATGCTGATCAGCCGCCGCTGAGACCCGCATTGATCTCGCGCCCACGATGAGCGACACCCCTCCCGCGCCACCACCGCCCCCCGGCAGTGGTTTGCTGAACTCCCTGCAAGGGCTGGCCGCCACGCTTCTGGCCATCCTGCAAACCCGGCTGGACCTGCTGGCCACCGAGTTCGAGCAAGAGAAACGCCGCGTGCTGCGCGTGATGGCCTGGGGGGCCGTGGCGGTCTTTCTGGGCTGCTCGGGCCTGATCTTCCTGGCCGCCTTGATCACGGTGCTGTTCTGGGACGAGCACCGGGTGCTGGTGCTCAGCCTGATCACCTTGAGCTTCTGGCTGGGTTGCGGCGGCATCCTCTGGTGGATCCGCTCGCGCCTGCAGTCTCCCGCCGACATGCTGGCGGGCACCCTGGCCGAGCTGGAGCAGGATCAGCAGAGCCTGCGCCCCACCCCGCCGCCCTCGCCCCCCCAACCCTGAGCCTGAGCTCCACTGCCATGGCCTTGACCGATCAACAACTGGCCCTCAAGAAGCGGCTGCTGCAACACCGCAGCGCCTTGTTGCGCACGCAACTGGGCCATGAAGCGGCGCGAACCGTCGCACCCGTGCTGGGCCTGAGTGCCCGTGTGCGCTCCGGCGGCCAATGGCTGGGCGCCCATCCGTGGTGGCTGGTCGGCGCCGCAGCGGCCCTTCTGGTCGCCAGCCCACGCTCCATCATGAGCCTGGCGGGCCGAGCCCTGTGGCTGTGGCAGACCTGGCAGAAGGTTCAACCCTTGCTGGGTGGCCAGACCGCGAACACGCCCGTCACCCCCAAAGACTGATCGCCATGCAACTGTCCTTTTACGGCGCCAACGCCACGGTCACGGGCTCCAAGACCGTGATCGAGGTGGGAGGCCTGCGCATCCTGGTCGACTGCGGCCTGTTTCAGGGCTACAAGCTCCTGCGCGAGCGCAACTGGGCGCCCCTGCCCTTCGACCCCAGCACGCTCGATGCGGTGCTGCTCACGCATGCCCACATCGACCACAGTGGCGCGCTGCCCCTGCTGTTTCGCCATGGGTTCAAAGGCACCGTCTGGGCCACGCCCGGCACGGCCGATCTGTGCGAGATCCTGCTGCTGGACACCGCCCACCTGCAGGAAGAAGAAGCCCGCTACCGCAACCGCCACGGCGCCACCAAGCACCAGCCCGCCAAGCCGCTCTACACCGTGCGCGATGTGCAGACCACCTTGCGCCACGTCAAGCGTGTCTCACCCGATGGCGTGGTCTCGCTGGGCCAGGGGGTGCGCGCCCGCTTCACGCCGGCCGGCCACATCCTGGGCGCCAGCAGCATCAACGTCGAGTTCAAGGGCAAGTCCGTGCTGTTCTCGGGTGATCTGGGACGCACCGACGATCTGGTGATGCAGCCTCCTGCCACCGGCCAGAGCGCCGACTGGGTGGTGATCGAGTCCACCTATGGCGACCGGCTGCACGCCGACAAGGACCCCATCGATCAGCTCGGTGACGTGGTGCGCCGCACCGCCGCCCGCGGCGGCGTGGTCGTGATCCCGGCCTTCGCGGTGGGCCGCACGCAAGGCCTGCTGTATGCGCTCTACCGCCTGCGAGAGGCGGGGGCCATCCCCAAGCTGCCCATCATCCTGGACAGCCCCATGGCGATCTCTGCCACCCACCTCTATGAGCAGCATGCCGACGAGCACCGCCTGACCCATGAGGAGTGCGAGGCCATCAACCACATGACCCGCTTCGTGCGCGACGTCAAGGAATCGCAGGCCCTGATGCAGTTGCGTTACCCCATGGTCATCATCGCCGGCAGCGGCATGGTCACCGGCGGTCGCGTGCTGCATCACCTGGGCCACTACGGGCCGCACTCACGCAACTCAGTGGTGCTCAGCGGCTTCCAGGCCGGGGGCACGCGTGGCGCGGCCCTGGCCGAAGGTGCCAAGGCGGTCAAGCTGTTTGGCGAGTACGTGCCCATCCGGGCGGAGGTCGTGCAGATCGAGGGGCTGTCGGCCCACGCCGATCAGAGCGGCCTGCTCAACTGGATCAATGCCCTGGCCCAGCCGCCCAAGGAGGTCTTCGTGGTGCACGGCGAGCCCACGGCCGCCGACACCTTGCGTTTGCGCATCGAAGAACAACTGGGCCTGCGCGCACGCGTGCCCGACTACCGGCAGGTGGTCGAACTGGTCAAGACCCGCAAGACGCGGGCCTGAGCAGGCGGGTTCATTCCTCGGTGTTGCGGTCCGTGGCCATGACCTGGCGCATGCGCTCGACATAATGCGTCGAGGCCGCCGAGGCATTGTCGGGGCAGCTCGCGGCCGTGCCGTTGCAGGCCACCGCGTTGATGGTGTAGACCTTGACGGTGCGCGGGGCGCCCGCGGTGGTCTCGCCCTCGACATACGACACGTAAGAGCAGGTCACCGTGACCCGAAACCCCGTCTCGGTGCGCAGATCCACCGTCTGACTGCCCGCGCAATTGGCCCAGCTGCCATCGCGCAGGGCCTTGAACAAGCCCCACTCGATGCCCGCCTGGGCCGCCTGCGTGGCGCGTGCGCCCTGCAGATCCTGCGCAAAGGACGTCTGCGCCGACCAGCTCAGACGCACCACGGCGGCGGCCAGCGCAGCGAGCATCACCAGCACGAAGATGGCGGCAATGGCGCCCAAGCCGCGCTGGCGCTGTCTGCCGGATGAGATGGGGTTCTGGCTCATGGCACGTTCATCACATGCGCACCCACCGCCAGGTGTGCCGTCTCGTTGTTGCGGGCGATCGCCAGCTCCAGCCACAGGAAGCCGCTTTGCTGGGTCGCCCCTTGATTGGCGTCGTACACAAAGCTGCAACTGCGCACGTGCGTGGCGATCACATCGGCGGTGGTGTCCGCCGGACAGGCCGCGGGGTAGGTAGCGTTGAAGCCATAGGCCTTGCGCCGGTACAGCGTGCCCTTGCCATCCCCATTGGCATCGAGGGTGCCATCCGCACCGATGCAGTAATAGAACACCGCCTGCTGGCTGTTGGGCACGGCCATGAAGCGCCCACCGGCATAGCCCACCGGCACCTGCAAGGCATTGATGGTGATGCGGTGCTTGCCTTGCGTTGCCAGCGGCGGTGTGGCCACCGCCGTGATGGCCGAGCGGTTGGTCCCGGCATAGACATCGTTGGGGTTCTGGTTGTCGATCACGATGAAGTCCCCCACGGCAGGCACGGTCGACAGGGTCGTCAGGCTATCGAAGGTGGTGGTCTCCGCAGCGGTGTCGACGTAGGCGGCGCAGGTCGCGCCCCCTGAGGCGGTGCACGCACCGCTGTCGTTGCTCGTGTCGGCATTCATGCGGTAGCGCCCTCCCGCGCTGGCAGGGATCACCTCGAAGCAGGTGCTGGCCGGGATGCGCAGAGAGTTGGGCACGGCCTGCCGCACATCACGCAGCATGCGCCGCAGGGCCGTGTCGGTCTGATCGCCCAGATCGGCACGCACGCGGGTATCCACATAAGAGCGCAAGGCCGGCGGCAGGAAGACAGCCATCGTGGCGGCCAGCACGGCGCCGATCACGATCACGATGATCAGCTCGACCAGGGTGAACCCACGGGCAGGGAGCAGAGGGCGGGTGTGCATCATCAATCCCCGTAGTCCGTGCGCCAGCCCACCAGTTGCAGGCTGTCCGACCCATGGCTGACCGTGACCGTGATCCGCCGGGCGTCCGCCACGCCATCGAGCGCCGACACCACCACCGCGATGCTCACCGAATAGCCCGCCAGCGCAGGGATCACCGTGCCATCGATGTTGCAGATGGACGACTGGCTGTAGCCATGGTAGTCGGCCACATCGTTGAAGGCGCTGCGCGCACAGCCCGGTGCGGCCGCGGGTGCGGTGACGTCGTAGGGCTTGAGCTGGATCTCCTCCATGTATTCCTCCGCCAGCGCCAGCATCTGCTTGGCCACCACCGGGTCAGCGTTGTTGCGCGACACCGTGCTGAAAGCCAGCATCACCCCCGCCAGACCCACGCCGATCACGACAATGGCCATGACCATCTCGATCAGCGTGAAGCCACGTTGGCGGAGCTTGGGTGCGGTGCGCTCGCTATTGGACATAGCCCGTCTCCCCATTGACCGTGATGCTGCTGACCCCGCTCATGGACACCGTGCGCGAGGACACGGTCGTCCCTGCGCCGTCGGAGGTCGCGCGCCCATCGGGCTGGAAGTAGATGACTCCGGCTGGAGCGACTGCGGTCGTCGAGCTGCTGTCGCCGTTCGTGGCGAACACGGCACTGCCCTCCGGCCCCCGCAGATCGCTGTTGCAGCTGCTCGCGGGGTTCGCACTGGCAATGCGCAAGGACAGGGAGGTGCTGTTGACCGTGACACACACCAGCCGGCGGTGGGCCACCGCACTCTTTTGGCCATAGCGCAGCGCGGCCAGCACCTGGTCGCGCCAGGCATCGTCACGCAAGCCCAGCGCCGTGTCGAACTTGGGAATGACGGAAACCGCCACCACGCTGGCGACCACAATGACGATCACCAGCTCCGGCATGCTGAACCCGCTCACCGTGAACCGACCCACACTGCGCATGATGCTCCTTCACCCACTTGCAGGGATTGTGAGCGGCTGTGGCGCGTCGATACGCGTGAAATACGCCCGGTATCCCTGCCGTCTTTCAGACCCGCCTAGTAGAGCTCGCGGATGTGCACGGTCTTGCGGCTCTCCGGGCTGTAGATCCCGAAGTTGATGCGTGCGGAGGGATCGCGGTCATGCGTGGCCGCACAGTTGCCATTGAGGCCGCGCAACCAGCCCAGATTGGCGCCCGTGCTGGCCGGGTGCGTGCCCTGACAGGCATTGTCGGCCGCCGTTGAGCCCAGATTCAAGGCCACATCCAGGCTGCCCGCGCTGGTGGGGCTGGGTGCCGACATCGTCAAGGTGCCGTTGCCGCTGCTGATGCTCACCGCCGAGCCCGTCGTGCTCCAGCCCGTGGCCGCTACCCCCAGCGAGTTGCGGTAGTTGGACGTGGCCACCGCCGCCGCCGGCACCGTGGTGCAGCTGTCGGCCCCGTTGACCACCCAGGCCTGGTTGCTGCTCCAGTACTGCGCCTGGATCGGCATCGACAGGCTGCGCTTTTCTGAGCCGAAGGCATTGGACATCTTCAGCCGGCCGCTGCGCAGCACCACACTGCCTTCGCTGTAGCCCGATGAGTTCACTGTCGAGTACAGCGCATCGGTTCCCCGGATCGACACCGAGGTCGGCACCGTCTGCTTGTTCGTGAAGGTGAACACCGGCGTTGAGCTCACCGTGGCCACCCCCGCCACAAAGCTGGTGGCCGACACCGTGCCCGACGTCAAGGCCCCCGTGGACGCATTGTTCACCGCCGACAGGCTCACCCCTTGCGGGTACAGCGACAGCAGTGGTGCGGCCACGATGGTGCCGCTGCCCGCATAGTTCTGCGTGGTGGCATTGGCCGCGTTGCGCGCCGTGACCGTGACGCCAAAGGGCTGGCCGCTGTAGGTGAAGCCACCGCAGGCTTGCGACACCGCCACATCGAAGTGGTGCGGGACGATGGGCCCCACCGCCCCACTGCTGCCGGTGGTGCCCGAGGCACTCAGGCCGCTGCCCAGGTAGCTGGCGCTGGTCAAGGTGGCCGTCAGGTCGAGCAAACCCACCTCTGTCCATTGCAGATTGCTGGACGTGGCCGCACCGGCGCTGAAGCCGCTCAGGGCCGCCGCCGGCGACACGCCCGTGCCCGTGAAGGTGCCCGCCACCCCGCCGCTGGGGCGGTATTTGCTGTGCGTCAGCCGCACCGTCTCGGCTGAGGTCTCTCGCCCGAAATTGGTGGCGGTGCCCCCCGCCGAGTTCAGTGCCGTCACCGTGGCCGAGAAGGACTCGCCTGCCTTGATCGGCGCCGCCGTCACCCCGGAGATGGAGAAGGATGCCGGGGCCGCAATGAAGCTGTCGCTGCCCGTCATCGTCAGGCCCGTGTCATTGGTGCCCGCCGAGCCCGTATAGGTCGCCGTCAAGCCCATCTGACCCACATCGGCATACATGAACTTGGCCGTGGCCACCCCACTGGCATTGAAGTTCAAGGCCACGCTCTTGCCGCTGGCATCACAGGCCGCGCTCGTGCTGTTGCCCGCGTTCAGCGCGTAGTACACATTGGTTGTCGCATCGGCCACGCGCACCGGCTTGGGCGCCGTGGGCGAGACCGTGGTCGGATTGCTGTACGTGCACTTGAAGGTCACGTTGCGGCTCACGCTCGCAAACGCCGGCGTGCACGCCGTCGCATTGGATGAATTGACGGCGGACACCGACACCGACTGCGCACTCTCGGCAGCATGATCGAGCACATTGAACAAGAGCCCTGAGCTGGCCGCCGAGACCGTGCAGCTGCCGCCGCTGGCAGGCGTGGCCCCGTTCATCCCGCAATACACCGAAGGCGAACCCGTCGGGGTGGCCGACAGGGAACTGAGCGTCGCCGTGGTCACCGACCCCACCGTGGTGACATGGACCGGCACCGTCGTGGTCGCCTGGCCGGAGGCAATGGCAAAAGCGGCTCCCGAAGGATAGTTCACCGTCATGCCTGAGCCCGTGACAGCCAGATTGCCACTCAGCCCCAGGGTGTACTCGGTCGCACACGTGGCATCGGAGCAGGCCCGTAAGGTGTAGGTGATCGGCGAGCAGGTCAGGCCGTTGCTGGCCGATATCCGCACATGGTGCAAAGGCACGAATACGCTCATGTTGCAGGAACCACCACTGGCCGCCGCCGTACCCAGACCACAAAACACCTTCGGGGTGTTGCTGGGCGTAGGAGAGTAGGCCGACAGGCTCATGGCCGCCGTCCCTGCCGAGGTATAGGTGACCGACACCGTCGTCGTGTTGGTGGGGCCGGCCGCAATGGTGAAATTGGCGCTGGGCGAAAACGTCGCGGTCACACCGGAGACTGCCAGGGTACCCGTCACCCCGCTGATGTATTTCAATGAGCAGTCCGCATTGCCGCAGGCCTTGATCGTGAAGGTCTTGGCCACATTGGCCGACACGCTGGCCGCATCCGCCGTGATCTCCAGGTGATGGGGGGCCACCGCAGCATCCACATAGCTGATGTTGTCGATGAACATATCCTGCGACGTGTCTGAGGACAGAAAGCCGCAGTTCTCACACCGGTAAGTCTTGAACTGAACGGAGCTGACCTTGACGCCGCTGTCGGGCGTGTACTGAACGTAGATGGAGTGCCACTGAATGGAGTCGCCCAGCAACCATCCGAGCAAGACATTGAGCAGCGAAGCCAGCCAGTTCGGGTCGTCCACGTACATGCCCACGCATTCGGCATTGGCCGTGCTCGTGCAGTTCTTCAGCACCTTGGTCGTGCCGTTGGACAGCGTCAGCGTGACGTACTGCGTGTTCTCTGAATTGAACTGGGTGCGCCACATGAAGCCCACGTAAGGCGTGGCCTGTGCGAAGGTGACATTGGTGTAGGTGGCGTTGGGTGTCGTGTTGGAGGTCAGCTTGAGGGCATTGCCGGAGAAACCCGTCGCGGTGACGGAGCCCGTGTAGCTGTAGGACCCACTGTTGTCCCCAATGAGCGCCGTATCGGCGCCCACGGTGCTTGAATATGACAAGCGGCTGGGCGTGGCACTGTTGTGTTCAGCCAGGGTGTTGGGTGACGTGAAGGAAACGGTGTACTGATTGGCCCCCGGGTCGGGCGGCGAGGTCACGCCACTGGTGTAGACATAGTAGCCCGCATGCGCTGCACCCATGCCCATCAGGCACAGTGCCAGCACCCCAGATTGCCACAGACTGTTCCACCGGCTCGACATTGCCACCCCTTCCAGCACCATACCGACAGGCGTATTACGACACACTCACGCCATTGTGAGAGGCCTGCGCTGTCCGCAAAGACCGAATAGATGAGGCCTACGGGCATTAATGCTCGTTTCGAGACGCCATGCAGAGGGCCGCCTCAGTGAAGTTCACGCAGATGGATGGTGCGGCGGTTCTCCGGACTGTAGATGCCAAAGGTGATGCGGGAGGAAGGATCGCGGTCATGCGAGGCCACACAGTTGCCATTGAGCCCGCGCAGCCAGCCCAGGTTGGCGCCCGTGCTGGCCGGATGTGTGCCCAGGCAGGCATTGTCGGCCGCCGTCGAGCCCAGGTTCAAGGCCACCTCCAGACTGCCCGTGGTGGTGGGGCTGGGCGCCGACATCGTCAAGGTGCCGTTGCCGCTGCTGATGCTCACCGCCGAGCCCGTCGTGCTCCAGCCCGCGGCCGCCACCCCCAGGGAGTTGCGGTAGTTGGACGTGGCCACCGCCGCCGCCGGCACCGTGGTGCAGCTGTCGGCCCCGTTGACCACCCAGGCCTTGTTGCTGCTCCAGTACTGGGCCTGGATCGGCAGCGACAGGCTGCGCTTTTCTGAGCCAAAGGCATTGGACATCTTCAGCCGGCCGCTGCGCAAGGCCGCACTGCCTTCGCTGTAGCCTGACGACGTGACGGCCGAGTACAGCCCATCCGTCGCACGAATCGACACCGAGGTCGGCACCGTCTGCTTGTTCGTGAAGGTGAACACCGGCGTGGCGCTCACCGTGGCCACCCCCGCCACAAAGCTGGTGGCCGACACCGTGCCCGACGTCAAGGCCCCCGTGCCCGCATTGTTCACCGCTGACAGGCTCACCCCTTGCGGGTACAGCGACAGCAGTGGTGCAGCCACGATGGTGCCGCTGCCCGCATAGTTCTGCGTGGTGGCATTGGCCGCATTGCGCGCCGTGACCGTGACGCCAAAGGGCTGGCCGCTGTAGGTGAAGCCACCGCAGGCCTGCGTCACCGCCACATCGAAGTGGTGCGGCACGATGGGCCCCACCGCCCCGCTGCTGCCGGTGGTGCCCGTGGCACTCAGGCCGCTGCCCAGGTAGCTGGCGCTGGTCAAGGTGGCCGTCAGGTCCAGCAAACCCACCTCCGTCCATTGCAGATTGCTGGACGTGGCCGCACCGGCGCTGAAGCCACCCAGCGCCGCCGCCGGCGACACACCCGTGCCCGTGAAGTTGCCTGCCACCCCGCCGCTGGGGCGGTATTTGCTGTGCGTCAGGCGCACCGACTCGGCCGAGGTCTCGCGGCCGAAGTTGCTCGCCACGGCACCACTCGCATTCCGTGCCGTCACCGTGGCCGAGAAGGACTCGCCCGCCTTGATGGGCGCCGGCGTCACCCCCGAGATCGAGAAGGACGCTGGTGCCGCAATGAAGCCGTCGCTGCCCGTCATGACCAGCCCGGCTTCGCTGCCCGATCCGGTGTAGGTGGCCGTCAAGCCCATCTGACCCACATCGGCGTACTGCACCGTGGTCGCAGCCACCCCGCTGGCATTGAAGCTCAAGCTCACCGCCTGCCCGCTGCCATCGCAAGCCGCCGTCGCATTGTTGCCCGCATTGAGCGCCACCCCGCCCACGCGCACCGCCTTGGGTGCCGTGGGCGAGACCGTCGTCGGGTTGCTGTAGCTGCACTTGAAGGTCACATTGCGGCTCACGCTGGCAAACGCCGGGGTGCACACCGTGGCGTTGTCGGATGAGCGCACGGCGCTCACGCTCACGGCCTGAGACACCTCCGAGACATGGTCCAGCACATTGAAAAGCAAGCCCGAGGTGTTGGCGGTGTACACACAACTGCCCCCCGCGCTGGCCGCCACCCCCATGCCACAGTAAGGGCTGGTGCCCGCCGTGGGCGTGACGGACAAGCCGCTCAAGCCTGCCGTGACCGTCCCGGCCGTGGCGATGTGCGCCGACACCGTGGTGCTCGCGCTGCTGGCGGGAATCGTGAAGGCCGCGGTGTAGTTCACCGTGGGCGTGCCTGACAGCAGCAGATTGCCCGACAGACCACTGGTATAGGTCGAGCTGCAATCGGCATTGGCGCAAGCCTTGACCGTATAGCTCACCGGATTGCAGGTCACGCCGCTGGCGCTGCTGGTGGTGACCTCGATGTGGTGGGGGGCAGGCGAGGCGCAACTGGGCGACTCGGCATAGACCGTCGACACTTCAGCAGCGGTCAGCTCGGCGTCGTAGATCTTGATCTGATCAAAGTAGCCATTGGCCGAGTTCACCTCGGGCGATGACGCACTGCGGTTGTCGCCAAAGTAGAGTGTGTTGATGGCACTGGCGATGGCGCCGCTGGCCACGGAGAACGTCTGTTCATCTTGCTGAACACCATTCACATAGAGCCGCATGCGCGTGGCACTGGTGCCGGTGGTGAACTTCCAGGTCACGACGATGTGCGCCCAGGTGGCATCGCTCATCGCATTGAGTTTGTCCACATTGCGGCTCGTACCCCCTCCATCGGTGATGTAGGCATTCAGGTCGACCCCGCTGCCTTCGTCGTCTCGGTAGAGATAGAAATGGCTCGAAGCCGATGACGACGCGTCATACAGCATGCGATGTTCGGATCCCGATGAGACGGACTTGTACCAGAACGCCAGGGTGCCCGAGTTGCCGATGGCATTGACATCGATGCCCGTCTCCAGCGCATCGATGGCCGAGGTCAGGTTCTTTGGGATGAGCAATCCACGGCAAAACTTGCCGCTGGC
>NZ_DASUIT010000076.1:0-5023 GCF_036279655.1 Aquabacterium sp. | reverse complement strand
TGCAGCTCGCCATTGATGGTCTGCAGCTCTTCGTTCATCGACTGGGCCTCTTCCTTGGAGGTGGTCAGCTCCTCATTGGCGGATTGCAGCTCTTCATTGGCCGATTGCAGTGCTTCGTTGGCGGCCTGCAGTTCTTCCTTGGAGGACTGCATTTCCCGGCGCAAGGCATGGATCTCTTCATGCGCGCGATCCAGTTCAGCGGCCATGGCCGCGTCCACCGGTGGGCTGAGGGGGCTGGATCGGCGGCGTTTGGGGGGGGCGGTGTTTGGGACCTCCCGGAAGACGATCATGACCATGCCGTTCAGGGCCTTGGGCTCATGCACGGCCTGGACGGTCACATGGAGTGTGGCGTGTGGCTCATCTTCCATCCGCAGGCCATGCAGCTCGACCGGCTTGGACTCTTGCAGGGCTTGCCTCAGGGCCACCGCCAGTTGCGTGCGGATGCCAGGGCGGGCCATGACGTGGATGTTCCAGTTGGCCTTGCCGGCCGCAGGCTCCAGATAGCGCCCGGTGCGCCCGCTGATGTAGAGGATGTCGCCATCGGGGTTGACCAAGACGGCGGGGGGCGAGTAGGCCTGCAGCAGAACCTGATCGGCCAGGGCCTGCAGGTTGTTCGGTGGGGAGGGTGTGGTCGACACAGCGGTCTCCTGGCTGTTCGTGCGAGACGAAGCGTGACGATTGATGGGAAAGTCCACGGCCAATGCGTTCAAGGCGTGCTCGTTGCGCAGGTAGAGCCGGATCTTGGGGTTGAGGGGGGTGAACAGGGATTGGGCACGCCCCACGGTTTCAGAGCCCCCCAGCAGCATGATGCCGCCTGGACGCAGGCTGTAGTGAAAGAGCGGCAGCAGCCGGTGCTGCAAGGTGGCGTTGAAGTAGATCAGCACATTGCGGCACGACAGGATGTCGAGCTTGGTGAAGGGCGGATCCAGGATCACATCATGCTGGGCGAACAACACGGTGTCGCGGATGTCCTTGTGGATGCGCCAGCCCCCGTCCTGCGGGGAAAAAAAGCGTGCCAGCCGTTCGGCGTCGATATCGTTGGCGATCTTGGCAGGGTACAGCCCCTTGCGGGCCACGGCGATCGCCTCGGCGCTGAGGTCCGTGGCAAAGATCTGCAGGGCATGTGCCGCGCCACCGGGCAGGCCATCGACGAGTTCCTTGAACACCATGGCCAGTGAGTAGGCCTCCTCGCCAGTTGAGCAGCCCACGATCCAGGCACGCAGTTTGGGCTCGCCTTGGCGCCGCGCCAGCAGATCGGGCAGCACCTTGTCCTTGAGCTCGCGCCAGACCTCGGCATCACGAAAGAAGCTGGTCACGCCGATCAACATCTCGGAGAACAGCAGGTCCAGCTCCTGAGGGTTGTCACGCAGGAAGCCCGCATAAGCGGCCATCGAGGGCAGCGTGTGCACGGCCACGCGCCGTTCGATCCGCCTCAGCAAGGTGCTGGTCTTGTAGAGCGACAGATCGTGCTTGCTGTGGTCGCGCAGCAGGCCGACGATCTGATCGAGGGTGCTGGCGGTGTCCTCGGGCGCGGGCACGGGCATGGGGGCGGTGTCGTCGGGACGGGGAGTGGTGTCGATATCACCGGAGCTGTGCAGTTGGGCCTGCACCACCTGCCCAATGCGCTGGGCCAGCGCATCAGGCGCGGCCACGATGTCCACACAGCCTGAGGCGATGGCATGCCTGGGCATGGAGTCGAACTGGGCGGTCTCTGGTTGCTGAGCCAGGGTCAGGCCGCCTTGCGTCCGAATGGCTTGCAGGCCCAGTGTGCCGTCGGCCCCCATGCCCGACAGCACGACCCCGATCGCGCGTTCGGCCTGATCCTGGGCGAGCGAGCTGAACAGCACATCGATGGGCAGGCGCATGCCTCGGGGTTGTTGTGAGTGGCTCAGGTGCAGACACCCGTGGGCCACGGTGAGCTCGCGGTTGGGGGGGATCACATAGACCGTGTCGGGCTCGATGGGCATGCCATCGACCGCCTCGCACACCGGGATCGCGGTGACACGCTGCAACAAGGTGCCCAGCAGGGTTTCATGGTGGGGGTCCATGTGTTGCACCACCACATAGGCCAGTCCGCTGCCACGCGGCACGGTGTTGAAGAACAGCTCCAGCGCATGCAGGCCCCCCGCGGATGCTCCGAGGCCGACGATGCGTGGGGTGGCCGCCGTGTGATGGGTGCGTGCGTGGTCGGGGAGCAAGGCGGCGGGCATGTCAGCAGTATGCCGTTGTTATGCCGGTCGGGCGCTGGCGGGCTCTGTGCGCTGCCCCACCGACGGGCCGGGGGGCGCACTCTATAAAACGAGCCCATCAACTGCACGCTAGGAGGGCGATCATGATCACGCCGGAAACCCTTGGTTCGGATGCCCGACATCTGCGATCCACGGCCGAGGCCATGCTGGCCGCGCGGCAGAAGGCAGGGGCGATCGTGGCTCGCCCGAGCGGGGCGGAAGACGGCCTCGTGCATGAGCTGCAGGTGCATCAGATCGAGCTGGAGATGAGCCATGAGGCCTTGATCGACGCTCAGCTCGCACTGGAGACCTCGCGTGACCAGTATCTGGCGCTGTTTGAGGGAGCTCCTGTGGGTTATCTGACGGTGGATGCCGACGGCCGGATCGCCCGGATCAACCGCACCGGGGCCCGCTTGCTGCAAAGGGAGGTCGGTGCGCTGCTGCACCAGCCCTTCATCACCGTGGTGCGGCCAGAAGACCAGGCGCGCTGGCAAGACGGCTGGTCGCGTGCGCAGCGCAGCGACGACCCCCTCAGTGTGGAGGTGGCCGTGCTGCGGGCAGATGCCTCGTGCCTGCATGTCCGGCTCGATTGCCTGCGCCAGGCGCAGGGAGCGTGCGAGGCGTGCGTGCTGGTGACCATGACGGACATGACCGAGCACAAGCTGGCCGAGGCGCTGCGCCAGTTGCAGCATGACCATCTGGAGATGGTGGTGCGCTCCAGAACGCTGGAGCTCATGCAGGCCAAGGAGGCCGCTGAAGCCGGCAGCCGCGCCAAGAGTGACTTCCTGGCCAACATCAGCCATGAAGTCCGCACGCCCATGAATGCCATCGTCGGCTTCACCTATCTGCTGCGTCACGCGGATCCGACACCGGAGCAGGTGCCGCGGCTGGACATCATTGCGGATGCCTCCGCGCACCTGATGGCCATTTTCAACAACGTGCTGGATCTGGCCAAGATCGAGGCGGGCAAGATGCAGGTGGAGTACACCCGCTTTTGTCTGTCGACCGTGATCCAGGATGCGTGCGCGCTGGTCATGGCACAGGCGCAGACCAAGGGCCTGTCGATCACCGTGGACGAGGACCCGGTGCCCGAGTGGGTGCTGGGCGATCCCACCCGTGTGCGCCAGGCCTTGCTCAATTACCTGGCCAATGCGGTGAAGTTCACCAAGCACGGCAGCATCCGCGTGCGGGCCCGCTTGCTGGACCGCGATGCCGATGCGCTCCATGTTCGATTCGAGGTGAAGGACACGGGGGTGGGGATGCCTGCGGCACAGATGCAGGGCCTCTTCCAGCCCTTTGTGCAGGGGGATTCGTCGACCACGCGCCGGTATGGTGGGACCGGTCTGGGCCTGGCCATCACCAAGCATCTGGCCACCTTGATGGGCGGTGATGCCGGGGGCGTGAGTGCGCCCGGACAAGGCAGCACCTTCTGGTTCACCGCACGCTTTGGATCGTGCCCTCAGGCCGCAGAGCAGGCCCTGGCCTGATGTGTGCGGCATCGAACAGACACACTTTGTTGCGCACTTGAAGATCGCCCCTGAGCACATGGCTTGCCGCCTTGTTATCAGCTCAATGTCGATGCAACCTCTAAGGGGATTCTCATGAAAATGTCGATGACACCTATCGCAGTGGCCTTGTCCATGGTCTGCGTGGTCGGAAGTGCCAGGGCCACGGTCCTGGCGCCCAATTCGATTGCGAATTCGGTGGATGTTGTGGCGGGGGGCTTTGGCGGCACCTTGCTGGACAGCGCCATCACGCCGATCAGCAACAGCAGCTACAACGGCATCGCCCGCGCCGCGGTCTATGACACGGGCACGGGCATGGACTTTTACTACCAGTTCAGCAGTGACATCTCATCCAGCAACGGCTTGGAGCGTTTCTCAGGTCATGACTACAGCTCCATCGGTGCGACCAATGTTGAGGTCTTCCAGACTGCGGCCGCCTTTGACCTCTTTGTTGCAGGGACCGAACAAGCCGATGGCGCTGATCGAACGGTGCATGGCGTGATCGGCGTGAGCTTCGTGCCCAACGGGCTGTCCAAGATCAACCCGGGTACGACCAGCTACACGCAGATCATCCGCACCAATGCACGGGCCTATCAGGTTGGGGGCTTCGGTTTGCTCAATGGCATTGGTGACAACGCGGTGGGATTCGCCCCTGCTGCTGCCCCCGTGCCCGAGCCCGCCACCTACGCCATGTTCATGGCCGGCCTGGGCTTGCTGGGTCTGCGTCAATGGCGTCGTCTGAGCGTGCAGAACAACGCAGCCTGATGTGATTTGGTGTTGACTCTGGTGCACGCCCCCGCAAGAGGGGCGGCGCCAGAGTCTTTTTCTTGGCTCAGTCGCGACCAAACCAGGAGTCATCGGCCTGGCGCTGCCATTGGGTGATCTGCTTTTCAGCCTCGTCCTTGGCCACGCCATAGCGTTCCTGGATCTTGCCCGAGAGCTGGTCGCGACGGCCGGCGACGACGTCGAAGTCATCATCGGTCAGGCGACCCCATTGCTCCTTGGCCTTGCCGGTGACTTGCTTCCAGTTGCCTTGAATACGGTCCCAGTTCATGTGGTTCTCCTTCAGTGGTGGGTTGGTCAAACGGGGGACGGCCATGAGCGAGCTCACGGACGGATGGCGATTTCGTTCTTGACGGCCTTGACGCCGTCGACCTTCCAGGTCAGGGCCTCGGCGGTGTGCTTCTCGGTGGCGTTCTTGGCAAAGCCGGAGAGCATCACGGTGCCGTTGAGCGTCTCGACGCGGATGCTGCTGGCGTCCACGTCCTTGTTGTCGATGAAGCGGCCCTT
>NZ_DASUIT010000075.1:0-67562 GCF_036279655.1 Aquabacterium sp. | reverse complement strand
GACCGACACCACGGTCACGCTCAAGCTCGAAGGCGTGAGCGCGACCTTGGGTTCGGACACCGGCACGGTGCTGGTGTCGACCAACGGTGGCACGAGCTTCAGCCCGGCCACGGTCAACCCGGACGGCACCATCACGGTGACAGTGCCCGCCAACTCGGCAGTGGACGCCCTGCGCGTGCAGGTGCCCACGGTGACCGATGCGCTGAGCGAAGGCGCCGAGACGGTGCGCCTGAGCGGCAGCACGGCCGTGAATTCCGCACCTCTGAGCGGCACAGGCACGATCAACGATGGCAACGGCCTGCCCACACTGAGCGTCAACGACGTCGAGGTGAACGAAGCAGCCGGCGTGGCGATCTTCACGGTGACGCTGAGCAACGCCAGCAGCACGCCAGTGACGGTGAACTACGCGACGCAGGACGGCACGGCCACGGTGGCCGGTGGCGACTATGCGGCCACGAGCGGCACCTTGACCTTCGCGCCGGGTGAGACCAGCAAGACGGTGACGGTGACGATCAACAACGACGGCACCTTCGAAGGCATCGAGGGCTACCAGCTGCAGCTCAGTGGCGTGAGCGCCAATGCGCAGATCACGGACGGCATCGGCCAGGGTGGCATCAATGACCAGGGCGGCCCCACCACGCCGCCCCCGGGCCCGAACGTGCCTCCAGGCACGCCGGACGACGACCGCCCACGTGTGACGGCTGTCAGTAGCGCGGATGTGGTGGAGGGGGCGACTCTGGACTTCAGTGTCTCCTTGAGCAACGCCAGCACATCGGAGACCACCGTGTCCCTGAAGCTGACGGGTGTGACGGCGACGCTGGGCAGCGACACGGGCACCCCTGTGCAGGTGTCGTTCGGTGGCGGTTCGTTCCAGACAGTGACAGTGGCCGCAGATGGCAGCATTTCGCTCCAGGTTCCTGCCGGTCAGACGTCCTTCGTCCTGCGCGTTCCCACTGTCAATGACGTGGTCACCGAGTCGACCGAGACCTTGACGCTGCAGGCTTCGACAGCCGCCAATGTGTCGATCGTCTCTGCCACGGGCACCATCCGCGACAACGATGCCGCACCAGTCATCGACCTGGATGGCAACAATTCCAGCGGCCAGACGGGCAACGACTATCAGACGAGCTACTCGGAAAACGGTACGCCGGTGTCGATCAGCGATGCCGACATCACCATCAGCGATGTCGACAGCACGACCCTGGCTGGCGCAGTGGTTCGCTTGACCAATCCGCAAGCGGGCGATGTACTGGCGCTGTCATCGGCTCTGCCGGCCGGTATCACCGCCACGGTGGTTGGCGGCGTCGTCACGCTCTCGGGTGTGGCATCGCTGGCTGCTTATCAGCAGGCGATCAATGCGGTGACCTTCAGCAGTACGTCCGAGAATCCGTCGACGGTCAACCGCCGCGTGGAGGTCACCGTCACGGACGGCGACACCATCAGCCAGGTTGCCGTGACCACGGTCACCGTGGCAGCGCTCAATGATGCGCCGGTGATCACCCAGGCGCAGCCCTCGGCGGTCTCTGAAGAGGGCCTGGCGGGTGGCTTGGTGGATGCAAACGGCACGCCTGCCGACACCACCAACAGCACGACGGTCTCGGGCACCATGACCTTCACGGACGCTGAGGGCAGTGCCTCGTCCAACTGGACGCTGGAGGCTCCTGCAGCTGCGCTCACCTCGGGTGGCGTGCCGGTGACCTGGTCGGGCAATGGCACACAGACGCTGACCGCCACGGCGGGCGGTGTCACCGTGGGGACTTTGACGATCAGCAACACGGGCAGCTACACCTTCACCCTCAATGCGCCGCTGGACCACCCGGTGGCCAATGCCGAGGATGTCCTGCCGCTGAACTTCACGGTTCGCGCCAGCGATGGCCAGACCTCTGGCAGTGCCACGCTCACCATCAGCGTGGAGGACGATGCACCGACGGCAGCCAGCGCACAGGCACAGGCCACTTCGGTCATCGACTCCAATGTCATGATCGTGCTGGACGTGTCGTCGTCCATGACGTTCTACAAGGACGGTGTCGGTGGGGCTACTCGTTTCGATAGCGCCGTGGCCTCGGTCAGAACCTTGTTGGATAAGTACGATGCCCTGGGTGATACCCGCGTGCGTCTGGTGACCTTTGGCACCGATTCGCAGGCGCTTGGAGATGTCTGGGTCACTGTGGATCAGGCCAAGACGCTTCTGAACAACCTGACGCCTCCTCCGGAAAATGGCATCGGTACCAATTACGATGCTGCTCTGGCGACGGCTATGTCGGCTTATAGCTCTGCCGGCAAGTTGTCAGGGGGCCTGAATGTGTCCTACTTCATCTCGGATGGTGCGCCATCCTATGGCAGCGGTTCGACATCGGGTACCCCCAACGAGGCCACGCTGACCTTGACGGGTGCGCTCAATGGCGACGGCAACCCCGCAGGCACCATCGTGGATGAAGGTATCCAGGCGGTTGAGCAAAGCATCTGGCAGAACTTCCTGGAGGCCAACCGTGTCGACAGCTACGCTCTGGGGGTCGGTGACGCACAGGTGGCGCCCCTGAACCCAATCGCCTACAACGGGGTGACCGAAGTCGACCGCAATGGCACGGTGGTGACTCAGTTCTCGCAACTCGACGCCGTGCTGGGCGCCACGGTGCCCGCGCCGGTCAGCGGTAACCTGCTGCAAGGCAGCTTGCTGCCCAATGGCGGGGCAGGGGCCGATGGTCCGGCCTTCATCCGTGCCATCGTCGTCAACGGTGTGACTTACACCTATGACCCCAGTGCCGCGACGGATCAGATCACGGTGAGCGGAGGAGTGGGAAGCTGGTCGTTTGACACTGCGACGGACACCTTGACCGTGACCACCCGGCAGCCGGATGGCTCTGTCGGAGGCAAGTTCTTCATCGACATGGATGGCGGAGACTACCGCTATGAGGTGCCTGCCACCTTGTCGGGCAGCTCCTTGAGCGAGGTGATGGGCTTTGTGGTCAGCGACCGCGATGGCGACACCACCGGTGAGAGCCTGACGGTGACGGTGACGAAGGCGACCTACAACGACGGCACGATCGCCACGGTGAATGTCCTGACGGGTGGCACGACGGGTGACAACCTCACCGGCGGCACGGGCCGAGACGAGATCTATGGCAATGCCGGCAACGACAATTTGTCGGGTGGCAATGGCGACGATCTCATCCTGGGTGGCTTTGGCAACGACACGCTGTCTGGTGGCGCAGGCAATGACACCCTGGTTGGCGGCTTCGGTAACGACTCGATGTCCGGTGGCGCTGGTTCGGATGTCTTCCAGTGGTCGCTGGCGGATCCCAATGCGAATGCCCTCTCGCGTGCAACGGACACCATCTCGGACTTCAACACCGCACCCGCGGCGTCCGGTGGTGATGTCCTGGATCTGCGCGACCTGCTGAGCGGCGAAAACTCGACGGGTGGCTCGGGCAATTTGCAGAACTTCCTGGATTTCAGTGTCACGACCTCGGGCGGTGTGTCCACCACGACCATTCGCATCAGTCCGACAGGTGGTTTCGCGGGCGGCGCTTACGACGCAGTTGACGACACCCACCGCATCGTGCTGCAAGGTGTTGACATCCGTGCCGGTCTGGGCCTGGTCAGCGGAGCCACCGACAACCAGATCATCGCCAAGCTGATCCAGGACGGCAAGCTGCTGGTCGACAACTGATGAGGTGATCCGGCCCGCTTCATGCGGGTCGGTCCACCCAAGACAAAGCCCGCCGAAAGGCGGGCTTTGTTGCTTTTAAAAGGCTGAAAGCGCTTGTTTACTTGAATTTGGCCTGAGGCACCGTTTTCAAGTCCCCGCCCAGACCACCGATGTGGTTGGCCAGCAGCTTGAGTTCGGCCAGCGTGAACTGCTTGACCTGACCGGCCATGATGGCGTTGCTGCGACCGATCTTGGCGTTCTTGTCGGTCTGGTAGGACTTCAGGGCCACGTAGAGGTAGTCGGCGTGCTGCCCGGCGAGCTTGGGGTAGCTCGCATCTCTGGGTTGATTCAGGCCATCACCATGGCAGGAGGCGCAGGCCCCCTTGTTCAGCAGCGCTGTCACTTCGGGTGTGGCGGCACCACCCTTGGCAGGTGTGGCTGGCAGGTTCTTGCCGCTGGCCTCGTAGTAGGCCGCCAGATCGGCGATGTCCTGCTCTGACAGGGATGCCGCGATGCCCTTCATGGTGGGGTGCTTGCGGTCACCCTTCTGGTAGGCCAGCAAGGCGGCTGCGATGTACTTGGCGTTCTGCCCCGAGATCATGGGCACCTTGTGCACCTCGGGGAAGCTGGCCTGGTAGCCGGGGATGCCGTGGCAGCCAATGCACATGGCCACCTTTTTCTGCGCGGCCGCGGGGTCGCCGGGCTTGGCGGTCTGGGCCCAGGCGCTGGCGCCGGTCAGCATTGCCAGGGGAGTCAGGGTGGCCACTCCCCAGAAGGCCAGACGCGAACGTGTTTTCATGACAGAAGCAGGCGAGAATCGCAAACGGAGAAACACACAATCAAGCACCATATAGGGCGCACCCTATACTGCACCTTAGTATCTACCCCATTGAGCCGGATCATGAAATTCCAAGGTACCGATCAGTACGTTGCCACCGACGACCTGAAACTGGCCGTGAACGCGGCTTTGGCCCTCCAGCGCCCTCTGCTGATCAAGGGGGAACCGGGCACTGGCAAGACCATGCTGGCCGAGCAGGTCTCCCTGGCGCTGGGCATGCCCTTGTTGCAATGGCACATCAAATCGACCACGAAAGCCCAACAAGGGTTGTATGAATACGACGCTGTCAGCCGTTTGCGTGACAGCCAGTTGGGCGATGAGCGCGTCAAGGACATCCACAACTACATCGTCAAGGGCGTGCTCTGGCAGGCTTTCGAGGCCGAACAGCCTCAGGCCCTGCTGATCGACGAAATCGACAAGGCAGACATCGAATTCCCCAACGATCTGCTGCGCGAGATCGACCGCATGGAGTTCTACGTGTACGAGACGCGCCAGCTGGTTCAGGCCAAGCACCGCCCGCTCGTCATCATCACGTCGAACAACGAGAAGGATCTGCCGGACGCCTTCCTGCGCCGCTGCTTCTTCCACTACATCCGCTTCCCGGATGCGACGACGATGCAGCAGATCGTCGAGGTGCACTTCCCCGGCATCAAGAAGGAACTGCTGGCTGCGGCCATGCGCCAGTTCTACGAGGTGCGCAACCTGCCAGGTCTCAAGAAGAAGCCCAGCACGTCCGAGTTGATCGACTGGCTCAAGCTGCTGGTGGCCGAGGACATCCCGCTGGAAGTGCTGCAGAGCAAGGACGAGAAGGTCTCGGTACCGCCTCTGGTGGGCGCCTTGCTCAAGAACGAGCAGGATCTCTCATTGTTCGAGAAGCTGGTCTACATGGCGCGGCACAACCGCTGATCAGCGCACGACATGGAGGCGGGCGGCCACCACGCGGTTGCGGCCCTCATCCTTGGCCCTGTAGAGGGCCTGGTCTGCGCGCTGCAACAGGGTCTCCAGGGTTTCTTCAGGGTTGTCGGCCGTGGCCACACCCGTGCTGATGGTGACGGCGATGACCTCGTCGTTCCAGGGGATGCTGATGAGGTTGATGGCCTCGCGCAGGCGCTCGGCGGCTTGCAGGGCGCCTTCGTGCAGGGTGTGGGGCAGCAGCACGCAGAACTCCTCACCCCCGAAGCGGGCCACACGGTCCACTTCACGGGCATGGGCCTGCAGAGTCTGGGCCACGGCACACAGCACGGCGTCACCCGCGGCATGGCCCAGGCGGTCATTGATGCGCTTGAAGTGGTCAATGTCCAGGATCAGCAAAGAGAAGTGTTCGCCAAAGCGCTGCAGCCGTTGCGATTCGCGGCTGAGCAGGTACTCGATGGCGCGCCGATTGAGCAATCCGGTGAGTGAGTCGTGATGTGACAGGTGTTGCAGTTTGCGCACCAGGCGGTTCACCACCATATAGCCGGCCAGGAATGAGGCCATGATGGACATGATCAGGTGCACGAAAATGAAGCTGAACATGCCTACATCCGGCGGCAGGGCGTTCCACAGATTGCCCAGGGTCGGTGTGCCCAGCGCCAGCGCCGTGATCATGAACAGCATGCCGGCCGTGCCCAGCAGGCCGGAGTGGACGCGGGCCAGGCCGTTGCCGAACTCGTCGGCCAGCGGTGCATGGTTCTCGTATGCGGTGCGCCAAAGCAGCAGGCCCACGGCGATCGAGCTGACCGTTTCTCCCAGGGCCATCCAGCCCAGTGGCAGGCACACACCGAGGTTGAAGATGATCACCCCCAAGCCCATGGCGGCATGGGACAGATCGGTGTGCTGCAGCCGCAGGAAGGCCTGCAGGCCGCGTCGCATGGAAATCAGGCCGTGCATGACCAGCACATTGGCCACCAGCACGTGTGCGGACATGCCCAGCATCTGGTGCATGGGCAGCAGCGACAGAGCCACGCCATTGGCGATGGATGCGATCATCCAGTGCCAGGCTGCCCGCGTGGACAGCCCCAGCCAGGTGCCGGCCGCCCACCATGTCAAGGTGGCCAGACCATGGACCAGCAACACGGAAGCCAGAAAGATGGCATTGACGTCCATGATGTTCATTCCCCTCCGCCATGCGCTTGCGTCAGGTGTGCCCGGGCCTGGGCATCGACCCATAAGCCCATGTGAGGCGCCTTGCCCGTGCGACAAGGCCCACAACACGACACAATAGACGTCAGTTTGCAGGACTGCATATGCTCATCGACTTTTTCTTCGCTTTGCGCTCCGCGCGGTTGCCGGTCACCATTCCGGAATATCTCAACTTGCTTGAGGCGATCAAGTCCGGACTGATCGGTCCGTCCATAGACGAGTTCTACCACCTTGCTCGGATGACGCTCGTGAAGAACGAGGCGCACTTCGATAAATTTGACCGCGCGTTCGGCACCTATTTCGGGGGAAAAATCGCCCAGATCGACCTGACCAAGGAGATACCCTTGGAGTGGTTGCGCAAGCAACTGGAGCGCGAACTGAGCGCTGCAGAGCGTGCCGCGATCGAAAAAATGGGCTGGGACAAGCTCATGGATCGACTCAAGGAACTGCTCGAAGAGCAGAAGGAGCGCCACGAGGGCGGCAACAAGTGGATCGGCACGGGCGGTACATCGCCCTTCGGGGCCTATGGCGACAACCCCGAGGGTATCCGCATCGGGCAGGACAAGAGCCGCAAGCGCAGTGCGGTCAAGGTCTGGGACAAGCGCGAGTTCAAGGATTACGACGACTCCATCGAGCTGGGCACCCGCAACATCAAGGTGGCGCTGCGGCGGCTGCGCAAGTTCGCCCGCCAGGGCGCGGCCGAAGAGCTGGCGCTGGACGACACCATCCACGCCACGGCGGCCGCAGGCGGCATGCTGGACATCAAGATGGTGCCCGAGCGGCACAACACGGTGAAGGTGCTGCTGCTCATGGATGTGGGCGGCACCATGGACGATCACATCCACCGGGTGGAGGAGCTGTTCTCTGCGGCCAAGACCGAGTTCAAGCACCTGGAGTTCTATTACTTCCACAACTGTGTCTATGACTTCATGTGGAAGAACAACCACCGCCGCTACTCCGAGAAGGTCCCGACCTGGGACATCATCCGCAAGTACAACAAGGACTACAAGCTGATCTTCGTGGGCGATGCCACCATGAGCCCCTACGAGATCCTGCAGCCGGGGGGCAGCGTCGAGTACAACAACGAGGAACCGGGCGCCGAATGGGTTCAGCGGCTCACGCACGCCTTTCCGCACCATGTGTGGCTCAACCCTGAGCCCACCGGGGTGTGGTCCTATCGCCAGAGCGTCGCGATCATGCAGCAGCTCATGGGCAACCGCATGTTTCCCATGAGCTTGCAGGGGCTTGAGTCGGCGATGCGTCTCCTGAGCAAATAAGCCGTGATGAGATCAGGCCTGGCGTGGGTGGCAGGGGCCCTGGCCTCGGTGGCACTGGCGCAGACGCCACCGCCGCCGGGCACCAGTGCGCCGGTGGCACCTGGTGTCGCGCCTGCCGCAGCCCTGCCGCCAGACGCCGGGGCCTCGGCACCTGCGGCCCGCAGCACCAACCGCCGCGCCCCGCCGGTCTGGACCTTGGTGGTGCAGGCCCCCGAACCGCTGGACACCTTGCTGCGCACCTACCTGGATCTGGCGCGGGACGAAGCCGCCAGCCGCAGCGAGTTGCGCCGCCTGGTGGCCGCAGCGCCGGCGCAGGCTCGCAGCCTGCTGGAGGCCGAGGGCTATTTCGGGGCGCAGATCCGCATGAAGGTCGGGGAGGAAAAGGCTGGCGAGCCCACCCAGGTGACCATGGAGGTCGAGCCCGGGCCCAAGACCCGCATCGCCCAGGTGCAACTGGTGTTTGAAGGTGAACTGGACAACCGCCTGAGCCAGGACGACCCGGAAACCGTGGCCCTGGTGGCGCAGCTCCATGCGCTGTGGTCACTGCCCAAGGGACAGGTCTTCACGCAGACACAGTGGTCGGCCGCCAAGAACGCTACGCTGGCCTTGTTGCGCGCGCAGGGTTACCCCACCGCCACCTGGTCAGGGACGTCGGCGACGGTGGATGCCGAGAAGCACACCGCGCGCCTGTTCGTGGTGGCCGACAGTGGTCCGGCCTTTGCCTATGGCGAGCTGAGCGTGGAGGGACTCAAGCACCAGCCGGCATCGGCGGTGCGCAACATGATGTCCTTCAAGCTGGGCGATCCTTACCGCGAAAAGCAGTTGCTCGACTTTCAGGAGCGCCTGCAAAAGCTCAACCTCTTCGAGAGTGTGTTCGTCAACATCCAGGACGATGTGGCCCAGGCCAAGGCGGCACCGGTGTCGGTTCAGGTGCGAGAGTTGCCGCTGCAGCAGGCCACGGTAGGGGTGGGTGTCAGCAGCGATACCGGGCCGCGGGTGTCCCTGGAGCATCTGCACCGCCTGCTGTGGGGCCTGCCCTGGCAGGCCAAGTCCAAGGTTCAACTGGGGCGTGACGAGTCCGTGGTCCAGACCGATCTGACGTCGCATCCCAGGCCGGGAGGCAAGCGGTGGCTGGGGTCCGTGCAATGGTCGCGTCAGCTCGACGATGACCGGGCCGTGACGCACAGCACACGTCTGCGTGTGGGGCAGACCGATGAAGGGGACCGACTGGAGCGCACCACCTATGTCGAGTATCAACAGGCCGATGTCGAGTCCGAGGTCAGCGAACTGTTGTCAGAGGCCTCGGCCCTGACGGTGATGCAGCAGTGGATCTGGCGGGATGTCGACAGCGTGGTGTTGCCCACGCGGGGTTTCACGGCCAATGCGTATGCGGGACTGGGCCGATCGTTCTCGACGCTGGATGACAACGGCTGGTTCCTGCGGACCTATGGTCGCCTGACCTGGTATCGCCCCTTGCAGGGGAACTGGTACGCCTCGGTGCGGGGTGAGGTGGCACAGGTCTGGTCGCCCGACGGTGTCAGCGTGCCTGACACGCTCTTGTACCGCGCGGGTGGCGACGAGTCTGTGCGCGGCTATGGCTACCGCACGCTGGGCGTCAAGCAGGACGGTGTCACCCTGGGCGGGCGATCCCTGTTCACAGGCAGTGTTGAGCTGGCCCGGCCCATGTGGGATCGTTTCCCGACCTTGTGGGGCGCGGTCTTTGCCGATGTCGGAGATGCGGCTGCGAGCTGGTCCGAACTGAGCCCCAGATGGGGGTATGGGGTCGGTGTGCGCTGGCGCAGTCCGGTGGGCCCCTTGCGGCTGGATGCTGCCTATGGCCAGGAGGTCGAGGCCTTCCGATTGCACTTCAGCGTGGGGATCACGCTGTGATCAAGGCGTCTGCGCGTTGGCTGATGTGGATGGGGGTGATGGCCCTGATGCTGCTCGTCCTGGGGCTGCTGGCGCTGGGCGCTGCCTTGCGAAGCGACGCCGGGTCGGCGCGTGTGTTGTCCTGGGTGCCGGGTCTGCAGGTGGTGGAGCCTCGGGGGGCGGTGCTGGTCCATTTCCAGGCCTTGCGCATGGTGTGGCGTGGCGCGGATGGCCGTCAGATCACGGTGGTGGAGCCTCGCTGGTCGGGCGTGACGCTGTCGTGGGCGCCTCAGGCGCGCTGGCGCATGGCGCTGGGGGTGCACACCTTGCAGGCCCGGCGCGTCGATGTGCAATGGCTGAGCAAGCCGTCTGCCGGGCCGCTGCAAGCGCCCGCCTCGTTGGCGCTGCCTGTGGCGCTGCAGGTGCAATCCCTGGCCGTGGAGCGTTTTCAGAGTCCGTGGACAGGCGCTGTGCCGGTCGGGCCGATACAGGGCTCGCTGGCCTTGCAGCAAACGGGAGCGAAGCTGGGTGATGTGTCGCACCAGGTGACGCTGACCCGCCTGAACTGGCAGGACTGGCTGCTGAGTGGCGAGGCGCGTGTGGGCGTGCAAGGGCCGATGACGGTGTCGGCCCGAGTGCAGGCGCGGTCCACGCAGGACGAGGCTGAACTTCAGTTGAACGGGCCGCTGGCGCGCCTGGCGGTGCAGGGCCAGGTGTCGGTCCATGGGCGTGATGTTCCACCGGATGCCCCGACCGAGCCGCCCGGCGCGCAAGGTCTGCGCGTGCAGGGGGAGGTGGCCCCTTTCGAGGCCTGGCCCGTGCTGGCCGCCACGGTGCACGCCCAGCGGTTTGATCTGCAGCGCCTGGTGAGGGCCTGGCCGGCCACCACCTTGTCCGGGTCCATGGTGGTGCAGCCACGAGACCGGCAGCCGGGGGCCCCAGGCACCCGCATGCAGGCTTTGGGCGCGGCGCGCCAGAGCACACCCGTTGCCAGCTCGGATCTGCTGGTCCATGTCGATCTGCGCAACGAGAGCGTGGGGGCGTGGGATGCCGGACGCCTGCCGGTGGCCTGGCTGCAGGCGGATCTGGTCTTGCCGGGCCAGGCTTCGACCCGGCGTCTGGCCGGTGTGGGCCGCGAGGGCCGGGGGCAAGGCCGCGTGACCCTGGCGCCCATGGGGGGCCGTGAAGGCGGGCAGATCCAGGTGGAGGGGCGCTGGAGCCTTGATCGCTGGCAGGACACGGCCATCCATGGCGTATTGCAGCGAGTGGAGCCGCAGGCACTGCATTCGGGGGCGCCGGCCTTGCGCCTGGCCGGTCAGGTGCAGGTCCAGGGACAGTCCGATCACGCCTGGTTGATCACGGGGAATCTGCAGGGGGTGGACGTGGGTGGCCGCACGCCGATGCAAGCAGTGCAGGCCCAAGGCTCGGCACGGTGGCAGCCGCAACTGCTGAGCCTGAACAGCCTCACGCTCTCATCGGGCGGGGCAAAGGCCTCGGCGCAGGGGCGATGGATCACGCGCCCTGATGGGGCATCTCAACTGGAGGGTGCACTCGCGCTCAAGGACTTCGACCCCGCCGTGTGGTTCCCCTGGCCCTCAACGCCGGGTTCTGCCCGGGCGGAGACACGCCTGGACGGTCAGATGACGCTGTCGCTGACCCGCTCGGCCGGTGCAGCCTGGCAGGAGGCTCAGGGGCAGGGCAAGGGAGGTTTGAACTCCAGTGTCCTGCTGGGGGTGCCGGTGTCGGGTCAATGGCAATGGCAGTTGACGCAGGCCTTGCAGGCACAGGCCCAGTTGACCGCCGCTGCCAACGAGGCGCGTTTGACCCTGTCCGTGCCATCCCCCCATCGGATCGACTCGTGGACCCAGGCTGCGGGTGCCGAGGTGTCGGCAACGCTGCAAGCGCCTGTGTTGTCGGCCTTGCAGCCCTGGGCGCGTGTGGCCGGTGTCGCAGGTCTGACGGGCAAGCTGTCGCTGGACGGGCGCTTGTCGGTGGGGCGTGACGGCCAGTGGCGATCGGAGGGACAGACGCAAGCGGACAGTGTGTCGGCGGAGTTGCCCGATGGCGGCAAGGTGCTGGTGCAGGGGGCACGTGCCCAGTGGTCTGTCAGTACCCAGTCCGGCGAAGGGGCAGGGTCCGCGCGGCCATGGAAGATCGATGCCGAACTGGCACGGGCTCAGTGGGGGGGCTGGGGCATGCAGCAGGGACTGGTGTCTCTGCAGGGCACGCCTGCGCAGCACCATCTCCGAGCCCAGGTGCGCGTGGATCTGCCGGAGCGCAAACTGCCCTCCGGCGGGATGTTCAAGGAGTCTGTGCGAGCCCAATGGGTGGCCGACGGTGCCTGGCAGGGCGGGCTGAGCGGGAGTCAAGGTGATGCCCGCTGGACGGCCAAGGTGCAGACGCTCCAGGTCTTGCCCTTGAGTGTGGCGCCCGTGGCCGCCTGGCTGGATGTTCAGCCTTTCGAGGCCACCTGGCAGACCGGCTCGGCCGACACCCAATGGCAGATCACCCCCACCCGTGCCACGCTGTTTGGCACGTCCTTGCTGCTGCGGCAGGCGCAATGGCGTGCGCCTGGGGGGCGCGGTGGCGATGTGGATCTGCTCCTGGATCTGGAGCCCTTGAAGGTGTCCGAGCTGCTGGCCCGCTGGCAACCCCGGGCAGGCTGGGGTGGCGACCTCACAGTGACCGGACAGCTCAAGGCCTCGCATCGCAGTGGTGTGGGTTGGACCGTGGACGCGCAACTGGCGCGCCGCGAGGGGGATCTCAGTCTGGCGGATTCGTCCATCGAAGGGGGGGGCGAGCAGCGCTTTGGCCTGCGTCAGATCAGTCTGGATCTGAAGGCCCGCGACGGTGTCTGGACGGCCAGGCAGTCGATCGAGGGGCGGGTGATCGGTGCCCTGCGTGGGCAGCAGATCGTTCAGGCCCGTGATGCCGAGGCCCTGCCGGCGACCAGTGATCCCTTGCAGGGCGAGTTGTCGATCCAGATGAGCAATCTGCGTCCGCTGGGCGCCTGGGCGCCCGCTGGCTGGCGTCTGGCCGGTCAGTTGAGCGCCCAGGCGCGGCTGACTGGCGTACTGGGGGCGCCGCAATACAGCGGCACGGTGACGGGGCAGAAGCTGGGCGCCAGCCACGCCTTGCTGGGGGTCAGCCTCAGCGAGGGTGATTTGCTGCTGACGCTGCAGGGAGATCAGGCCCGGCTGGATCGCCTGGTGGCGCGCGGTGGCGGGGAGGGCAGCGCAGGGGGGCGGATCGAGCTGACCGGGGAGGCCTTGCTGGGGGCTCAGCCCACGGCCACCCTGACGCTCAAGGCCGAGCGCTTTGGTCTGCTCTCGCGCATCGATCGGCGGGCGGTCGTCTCGGGTGACGCCCAACTGGCACTGGGGGCCGAGACCCTCAAGGTCGACGGGCGTTTGAAAGTGGATGAGGGCCTGGTGGACCTCAGTCGCGATGATGCCCCCACGGTCGGGGATGACGTCAATGTGCTCAACCGACCCGGTGAGCTGCCGGAGGATGAGACCCCCGCGGCCCCGGTATCGCGCCGCAAATGGCAGGTTCAGTTGGCGCTGGACCTGGGCTCGGCCCTCCGGCTCAAGGGACGTGGCATCGATACCCGCCTCAGCGGTGGCCTGCGCTTGAGCACACCGGGGGGGCGCCCCCAGGTGCAGGGCACGATCTCCACGTCCGATGGGACCTACATCGCCTATGGACAGAAGCTGGTCATCGAGCGCGGTACGCTGGCCTTCACGGGCCCGACCGACAACCCGCGCCTGGACATCCAGGCCATGCGCGCCCAGTCGCCTCTGGCGGCGTCGAACGATGTGAAAGTGGGGGTGCTGATCAGCGGCACTGCGCAGGACCCGCGTGTGCGCCTGTACTCCGAGCCCCCCATGTCCGAGACCGAAAAGCTGTCCTGGCTGGTGCTGGGACGGGGGCCGGCCGGCCTGGGAGGCGCCGACATCGGCCTGCTGCAGACCGCGGCCTCGGCCTTGCTGGGCGGGGAGGGCGCCTCGCCCAAGGACACGGTGATCAGCGCCATCGGTCTGGACGAGTTGTCGGTGCGCCAGACCGATGGCGCGGTGCGCGACACCATCGTGACCGTGGGCAAGCAGATCTCCAACCGCTGGTACCTGGGTTATGAGCGCAGCCTCAATGCGACCACGGGTACCTGGCAGGCCATCTACCGGCTGGCGCAGCGCTTCACGCTGCGGGCCCAGACCGGGGATGACAATGCCATCGATCTGATCTGGTCCTGGCGCTGGGGGCAGTGATCCGCCGCAGCGTGCTGCGCGTCAGGCGGGGCTGAGCCGGAACACCCCGACCACCTGGGCCAGATTGGCGGCCTGATGCCGCAGGCTCTCTGCGGCTGCGGCACTTTCTTCGACCAGGGCGGCATTTTGCTGGGTGACCTGATCCAGCTGGTTGACGGCGTCGCCCACCTGGCCGATGCCCTGCGTCTGCTCGACGCTGGCGGCGCTGATCTCGGCGATCAGGTCCGTGACACGGGCGACCTGGTTGACGATCTCCTGCATGGATTTGCCGGCCTCATCGACCAGGGCCGAACCGGCCTCGACCTTCTCGACACTCTCGCTGATCAGGGTCTTGATCTCCTTGGCCGCCTGGGCGCTGCGTTGGGCCAGGCTGCGCACCTCGGAGGCCACCACGGCAAAGCCGCGCCCCTGCTCGCCCGCGCGGGCGGCTTCCACGGCGGCGTTCAGCGCCAGGATGTTGGTCTGGAAGGCGATGCCATCGATCACGCTGATGATGTCGTTGATCTTCTTGCTGGAGGCCGTGATCTGCTCCATGGTGCCTACCACCTGGCCCACCACCTCACCGCCCTTGGCAGCCGCCTGGCTGGCGCCGCTGGCCAACTGGTTGGCCTGGCGGGCGGTATCCGAGTTCTGCTTGACCGTGGAGGTCAACTGCTCCATGGAGGCCGCCGTCTGCTGCAGATTGCTGGCTTGCTCTTCCGTGCGTTGAGACAGGTCGGCATTGCCGGTGGCGATCTGCGCGCTGCCCGTGGCAATGGAGTCCGAGCTGTGCCGCACATTGCTGACGATACTCACCAGGCTGTCGTTCATGGCTTTCAGTGCGGCCAGCAACTGACCGGTCTCATCCTTGCTGGCGACATGGATCCTGGAGGTCAGGTCACCCGAGGCCACCGCCTTGGCCAGTTGCACCGCCTCGTGGATCGGGCGCGTGACACTGCGGCTGATGAACATGCCGAAGGCAATGGCCCCCGCCAGCCCCAGCACGATGCTGCTGATCGAGATCAGTCGGATGGTGGCGTAGTGTTCTGCTGCGTTGTTGAACTCGATCTTGGCATGATCGACCTGCAAGCTTCGCAGTGACTGCAGATCCTTGAGAACAGGCTCGGCCAGCGGGCGCAGCTTGCCGAGCACCAGGCTTTGTGCCTGGGTGATGTCATGGCCTTTCAGTGCGGCCATGGTGGGCCGCAGCGCTTCTTGCAGGTAGGTGTCCCGGTGGGCCTGAAACTGCTGGACCAGGCGTTTCTCATCCTCGGTCATGGCAGTCGCGGTGTAGGCCGACCAGATCTTGCTGATCGCGGCCAGATTCGTGTCGATGCTGGACAGGCTGGATTGGATCACGTCTGGCGTCGGTGTGACCAGGCTGACAGCGATGGCCAGGCGGTTGGACAAAAGCAGGGACTGGATGTCACCCAACTGACCGATGGGGATGGTGCGGTCTTCGTAGACGGTTTTCAGGGCGGCGTTGGCCGTGGAGATGCCATACAAGCCGATGCTGCCGATCGACAGCAGCAGCACACCCAGCAGGCCGATCAATGCGCTCAGACGGGTGGAAATCCTCAGGTTTTTCATGATGTCCATTCCTCGCAAAGAGTTTGAGCATGTTTTGTCCATGCCAGAGACATCACCTGTTATCGGTAGGGTTATCGCAAATTGAATCCCCGAGGAAACCCTTGATATTTCAAGGGTTTTCGGCGTGAAGCGCGGCTTGAACGCGTTTGCCCATCCACCACACTCCGACCAGCACGAGGGGAATGCTCAGCCCGGTGGCCAGTTCGATGTTGACGGGCAGGCCGGCCGACTTGGCGGCCTTGGCGCAGTACACCAGCAGGCTCACGACGTAGTAGGAAATGGCGGCGATCGACAGCCCTTCCACCGTGCTTTGCAGCCGCAGTTGCAGCTCTTGTCCCTTGGTGAGCTTTTCGAGCAGCATCTGGTTCTGCGCCTCGGTGGCGATGTCGACACGGGTGCGCAGCAAGGCGCTGGCCCGCTCGACACGCTGCGACAGCGAGGTCAGCCGCTGAGCCGTGGCCTGTACGGTGGCGATGGCGGGAGAGAGCCGGCGTTGCAGGAATTCGCCCACGGTCTGGGTGCCCGGGATGGGCGTTTCACGCAGTTGCGTGATGCGCTGCTCGACCAAGCCATGGTAGGCCTGGGTGGCCGAGAAGCGGTACATATTGAGGGCCGTGGCGCGTTCGATGCGAGCGGCCAGGCCGATGAGGGTCTGCAGCAGTTCCTGGTCGGAGGCCTCGGTGTTTTCCATGCGGGCCGTGATCGCGGCCAGTTGGGCTTCGGATTCGGTCAGCATGGGCCCCAGCTCCTTGGCCACCGGCAGGCCACGCAGGGCCATCAGGCGGTAGGTTTCCAGCTCCAGCAGGCGTTGCGAGATCCGGCCCACACGCAGCTCCGAGGTGTTGGGCGGCGAGATCACCAGCAGGCGCTCGAAGCCACTGTCGCGCAGCCGGAAGTCCGTCATGGCGCAGGAGCGGCGGATGCCCAGCATCGAAGCCAGGGTCTCGCGGCCTTCGAACCAGGGGTCGGCTTGCGCCCGCATGGCGGCGGGGTCGTCCACATCGCCATGGACCATGGCCATCATGATGGCCGCCACGGTGCGGCCGGGGATGCTGGCCAGCCAGGCCGGGTCCACCGTCAGGGCACGGATCAGCTCGGCCTCATCGCCTCCGGTCATGGCCGCTTCGGGCAGGGCCTGCACGATCGAGTAGCGGCTGAACTCGGTGTGCCGCTCCCATTTCAAGGTGTGGGTGTCAAAGCGCAGTCGCAGGAAGTTGCCCGAGAGATCCTCGGGCGGCAGATCCTGCTGCCCGGGCAACTGCCGCAGATGAGACCATTCCGCCTCGCGCGACACGCCCTCGTTGAGCACCGCCACGTACACCACCAGAGCCGGCAGGCGGATGCGCGCGGGGGGGCGGGCATGGACCTCGTCATGCAGTACCTCCCGCAGGGCATCGTTGGGTGGGAGGGCGCTGACGACGGGGGGCTGAGCAGGACGGGGGGTGAGGGCGGTCATGGCTCAACTGTACCCAATCACTCCAGGTTCACCTGCAGCTTGAGCCACCAGGTGCGGCCGGGCTCGTTGACCCGGGTGGTCTGCTCATAACCCATCACCGCCGCGCCGCCGCGACTGATGGCCTCGGCATAGGTCTTGTCGAAGAGGTTGTCCACCCCGACACTCACCGTGGTGGAGGGGCTCCAGCGGTAGCCGCCATGCAGCGACACGATGCCAAAGCCGCTGGATCGACCCAGATCCTGACCGACGATGTTGCCCTCGTTGGTGGCGTAGCGGTGCTGGGTGGCCACCAGCCTCAGCAAGCCGCCTGCTGTCCAGGTGCCGTTGTCCCAGTCCAGACCCAGGCGTGACTCCAGTGGCGGGATCTGGCCCAGGGCATGGTCGTCCGTCTCGTTGTCGCCCTGCACATAGGCCAGGCTGGCTTGTCCCTTCCATTGTGGGTTGAAGGCATAGTGCACACCGGCTTCGGCCCCCCAGGTGCGGGCGTCGACGTTGCGCGCGATGGTGGTGCTGCGCGTGCCCATGCCAGAGGGCTTGACGACATTGGTCTGGATCAGGATGTAGTCATCGACCTGGCTGACAAAGCCCGAGACAAAGGCTTGCCAGGGGCCGCTCTGATGGGTCAGGCCGATGTCCAACTGGGTGGTCTTTTCCGGTCGCAGGCTGTCGAAGACGCTGGTGCTGTTGGCCCCCTCCTTGCCGATGAGCTCCCAGTAGTCGGGCGCACGCTGGGTGTGGCCCAGGCCGATCAGGGCTTGCGTGGCGGGGCTCAGATCGTGCTCGTAGCGGATGAAGCCGCTGGTGAGTCGCTCGTCGCGTCGCTGTCCGGCTGTCGGGTTGGCGCCCAGGCTCATCATGCCGCTGCTCAGTGTCTGGCGCTGATCGCGGGCTTCCCAGTGGTCTTGCCGCAGGCCGCCCACCACGCGTTGCTGATCGTTGATCAGATGGGTGACTTCGCCAAAGAGGCCCAGGTTGCCGAAGCGGGCATCTTCCGTCCGGCGCTGGCTGGCATAAGACACGGCCAGTTCGCCGCCCATGCCGCTCTTGCGCAAGGTGTGAACGTTGTCCTGCTGATCCAGCCCCAGCACCAGCTTGTGCCGATCGTTGGGGCGCAAGGTCACGGCCAGGCGGCCACCGGTGGTCAGGCGGTCCGGGTTGGAGGCCATGTAAGAGCCCGTGCTGGCCGGTGGCGTGCGCAGGCTGTAGTTGTCCATCACATGGTCGACATCGTTCTCGAACCATTGCGCCTCGATCTTGTCGAGCACAGTGCCGATGTGGCTTTTCTCGAACTTGATGCCGACATGGCGGCGGTCGAAGACCGAGCCGTCCATGCTGCGGTCGCCATAGGCGGCTTCGGCCTGGCTGTCCAGCGCAGACAGCTCCAGCCGGGTGTGGCGATCCGGGGTCCAGCCCAACGTGGCCGTCAGACTGGAGCGCTGATAGGCTGAGTGCACCGTGCGGCCGTCGCCATCCTCGTAGTCACCGGATTGCGCATGGGTGGCGATGCCCTGCACATAGCCCAGGGGTGTGCCGGCCTTGAAGTCCAGGACCTCGTCATGGCGTCCGGCGCTGGCGCCGGTCAGGGCAGCCTGGAAGCGCCAGCCGGGTTCTTCAAAATAGGTGGCCTGCCGCTCGAACAGCACGGTGCCGGCCGAGCCCCCTGGGCCGCGCAACACCGTTTGCGGGCCTTTGAGCAAGGTCACCTTGTCAAAGGTATCGGGGAAGATATAGGCCGTGGGCGGATCCATGCGCATGCCGCAGCCGCCCAGGATGTGTTCGCCATCGACCAGGATGTTCAGGCGGGAGGCCGCCATGCCGCGGAACAGGGGATCGCCATCGGTGCCGCCCTTGCGGATCACGCTCATGCCGGGGATGGTCTTGAGCAGGCTGGCGCCATCGTTGGCGGGCAGGGGTTGCTGGGGCGCGCGCGGATCAAAGCGGGTTTCCAGCGGGGTGGTCATGGCGGGGGCCGTGATGACGATGGGCTCCAGCACATCGATGGCCTGGGCCAGGGTGGACAGGGGCAGGGCGGACAGCGCAACAGCGGCCGCGGTGGCGCGTGCCATCGCGGTCGGACGGAAAGGGGTCGACATGGAAGGTCTCTCTTCGTTCTGACATGCTTGCCACGCGAGCCCATCGGGTGACGGGCTCGCGCAGGTGTGAAATAGAAAAAAGCAGTTCAGGCGAGGAGTGGGGGGGCACGCGCGGGTGCATGACGCCGGTCAGGCGCCTGTGGCAGCGTGTCCTGAGCCATGAGCAGGGGGGCTCGGTGGCTGATGGCGGGCCGTGCCAGCTGGAGGGGCGGCGTGTGCGGCAGCGGGGTGTGGCCCGCCGCCAGGCAGAAAGCGCAATGCTGTGACGCAGACCCCGTGGGATCTGGCGCCGAGTCCGATCCAGCCTGCCGCAGTCCGTTCGTGGACGAGCAGACCTCCAGCAAGCTGGGGTTGCCGGCCAAGCGCTGCAGCATGTGCCAGTGGCCCACACTGCCCGCCAGCAACTGTGCGCACAGTGCCAGCAACCCCAACCAGGCGGTCAGACGCGCACGGCGGGGCAGCGGATGGGGCGGCAAGGACATGCCGCGGATTCTAGAGAGGCCGCTGGGGATGCCTTATGAGATAAATCAATGGGAGCAGAAAGCCCGGCTGCGAGGCTTACTTCAGCCGCGCCCCCGACGCATCCAGCACTTGCACGTCAATGGGAATGCCCTGGCCCACACTCTGGGTCACGGTGCAGTAAGCCTCAAAGCTGCCCAGCACCCGGTCCAGATGCGCCAGGCTGGCAGCCTCCACCCCCAGGTGCAGGCGTGCGGTCATCGACAGCACGCGCAGGCGTCCTTCGGCATTGCGTCCGACCTCGGCGTCGATCTCGCAGCGGATGGGGTCCGGGTTCTGCTTGAATTTGCGCAGCGCAAACAGCAAGGAGTCCGACAGGCAATTGCCCACGGCTGCGGCCAGCAACTGGACGGGTGAGGGGCCCTGGCTGTGCCCCAGCGGCGGCGGCTCGTCACAGAGCAGGGGAGAGAGCCCGTCGCCAAAGTTCACCATGAACAAGTAGTCCTGCTGCTGGGTCAGGGTGATCTGGACGTTGTGACCGGACATGAGGGGCTCCTGATGTGAAAGTTTAGAAGACGTTCAGTGGCAGCTTGAGGTAGCGCTGGCCATCGCTCTCTGGCGGTGGCAAGTGACCGGCCCGAATGTTGATCTGCACGGAGGGCAGGATCAGCCGGGGCATGCCCAGTGTCGCATCTCTGGCTTGTCGACGCTCGACGAACTCGGCCTCGCTCACGCCATCGTGCAGATGGATGTTGTGCTGGCGCTGTTCTCCCACGCTGCACATGGCTGCCGGGGCGCGGTCGGTCGGGGGGTAGTCGTGGCACATGAACAGGCGGGTCTGCTCAGGCAGGGCCAGCAACTGGCGCGCCGAATGGTAGAGCTGATGGGCATCACCGCCGGGGAAGTCGCAGCGGGCCGAGCCCACATCGGGCATGAACAGCGTGTCCCCTACGAACACGGCATCTCCCACGGCGTAGGCCATGTCGGCAGGGGTGTGCCCCGGCACATGCATGGCCGTGGCGTGGAGATCGCCGATCCTGAAGACCTCGCCTGGCCGAAAGAGGTGGTCGAACTGAGAGCCGTCGGTGGCGAAATCACGCTCCAGATGAAAGAGCTTTTTGAAAACGGTTTGCACGCGCTGGATGGCACCACCGATGGCCACACGTCCACCCAGGGCCGCCTGGAGATAAGGGGCGGCAGACAGGTGGTCGGCATGCGCGTGGGTCTCCAGGATCCAGTCGATGCTCAGGCGCAGCGCGCGCACCCGCTCGATCACGGCATCCGCGCTGGCATGGCTGGTGCGTCCACTGGCCGCATCGAAGTCCAGCACCGGGTCGACGATGGCGCCATGTCCGCCCTCGTGGTCGTACACCACATGGGTCCACGTGAAGGTGTCAGGGTCGAAGAAGGATTCAACCAAGGGGGCAGGGTTGCTCATGCGCCGGACTCGCTGGATGTTGAGGGCCAGGGTTCAAAGAAGGTGATGTCACTTTATTGACAAACAATATATCTGTCAACATAATGTTAATCATGAAAGTGAAAGATCAGCCTCCTCCTTGTGATCGCGTGAGCTTGCCGCCCCCTGATGTGGTCGCCTTGCAGGCGTCTGCTGAAAAGGCCTGTGCTTTGCTCAAGGTGCTGGCGCACACCGACCGTCTGGTGCTGCTGTGCCGGCTGGCGCAGGGCGAGTTCTGCGTCGGTGAACTGGAGTCCGACCTGGGCATCCGTCAGCCGACGCTGTCCCAGCAGTTGGGTGTCTTGCGTCAGGAGGGCCTGGTCGACACGCGTCGGGTGGGCAAGCACATCTATTACCGCCTCATCAGCGACGACGCCGCTGCCGTGATGCAGGTGCTTCACAGCCGTATATGTGGCGCGGCCCTGCCGGGCGGCACCTGTGGATGATTCCCTTTTTTACCGGAGAAGATGATGACCCTGAGTGTTTCCACCTCGTCCCTGTGCCCCGAGTTCACGGTGTGTGGCCAGATCTCCGTCAACGATGTGGCGGTGCTGGCCCGCCAGGGCTTTCGCAGCATCATCAACAACCGTCCCGATGGCGAGGGTGGCCCGGGGCAGCCCACCAGCGCCCAGATTCAGGCTGCGGCCGAGGCGGCGGGCCTGCGCTATGTGTACTTTCCCGTGGCCAGCCTGATGATCAGTCCCGAGAAGGTGGATGAATACCAGCGTCAATGCGCGGATCTGCCCCATCCGGTGGTTGCGTTCTGCCGCTCGGGTGGCCGGGCCAGCGCCTTGTTCCAGGCATGTGGTGGCCAGGTGGGGTGCGCTTCGTGAATGAAGGGCGGCGTGTCGGGTCGGCAGGGCAAGCCCCATGGGCCTTCCCTCCGCCTTGGGTGCGCCAATGGCAGCGTGCCTGGTTGACGGGCGATCTCACGGCCGGCCTGGTGGTCGCGGTCATGCTGGTGCCCCAAAGCCTGGCCTACGCCATGCTGGCCGGCTTGCCGCCTCAGGTGGGGCTTTTTGCCAGTTTGTTGCCTTTGCTGGCCTATGCCGTGTTCGGCAGCAGTGGGTCCTTGTCGGTGGGGCCGGCGGCGATCACGTCGCTGATGGTGGCGCAGTCACTGGCCCCCCTGGCCACGCCAGGGTCCTTGACCTATCAGGCCATGGCCTGGTGCCTGGCGCTGGGCTCGGGTCTGTTGATGCTGCTGATGGGGGTGTTGCGTCTGGGCTTTCTGTCGCAATTGCTCAGTCGCCCCGTGGTGCAAGGTTTTACCGTGGCCTCGGCCATCCTGATTTTTGCCGGGCAGGTGGCCCCCTTGATGGGCTGGCCCTCCTTGGGCTACACCGTGCCGGAGATGCTCTGGTCCGCATGGAAGCAGGTGAGCACCCCGTCTGATGTGCAGGCCGGCGATGCCTTGATGGGCCTGGGGGCCTTGCTGGCGCTCGGGGTGGGGCCGCGCATGGTGTCGGCCCTGGGACGTCTGAGCCATTGGCCTGTGGCGGGGGTGCAGATCGCTTCGCGTTTGTGGCCTCTGGTGGTGCTGGTGCTGGCAACGCTCGTAGCCTCCTGGATGGGTGCTCAGACCGATCTGCATCCTGCACTGGTGGGTTCGGTGGGGAGGGGCGATGCGGTGGCGGGCGCCACCTGGTCCACGCTGGCCAGCCTGGGCCGCGATGATCTGCGGGGCCTGGTCATGCCCGTGCTCTTGATTGGCCTGGTGAGTTTTGTCAGCAGCGTTTCGGTGGCGCAGGCTTTTGCGCTCAAGCGCGGTGAGCGCATTGATGCCGACCGTGAACTGCTGGGCTTGGGGCTGGCCAATGTGGGTGGCGCCGTATTGGGCGGCATGCCGGTGGCCGGCGGCCTCTCGCGATCTGTCGTCAACGAGGCCGCAGGGGCCCGCAGCCCGCTGGCCGGTATCGTGACCGCCGTCCTGCTGGGGCTGCTGTTGCTGACCATGATGCCCGTGCTGGCGTATTTGCCCAAGGCCGCACTGGCCGCCGTGATCATCATGGCCGTCGCAGGCTTGATCGAATGGCAGGCCTTGCGATCGGCATGGCGCTATGACCGAGCCGAGGCCTGGTCGTTCCTGAGTACGGCCGTCGGAGTCTTGCTGATCGGTTTCGAGGCGGGCATCATGCTGGGCATGGCCTGGTCGATGGGCGCCATGATCTGGCGGCACAGTCAGCCGCACATGGCGGCGGTGGGGCGCGTGCCGGGCACCGAGCATTTCCGCAACATGGCGCGGCATCAGGTGGAGTGTTTGCCGGGGGTGCTGATGGTGCGGGTCGATGAGAGCCTGGATTTCACCAACATTCAGCGGGTGGAGCAGCGTCTGTGCGAGTTGATCCATGGGCAAACGAGCAGCCGCCTTGTGGTGCTCTTGCTGTCTGCGGTCAACCACATCGACCACACGGCGATGCAGTCCCTGCTGGAGCTCGATCAGGCGTTGAAGGATCAGGGCAAGACCTTGTATCTGGCTGAGATCAAGGGGCCGGTCATGGACCGTTTGCAGGCAGGTGATCTGGCGCGCCGTTTTGAGGGGCGCTGCTTCATGAGCGCGCAGCAGGCCTGGACGGCCCTGTCATGTGTTTGAACAGGTGTGGGGGCCTTTCCCCCAGTGTGTTGATCAGGAGAGAAGCATGAAAGCAAATGTTGGTGGTGTGGATCGCATGGCGCGCATTGGCGCTGGCGTGGCCTTGATCGCGTTGGCAGCCACCGGTGTGGTCGGCGTGTGGGGCTGGATCGGTGTGGTGCCGCTGGCCACGGGCCTGTCGGGTTGGTGTCCGGCCTATCTGCCCTTCGGGCTGTCGACCTGCAAGACCAAGTGATGCCCTGAGCACCACCTGATCTGAGCGCCAAGGGCCCCAGCATGGGGCCCTTGTTCATGGCGCTGGCATCAGGGTTTGGGGGCGGATGCAGGCATGCCACCCTTGCCACCCATGCCGCCCTTGCGACGCTTCATGGGGTGACGCTGCCCGCAAGGGGCGGCCGATGCCGCACAGGGCGGTTGCATGCGAGGCCCGGCGCCCATGCCCGGCCCCATGCCCATAGGGGGTGGTTGGTCCGGAATGCTCATGCCCTTGGCCTGGGCGCGCTTTTTCATCTCTTCATGGTGCTCGACGCGCAGGCGGTTGCGCTCGTCGTCCGTTTTGGCGGCCCACATCTGAGCGCGAAAACGTGTCCATTCCTGATCGCTCATCAACTGGCGAACGTCGGCCGTGCCCCAGGCTGCGGGTGGCTCCGCAGCCTGAGCGAGCGGCCAGGTCATAGACATCAAGGTGGATAAGCCGCCTGTGAGCAGGCAGGTCCAAAGTCGTTTGCTGATCATGTGCTTCTCCTGGTGTGCAGTCGTTGTCGGCATGTAGGCCGCTTTTTGATACTGCGCCGGGGATGAGCGTCTTGTCAAACCGTCAGGTCAAGTCAGAGCTGGATCAGACTCACGAGCGGCTTGCGTCTCCAGTTGGCGCCGGGTGGTGTTGTCCAGGGCGCAGCCCTTCCAGGGCAGCAGGCCAGGCACCAGGCGACGATAGGCCGCGTAGGCCCCAGGGTGGTAGCGCAGGATGCGCTGCTCCTCAATGCGGCTGCCGATGATCAGGTAAGCCGTGATGCACAAGGCCGAGACCAGCCAGGTGTCCGTCATGGGCTGCGCCCAGATGGCCACCAGCATCAGAAAATACCAGGGGTGACGCACCCAGCGATGCCAGGGGCTGAAGGTCAGGGGCCAGGTCTCTGCGCGCAGGCCCAAAAAGCCGGGCAATGAGTAGTACCGGAGGGTGTGCACGAAACCCAGACCCGCCAGCAGGCTCACGCCATGGTGTACCCAGCGCCAGGCCGGTGGCTCCGACCACAGAGGCTGAGCGGGCAGGTAGAGCCAGATGCTGATGGGCAGCGCCACCGACACCAGGGCGATGAGGTTGAAGGCCAGGCGGGAGCGCTGCCCGAACAGTCGCTCCAGGGTGTGGCCCGCCAGCAGGCTGTGCGAAGCGCCAAACAGCAGCCAGCACATCGCCAGGAAGAGCAGAGGCATTGAATCCATCAAGAATGGTATCGCATCACCCTCAGTGGTCCTTGAGCTTCATGATGCCCATGGCCTTCATCACGATTTTTTCGTAGATGGGTTCGGAGGTGCCCTTCTTCATCTTGCGCAGGAAGTAGCGCTCGAAGGCGATCTTGGCCAGGTGCACCCAGTAGCCCTCGGCAAACCAGTTGACGTTGCGCGGGGCGATCTGAGGGATGGCCACGAAGGCTGCGCCCCGGTCACCGAAATCGGCCAGGCAGACGGCGTTCCAGGTGGCCTTTTCCGTCGGGGGCTTGCCATCAAGCAGGGCCCGGATGTTGTGAGCCGTGGCCGTGACCATGGACTCGATCATGTAGCCCGTCTTGGGCACGCCCGTGGGCACCGGTGTGGGTTCGGTCGGTGCGATGGCCACACACACGCCGATGCCAAACACATTGGGATAGCGCGGGTTGCGCTGGTGCTCGTCGATGAGGACAAAACCCCGAGGGTTGACCAGGCCATCGATGCCCAACACGGCGTCCACGCCCTTGAAGGCGGGCAGCATCATCGAGTACTTGAAGGGCAGGGTGTGCTCCTTCTTGGCTTTCCCCTCGTCATCGTGCTCCAGCACGTGCATGAGGCCGGCTTCGACCTTGGTGACCTTGGCATTGCAGATCCAGCGCACGGCCTTGTCACGGAAAATGGATTCCATCAGGCCCTTGGAATCACCCACGCCGTTGAGGCCCAGGTGGCCGATGTAGGGCTCCGAGGTCACGAAGGTCATGGGCACCTTGTCGCGGATCTTGCGGCGACGCAGGTCGGTCTCCATGATCATGGCGTATTCATATGCCGGGCCGAAGCACGATGCGCCCTGGACCGCGCCGACCACGATGGGCCCCGGGTCCTTCACGAAGTCCATCCACGCATCCTTGGCATGTTCTGCGTGCTCAACATGGCAGATCGACTGCGTGTGCCCCTGCGGGCCCAGACCCTCAATCTCATCAAAGGCCAGCTTGGGCCCGGTGGCGATGACCAGGTAGTCGTAGCGGATCAGGCGGCCGTCGGCCAGTTCGACCTCGTTGCGCTCGGGGTGCACACGCTGCGCGCCGACCGGGATGAAGGCCACGCCCTTTTTCTCCAGGATGGGGGCGATGGGCAGCTCGATCTCGTCGCGGTCACGCCAGTCCACGGCCACCCAGGGGTTGGAGGGCACGAAGTGGAAGGTGGGGGTGTTGGAGATCACCGTGATGGTGTCTTCAGGGCGGGCGTTCTCTTTCATCTCGAACGCCATGGGGAGGCCGCCGATGCCGGCGCCGAGGATCACGATATGGGCCATGACTCATCTCCTTACCTGTACCCGTATGGGTATATCGAGATAATGCGCCTGACCCAGGCACTTGACTACAGGGTTAACGCGGAGTCAAGTGCCTGTGATCAGCGAATCTTGCCCAGCAGCGTCTCGATGTCGCCCAGCATCTCGCTCATTTCGGGCACGGCACCTTCCGGCGACCTGAGGCGCTCTTGCAGATGCTGCTCCATGAAGCACATGGTCATGCGCACAGAGGTGCTGTCCAGGGCCTTGCGCACCGCCGCCATCTGGGTGGCAATGTCCAAGCAGCCATCGCCTTCTTCGATCATGCGCTGGATGCCGCGCAACTGGCCCTCTGCGCGCTTGAGGCGGTTGAGGATATCGGTTCGGCTTTTCTCGTTGTCCAGTGCTGACATACTGCAATCGTCGGAAGGTGACGTCCCTTTGGCGCGTGAAGACCCCATTTTGCTACTCCTTGAGGTGAGCGCGTCTGATCAGGCGCAGCAAGCCGCACCGTCCTTGAAGCCCAGCTTGCGCAGGATCATGGCCAGCGGGCAAAAGTTGGTGAAGCCGAACTGGAACAGATTGGCCCCCACGAAGGCCGTGAAGGCCAGGGCCCACTTCGAGACAAACAGCGGGCTGCCCTCCACGCCCAGGGCGAGGGAGATCATGATGAACAGGCCGGCGATGATTCGGATCATGCGTTCAACGGTCATGGTAGTGTCCTTTCCAAGCGGGGGGATGTGGATCAGTGGGCGGGTTCGAAGCGGCGGCGGTAGGCGGCGTAATACAGCACCGGGATCACCACCAGGGTCAGCAGCGTCGACACCAGGATGCCGAAGATCAGCGAGATGGCCAGGCCATTGAAGATGGGGTCATCGAGGATGAAGAAGGCGCCCACCATGGCGGCGATGCCGGTCAGGGCGATGGGCATGGCGCGCACGGCGGCTGACTGCACCACGGCGTCCTTGAAGGCCAGGCCCTGAGCCACCTGCAGCTCGATGAAGTCGACCAGCAAGATGGAGTTGCGCACGATGATGCCGGCCAGGGCGATCATGCCGATCATGGAGGTGGCGGTGAACTGGGCGCCCAGCAGGGCGTGGCCTGGCATCACGCCGATGATGGTCAGCGGGATCGGCGCCATGATGATCAGCGGCGTGCGGTAGGACTTGAACTGCGCCACCACCAGCAGGTAGATCAGGATCAGGCCCACGCCATAGGCGGCGCCCATGTCGCGGAAGGTCTCGTAGGTGATCTGCCATTCGCCATCCCATTTGAGGGCGTAGGCCCGGTAGGGATCGCTGGGCTGGCGGATCCAGAACTCGTCGATCTCGCCGGTGCCCGGCAGGGCGGCCTGGGGCAGCTTGTCGCGGATGGCAAAGAGGCCATACAGGGGTGAATCCAGCTGGCCCGCCATGTCACCAAAGACATAGCTGACAGGCAGCAGGTCCTTGCTGAACAAGGGCTTGTCGACCACGCCACGCTCCACGCGCACCAGCTCGGACAAGGGCACCAGTTGCCCGTTGGCCGCGCGCAGGGGCAGGGCCAGCAGTGCGTCCAGGCCGATCTGGGCCTCGCGCGGCAGTTGCAGGCGCACGGGCACGGCGATCTTGGACTGACCATCGTGCAGGTAGGCGGCGTCTGTGCCGGACAAGGCAGCCTGCACCGTCTGCGCAACCAGGGCCACCGGGATGCCCAGGGACTCGGCACGCTGACGCTGCACGCGCAGGAACACGCGGGGGGCGTCCTCCTTGAGGTTGGTGTCCACGCCGACGATGTCGGGCGTGTCCTTGAAGGCCTGGGCCACGCGCTGGGCCAGGGCGGCGCGGCCCGCCTGGTCGGGGCCGTAGATCTCGGCCACCAGGGGCGACATCACGGGCGGGCCCGGGGGCACCTCGACCACCTTGACGCGCGCGCCATGGCGTGCGGCGATCTTCTCCAGGGCGGGGCGCAGGCGCTGCGCAATGGGGTGGCTCTGCTCGTGGCGGTGCTTCTTGTCCACCAGGTTGACTTGCAGCTCGCCTTGCTCGGCGTCGGCGCGCAGGTAGTACTGGCGCACCAGGCCATTGAAGGTGATGGGCCCGGCCGTGCCGGCATAGCCCTGCACATTGAGCACCTCCTTCTGGGTGGCCAGGTAGGCACCCAGGTCCTGCAGCGCGGCCTCGGTGTCTTCCAGGGCCGTGCCTGCGGGCATGTCCACCACCACCTGGAACTCGCTCTTGTTGTCGAAGGGCAGCATCTTGAGCACCACGCCCACCATGGACGAGGGCACCGTGGCCAGGCCGACCGACACGGCCACGGCCGCGATGATGCCCAGGCCCATGGCCCAGCGCTTGCGGCGGCTCACGAGCAAGGGCATGAGCACCCGCTGGAACAGGCGCTGCAGTTGCCCGGCCAGGCCGGTGGGTGCGGCGGGCGCATGCTCGCTGCCGCCATGCCCGCCGGTGTGGGCCTTCATCAGCTTGAGCGCCAGCCACGGGGTGACCGTGAAGGCGATGGCCAGCGAGATGGCCATGCCCAGGCTGGAGTTGATGGGGATGGGGCTCATATAGGGCCCCATCAGGCCGCTGACAAAGGCCATGGGCAGCAGCGCCGCGATCACGGTCAGGGTGGCCAGGATGGTCGGGCCTCCGACCTCATCGACCGCCTCGGGGATGATCTCGCGCAGCGGCTTGCCCGGAAAGAGCTGCTGATGGCGGTGGATGTTCTCGACCACCACGATGGCGTCGTCCACCAGGATGCCGATGGAGAAGATCAGGGCAAACAGCGACACCCGGTTGAGCGTGAAGCCCCAGGCCCAGGAGGCAAACAAGGTGGCAGTGAGCGTGAGGATCACGGCCGCGCCCACAATCATCGCCTCGCGGCGGCCCAGGGCCAGACCCACCAGCAGGATCACGGAGCCCGTGGCAAAGGCCAGCTTCTGGATCAGCTTGTTGGCCTTGTCGGCGGCGGTTTCGCCATAGTCCCGCGTGATGGTCATCTCCACTCCATCGGGCAGCACGGTGTTGCGCAGCTCTTCCAGCCGGGCGCGCACGGCCGTGGACACATCCACGGCGTTCTGTCCGGGCTTTTTGGTGACGGTCAGGGTCACGGCGGGGTAGGCCCCCCCGGAGGCCTGCGGCGCACTGGCGTTTGGCGACGCATTCACAGCCGCCCCCGGGGTGAACCACACATGGCGCTGGGCCTGCTGGGCGCCCGCTTCGATGCGGGCCACTTCACGCAGGTAGACGGGCTTGCCGTTGTTCACGCCGACCACGATCTGGGCAACGTCGTCCGCCGAGCGCAGGAACTCGCCCGTTTCGACCGACAGCAACTGGCTGCCACCGGAGGCCGCAGGCTCCAGCACGCTGCCCGAGGGCATGCCCAGGTTGGCCGCCGCGATGGTCTGACGCAGGCGGGCGATGTCGACGCCGCGCGAGCGCAGGCGTGAGGGATCGATCTCGACCATCACGGCCTGTCCGGGGCCGCCGATGGTCTGCACCTCCCGGGTGCCGGGCACGCGCTTGATGTCGCCTTCCAGCGTGCGCGCCACCCGCTCCAGGGCCAGCGCCGACTGGGCGTCGCGGCTCCAGAGCGTGACACCCAGCACCGGCACATCGTCGATGCCCTTGGGCTTGACGATGGGGGGCAGGGCGCCCAGTTGGCTGGGCAGCCAGTCCTGGTTGGCATTGAGCACGTCGTACAGGCGCACCAGGGCGTCGGTGCGGGGCACGCCGACCTTGAACTGCACTGTCAGCACGGCCATGCCGGGCCGCGCCACCGAGTAGGTGTGCTCGATGTCGGCGATCTGCGAGAGCACCTGCTCCGCCGGGCGGGCGACCATGTTGTGCACATCGTCGCTCGACGCCCCAGGGAGGGGGATCATCACATTGGCCATCGTGACATTGATCTGGGGCTCTTCCTCGCGCGGGGTGACCAGCACGGCGAACAGGCCCAGCAGCATGGCCACGATGGCCAGCAGCGGTGTCAGGGCGTTGTGCTGGAAGGCGGCGGCCAGCCGACCGGCGATGCCCATGGGCTGGGTGTGTTCCATCATCGCCCCTTGGCTTGCGCGCCAGCCAGCCCGGCGCGGACGGCATCCAGGGCCACCGTGTCACCGGCCTTCAGCCCGGTGAGCACTTCGACCTCGGCGTTTTGCGCGGCCGAGCGTGTCCGCACGGCCTGGAGTGTGAACTGCCCCTGGCGCACCACATACACGCCAGTCAATTCGCCGCGCCGCAGGATGGCCGAGGCGGGCAGGCGCAGGCTGTGCCCCCCTGGCGGGGAGGAAGCCGTGGTGTCGCCGTCAAATTGCACCTGAACACTCTGGCCGGGTCGCCAGGCGGCCTGCACCTGGGGGGGCAAGTCCAGGCGCCATTCGACGGTCTGAGCCACCATGTCGGTCACGGGCAGCAAGGTGCTCTTGATGGGAGTGATGCTGTCGGTGCCGTGGGTGGTTCGCACGCTGATGCGGCGGGCCGTGCGGGCGGCATCCGCCTGAGAGGCCGGCACCTGTACGACCACGCGCAAGGCGCCCGGTGCGTAGACGGTCAGCAAGGCGCGCCCCGGAGCGGCCAGATCGCCCACATTGACATGGGTGGCCAGCACGATCCCATCAAACGGGGCTGTGACCTGGGTGAAGCCGCGCTGCAGGGCCGCCTGCTGTTGACCGGCCTGGGCCGCCTGCAAGCCAGCCTGGGCTGCGCGCCACTGCGCCTGGGCCGAGTCCAGCGCGGCGCTGCTCACGAAGCCTTTGGCGCTGAGCTCGCGTGTGCGATCCAGTTGCAGCCGGGCGTTGTGCGCCAGAGCCTGCGCCTGGGCCATCGAGGCATCGCTCTGGGCCAGGGAGGCCTGCGCCTGTCGGGCATCGACCTGGGCCAGCACCTGTCCCGCCCGAACGCTGTCACCCGCCTTGACGGTGAAACTGAGCAGGGTGCCCGGGGTTTGTGCCGCCACGGTGGCCTGCCGGATGGGCTCGACCGTGCCTTCGATCTGATGGGTGCCGGCCGATACCCCTGGCTGTACCACGATGGTGGGCACCACAATGGCGGCCGCCGTGGCGCTCAGGGCCAGGCTCCCAGCCAGCATGAGGGCAGTGACCGGGCGCACGAGGTGCATTCCAGTGAAGGCGTTGAGCATGGTGGCATCTCCAGATGGCTGAATACTCCCCACAGTATATTCATACTGGTGGGGGTATGCAAGCAACTCATTCAGAGTCTGACACCCTGGGCCGAATGTGTCGAGTGATGATCTGGGCGATGTCTGGATGGCTGGGGAGCCAGGTGTGGACGATGGGGCGCAGGATCTCGCGCTCGACACCGCCGCCGCAGGCCTCTGACAAGGCCACCACGCCATCGTTGGGCTCCATGCCGAAGGGGCTCCAGCGGCCGCGCCAGCCCAGCGTACCGATCACATGGGTGCAGGCGATGGCGGGTGGCGGTACGCCAGCCATGCGCTCGGGGCTGGCCAGCAGGCGCCCGCAGTCACCTGTGGCCCATCGAAAAGGCAGCAGATGCCCCAGCGCCTGCGCCATCCGTGCGGGACGCATGGGGGAGCCCAGAAGGAAGAGGTGACGCGGCAGCCGGGTGCCCTCGGGCAGGTGAGCCAAGGCGCTGCGCAACAGCACGCCGCCCAGCGAGTGCCCGATGACGATGCAGTCGCCCTGAGCGCACAGCGCCACCAGCCTTTGCACCAGGCGATCGCGGATGGCCTCGAAGGACTGTGCGCAGACGAAGTAGCCGAAGGTGTGCGTGTGCCAGCCCTGACGCCGCAGCCGGAGCAGGGTGGGCCAGCCCGACAGTGGGGAACGCCCCATGCCGTGAACAAACAGCACGTGCGCCTTCTCAGGCAGGACAGTGCTGGAGCGTGTCATGTGGTGTGATTCTTGGGCGACATGAGCATTTGTGGTCCTCTGGCGAATATATTACTGGTGCGTGCCAGGAACGTCGTCCGAAGAAACAGCATAGTGGAGTATCCGGTTTGCTCAAAATTTTCCGCAAGGCCCTGATGTACTGGCTGCTGGCGGTGGCTCTGGTCATGGTGGTGGCCTGGCCCATCTATCGCCAGTACTGTCGCGGGCTGGAGCAGGCGGTGCTGGCCCGAGAGCACGGCCACCTTGAAATGACGGACCGCCTGGTCCAGGCGGAGTTGCAGGAGATCGGCAACAACACGCGCGTGCTGGCTGGCTTGCCTCGCGTGCGTGACTATCTGTTGTTGGGGCAGGCAGACATCCGGGGGATCGTCGAGGAGCAGTTCGTCCATTTTGCGCAGACCTACCAACGCTACGATCAGGTCCGTCTGCTGGACATGACCGGACAGGAGCGCGTGCGCGTCAATTTCCGCGGTGGGCGGGTGCGCATCGTGCCTGGCGCCGAGCTGCAGAACAAGGCAGATCGCTACTACTTCAAAGAGGCTCTGAGGCTGGATGCCGGGGAGATCTATCTCTCGCCGCTCGACCTGAACATCGAGCACGGGCAGGTCGAGCGCCCCTTGCTGCCCATGATCCGCGTGGCGGCCCTGGTGCGCGATGCCTCCGGGCGCCCGCTCGGCGTGCTGGTGGTCAACTACCAGGCCGAAAAGATGCTCAAGGGGTTTCGTGAACTGGTGATTCACGCAGGAGAGAGCGTGGGCATGCTGGTCAATGCGCAGGGCCAGTTCCTGTCACATCCCGATCGAGACAAGGAGTGGGGCTGGATGCTGGGTCACCCCGAGCATCAGTTGTCACGCTTGTATCCCCGGGTGGCGTCCACCATCACCGCCCAGGACAGCGGGCAGGTGCGCGATGTCGATGGGGTCTACCTGTTCAGCACCATCAAGGCGTCGGTGGCATCGGCCAGTGCGTGGTTGCAGGCCTCGCCTGATTCCCATGGCCCGCAGTGGAAGCTGGTGGTCTTTGTGCCCGAGCGGGTGTGGCAGATGGATTCCTTCCTGCATCAGACCTCAGGTCAGGTGGCGGTGGCCTTGATGCTGCTGGCCTTGGGGGTGGCTGCCTGGGCCCAGGCCGTGCAGCAGGCGCAGCGTGCCGCCTTGCGCGCCCACAGGGATGCCTACACTCAGGAGTTGCAGGACCTCTACGACAACGCCCCGTGTGGCTACCACTCGCTGGACGCCGACGGGCGGGTGGTGCGGATGAACCGAACGGAGCTGAGCTGGCTGGGCTACCAGGCGAACGAAGTGGTGGGCCAGATGCACTACGCCGATCTGGTCTTGCCCGAGACCCGGGCCTTGTTCCTGGAGCGTTTCCAGGACTTCATGCGGGGCGTGGAGCTCGCCGATCTGCAGATCATGCTGCGGCGCAGGGATGGCAGCGCGCTACCGGTCTCGCTCAATGCCAGTGCGGTCAGAAACGAGGCGGGTGAGGTGGTGTCCAGCCGCACCACCGTGACCGACATCACCGAACGTCATCGTCTGGAGCTGGAGCTGCAAAGCCAGGCGCGCACCGACCCCATGACCGGTGTCTCCAACCGACGTGATTTCTATGACCACGGTGCCCGCGAACTGGCCCGTGCACAGCGCAGCGGCAAGCCCGTGTCTGTGCTGATGCTGGACATCGACCACTTCAAGAAGGTCAACGACAGCCACGGCCACCATGCAGGGGACCTAGTCCTCAAGGGCGTGGCCGAGGCGTGCGTCAAGCATCTGCGTTCGCACGATCTGTTCGCACGCATGGGCGGAGAGGAGTTTGCCGCGCTGCTGCCCGAGACCGATCTGAACGCGGCCCGCGAGGTGGCCAATCGCATGCGCGAGGCCCTGGCGGCCATGCGCGTGACGCATGGGGACGAACGTCTGTCCGTCACGGTGTCCGTCGGCGTGGCCAGCCAGACGGATTCGCAAGACGATCTGGACCGTTTGCTCGTTCGTGCCGATGAACATCTCTACCAGGCTAAATCGGCAGGCAGGAATCGCGTTGTGGCTTGATGGCTTGGCCATGAGTGCGCACAAAGCAAAAAGCCCCGCACTTTCGTGCGAGGCTTTGCTTATTTTGGCTCCCCGACCTGGGCTCGAACCAGGGACCTACGGATTAACAGTCCGGCGCTCTACCGACTGAGCTATCGGGGATCAGATGTTTCGCTGTTTCGTTTTGCGTTGCAGCGATCAATCGAGAACGTGACTATAGCATTGTTTTTTGAATTCACGCAAATCGCTGCGATTTTTGTGAGCCTGTTGAGGCTATGCCACATCGCGCACAAACACCTCGCGGTGCCTGCACTCAGAAGTCGATCTGCGCCGATGCCGTGAGCTTGCGCGCCTCCATGGGGAACAGCCAGATGTGCCCGAAGTTGTTGGGTGCTTCACGCCAGGCGCGCTTGTCGAACAGATTGCTCACGCCCAGACGCCAGGTGAGGTCCACCCCCTGGGTTTGTTGCGTCGCGCGCACGCCCACATCCACACGGGTCCACGCGGGCAGGCGCAAGGTGTTGGCCTTGTCCACCCAGCGGCGGCCCTCGTGCACCAGATCGGCCTGCAGCACGAAGGGCAGGGTGCCGGTCACGTCTTGCGACACCTTGTAGCTGGTCGACAGCTTCAGGGCGATGTTGGGCACATTGACCGGGGTCTTGCCAGTGGCCACCACGGCGCTGCCTTCACGTTCGGCATCCAGGATCATGGCCGAGGCGTTCACGCCGAGTTGGCCATACTGTGCCTGCCAGTAGCCTTCCAGGCCGCGGTGCACCGAGCCGCCATCACGTTGGTACAGGGCATCGACGCTCTCGAACTCGGGACGCTGGATGCGGAACCAGTTGAAGCCCCATTGTTGGCCTTCACCCTGGCCTTTGACGCCGATCTCCAACTGACGGCTCTTGGCGGCGGGCATGATCTCCAGCGGATTGTCGACATAGAACTGCGGAGCGGTCTTGATCTCGGCACCTTCACCCCAGCTGATGTACATCTGGGTGCGTGGCTCGACTGTGTAACCCACGGACACCCAGGGCGTGGTGATCGATTCACGGCGCTTCGTGCTGGGGCTGCCATCGGTGGGGATGCTGCGGCGCGCCAGCGTGGTGTGGCGCACACCAGCCCACACGCGCCATTGTTCGTCCAAGGTGATGGCGTCTTGCAGCAGCCATTCCGTGGAGCGCTCATGGCGGTCGGCCACGGGGTAGGTCAGGTCAGGGTTGGGGGCGAATTCCAGCGTGGGTGTGGCGATGTTGCCGAGGCCCGTCAGCGGGTTGAAGGCCTGGGTCGACAGGTCTGTGCGGTGGAGGGCCCGCAGCACGCCCAAGGTCAGATCGTGGCGAGTGCTGCCCAACGTCACCTGGCCGTTGAGTTGTGCATTCAAGGCACGGGTGATGCGTTTTTCTCCATCGGAGCGGAAGTCATACATGGCGAAGCTGCCGTCCGGGCAAAAGCGGTCGTAAATCTCCATCGAGCAACCAAAAGGGAAGGCCGCGTGGTCGTCTGTGCGCAGGTGCTGCTCACCATAGGTCACGGTCGAAGCCCAGGCCGGGCTCCAGGTCTGGCGCCAGCGCAGGGTGCCGGTGTTGCCGCGCATGTCGACCGGCTGGCTCCAGGGCTGCTGGTTCAGGTTGGTGTCGGGGTCGATGGCATCGGCGGAGGGCAGGGTGTTTCCGGTGGCGCTGAAGCCCGGCATGCTGGGTTGGCGGTGGCGGCTGTGCTCGAACTCGGCCTCCAGGGTGCTGCCTGGCGCGATGCGCCAGTCCGTGGCCAGGGCCAGCAGGTGGCGCTGGCCGCCGGTGGCCTGGGTGCCCGGATCCAGGCGTTCTGTGGCGGCATTGATGCGCAGGCCCATGCTCTGCGATGCACCAAAGCGGTCGCTCAGGTCCACGGCGGCCTTGACGCTGTTGCCACCCGTGTAAGCCAGTTCAGCCTGACGCACACGCCCCTCGGGTCGTTTGACCAGCAGATGGACCAGTCCGCCAGGGGCGCTGATGCCGGCCTGAAGGCCACTGGTGCCCTTGAGCAACTCGACACTGGCCTTGTTGTCCAGGGCGATGCGGGTTTCGGCATTGATGGGCAGACCCTCGCGGCGGAAGTTGCTGGTGTTGTCCAGCACGAAGCCACGCATGGTGAAAGAGTCCCAGTAGCCCGCGGTGTTGTAGGCGTCGCTGGTGCTGGCGTCGAGCTTGATCACATCGGCCAGACGTTGTACCTGCGCGTTGGCCAGGGCATCCGGTTTGAGGCTCAGGGCTTGAACCGGCGTCTGCCAGGCGGGCAGATCCCCCAGGCCGGCGATGCTGGCGCGGGGCTCGCGCGCCGGTGAGGCCTTGACCGATACCGCAGGCAGGCTGGCGGTGCTGCTGTCCTCGGCCCAGGCGGGCGACGAGAGCGTGAAGGCACTCAGCAGGGTGGTGGTGGCCAGGGCCACCGGGGTGATGTGATGAAGCGAAGCGGATGAACAGCGCATGGTGGACGACTCCTGCACGGACGGCGGGGCAAGGTCGTCGCCGCGGGGCGGCAGGCTGTCAGATCTCCATGCGACCGCAGTCGCCCAGCCCTGCAGGCTGAGGATTCATGGATGGCGTCAGGCCATGCTTTCCTACGCGAGGATGACCTCGGTCAGGTTCGAAGGGACTCTCTCAGCCACGTCCGATGTGCGGTCGGTGTGGCACCCCTAGCAAGGCCTGTAGTTTAGGTCATCCCTGAGTGATGCCCAGCCGCTGGTGCAGCACGTGGCTCGTGGTGGTGTAGAGCAGTTGCGGTGGATCAAGGGGGCGCAGGCGCGTGGCGGCGGCGTGGGCCGCCATCGTGGCCTCATGGAAGCCGCACAGCAGCAGGCGTTTCTTGCCCGGATAGGTGTTGATGTCGCCCACGGCATGGATCCCCGGGATCGAGCTGGCATACGCGACGGTGTCCACCGCGATCTGTTTGCGCTCCAGGGCCAGGCCCCAGTTGCTCAGGGGCCCCAGCTTGGGGCTCAGGCCCTGGCGCACCAGCAGGTGGTCCAGAGGCAAGGTGCGCGCCTGTCCGTCTGCGCCCAGCAGGTGCAGGCAGCTCAGGCGCTGTGTGTCGCTCAGGTCGGCGCCCTGGGGCATGCCCAGCACCAGATCGATCTGGCCTTGGGCGATGCACGCGCGAACCTGACGGTCCAGCTCAGCGTCGGCCTGGAACTGGTCGCGCCGGTGCAGCAGGCTCAGGCGGATGGGGCGCTGTTCGGGCGGGGCTGCGAGCACATCGAGCACGCTTTGCAGCGCCTCATCCCCCCCGCCGGCCACCACCAGGTGCTGACCGGCCCAGGGCGCGGGCAGGCCATCAGCCGGCAGGTGGTAGTGCAGGTTGACGGGCTGCGCGTCCTTGTCCAGGCCAGGAATGGGCAGACTGCGCGGCACAAAGGCGCCAGCGCCCGCGGCAATGAACACCGCGCGCGCTTCAAAGTGCTCGCCGGTGCTGGTGTGCAACTGGAAGATCGGTGCCTCGGGCTGGCTGCGGTCCACCTCGAGGTGGGTCACCTGCTGGCCCAGGTGCAGGTTGCGAGGGCGGCCGGTGCCGTGATCCGGGGGCAGGAAAGGCTGGCACTGGGCCAGCAGCAGCTGGGTCAGCTCACGCCCCGTGCAGCGAGGCACCCCCGGGATGTCGTAGATGGGCTTGTCCGGGTAGAGCGCCACACATTGACCGCCGGCCTCCGGCAGGACGTCGATGAGCTCGGCGCTCAGGCCCAGCAGGCCCAGCTGGAACACCTGGAACAGGCCCACGGGGCCCGCCCCGATCACGACGGCGTCCGTGCGGATCATCGTGTGGGTGTTCCTGCGGCGTCGATCAGCGGATCAACTGATCGAGCTTGCCGGTCTTGTCCTTCCACTCATCGGCCGTGGGCAGGGCATCCTTGCGCTTGGTGATGCTGGGCCAGGACTTGGCCAGATCGGCATTGATCTTGATGTACTGCTGCTGGTTGCCCGGCACGTCCTCTTCAGGGACGATGGCGTTCACGGGGCATTCGGGGATGCAGACGGCACAGTCGATGCACTCATCGGGGTCGATGACGAGGAAGTTGGGGCCTTCGCGGAAGCAGTCCACCGGGCACACGTCCACACAGTCCGTGTATTTGCATTGGATGCAGGCTTCGGTGACGACGTGGGTCATGTCAGATCTCTTGGAGTATTCGGGTTGAAAGGGATTGCCGCGATTTTACGGGGCCTCGGGGCCCGCCGTCGCTGGGCCTTCTCCACAAAGGGAGATATGGGTCAAAGGTTGATCAGGTAGTGCGGTGGCGCCAGCCCCCACGATGACCAGGGTTGGGCGCCCGGCATGGATGGCGCTGGCATCGTCCAGGCTGGCCACCGTGTGCAGGGTGTGGCGCATGTCGGGCCAGCCGGCACGCGAGACCACGCTCACCTCGGTCTCAGGCGCCCAGCCAGCGTCGAGCAGTCCTTTGGACAGTGGGGCCAGTTGGCGTCCGGCCATGTAGAAGACTTCGGTGTCGGCGCGCTGCCCTGGGCCCATGCCGCATTGCAGGTCACCCGTGCGCGTCATGGCCGTGGTGAAGCTGACGCTGCGGCCCGTGCCACGGCGGGTCAGTGGGCGTTGCGTGGCCGCCGCCGCCGCCAGGGCCGCGGTCACACCCGGCACCACTTCGGAGGTGACGCCGGCCTCGCGCAGGGCGTGCAGCTCTTCTTCCAGGCGGCCAAACAGGCTGGGGTCACCGCCCTTGAGGCGGGCCACCACGGCCTGGGCACCGTGTTCGGCACCGACGGACACGGCGTGCTCGACCAGCAGACGGTTGATGCGTGTCTGGCCATTGAAATCACTGCCGGGCTGGCCGGAGAAGCCCCGCTTGCCCACGTCGATCCACTGCGCACCCGGTGCCATGTCCCGCAGCGTGGGGTCGGCCAGGGCGTCGTAGAGCACCACCTTGGCTTGCGCCAGCAGGCGGGCGCCACGCACGGTGATCAGATCGGATTCACCCGGCCCGGCGCCAATGAAGACGACACGGGCGCTGGGCACGCTGGCAGAGGGTGGTGTGTGTGATGACATGGACGAAGTCTGCCAGCGATCCGCTCAGGCGGCCTTGACCAAAAGCGCACCACTGGTGCGGTTCGTGGTGGGATCCACGACGATCAGGGCGCCGCCCACGCGGTTGTCCAGGTAGGGCTCGACTGGCAGGGGCTGCTGCGTCTGGATCTGCACGCGGCCGATCTCGTTGACAGCCAGCTCGTGCGCGTCCTGGTCTTCCAGGGTGTGGATGTCCAGGCGGTTGTCGATGGATGTGATGCGGGCCTGCACCCAGCGGTTGCCGTGGCGCACCCAGTACTTGCGACCCAGCACGGCGGGCTCGGTGTCCAGCCAGGCCAGGGTGGCCGTGAAGGTGTCCGTGGGCTGGATGCCACCGGGGGTGTGGATCCAGTCACCGCGCGAGATGTCGACCTGGCGGTCCAGCACGATGCCGGCCGACTGACCGGCTTCGCACGAGGCCACCACTTCGGCCGAATGGCGCACTTCGGCCACGATGGCGGTCTCGCCACTCGGGAAGATCTGCACTTCGTCGCCGGCCTTGACGCTGCCGTGGGCAATGCGGCCCCAGAAAGCGCGGTACTGATGGCCGGTGCCGCTGGCAGAGGCCTCGCCCTCGCCGACGCTGTCGCGGGTCACGTACTGCACGGGGTGCAGCAGAGAGCCATCGTGGCGCTCGTCGGTCACGGGCAGCTCTTCGAGCACCTGCAGCAGGGTGGGGCCCTGGTACCAGGGCCAGTTGGCGCTGGGGGTGGTCACGTTGTCGCCGCGCAGGGCGGACACGGGGATCACGCCCTTGCTGGTGATGCCGGCTTGCTCGGCAAAGGCTTCCAGGGAGGCCTTGACGTTGTGGAAGGCCGTTTCGGTGTCTTCGTCGATCGCGTCCAGCTTGTTGATGGCGAACACGATGGAGGGCACACGCAGCAGCTGGGCCAGCAGGCTGTGGCGGCGGGTCTGGGCCAGCAGGGGCACGGGCGACGCCTTCCAGTCGATCTTGGTGATGTCCACCAGCACGACCGCGGCGTCCGAGCCGGCGGCTGCCGTCACCATGTTGCGGGTGTACTGCTCATGGCCCGGGGCATCGGCAATGATGAACTTGCGCGTCTTGGTGGCGAAGTAGCGGTAGGCCACATCGATGGTGATGCCTTGTTCGCGCTCGGCCTCCAGACCGTCGGTCAGCAGGGACAGGTCGATGGGCGCACCGGCGGCGCGCTTTTCCAGCGCGTCGAGCTGGTCGGCCAGGATGGCGCGGCTGTCGAACAGCAGGCGACCGATCAGGGTGCTCTTGCCATCGTCCACGCTGCCTGCCGTCAGAAAGCGCAGGGCCTTGTGTGCCAGTTCGTCCTTGGCGTGGTTTTCAACTACGGTGTTCATCAGAAATAACCTTCCTTCTTGCGGCGCTCCATCGAGGCCTCGGACGTGCGGTCGTCCATGCGGGTGGCGCCACGCTCGCTCACGGTCACGTGCAGGGTCTCGGCGACGATGTCGGCCGGGCTGGCGGCATCGCTTTCGACAGGGCAGGTGCAGGTCATGTCACCCACGGTGCGGAAGCGCACGTCCACCGTCTCGATGGTCTCGCCTTCCAGGGCCGGCGTGACCTCGGTCAGAGGCACCAGCAGGCCCTTGCGGCGCATCACCTGGCGGGGATGCTTGAAGTAGATGCCTGGCAGGGGGATGCCTTCGCGAGCGATGTAGAGCCACACGTCCAGCTCGGTCCAGTTGCTGATCGGGAAGGCGCGGAAGTGCTCACCCGGCTTGATGCGGGTGTTGAACAGGCTCCACAGCTCGGGGCGCTGCTCCTTGGGCTGCCACTGACCAAAGCTGTCGCGGTGGCTGAAGATGCGTTCCTTGGCGCGGGCCTTCTCTTCGTCGCGGCGGGCGCCACCGATCAGGCAGTCAAAGCGGTTGTCCTCGATGGCTTCGAGCAAAGTCACCGTCTGGTGGCCGTTGCGTGACTCCAGCGGGTGAGCCAGGCGCACGGTGCCCTTCTTGATGGACTCGTCCATGTGCGCCACGATCAGGCGCTCACCGATCTCGGCCACGCGCTGTTCGCGGAACTCGATCACTTCGGGGAAGTTGTGGCCGGTGTCGACGTGCAGCAGCGGGAAGGGCAGCTTGCCCTCCAGCCGGCCTTGCGCGTTCTTCATCTTGAAGGCCTTTTCGGCCAGATGCAGCACCACACACGAGTCCTTGCCGCTGGAAAACAGCAGGGCAGGGCGCTCGAAGCTGGCGGCCACTTCACGCAGGATGAAGATGGCCTCTTCTTCCAGGGCGTCCAGGTGGCGGTGGTCCACATCCGCCAGCAATTGGTTCACGTTCACGGGGGCGTTCATCGTTTTACTCACTCTTGGAATTCATTTCTGGTGGACGTGCAGGCCGCATTCCTTGGCCTTCTCGTCCTCCCACCACCAGCGGCCAGCGCGGAAGTCCTCGCCCACGGCGATGGCGCGGGTGCAGGGGGCGCAGCCGATGCTGGGCATGAACTGGTCGTGCAGGGGGTTGTAAGGCACGTGGTTCACGGACACGTAGTGCCACACATCGCCCCAGGTCCACTCGATCATCGGGTTGAACTTGGCACGGCCCTTGTCGTCCTGCTCGCGCGCGGCCATGTCGCCACGGTTGTTGGATTGCTCGCGACGCAGGCCGGTGATCCAGGCCGAACGCTCGGCCAGCATGCGGCCCAGGGGCTCGAGCTTGCGGATGCCGCAGCAGGCCTTGCGCAGATCGATGCTCTCGTACATGGCCTTGTCGCCGTTCTTCTGGACGAACTCGATCACGGCCTCGGCCACCGGCTGGTAGACCTCGACGTGGATGCCAGCGTCGGCGTAGTGCGTCTCGATCGTGCCGATCAGGGACACGGTCTCGGGGTGCAGTGCGCCGGTTTCCAGGGTGCCGATGGCGATGGGCAAGCGGTGGCGTGCGATCAGATCGGTGACGATCATGTCTTCCACGCCCAGGCTGGTGGCTTGCACGACCTTGCCCGGGTGCTCGATGGCGGCGGCCTTGAGCAGTTCGAGGGTGGCCTGCACCTTGGCCGCGTAGTCGGCACTTGGGTGGTTGTACAGAGTGATGGCCGAGCCGGCAGGGGCCGGGCCACCCAACAGGGAGGAGGTTTCGCTCATCTGCAGTCTCCTGGCATCAGGCCGCGCGACCGAACACGGGCTTGGTCACCTTGACGTCGCCCTGGTAGTGGCCGCGAGGCGCAAAGAAGCTCAAGGCACGCTCGGCGGCGGCACGGTCCTGATCGCCGCGCAGCACCACGGCATCAAAGCCGGTGCGGGCCAGCAAGGGCATCATGTCCACCAGCACTTCGCCGGTGGCGCGGATCTCGCCCTGGAAGCGGTACCGCGAACGCAGGATGTGGGCTTGCGTGTAGGCGCGGCCGTCCACCCACTTGGGGAACTGCAGCACCACCAGGGCCAGCTTGGGCACATCGGTTTCGAGGACTTCGATGTCGGTGTCGTTGCTCAGGATCACGCCCACAGGCTTGTAGTCGGCGCAGCCCTGCGCGGGCCATTGTTCGCGCACGGCATGCCACTGGCCCAGGGTCAGCAGGCTGTGGCTCTTGATGGGCGGGTGCGACATGGGACCGTCTTCGCCACCCACCGTGTGCCACTGGTCGTGAGGGAGTTCGATGAATTTCATATCAGGCTGCCTTGGCGGAATCTTTGGCGGTCGAGCGACGCACGGCATTGGCCGCGGCCTTGAAAGGGTCCAGCCCGATGCGCTGGACCGTGTCGATGAACTTCTCGTTCGCGGCGCGCTGGTCCTTGTAGGTTTCGATCACGGCCTCGATCACGTCGCTGACTTCGTCAGCGGCGAACGAGGGGCCGATCACCTTGCCTGCGGCGCTGGTGGGTGCATGGTCCGAGCCGTCCGAGCCTCCGAGGGTGACCTGGTACCACTCGGTGCCATCCTTGTCCACGCCCAGGATGCCAATGTGGCCCGTGTGGTGGTGGCCGCAGGAGTTGATGCAGCCGGAGATGTGCAGGTCGATCTCGCCGATGTCGTAGAGCTCGTCCAGGCTCTGGTAGCGCTCGATCAGCTCGTTGGCAATCGGGATGGAGCGGGCATTGGCCAGGGCGCAGAAGTCACCACCCGGGCAGGCGATCATGTCGCTGAGCAAACCGATGTTGGCCGAGGCCAGCGTGGCCGCCTTGGCAGCCTGCCACAGGGCAAACAGGTCTTCTTCGCGCACGAAGGGCAGCAGGGCGTTCTGGTCGTGGGTCACACGCAGCTCGCCGCAGCTGAAACGGTCGGCCATGTCGGCGATCGCATCCATCTGCTGATCGGTGACATCACCGGGGGCCTGGCCCACGCGCTTGACCGACAGGTGCACGTTCTTGTAACCCTGCACCTTGTGGCCGCGCACATTGCGCTCCAGCCACTTGCCGAACTGGGTCTTGTCCTGCTCGGAGGCGTCGGAGGGCAGGCCGTTGCCGGCCGGTGTGTGAGCCTGCACCGATGCAGGGTAGACAAAGCCGGCGTTGACGCGATCGAACTCGGCCTGGGGGATCAGGTGGGCGGCGCCGTCCAGATCGCGGCTGAGGATGGCCTCGAACTCCGCATTGACCTGATCGAAGAACTTCTGTCCTTCGGCCTTGACCAGGATCTTGATGCGGGCCTTGTACATATTGTCGCGGCGGCCGTAGCGGTTGTAGACCCGCACGATGGCTTCGATGTAGACCAGGATTTGCTGCCAGGGCACGAAGCTGTTGATGACCGAACCCGTGATGGGGGTGCGACCCATGCCACCACCGACGATCACCTTGAAGCCGACCTCACCGGCGTCGTTCTTGACCAGTTGCAGGCCGATGTCATGCCAGTAGATGGCGGCACGGTCTTCCTTGGCGCCGCTCACGGCGATCTTGAACTTGCGGGGCAGGAAGGCGAACTCGGGGTGCAGGGTCGACCACTGGCGCAGCACCTCACAGTAAGGACGGGCGTCGATGATCTCGTCTTCGGCCACGCCCACCATGGCATCGGCCGTGATGTTGCGGATGCAGTTGCCCGAGGTCTGGATGCCGTGCATGTTGACTTCGGCCAGCAGGTCCATCACGTCGGCACTGCGGCTCAGGGGGATCCAGTTGTACTGGACGTTCTGGCGCGTCGTGAAGTGGGCATAGCCGCGGTCGAACTCGCGGGCGATGCGGGCCAACTGGCGCAGCTGGGTGGACGACAGCTCGCCATAAGGCACGGCCACCCGAAGCATGGGCGCATGGCGCTGGACATACCAGCCGTTTTGCAGCCGCAGGGGACGGAACTCGTCGTCACCCAGCTTGCCGGCCAGATTGCGCTCCAACTGGTCGCGGAATTGCGCCGCGCGCTGGCGGACGAACTGTTTGTCAAATTCGGTGTACTGATACATGGCATCGGTCCGGTGATGAAGCCGGCTGTCAATGTGTCAAAGAAAACGGATTCTTCGGTCTGTAGGGGTGTTGCCGCCTCAGGCGGACAGCAGCACCTTGCGGGCAGCAACCACCAGACACGCGCACAGCGCAAAGCGCGTGATTGTGTCAGGCAAATGCTTGGTCAATTTGGCGCCCACCCATATTCCGGGGAGTGAGCCAGCCAGCAGTTCAATCAGCAGCATCCAGTGGACATTGCCCAGGGACGCATGGCCAATACCTGCCACGATGGTCAAAGGTACGGCGTGCGCGATGTCGGTGCCCACCAGGCGTTTCATGTCCAGGCGGGGGTAGAGCAGCAAGATCATGGTGGCGCCAAGCGCACCTGCACCGATGGAGCTCAGTGACACGAGCACGCCCAGGACCGCGCCGCACATCACGGTCAGCACAGGGCGGCGCTCACGGGTGATGTATCGCTCCAGCCAGATGCCGACCTTGTGCCACAGTGGGCGGAAGGCCACGGTCACCGCCGTCAGCAGTAGCGCAATTCCCAAGGCATAGGCCAGCACGCTGTCACCACTCTTGCTGATCCCTTCCATGTGCATGTAAGCCATGGTCAGGATGGTGGCCGGGATGCTGCCCATCAGCAGTTTCTTGGTGATGTGGTAGTCGACGTGGCCTTCGCGGTGGTGCGCCACGGAGCCAGAAACCTTGGTCAGGCCGGCAAACCACAGGTCTGTGCCAATGGCCACGGCCTTGTCCAGATGGAAGACCGAGATCAGCAGCGGGGTCATCAAAGACCCGCCGCCGACACCAGTCAGCCCCACGATCAATCCCACGCCTGCGCCAGCAGCTATGGCGGTCCAGTCCAGCATCATCTATGCACTTCGGTTGCTTGCTCACGCCCCTCAGAGGTGAAGGGCAGGTGAATGCAGGCTGAAATGTAGTGGTGCTCTATATATATGAGAACTACTTATTTATAAGTTGCTTATTCCTTATTGGAATAATTGAGTGATGATCAGATGCTCTCATCTGAGCTCAGTCATCAAGGCGTTGGGCTGAAAGGCTCACCGGCCAGCTTGTCGCCTTCCTTGATGCCACGCTTGGCAAACCAGCCCTTGTTCATCTCCAGCACGAAGCGCACCGGCTTGGCCGAGCAGTGGTTGTTCTCGGTCTGAGGCTGCATTTCGTCGATGTTCACGATGCTGCCGTCGTCCGCCACAAAGGCGATGGCCAGCGGGATGAGCGTGTTTTTCATCCAGAAGCACTGCTTGCTGGCCTGAGGGAAGACGAAGAGCATGCCTTCGTTGACCCCCATGCTGCTGCGGTTCATCAAGCCGATCTGCTGCTCGCGCGGCGTCTGGGCCACTTCGGCCTTGATCAGGTGCATCCCGGCGCGCAACTGGATGGCCGGCAGCCTTTGCGGGCCGGTGGGCAGACCCATCTGAGCGTGCGCCGGGAGCGATGCTCCCAGCAACAGGCCCGCCAGGGCCAGGCCCTTCAGCCACGAGGTCGAGCGGGCAATACGTTCTTGCAAGACAATTTGTGCCATTGAGTTGATCCTGGTCCGGGCTGTTGCCGACGTTTGGGCCTAGAGTGTCGCAGCCCCATGAGTCCATCTGTTTCTACCTCGACCCCTAACGCAGCACCGCCGCCCTTGGCCGACAGTGATCGCCCGCCGCTCCCGCCCGTCCACCTGAGCGATGCGCAGGCCGCTGGCGTGGACGATCCGGCCGTGATGCAGCAGTGCCAGGTGGGGCCTCGGGGTGCAGATGGCAGTGTGCCCATCGGTCTGGGCTTGTCGGGCATGTACTGCGCGGCCTGCGCCATCACCATCGAGCATGCCCTGGCGCGCGTGCCGGGGGTTCGTGAGGTTCAGGTCCAGGGGGCGACCCAGCGGGCGCGCATCACCCTGCAGCCTGGGCAGGTCAAGCTGTCGGATCTGATCCGGGCCGTGCAGGCCCAGGGTTACCGGGCCTGGCCCGATGCGGGTGCCCGGGCACTGAGCGAGCGGCTTCAGGTCCAGCGCAAGCTCCTGTGGCGTCTGCTGGTGGCGGCTTTCTGCATGATGCAGGTGATGATGGTGACCACGGCCCAGTACGTGGCGGGACCCGAGGACATCCCGGCCGACATCTGGCGCCTGATGAACTGGTCCAGCTGGGTGATCAGTCTGCCGGTCATGACCTTTTCCTGCGGGCCCTTTTTTGCCGGGGCCTGGGCGGCGCTCAAGCATGGGCGCATTTCCATGGACACGCCGGTGGCGCTGGGCATCGCCGCCATGTTCGGCGTCAGCACCGGCGTGACCTTCGGCCACACCGACTGGCTGGGGCAGGATGCCTATTTCGATTCGCTCACCATGTTTGTCACCTTCCTGCTGGGAGGGCGGTGGCTGGAAGGGCGGGCGCGCGAGAAGGTGACGCAGTCCCTGGAGGCACTGTGCAGTCGTTTGCCGGAGGCCGTCGAACGGTCGGTGGATGCCGTGAGCGCGGAGGCCGATCTGGCCAGGGCGGCCGTGCAATCCGTGCCGCTGTCGGCCCTGCGTCCGGGTGATCATGTGCGCATCGCGGTGGGCCAAGCTTTCCCGGCGGACGGGCAGATTGTGCTGGGTCAGACCGAGGTGGACGAAGCCCTGCTCACCGGCGAGTCTCGCCCCGTGCCTCGGCAGGCCGGCCAGGTCGTGGTGGCAGGCAGCATGAACCTGGGCTCGCCGGTGTGGTGCCGCATCGAGCGCCTGGGGCCCGATACCCGCTACCAGCAGATCGTCTCCCTGGTGCACCAGGCCCTCACTGAAAAGCCAGGATGGCTGCGCACAGCGGATCGATTTGCCGGCCCCTTCCTGTGGGCCGTGCTGGGTCTGGCCGCCTTGGGCGGGCTGGCCTGGCTGTGGATCGATCCGGGCCGCTCCGTGTGGGTGGCCGTGTCGGTGCTGGTGGTGACCTGCCCCTGTGCTTTGTCGCTGGCGGCCCCCTCGGCCCTGCTGGCCGCCGCCGGTGGCCTGGCGCGGGGAGGGGTGCTGGTGCGTCGCCTGGATGCGCTGGAGACCCTGGCCTCTGTAGATACCGTGCTCTTCGACAAAACGGGCACCCTGACGGATGCCCACTTGAGCGTGGACTGGATCTGGCGCGATGGCGAGGTCCATGCCTGGTCGGGCGATCCGGCTCAGCAAGTCTGGGCCGCGCCCGCCGCTTCGCTGGCGGCCCTGTCGCATCACCCCCTTTCGCAAGCGTTGGCCACCTTGTCCGGCCCGGCCGAATCCAGCTGGGTTGCCTGGTCCGAGGTCACTGAAAAGGCCGGGCTGGGCCTGGAGGCCAAGGACCCGGAGGGCCGACGCTGGCGCCTGGGCGCCGCCGGGTGGGCCTTGGGTGAGGTGGGCTTGCTGGATCTGGCGGGCGGCTGGTCGGACGGGCGTGTCTGGCTGGCGCCCCAGGATGGGGCGCCACAGGCGGGGCAGGTGCTTGGTTTTTCTCTGGATGAAAAAATGCGCCAGGAAGCGCCTGCGGCGCTGAAAGATCTGCGTCGATTGGGGGCCGATGTGGCCGTGCTTTCAGGCGATCACAATGATCGTGTCGTCGCGCTGGTGCAACATATGGCGCTGGTTCCGCCATTGCGGGTGGCCAGTGCTGCTGCAACGCCGGAGCACAAGTTGTCCGTGTTGCAGGAGCAACAAAAGACACACCATGTGGCGGTGGTGGGTGACGGCATCAACGATGCGCCGGTGCTGGCGCGCGCCCACGTCTCTTTTGCCCTGGATCAGGGGGCTCCCCTGGCGCAATCGCAGGCCGACTTCATCGTGCTGGGCGGGCGCTTGAGCGGCGTGCCGCTGGCCATGGACACCAGTCGCCGGGCCCTGCACATCGTTCGGCAGAACCTGATGTGGGCCGCTGCCTATAACTTTGTGTGCATTCCGCTGGCGCTCATGGGCTATCTGCCCCCGTGGCTGGCGGGGCTGGGCATGGCCTTGAGTTCCCTGGGCGTGATGCTCAATGCACTGAGATTGGGCAGAGTGTCACCAAGTTGATGCGTGTGCAACCTTGCTGCACTGCACAAGAGAGCACCATAATGAACCGTTTGATCACCCCGGATTCTTGAAGCACGTCATGGACATCCTGTATCTACTCTTGCCGCTGTCGGTCGTGCTGGTGCTCCTGATTCTGGGCGTGCTGGGGTGGTCCATTCATCGAGGGCAGTTCGACAACCTTGACCAAGAGGCTGTCCGTATTCTTGAGGAAGATCAAGAAAAGCCGTAGATCATGACTTGATCCGCCTCAAGTCACTCTACTGGTTTGCCCTCACAATAGCGCCTGTTGAAATAGGAGAACTAGAGATGGCAACCAATCGCTCTGCCACCTACAACGACACGGTCGTCCGGCAATTTGCCTTGGCGTCCGTGTTGTGGGGTGTTGTGGGCATGGCCGTCGGGGTGCTGATTGCAGCCCAACTGGCCTGGCCCGAACTGAACTTCGGTATTCCCTGGCTGACCTACAGTCGGCTCAGGCCTTTGCACACCAACGCGGTGATTTTTGCGTTCGGTGGTTGTGCGCTGTTCGCGACGTCCTACTACGTGGTGCAACGCACCTGCCAGACCCGGCTGTTTGCCAATGGGCTGGCATCGTTCACCTTCTGGGGCTGGCAACTGGTCATCCTGGCTGCAGCCATTTCGCTGCCCATGGGCTGGACTCAGGGCAAAGAATACGCTGAACTCGAATGGCCCATCGACATCCTGATCACCCTGGTCTGGGTGGCTTATGCGATCGTGTTCTTCGGCACCGTGGGCATCCGCAAGGTTCGTCACATCTATGTGGCCAACTGGTTCTACGGCGCCTTCATCCTGGCGGTGGCCCTGCTGCATCTGGTCAACAGTGCTGCCATCCCGGTCACGCTGACCAAGAGCTACTCGGCTTACGCCGGTGTGCAAGACGCCATGGTCCAGTGGTGGTACGGGCACAATGCGGTGGGCTTCTTCCTGACCGCAGGCTTCCTGGGCATGATGTACTACTTCATCCCCAAGCAGGCCGGCATGCCCGTGTACTCGTATCGCCTGTCGATCGTGCACTTCTGGGCGCTGATCTTCACCTACATGTGGGCGGGTCCTCACCACCTGCACTACACCGCGCTGCCTGACTGGGCTCAATCCGTCGGCATGGTGTTCTCGCTGATCCTGCTGGCACCCTCCTGGGGCGGCATGATCAACGGCATCATGACCCTGTCGGGTGCCTGGCACAAACTGCGTGACGATCCCATCCTGAAGTTCCTGATCGTGTCCCTGTCGTTCTACGGCATGTCCACGTTCGAGGGCCCGATGATGTCGATCAAGACCGTGAACTCGCTGTCTCACTACACCGACTGGACCGTGGGCCACGTGCACTCCGGCGCCCTCGGCTGGGTGGGTCTGATCTCCATGGGGTCGCTCTACTACCTGATCCCGCGTCTGTTCGGTCGCAAGACCATGTACAGCGTGTCGGCCATCTCCCTGCACTTCTGGGTGGCCACCATCGGCATCGTGCTCTACATCGCCGCGATGTGGATCGCCGGTGTGATGCAAGGCCTGATGTGGCGCGCGGTCAACCCTGACGGCACCCTGGTCTACAGCTTCGTCGAAAGCGTGAAGGCAACCTATCCCTTCTACGTGCTGCGTGTCGGCGGTGGTCTGCTCTACCTGGGCGGCATGATCCTGATGCTCTGGAACACCATCATGACGGCCACGGCCGGCAAGGCCACCACGGTGTCCGTGCCCCAGCCCGCTGCGGCTTGATGGATGGAGGCTACAAATGGCTAACAACAATCACCACGAACCCTCCCTCTTCTCCCACGAGAAGATCGAGACCAGCAACTTCCTAATGATCGTGCTGACCCTCGTGGTCATCCTCTTCGGTGGTCTGGTCGAAATCGTCCCGCTGTTCTTCCAGCGCAGCACCACGCAACCGGTCGAAGGCGTCAAGCCCTACACCGCGCTGCAACTGGCCGGACGTGACGTCTACATCCGCGAGGGCTGCTACAACTGCCACTCGCAGATGATCCGTCCCTTCCGCGCCGAAACCCTGCGCTACGGTCATTACTCCATGGCCGGCGAGTTCGTGTACGACCACCCCTTCCAGTGGGGTTCCAAGCGCACAGGTCCTGACCTGCATCGCGTGGGCGGCAAGTACTCGGATCAATGGCATGTGGCTCACCTGACCAACCCGCGTGATGTGGTGCCCGAGTCGAACATGCCGGCTTACCCCTGGTTGCTTGGAGCCACCATTGACCCCAAGAGCATGGCGCCCCGCATGGAAGCGCTGCGACTGGTCGGTGTTCCTTACTCTGACGCCGAGGTCAAGGCTGCGGCGGATGAGGTCAAGGACAAGACCGAGATGGATGCTTTGGTGGCCTATCTGCAGGTCATGGGCACGGCGGTCAAGTAACGAGGCAAGGAGACGGACATGGATATCGGACTTTTGCGTAGCGCGGTGACCGTGCTGTCTCTGTGCATGTTCGTGGGCATTGTGGTGTGGGTCTATACCCGCTCCAACAAGGCCCACTTCGAAGAGGCAGCCAAGCTGCCCTTCGCAGACGAATGATTGGAGGCTCTCAATGAGCGACTTCGTATCGAGTGGCTGGGCACTGTATGTGGCCGCCATCGTGGTGGGTGGCCTGGTGTTCTGCGTGGGCGTTCTGCTCGGCGCAGCGCGCCACAAGGTCATCCGGGATGCCCAGGGCAACATCGACAAGACCACCGGTCACGTGTGGGATGGCGATCTGCAGGAGTTGAACAACCCGCTGCCGCGCTGGTGGCTGATGCTGTTCATCATCACCCTGGTGTTTGCTGTGGCCTACCTGTTCATGTACCCCGGTCTGGGCGACAACAAGGGCAGCCTGAACTGGTCGTCGGCCGGTCAGTACAACGACGAGATCAAGAAGGCCAAGGCCACCGAAGATCAGGTCTATGCCAAGTTCAAGACGGCATCGGTCGAGGACATTGCCCGCGATCCGCAGGCCCATGAAATCGGTCAACGCCTGTTCCTGAACAACTGTGCGGCTTGCCACGGTTCTGACGCGCGGGGTGCCAAGGGCTTCCCCAACCTGACGGACAAGGACTGGCTGTATGGCGGCACGCCCGAGAAGATCATCGAAACCCTGACCAACGGTCGCCAGGGGCAGATGCCTGTCATGGCTGCTGCCGTCGGTGGCGCCGAAGAGGTCAGCCAGGTGGCCAACTATGTGCTGAGCCTGTCGGGCAGCGCCCACAACTCCATCAAGGCCCAACTGGGTCGCGAGAAGTTCCAGGCCTGTGCGGCATGTCACGGTGCCGATGGCAAGGGCAATCAGGCCATGGGCGCGCCCAATCTGACCGACAAGATCTGGCTGCACGGTTGGGGTGAGGGCGCGATCATGGAGATGGTCAACAAGGGCAAGCTCAATGTGATGCCGGCCCAGAAGGATCGCTACACGCCTGAGCAGATCAAGGTGCTGGCTGCCTACGTGTGGGGCATGTCCAATGCCCCGCAGACCGCCCAAGGCGAGAGCGGCGACAAGAAGCAGTGATCGTGCTTGGCACCTCTTCTGCTGACCAAGTGGAAACCCTTGGCATTCAGTGGGATGATGGTGCTGAACACTGGAAACGGTGGTGCTTTTCTGATACCCTTGGGGGGTATAGAAAGGGCCACCGTTTTTTGATGGTGCATACATCATGAGCGATTCCAAAGATCCCCAGGACGACGCAGCGCGCCGTGTGATTCCCATTCAGCCGGTGGCTGCTGCCGCGGCAGATGGCCGGCGCGAGGAGACCGTGCTGCTCTATCAGAAGCAGCCCAAGATCTACCCTCGCGAAGTCAAGGGCTGGTTCATGAACTGGCGCTGGGCGCTGGTCTTTCTCACGCAGTTGGTGTTCTATGGCATGCCGTGGATCAACTGGAACGGGCGCCAGGCGGTGCTGTTCGATCTGGGAACGCGCCGCTTCTATCTGTTCGATCTGGTGCTCTATCCGCAGGACTTCATCTACCTGACGGGTTTGCTCATCATCTCGGCCTACGGGCTCTTTCTCTTCACGGCCGTGGCCGGCCGCTTGTGGTGTGGTTATGCCTGTCCGCAGACGGTCTATACCGAAATCTTCCTGTGGATCGAGCGTCGCTGGGAGGGTGATCGCCCCAAGCGCATGAAGCTGGACAAGGCGGGTTTTTCTGTCGAGAAGCTCTGGCGCAAGGGCGGCAAGCATCTGAGCTGGATCGTGCTGTCGCTGTGGACGGGCTTCACCTTCGTGGGCTACTTCACGCCCATCCAGGTGCTGGCGCATGAGGTGGTCACACTGGGCATGGGCCCCTGGGAGATCTTCTGGACAGGCTTCTATGGTTTTGCCACGTATGGCAATGCCGGCTTCATGCGCGAACAGGTGTGCAAGTACATGTGCCCCTACGCGCGCTTCCAGAGCGCCATGTTCGACCGCGACACGCTCATCATCAGCTATGACGAAAAGCGCGGCGAGCCCCGTGGCTCGCGCTCGCGCAAGGCCGATGCCTCGGCGTTGGGGCAGGGCGATTGCATTGACTGCACCTTGTGCGTGCAGGTTTGCCCGACCGGCATCGACATCCGCAAGGGTCTGCAGTACGAATGCATCGGCTGTGCCGCCTGTATCGACGTGTGTGACAGCGTGATGGACAAGATGGGCGCACCGCGCGGCCTGATCCGCTATGCCACGCTCAACGCCATGGACGGCGGTTGGAGTCGCAAGCAGATGTGGCAACGTATTGCCCGTCCGCGCGTGCTGGTCTACTCGGCCATTCTGGGCCTGGTGGTGGTGGCCTTTGTCGGCAGTCTGTATTTCCGCACGCCCTTCAAGGTCGACATCGTGCGTGACCGCGGGGCTTTGGGTCGGGTGGTGGAGGACGGCTTCGTCGAGAACGTCTATCGCATCCAGATCATGAATGCCACGGAATCCGAGCATCGCTTCCGCGTGTTTGCCGAGAAGCTGCCTCGTGTCCAGGTGACGGCGCAGGAAGAGATCATTCTGGGGCCGGCCGAAGCGCGTTGGGTGCCGGTGGCGGTGCGTATCCCACCTGAGGACGCTGCCAGGTTGGGCACAGGTGCCCATCAGGTGGACATGGTGGTGACGCGTCAGCGACAGGCCGATGAACCTGAAGTGGCGGTGCGTGAGAAGACCACCTTCATGGTGCCGCGCTGATCGGTGATTTCATTTTTGACTTGGAGTTGTTGTCATGTCTGCATCGCAAAAGGCCGCCCCGGGTGGCAGTCAACCCTGGTGGACCTTCCCCATCGTCTGGATGGTGATCGGAGGGCCGGCCATCGTCGTGGTCGCTGGGATCACGACGGCGGTCATCGCCTGGAAGCATGTGGATCCCGTGCTGGACACCAGCGCGCCACGAGCCCAGGCCTTGCAGCCCAATGAGGTCCCAGCCCTTCTGGGGCGCAACCGTGCGGCCGAAAACGCCGTCACGCCGGCCGATCGCTGAAGACCCCCCTCAAATGAGGGTTTGTCCCGCTGTGGTTTTGGGGCAAAGGCTTGAATATGTCCTTGTGTTGGCTAACGATCAAGGAGTTCAGCATGACACAGCGGATGCTGCACGCAGCGCAAATCCTCTGGCCCGCCTTCATCGTCGCGGGCATTCTGGAGATGGTGGTGTTCTCATGGGTCGACCCCAATCTGCTCCATCTGGGCAATTGGGAGCCGGACATCATGACGACCTACAGTTTGTCCTTCCTGATCTTCTGGGCGTTGGTGGCGGTGTCTGCCGCCGTCAGCCAGTGGCTCATGGGGGCAAACGACACGGCGCGTCACACCCTGTCGCACCACGCCTGACCTGCTCAAAGAAAAAGGCCCTTGACGGGCCTTTTGTCTGTCTGAACGCTTGATCGGCCGCCTTGCGTGGCCGCAGCGCTCAACAACGCGTGGTGTTCACCAGCGCCCGCAGACCGGGTTCGTCCAGGATGCGGATGTCGCGCTGCTTGACCTCCAGCAGGCCTTCTTCCTGGAACTTGGAGAAGGTCCGGCTGACGGTTTCCAACTTGAGACCCAGGTAGCTGCCGATCTCTTCGCGGGTCATGCGCAACACCAGCGCCGACGCCGAAAAGCCGCGCGCATGCAGGCGCTGGGTCAGGTTCAGCAGGAAGGCCGCCAGACGCTCTTCGGCACGCATGCTGCCCAGCAGCAGCATCACACCGTGATCGCGCACGATCTCGCGGCTCATGATCTTGTGGAACTGGTGCTGCAGATCGGTGAACTCGCGCGACAGCTCTTCGAGCTGGGCATAGGGGATCACGCAGACCTGAGAGTCTTCCAGCGCCACGGCATCGCAGGCATGGCGGTCAGTGCTGATGCCGTCCAGGCCCAACAATTCACCGGCCATCTGGAAACCTGTGACCTGATCGCGGCCATCTTCAGACGAGACGCAGGTCTTGAAAAAACCGGTGCGCACGGCATAGACGGCCTTGAAGGGCTCACCTGCATGAAAGAGGGCGTCACCCCGTTTGACGGTCTTGCGGGCGCCCACCAGTTCATCGAGCTGGCTCAGTTGAGGTTGCGACAGCCCAACGGGCAGGCACAGTTCACGCAGATTGCAACTGGAGCAGGCGACCTTGAAGGATTCGTATTTCATGGAGCTGGCGTCGGCACGCGTGAGCGAGCATTCATGACGCGGAGGCGTTGCCTCTCCGGCAACTGGCCCTGGTATGTTAGCAGTGGAGACTGGATCGCTCATAGGGATCTGATCATTCGGTTGAGGGGCCGCGCTTTAGAGATTGATCAAGCTGGTCGCATTGTTCCCTTTACGACCGCGCTTGCCTTGACCTATGTCAACCCGCAACCGTGTCGCTTTGGCACAGTCCCCCCTCATGAATGCTCAGGCTCTGTCCGCTTCCTCCTCGTCGGCTCCGCTCGTCATCACGCGTGACATGATCGCGCGGCTGGATGTGGCCGGCCCCCGTTACACGTCCTACCCGACGGCGGATCGTTTCGTCGAGGCCTTTGGTGCCCCTCAGTACCGGCAGGCGTTGGCGCAGCGCGCGCATGGTGCGGGTGCCGTGGGTGGGGGGGCTCAGCCCCTGTCCGTGTATGTGCACATCCCCTTTTGCGAGTCGGTGTGCTACTACTGCGCCTGCAACAAGGTGGTCACGCGCCACCACGAACGCGCCATTGAATACCTGGAGGCGCTCTACCGCGAGATCGATCTGCATGTCGAGGTGCTGGGGCGTGGGCAATCCTTGTCGCAGTTGCATCTGGGCGGTGGCACGCCCACCTTCCTGACCGACGAGCAGATCGAGCAGTTGCTCAACAAGCTGCAGTCGGCCTTCCGCTTTGTACCGGGAGGGGAGTACTCCATCGAGATCGATCCCCGTACCGTGGATGCCGAGCGCCTGGGGCGCCTGTGGGCCATGGGCTTCAACCGCATCAGTCTGGGTGTGCAGGATTTCGATCCGCAGGTCCAGCAGGCTGTTCACCGCGTGCAGTCCTTCGAGTCGGTCGCCGGCTTGATGGACGCTGCACGCAAGGTGGGCTTCGAGTCCATCAACATGGACCTGATCTACGGATTGCCGCGCCAGACCAGCGAGAGCTTTGCGCGCACGCTGGCCCAGGTCACGCAGCTCCGACCCGAGCGCGTGGCGCTGTATGCCTACGCCCACCTGCCGCAGCGCTTCAAGCCTCAGCGTCGCATTGATGCCAAGCTGCTGCCCCCGCCGGTCGACAAGATTGGCATGCTGTCGGCGGCCATTGAGCATTTTCGTGAGGCGGGCTACGACTACATCGGCATGGATCACTTTGCCTTGCCGAGCGACCCGTTGGCCGTGGCCAAGCGCCAGGGGCGCCTGCATCGCAATTTCCAGGGTTACAGCACTCAGCCTGACAGCGATCTGATCGGCCTGGGGGTGTCGGCCATCGGGCGCATCGGCCCGCACTACACACAGAACGCCAAGACACTGGACGAGTACTACGACACCTTGGGTCGTGGTGAGTTTCCCATCGTCCGGGGTCTGACGCTCAGCCGCGATGACCTGGTGCGCCGTGCGGTCATCATGGCCATCATGTGCCAGGGACGGGTGGACATCGAGTCCATCGAACTGGCCTATCTGATCGATTTCAGGCAATACTTCGCCCAGGAAATCGAACAGCTGGAACCTCTCGTCGAGAAGGGGCTGGTCGTCATGGAGCCCGACGGTGTCCGGGTCTCGCCTTTGGGCTGGTATTTTGTGCGCGCCATTGCCATGGTCTTCGATCGCCACTTGCAGGCGGACAAGGTCGTGGAGCGCTTCTCTCGCATCATCTGACGGCGCGACGGTCGTCTCCGCCGGGAGGCGGGGGCGCTGCCGTGTGAGCTCGAAGGGCGCCTGCGAATGATCTACAGCCTCTTGATCACGGCCTTTCTGATGGGCCTGGGTGGTGTGCCGCATTGTGCGGCCATGTGTGCCGCGCCCTGTGCCGTGGCCTTGCCTCGGGGGCTGCCCTGGACGGCCTTGCTCGGACGGTCCCTGGGCTATGCCCTCATGGGCGCCGTGGCGGCGGGTGCCACATCGACACTGTCGACCTGGTCGCGCTGGGTGGGCGTGCTGCAGCCCCTGTGGGTGATGCTGCTGGCCGCGGCGGTGTTGCTGGGGGGCTGGATGGTGCTCAAGGGCGCCATGCCGGCGGCCTTGCAGCAGCATGGACTCAAGGCCTACCACCGTGTCCAGGCCGCCATGGCCGATTCGGCCTGGCTGGCTCGCTGGCCCTGGCTGCGCTCGGCCGCCCCGATGATCCTGGGCATGGCCTGGGCGGCCTTGCCTTGTGGCTTGCTCTATGGGGCGGTGATGGTGGCCGCACTGGCGCCGTCCCTGTGGGAAGGGGCCGCCGTCATGGCGGCGTTCTCCCTGCCGGGTGGCGTGGCCCTGTGGTACCTGTCCAGGCGTTTCAATGCCTGGCGCCAGACCCCGTCTGGGGCGGTCCAGGCGCCCACCCTGGCCCTGCAGGCGAGCGCGGTCGTGCCGGTGCTCTGGCTGGCGCGCGCGCCAGCCGAGCGGGCGGAGGAGGCTGGGCGAGAGGCGCGTGTCGCGTTGCCCTCGGTGCCGTCCATGTCCGAGCCCGCGGGTGTGCCGGGCCGCTCGTTCCTCCACTGGCTGTCAGACCCTCGCTGGGCGGTTCGGCTGTCGGGTCTCATGCTGGCCGCGGCCGCAGCCTGGGCCCTGGCCCACCGCCTGATGGAGCAGTGGCAAGCCTGGTGCGCGTGAGCGCGAGGGTCTTGTCGCTGCGTACTTTCCCCAGGACGGGGGCTGTGTTGTGTCAATTGCATCGCCAATCGGGTGGTATTGGGCCCTTCAAGCGCGTGATTGACAAAGCGGCTGGCTTAGAATGAACAAAGCGCTGCCGACATCCATGGCAGTGTTGTTTACGGAAACGCCAAACGCGGAGACCAGACCATGTACCAGCACATCAAGGTGCCCGAAGGTGGGCAGAAGATCACGGTGAACCCGGACTTCTCGCTCAATGTCCCCAACAATCCGATCATCCCCTACATCGAAGGCGACGGCACCGGTTTTGACATCACGCCCGTGATGATCAAGGTGGTCGACGCTGCGGTGGCCAAGGCCTACGGTGGACAAAAGAAGATCCACTGGATGGAGATCTATGCCGGTGAAAAATCCACCCGCATCTACGGTCCCGACGTCTGGCTGCCTGCTGAAACCCTGGAAGTCCTCAAGGACTACGTGGTGTCCATCAAGGGCCCGCTGACCACCCCCGTGGGCGGTGGCATCCGTTCCCTGAACGTGGCCCTGCGCCAGGAGCTTGATCTCTACGTCTGTCTGCGCCCGGTGCGCTACTTCAAGGGCGTGCCTTCGCCCGTGAAGGAGCCCGAGAAGACCGACATGGTCATCTTCCGTGAGAACTCGGAAGACATCTACGCCGGCATCGAGTTCGAAGCCGAGAGCGAGAAGGCCAAGAAACTGATCAAGATCCTGCAGGATGAGTTCGGCGTCAAGAAGATCCGTTTCCCCGACACCTCGGGCATCGGCATCAAGCCCGTCTCGCGTGAAGGCACCGAGCGCCTGGTGCGCAAGGCCATCCAGTACGCCATCGACAATGACAAGCCCAGCGTGACCATCGTGCACAAGGGCAACATCATGAAGTACACCGAAGGTGGCTTCCGTGATTGGGCTTACGCCCTGGCCCAGAAGGAGTTCGGCGCCGAGCTGATCGACGGTGGCCCGTGGTGCAAGTTCAAGAACCCCAAGTCGGGCAAGGAGATCGTCGTCAAGGACGCCATCGCTGATGCCTTCCTGCAGCAGATCCTGCTGCGTCCGGCCGAGTACAGCGTGATCGCCACGCTGAACCTCAATGGCGACTACATCTCTGACGCACTGGCCGCACAGGTCGGTGGCATCGGCATCGCCCCGGGCGCCAACCTGTCCGATTCGATCGGCATGTTCGAAGCCACCCACGGCACGGCACCCAAATACGCTGGCAAGGACTACGTGAACCCTGGTTCCGAGATCCTGTCGGCCGAGATGATGCTGCGCCACATGGGCTGGCTGGAAGCGGCTGACCTGATCGTCAGCGCCATGGACAAGTCGATCCAGAGCAAGAAGGTCACGTATGACTTCGCGCGCCTGATGGAAGGTGCGACGCAGGTGTCGTGCTCCGGTTTTGGTCAGGTGATGATCGACAACATGTGATGGGTCACGAGCCGTGCGTCTTTTGACGCGATGGCCGTGAATGAAGCCCTTGAGGTCCACTGGTGGACTCAGGGGCTTTTTTTATGTGGGTCTGGGTCGGTGGATGGTCGCTTGAGCGCTTTGGCGGGGGAGCGTGGGGCGCGGGCCGACAGGCCCCCGCCGACCCAGCCCTGCGCTCTCCCGACAAAACGCTCATCAGCCTCACTGCTTCAGATACTCCCGCTTATACAGGCGCGGCAAAAAGTAGGGCAGCATCTGGAACTCACGCAAGGCATGCGAGCCCAGGTCCTCGAAGAACGTCGTGTTGAGCACCCGCGCCAAGGCCGTGTTCACGAAGGTGCTGGTCAGGATCACGCCATCGCCTGAGGCGTTCGGGCGCCACTGATGCACCAGGGTGTTGTCAGGCAAGATGCCATCCAGCAAGGTCGGGTTGGCGCTGGCGTAGAAATAGGTCGGGTCGCTCAAGGGCACCGGCGGGGCAGTGACCAAAGGATCGACCCCCGCGATGTTCAACGTCATGGTGGTCTTGCCGATGTGCTCCTTGACCTTCTGGACTGCGCCGATGTCGTAGTTCAAATCCGGGCTCCTGGGTGGAACAGTCCACTCAAAGGACACATGATCCACCGGCTGCCACAGGCGATAACGTGCTGTGTTGCCGATGTGATCCCACCACCACGACAGCATGTCGGGCGTGATGCCACGGATCTCCTGCACCACCGTCAGGGTGACGTTGAGCTTCTTGTCGACGGGACTGATGGTGTAGGTGCCACGCTTCTTGAGCACCGCATTGAAATAGCGCTCATTGAGGGCGCTCATCAAGGTGGGCTGCAGCCCGCTCAATGTCTTGCGGACATGGTTGACATAGGCTTGCGCCAGCCAGGGGTGGGCCGCGTTCGTGACCTGGATCGTGAACTGGCTGTCGCCAAAGGTGCTGCCCACGGGGGTGTACTGCACGAGCATGGTGAAGGGCGGCTTGCCATCGATCGAAACGCTCTGCGCCAGGAAGCTGTAGGGTTTGCTGCCCAAGTCGTTGTCGGACGCCACCCGCCCGCGAACGGTGCCGGGGTCAAGGTAGGTGACGTCCACTGTGCGCAGGGCCCCACCGAACAGTGCCTGGGATTGATGCCGTGCACCGCTGGAATAACCCAGATGTTGCGGTGACTCCGGCGGCTGAACCCAGCGGAAGGATCGCAGTTCGCTGTTGGCCGCGCTCAGCAAGGTCTGATCGGCGTTGTCCCAGAGCCAGCTGAAGGCTTCGGGGCGAACCTCCTTCACCACGAACTGCGCCGAGGCACTGATGGTTTGCGCTTGCGCCTCACCCGGCAGACCGGGCAGCAGGTAGGCAGGCTGCAACAAGGCGAGGGTGGCTGCAGCGAGCAAGCCACGGGTCGTGGCGATCAGGGGGCGGGCTAAGATCGATGGGTTGACATGGTGTGGCACGGTGGGCTCCAGATGAATCTCTACATATGTAGAGTTGATAGAACTCTACCGATGTAGAGTTTCCGTGACCATGTCGTAAACCCTCAATGGATTGCCGAGCCGCTGACCGATGGACAAAGACCGCAAGACCCTGATTGCCGACACCGCGATGACCCTGTTGGGCCAGTTGGGTGCTAAAGGGCTGACCCACCGTGCGGTGGATGCTGAAGCGGGTTTATCGGCGGGGTCGACGTCGTTTTATTGCCGTACCCGTCAGGACCTGCTGACGCTGGTCTTGAGGCGTCATGCTGCCCTGGATCTGGACGACCTGCAGCAGGATGCGTCCGACTGGATGGCCGGGGAAACCTCGCCAGAGCGCTTCATCGATCTGCTGGTCAGGCGAGTGCTGGATTGGCTGTCACCCGCCAAGCGGGCGCGGCTGGTGGCCCGCTTCGAGTTGTTCCTGATCGCCTCACGCGAGCCCGAGCTCGCCGCCATCCTCCATGACCTGCGTGGCAGCTTTTTGCTGGCGACCGTGGAAGGGCTGCGCCGTGCCGGGGTACCCCAGCCGGAGGCGGTGGCGCCCGGCCTCGTGATGGCGGTCGATGGGATGCTCATGTCCCAGATCGGTTTTGCCGATCAGCCCCTGACTTCTGAGCAGTGCAAGGCCTTGCTGACCCGGGTGATGCAGGCGTCCACACTCAGGTGGTGACTTGGGTGACGGCGTGCTGCCAGGCCTGCATCAGGGCCTGAGCCTGCGCCCGTGACAGCGAGGGCTCAAAGCGCTTGTCGACCCGCCACAGTGATGCCAGCTCGTCCAGGCCCTGGTACAGGCCTGTGGCCAGACCTGCCAGATAAGCTGCCCCCAGCGCAGTGGTCTCGACCACCTCGGGACGCACCACCGGGATGCCCAGCAGATCGGCCTGGAACTGCATCAGGAGGTCATTGACACAGGCGCCGCCATCGACGCGCAACTCGCTCACGTCGGTGCCGCCACAGGCGCGCGCATCGGCGTTCATGGCCTCCAGCAGCGCGGTGCTCTGGTAGGCGATGCTCTCCAGTGCGGCTCGGGTGATGTGGCCCAGGGTCGTGCCACGGGTGAGCCCCAGGATGGCCCCGCGTGCCTGGGGAGCCCAGTAGGGAGCGCCCAGGCCCGTGAAGGCGGGGACAAAGATCACGCCGCCGGAATCGGGCACGCTCAGTGCCAGTTGCTCGACGGCACTGCTCGCCTGAATGGCCCGCAATCCGTCGCGCAGCCATTGCACCACGGCGCCGCCCACGAACACGCTGCCCTCCAGGGCATAGGCGCGCTCGGTGCCTGCGTGGGCCGCGATGGTCGAGATCAGACCGTTGCGGGACGTGCGCACCTCGCTGCCCGTGTGCATGAGCATGAAGCAGCCTGTGCCATACGTGTTCTTGGCCAGCCCTGGGCGGAAGCAGGCCTGACCAAAGAGCGCGCTTTGCTGGTCGCCTGCGATCCCGGCAATGGGGATGCGTGCGCCAAACCACTCCAGGTAGGTGTGTCCATACACATGGGACGACGGCTGCACCTGTGGCAGCACGCTGTCGGGCACGCGCAATGCCCCCAGCAGGGTTTCGTCCCAGCGCTGCTCATGGATGTTGAACAGCATGGTGCGCGAGGCATTGCTCACATCGGTGGCATGAACGGCGCCACGGGTGGATGTGCCACCGGTGAGTTGCCACAGCAGCCAGCTGTCCACGGTGCCAAAGGCCAGCTCGCCACGGTCGGCCGCCGCGCGCGCCCCGTCGACGTGGTCCAGGATCCAGGCCAGCTTGGTGCCCGAGAAATAGGCATCGACCACCAGGCCGGTGCTCTCACGCACCACAGGCTCCAGGCCGGCTTCGCGCAGCGCCAGACAAGTGGGCTCGGTGCGTCGATCCTGCCAGACGATGGCATGGTGCAGGGGCTGGCCCGTGGCGCGGTTCCAGACCACGGTGGTCTCGCGCTGATTGGTGATGCCCACGGCGTGGATGTCCGAGGCCTGGATGCCCGCCTTGGCGATGGCCTCGCGTGCCGTGTCCAGTTGGGTGCGCCAGATCTCCAGAGGATCGTGTTCGACCCAACCGGGCTGCGGGAAGATCTGCGTGAGCTCCTGCTGCGCCATGGCCACGATCTGGCCGCTGTGATTGAACACGATGCTGCGGGAACTCGAAGTTCCCTGATCAAGAGACAGCAGGTAGCTCATGGGGTGAGGACTCCGTCGGTGGGGGCGGGGGCTTGCAGGACATTGATCCATTGCACATCGGCCTCCTTGAGCAGCTCAGGGAAGGGCGCGGGAGGTTCACCGTTCGTGTAGAGGCGGTGGATCTGATCAATGCGTGCGAGTTCGACCATGGCTGGGCGATTGAACTTGCTGAGATCGGCGGCCAGCCAGACCGAGCGGCTGTGTTCGATGATGGCCTGCGCCACCTTGACCTCACGGAGATCGAAGTCGCGCAAGGTGCCGTCAGGCTCGATGCTGGAGATGCCGATCAGTCCGATGTCGACGCGGAACTGGCGGATGAAGTCCACGGCCGTTTCCCCGACGATGCCACGATCGGCCGGGCGCATCACGCCACCGGCCACGATGACTTCGCAATCGGGGTTGCCGCTGAGGATGGCGGCCACATTCAAGTTGTTGGTGATCACCCGCAGCCCCTTGTGTTGCAGCAACTCGCGTGCAATGGCTTCGGTCGTGGTGCCCAAGTTGATCAGCAAGGCGCAGTGATCGGGAATGGCCGCCGCGATGGCGCGGGCGATGCGCTGCTTGGCCTCTGCGTTGGTGGACTGGCGTTGCTGGTAGGCCTGGTTCTCGGTGGTGGAGCGTGGGATGCGTACCCCACCGTGGTAGCGGGCCAGTAACTGGGCGTCCTCCAGCAGGCGCACATCGCGACGGATGGTCTGCAGCGTCACGCCAAGCGTGTCGGCCAGGGAGTCGATGCTGATGGCTTCGTGCTGCTGCACGAGAGAGAGCAACTGGGTCTGCCGTGGGTTGGGAGTCATCGATGAAGTGGTGGAGTCCTCTTCGGGAATCATACGGTGCTCCAAGCGTAGCTGATTTGCCAAAACGAAAAGTACAGAACTATAATGAAAAATAACGAACATTCTGGTTCGTGTCTTCCCTGGTTTTGACCTGTACCTTCCTGGAGTTCCGTCCGTGATCTTGACCCCGCCCTTGACGCATTCCGGGCCTTCGGCCAGTTCACACGAGGCCTATGACGTCCTGGTGGTTGGCGGCGGCATCAATGGGGTGGGCATCGCCAGAGATCTGGCGGGACGAGGGCACCGTGTCGTGCTGGTGGAGCAGCACGATCTGGCCTCTCACACCTCATCGGCGTCCACCAAGTTGATCCACGGTGGCTTGCGTTATCTGGAGCACCGGGCTTTTTCTCTGGTCCGCAAGGCCTTGCAGGAGCGTGAGGTGCTGCTCAGAAGTGCGCCGCACATCATGAGGCCCTTGCGTTTCGTGATGCCGCACGATCCGTCCATGCGCCCAGAATGGCTGATTCGTGCAGGTCTGTTCCTGTATGACCACCTGGCGCGGCGCGAGGTGCTGCCGGGGTCCTGCACGGTGGATCTGCGCAGCAGCGAGCTGGGCACGCCATTGCAGCCGCGTTTTCGCAAGGGCTTTGTCTATTCAGATGGGTGGGTGGATGATGCCCGCCTGGTGGTCCTGGCGGCGGTGGATGCGGCAGAGCAAGGTGCCCATGTGTGGACGCGGCAGCGTTGTGTGCGCGTGCAACGGGGTGCCGATCACTGGGAGGCCCATGTGCTGGACGAGCGCGTGGGCGGGCTGCGCGCGGTGCGCGCGCGCATGCTGGTCAACGCAACGGGCCCCTGGGCGGGCCGATTCCTGGCGACGACGGCGCAAGGCCTGGGCGGCGAAAAGCTCACACAACACTCGCTGCGCCTCGTCAAGGGCAGCCACATCGTGGTGCCTCGGCTGTTCGATCACGATCATGCCTACCTGTTCCAGAACGAAGACGGCCGCATCATGTTTGCCATCCCCTACGAGGGGCATTTCACCCTCATCGGCACCACGGACGTCGAAGTGCAAGGTGATCCGGGTGCTCAGGCCATCAGCCAGGAGGAGGTGATCTATCTGTGCCAGCAGGCCAGTCGATATTTCAGCCGGGAGTTGCGTCCCGAGGATGTTCGCTCGAGTTTTGCCGGCGTGCGACCCTTGCTGGAGGATGCGGCGAGCACCGCCTCGGAGGTGACACGTGACTACGTGCTGGAATGCGACGCGCAGGCAGCGCCCTTGATGACCGTCTGGGGCGGCAAGATGACCACGTTCCGCAAACTGGCCGAGGAAGCCGCTGACCAGATCGGGCACATGCTGGGAGATCATCGACCTGCGTGGACGCAGCACGCCAGCCTGCCGGGGGGCGACCTCAGCCCCTGGATCGGACCGGCACGGCGGCCTGATCTGGACCTGCAGACCTTCGTGGCCATGCTGCAGCAACGCTTTCCCTGGATGCCTCTGCCCTGTTTGCAGCGCATGGCCAGGGCGTACGGCAGCCGCGTGTTCATGATCCTGGGGGCCGCCACGAAGATGGAGCACCTGGGGGAGATCATCGCGGGGGTACTGACCGAGGCGGAACTGCAGTATCTGATCGACCGCGAATGGGCCAAGTCGGCGCAGGACGTGCTCTGGCGCCGCAGCAAGCTGGGCTTGCACTTCTCGGCGGCCCAGCAGAAAGCCGTCGAGGCCTGGTTTGCAAACAAAAACCACCTGGGCATGATGCCGCAGGTGGCTGATGGATGGTGATGCGCGGTCAGCCGCGCAGCGGCTTTGTCAATGCAATGGCCGGGTGCCGTCCATGTTCATATTGTCTCGGAAGTGCATGTCTTCCAGGGCATCTGCGGGTTCGCTCAGGGCGTCCTCGATGGAGACCGGCTGGATGTTTTGCGCCAGCATGCCCTTGGGGCCGCTGACGAGCTCATACCGGACCTTGGAGCCCTGTTTGAGTGTGCGGAAACCATCCATCTGGATGGCGGAAAAGTGTGCAAAAACGTCCCCTCCGCCTTGGTCAGGTTCGATGAAACCGAACCCTTTGGCGTCGTTGAACCATTTGACAGTGCCTGTAGCCATGGCTGTCCCTCCTGTGAATTTGTCACGATTCTGCGCGGGCAAATTTCTGATGTCAAGATGGAGTTGTGACAGAACCTCTCGCGGTCTTGTGGCTGATTTCTGAGGGAATGCGTGGGTCTTCGGGATGGGTTTAAGGTGCCCGGACGGTCTTCGCCAGAACTCGAAAAGCGTGAAGCATTGAAAAGGTTGGCTCTGTCATTGAATTTCCCCCCTTGTTTCCGGGTAGTTCAATCCAACATGTCGATGCAAGACTTGCCGAGCTCTCTTAGAATGAATTCATGACCCAGTTTTTACAGCCCTATGCCTCGACCGAGCCACCGCGTGGCCCGGCAGAGGAGGGTGCCGGCTCGGTCGTGGTCGAAAAACAGCTCCAGAAGACGGAACCACCCAAGCTCTATCAGGTCGTGATGCTCAACGATGACTTCACCCCGATGGAATTTGTGGTCTATGTCTTGCAGGAGCACTTTCGCCACGACATTGAGAGTGCCACGCAGATCATGCTGAAAATCCACCACGAAGGTCGTGGTGTGTGCGGTGTCTTCACCAAAGATGTCGCGGCCACCAAGGTCGAACTCGTTCTTGCCGCCGCCCGGCGTGCCGGGCATCCCCTGCAGTGCATCCTGGAGACCGCATGATTGCGCAAGAGTTGGAAGTGAGTTTGCACATGGCCTTTGTCGAGGCCCGGCAGCAGCGCCACGAGTTCATCACCGTGGAACACCTGCTCCTGGCCTTGATCGACAACCCTTCAGCTTCCGAGGTGTTGAAGGCCTGTGCTGCGAACCTGGATGAGCTTCGCAAGAACCTGGACCAGTTCGTGCGTGACAACACGCCGACCGTCGGAGGCACCGACGAGGTCGACACGCAACCCACGCTGGGCTTCCAGCGGGTGATCCAGCGCGCGATCATGCACGTGCAATCATCCGGCAGCGGCAAGAAGGAAGTCACCGGTGCCAATGTGCTGGTGGCCATCTTCGGCGAGAAGGACTCGCACGCCGTGTACTACCTGCATCAGCAGGGCGTGACACGTCTGGATGTCGTCAACTTCATCGCCCACGGCATTCGCAAGGTCGATCCTCCGGATGCGGGTCGCGGTGCGGCACCTGAATCCTCCGGCTCGCCTGAAGGCGAGAAGGAAGAAGCCGAGAGCAAGGCATCGCCGCTGGAGCAGTACACCCAGAACCTCAATGTGCAGGCCAAGGAAGGCAAGATCGATCCCCTGATCGGCCGTGACCACGAGGTCGAGCGGGTGATCCAGGTGCTGTGCCGCCGCCGCAAGAACAACCCCCTGCTGGTCGGCGAGGCTGGCGTGGGCAAGACGGCGATCGCCGAGGGCCTGGCCTGGCGCATCACCCAGGGTGACGTGCCGGACGTGCTGGCCGATGCCGAGGTCTTTGCCCTCGACATGGGCGCGCTGCTGGCGGGCACCAAATACCGTGGTGACTTCGAGCAACGCCTCAAGGCGGTCATCAAGCAGCTCAAGGAGCAGACCAACTCGGTGCTCTTCATCGACGAGATCCACACCCTGATCGGTGCAGGTGCGGCCTCGGGCGGCACCCTGGACGCCAGCAACCTGCTCAAACCCGCGCTCAGCTCGGGGCAGCTCAAGTGCATTGGTGCCACCACCTTCACCGAGTACCGGGGCATTTTCGAGAAGGACGCGGCCCTGTCGCGGCGCTTCCAGAAAGTGGACGTGGTCGAACCCAGCGTGCAGGAGACCATCGAGATCCTCAAGGGGCTGAAGTCGCGCTTCGAAGAGCACCACAGCGTGAAGTACGCCGCCAACGCCCTGCAGGCGGCGGCGGAGCTGAGCGCCAAGTACATCAAC
>NZ_DASUIT010000074.1:0-19199 GCF_036279655.1 Aquabacterium sp. | reverse complement strand
GGCCAGACACCCGGACCTCACAACCTTCATCACGAAACGTCTCCTTGGCAAACTTTTTGTTGCCCCGCGCGTCTTTGGTTTCGATCGACTCGTCCCACTCGATCCAGGCGGGACGTATCACCGGCAGGCTTGCGAGTCGGGCTGCTTTCTGCTGCTGCCTCGTTGCGGCACGCTGATCAGCTGTAGGTCGAGGCGGACGCGCTCGCGCAGCCTCAAGTTGTGTTTTGCGCAGCACTTCGTCTCGGGCCTTTTGAGCATCTCGCTCTAATGAGTAGGCCGCAGCCATGGATTGCAGCCTGCGCTTGAAGGGCTCAAACAACTCAGCCCAGAGCAGATCACTTTCCATGAAAACGCCGCCTTCGATGTCATCGGGCCAGCTTCCACCGGAGAGGATGCGCTCATGGACAAGCCTCATCAAGTACCACCTGGTCATGTATGCGTCATCGCCAACATACTTGATCATTGATGCCGGGACTGTCAACTGATGAGACTTGAGCTCTTCGTTGGCGTACTCATCACGCCACTTTCCGTGTCGGTAGACCACCCCGTCCACTGTGATTTTTTTGCTTTTGGCCGAGGCACCTTTGCATACGGAAGACAGCTTGATCAGGCCCTCTGATCCGCTGGCCAGCCAGTTCACAAGCCGTCTATGAGCGGCCTCGACGTCGTCAATTAATGAAAGGTGCACATTGACATGGCCAGGCCGGTAACGGTCAAAGACGCCTGGCGATAGTTTGAACAGGTTGATCGCTCCCTTGACATCGCCGGGCAGCACCAGGACAGCACGTGATCCGTAGACGGCTGAAACGGCAATTTCAAGCACGTGCGCTGCCTCGTCGGAACGAGCAAGGTGATTGGGGCCGACAAAGCGAATTGACTTTGGTTGCATGCTGCATCTCCCGTTCAAATGGGCCTACGGGCCGACCTCAATTCGTCAGCAGCCAGTAGCTGCGCCGCAAAAGCGTCGATATCAACGAGCCATTCCTGGAGTGCCGCCTCACTGCTACCGAGCTTCGGGTTGCGCGTGGGGACATGACCGTCACAGACAAGTTGCTTGAACCTATCGAGGCTGCAAAGTGTGACGACCGGCAGAAAGCCTCTGGTCGGCAGGCCATGCGTCAGGATCGGCAGCAATCCACTTTCCAGTCGTAGCACCACCATCTCAGGCGAGCAGATGGCAATCGGCCAGCTGACCATGCGGAAGTTGCCTGCATTGCTTTTCAGAACCACGTGAAAATCGTTTGCATTGAATTCGCGAGGGTGTCCGCCATTCGGTTCCATCGATGTACCTCCGGTCATAGTTGATCAACCCAGTTTGCGAACCAGGTCCTCAGGCTGCAGGTGCGTGTAGCGGCGCAGCATGGTCAGGCTCTTGTGGCCGGTGATGGTGGCCACCTCCAATGGGTGTAGGCCCTTCTCGAACAACCGAGATGCCGCTTCATGCCGGAGGTCATGCCACCGGAGGTTTTGCAGCTTCAAGCGCTTGATCACCCGTTTCCAAACGAGCAGTGCAGCGTTCTTGGTTGTGTCCAGAATCAGGCCGTCAGCTCGGGGGCCAATGGCGTTCAGGACTTCGACGGCTTTGGTTGAAAGCGGCACCGCACCAGGCACGCACTTGTTGCCGTGCGTGCGGTACGAAGCAGGCACGAAGATCACGCGCTTGTCCAGGTCGAGCCATTCCCACCGCAGAGAGAACAACATACTTTGGCGAAGGCTGGTCTCGACTGCGAGCTGGAAGGCCGGAGCCACAAAGCGGTTCTCGGACTTGGTTAACTCGTTGAGGATCAGCTCGTACTCCCCTGCGTGGAGTCGCCGATCTCGCTCACGCGAGCCTGACGGCTTGCGGATGTTCTTGAGCGGGTTCATGAGGTACTCCATGCCCCACTCCTTCCGGCAGGTCTCGAACAGGTGCGAGACCAAGGCAAGCTCTAGCCGGATGGTGTTCTCAGCTCTGCCTATGGCGCGGCGCTGGTCTCGGTATTGCGCAAAGTCGGCCCCACGCAAGCTTGCGAGGTAGCGGTGCGCCAGGGGTTGCTTGAGCCAATGTCTGACGCGTTGGTAGTCGGACTCGGGATGCCCTTTGCGCGGCGACACTTCATCGCGGTACCTGATCAGAGCCTCGCTCAGCGTGGTCTGCTCGGCTTCGTGCCTGGGCACGAAGACACCCCGATCCATCTCCGCCTCGGCCTCACGCACCCAGGCGCCTGCCTCGGCCGTCGTATCAAAGGTTCTGTATTGGGGTGCGAACCCCTTGCGAACTATCTGGGCCCGCCAGTAGCGGCCACGTTTGCTGATGCTTGCCATGCGAAAGTTCCTGTTGAACAGTCGCGGCCAGTTTGTAACTGTGGCAATTTCGTGGCAAACGAACTTAATTCGGCATCGCTTGCCCGATCCGAACAACCTGGGCAGCACCCAAGTGTTTGATTTTTCTAGCTGTTTTCACCAGCTGTTTTCGCCCGTCGGACGAATGACAGCAGGATTATGAGTCCTCTGCTCTAACCAACTGAGCTAACGGCCCGAACGGGCGCGATTCTACATGGCCGCCTTGGCCAGCCCCTCTGCCAGGCAGTTGACGGTCCGGCATCAAAGCCTGGCCGCCAGACGCGCCGCTTGATCAATGGCCTTCTTGGCATCCAGCTCACCCGCCTCGAACGCCCCACCAATGACATGCACCGCCCGCCCCTGGGCCCTCAGGGCGTCGGCCAGCTCGCGCTGCGGCACTTGCCCCGCGCACAGCACCACGGTGTCGCACGCGATCCAGGTCGGGTTCTCGCGCTTGTCTCCGTGAGTCACCAGCAAGCCCTCGTCGCCGATGCGCTCGTAGTTCACGCCACCGATCATCTTCACGTGTTTCATCTTGAGCGCGGCGCGGTGGATCCAGCCCGTGGTCTTGCCCAGGCCCGCGCCCAGCTTGCCCGCCTTGCGCTGCAAGAGCACCACCTCACGCGCGGCAGGCAGGGGCTGCGGGCCCTCGGGGCGCAAGCCGCCGGGAGAGATCGCCGGATCACTCACGCCCCACTCCTGCATCCACGCCGCCAGATCCTGCGATGTCGGCGTGTGGCCCGGGTGGTGCACCAGGTACTCGGCCACGTCAAAGCCGATGCCGCCCGCGCCGATGACCACCACCTTCTGGCCCACGGGCTTGTGGTGATGCAGCACGTCGATGTAGCTCAGGACCTTGGGGTGTTCCTGGCCCGGGATCTTTGGGTTGCGCGGGCTCACACCCGTGGCCACGATCACCTCGTCAAAACCATCGAGCGCGTCGGCGTCCACGCGCGTGTGGAGTCTCAGTTGCACGCCGGTGGTCTCGATGCGCTTGCGGAAGTGCCGCAGCATCTCATCGAACTCCTCCTTGCCGGGCACCCGGCGCGCCATGTTGAGCTGCCCGCCGATCTCGCCGGCCGCCTCGAACAGCTCAACGCGGTGCCCTCGCTCTGCCAGATGCGTGGCTGCCGTGATGCCGGACGGGCCCGCGCCCACCACCGCGATGCGCTTCTGGTGCGCGGCAGGCAGAAAGTTCAATGTGGTCTCGTGGCAAGCGCGCGGATTGACCAGGCAACTGGAGAGCTGGTTCTTGAACACATGATCCAGGCAGGCCTGGTTGCAGGCGATGCAGGTGTTGATCTCATCGGCACGCCCGGCCATGGCCTTGGCCACAAAGTGTGAATCAGCCAGCAAGGGCCTGGCCATGGAGACCATGTCGGCGCAGCCATCGGCCAGCACCTGCTCGGCGACCTCCGGGGTGTTGATGCGGTTGGAGGTGATCAGCGGGATGTCGATGCCCGCCGCCGCAAAGTCCTGCTTGAGTTTGGCCGTGACCCAGGCGAAGGCCGCACGCGGCACACTGGTGGCGATCGTCGGCACGCGGGCCTCGTGCCAGCCGATGCCGGTGTTGATGAGGGTGGCACCGGCCTTGGCGATCGCCACCCCGAGTTCTCGCACCTCGTCCCAGGAGTTGCCACCCGGCACCAGATCGATCATGGAGAGCCGGTAGATGAGGATGAAGTCGTGTCCCACGGCCTCACGGGTGCGCTGCACGATTTCGATGGGCAGGCGCATGCGCTGGCGATGGTCCCCACCCCAGGCATCGGTGCGGTGGTTGGTGTGCCGCGCCAGAAACTCGTTGATGAAGTAGCCCTCGGACCCCATGATCTCCACGCCGTCGTAGCCCGCCTCCCGGGCGCGCACGGCACTGTTGACGAAGGCCTTGATCTGGCGCTCCACCCCTGCGGCCGACAGCTCGAAGGGGGTGAACGGCGAGATGGGCGACTTGATGCGAGAAGGCGCCACAGCAAAGGGATGGTAGGCGTAGCGCCCCGCATGCAGGATCTGCATGGCAATCTTGCCGCCCGCATCGTGCACGGCGCGGCTGACCACCCGATGCCGTTGGGCTGAAGAGGCCGTGCTCATGCGGCCCGCCAGCGGTTTGACCCATCCGGCCATATTGGGCGAGAAGCCGCCCGTGACGATCAGGCCGACACCACCTTCTGCGCGCTCACGGAAGTAGGCCGCCAGCTTGCTCAGGTCTCGGCCGTCTTCCAGACCGGTGTGCATGGACCCCATCAACACGCGGTTCTTGAGCGTGGTGAAGCCCAGATCCAGGGGCTGGAGCAGATGGGGGTAGGGCGATGAGCCGGGCTGCGATGGGGATGTCATGGTGTTTCAGATGGGGGGTGTCTGGCGGGGAGTGGCGTCTCAGGGCAGCAGCAGGGCCTCAATGTCGCGGGTCTGCGACTCCGCCACACCGGCCGCCTCCGCGTACTGGTGCCAGCCCCGCACGGCCGCCCTCACCTGCTCGATGACCCGCCGGGCGGTGCCAATGCCACGTCGATCGGCTTCGGCCAGCAGGTCGTCCTGCGTGATGCCCTTGAACTTGCCGTTCACCGACATCAGGTGCTGGTGCGTCCACTCGCCCTGGGGGTTGTGGGCAAAGGTCACGTCATAGGCCGGCGCCAGCGCCCAGCCCTGCCCGCGCTTGAGCACAAAAGAGAAGTTCTTGCTGTGGTCATCGCAGTTGCGGGCCATCACATTGAAGACCATGCGGCGGAACGCCTCCTCCATGTCCTCATACGGCAGGCCCAGTTGGCGGATGACCTGAAAAAGCTGCGAGTAGGCGTTGGTGCCCTTCTTCTTGTAGTCGACATGGTCCATCGCACACAGCGTCTGCATGTGGTGGCGCACGCCCCCGGCCTCGCGGTCGAAGCGGCGGGTCATGAAGTGGGCCCGGCCGTTTTCCTTCAGCAGGCGGCAGTCCATCATGTGGATGCCCGCCGCGCGGGCCATCAGGTGGTAGGCAAACTCGATGCGGCCATAGTCCTGCGAGGCGCCCAGTTCGCTGTCGGGCCCCATGCCATCGAACTTGAGCAGCCAGTGCTCGTAGCCCTCGGGCGCATGGAGCTGCCCGGCCAGCAGTTCGTTGGTGGCGGGGTTCAGGGCGATCACCGCCTTGGCGCGTGCGCCGCCCGCCGAGGTGCCCACCTCGATGATGCTACGCAGTGCGGCGTTGGCGTGGTCCTCGCTGTCGATGAGGCCATTGACGGCCTTGCGTGCCTCTTCGACCAGTTGGCCCAGCACGATGGCCGTGGGCTTGTGTGTCGCCGGCCCGCGGCTGGGTTTGAAGGTCAGGGCCCCCATGCCACGCGCGCTCATGTAGGCCAGGCGGTCCAGCGCCGTGACCTGGGCTGCCGAGATGCCCTTGTCAGCCATGTAGCGGTTGATCAGCGCATTGCCGAAGTCGTCCGGCAAGGCGTCGCTCAGCAGGGCGGGCAGGCGTTTGTAGGTGGCCTCGGGCAGGTCGGTGAACAGGTAGACCGCCTCGCTGCTGGCGGGCATGTGCAGGGGGGAGGGTTCGATCCCGCTGGCGCGGAACTCGGGCGTGTAGGCAAAGGCGTAGTAGCCGTAGGTCGGATCCAGGGCCACCGCACCCATGTGCAGATCCCACAGGTAGACATTGACCAGGTTGACGCTCTTGTAGCGGACACGCGTGTTCATGCCTTGCCCCGAGCGATGCGTGGTTTGCTGGCCCGCTGGCGGGGCTCGACCGCCCGGTTGAGCATCAGCGGGTTGATGGTGGCCACAGGGCCCACGGTGCGAAGCCAGTCCTGCCGCCCCAGGGCCCGCACCACACAGACCAGAGTGTGCAGGGTGGAGCCTTGGCCGCCCTCCAGATTGCGCAGGGCCCGCAAGCTCACGCCCGCCCGCTCGGCCAGGGTCTTCTGGTCGATGTTTCGGCTGACCCGCAAGGCGCGCAACTGCTCGCCCACGGCGACCATCATCTCCTCGGTGGTCTCATCAAAAACCATCATCAATCGCCCTTTTCATGCCTCTTTGAAGCCAGTATAGCCATCAAAAGGCAGATAAAGGGCCATTAATAACAAAACATCAACAAAAGGCGTAAAAGAGCCTTTTAAGTGATTGAAAATCCAACAATAGGCAATTTTATGCCGCTTGATTCAAGCAACAATCACCCAGACTACTTCTGGCTGAGTGCGTTGCTCACGAGCCGCGACGTGATGTCCACGATCTCGATCATGCGGTCGTAGGCCATGCGGGTGGGGCCGATCACACCCAGCGTGCCGACCACGCGGCCATCGATCTCGTAGGGGGCCGACACCACGGACAGCTCCTCATAGGGCACCACCTGGCTCTCGCCACCGATGTAGATCTGCACCCCGTCGGCGCGGCTGGAGCCGTCCAGCAGGCGCATGAGCTGGGTCTTTTGCTCGAACAGATCGAACAGGCGGCGCAGCGAGCCCAGATCGCTGGAGAAATCCTGCACCGTCAACAGATTGCGCTCGCCAGCCACCACCAGTTGCTCGCTGCTCTCGGTCATGGCCTCGCCGCCCGCCTGCACGGCGGCGTTCATCAGGGCCGCGATGTCGGAGCGCAGCTGGTCCACGTCCGAGCGCAGGCGCTCGCGCATGGCCTCGATGGACAAGCCCGAGTAATGCTCGTTGAGGATGTTGCTGGCCTCGACCAGTTGAGACTGGCTGTAGTCCTGCGCCGTGAAGATCACGCGGTTCTGCACGTCGCCATCGGCCGCCACCAGGATCACCAGCACGCGCTTGTCACCCAGGCGCAGAAACTCGACATGGCGGAACACCGAAGCCTTGCGGGGCGAGGTGACCACTCCGACAAACTGCGACAGGCTGGAGAGCATGTGCGCCGCGCTGGCGATCACGCGCTGGGGCTGGTCGGGCTGCAGGTCGCGCGCGCCCAAGGCCAGTTCGTCCAGGTGAGTGGGCCGCACCGTGAGCATGGTGTCCACAAACAGGCGGTAGCCCTTGGCGGTGGGCACGCGGCCCGCCGAGGTGTGGGGGCTGACGATGAGGCCCAGGTCTTCCAGGTCGGCCATCACATTGCGGATGGTGGCCGCCGACAGCTCCAGGCCCGAGGCCTTGGAGAGCGTGCGCGAGCCCACGGGCTGCCCGTCGGCGATGTAGCGCTCGACCAGCGCTTTCAACAGGATTTTGGCTCGGTCGTCCAGCATGATTCATCCCATTTTAGAGCGTGTCCATGGCGACATGGTGCTGTGGTGTAATTCCAGACATGCCGCAACCGCCCTGCCGTTTTCGCCATGCCGCCCTGATCGGCAAATACCACGCCCGAGGCATCCGCCCGGTGCTGGAGGACGTGGCGCACATCCTGGCGCGCACGGGCCTGGATGTGTCCCTCGAAATCGAGACCGCCCACAACACCGGCATGACCGACTACCCTGCCCTGTCCATCCAGGACATCGGCAAGCAGTGCGATGTTGCCGTGGTCGTGGGGGGGGATGGCACCATGCTGGCCATCGCCCGCGAACTGGCACCTTTCGACATCCCGCTCATCGGGATCAACCAGGGGCGGCTGGGCTTCATCACAGACATCCAGCACAAGGACATGGCCACGGCCCTGCCCTCCATCCTCAGCGGCCAGTTCGAGGAAGAGCAGCGCGCCATGCTGGAGGGCGCCGTGCTGCGCCCGCAGCGTGACGGCAGCCTGGAAGTCATCTACGAAGGCTTTGCCATCAATGAAGTGGTGGTCAGCCGCGGCGCCACGGCCAGCATGGTCGAGCTGCGCGCCGAGATCGATGGCCAGTTCGTGGCCAACTACCGTGCGGACGGCCTGATCGTGTCGTCCCCCACGGGGTCGACCGCCTATGCCCTGTCAGCCGGTGGCCCCATCCTGCACCCCGGTCTCAAGGGCTGGGTGATGGTGCCCATTGCCTCGCACACCCTGTCCAACCGGCCGCTGGTGGTGTCTGACTGCGGCACCATCACCATCGAGATCGTGGCCGGCAAGGATGCGAGCATGAACTTCGACATGCAGAGCCTGGCCTCCCTGTTGCACGGTGACCGCGTCACCGTGCGCCGCTCGGCCTACCGGGTGCGTTTCCTGCACCCCACGGGCTGGAACTACTACGCCACCCTGCGCCGCAAGCTGCGCTGGAACGAAGGAGTGAGTTGATGCTGCGCCGCCTGACCTTGCGAGACTTCGTGATCGTCACGGCCCTGGAAGTGGATCTGGGCAAGGGGTTCACGGCCCTGACCGGCGAGACCGGGGCGGGCAAGTCCATCCTGATCGATGCGCTGCAACTGGCGCTGGGCAGCCGGGCAGATGTGGGCGTGGTGCGTGAAGGCGCCCCGCGTGCCGACATCACCGCCGAGTTCGAGCCCACCGCCGCGCTGGCTGCGCGCCTGGCCCCCTGGCTGGAAGAAGCCGGCTTTGACACCATCGAGGCCACGGGCGGCCTGCTGCTGCGCCGTGTGGTCGATGCCCAGGGCAAGAGCCGCGCCTGGATCAACGGCGGCACCGCCACCGTGGCGCAACTGCGCGAGCTGGGCGAGCACCTGGTGGACATCCACGGCCAGCATGCCTGGCAGAGCCTGACGCGAGCCGATTCGGTGCGCGCCCTGGTCGATGCCCAGGCGGGCGTGGACACCAGCGCCCTGCAGACCGCCTGGGTGGCCCGCCGCGACGCCCAGCGCCGCCTGGACGACGCCCGGACCCGCCAGGCCGATCTGGAGCGCGAGCGCGAGCGCCTGCAATGGCAGATCGGTGAACTCGACAAGCTCAACCCGGGCGCCGATGAGTGGGCCGAGCTCAATGCCGAGCACCAGCGCCTGGCCCATGGTCAGGCCATCCTGGATGCGGCCCAGTTGGCCCTCAACGCCGTGTCCGAGGCCGATGACAACGCCGACAGCCTGACCTCGCGCGCCATCGACGCGCTGGAAGACGTGGCCAGTGTCGAGCCCCATCTGGCCAACGCCCTGGAGGTGCTGCGCAGCGCGCAGGCGCAGTTGCAGGATGCCGCCCACAGCCTCAATGCCGCCTTGCGCCACACCGAGCTGGACCCGGACCGCCTGAACGAGCTGGATCAGCGCCTGGCCACCTGGATGGGCCTGGCGCGTCGCTATCGCCACAGCGCCGATGAACTGCCCGCCGTGATGCAGGCCTGGAAGGCCGAACTGGCCGAGCTGGACGCCGCCACCGACCTGGAAGGGCTGGAGCGCGCCGCTGCCCAGGCCGACAGCGCCTGGCGACAGGTGGCGCAGGTCGTGTCGCGGCAACGCGCCCAGGCCGCCCCCCGGCTGGCCCAGGCCGTCACGGCCGCCATGCAGGATCTGGGCATGGCCGGGGGCCGCTTCGAGGTGGCCCTGACGCCGCAAAGCGAGCCGCAGGCCTTTGGCCTGGAGTCCATCGAGTTCCTGGTGGCCGGGCACGCCGGCAGCACGCCACGCCCCCTGGGCAAGGTGGCCTCGGGGGGCGAACTCTCACGCCTGGCCCTGGCCATTGCCGTGACCACCTCCCAGCGCGAGGACACGGACACCCAGACCGGCACCCTCATCTTTGACGAGATCGATTCCGGCGTGGGCGGTCAGGTGGCCGACACCGTCGGGCGGCTCATGCAGCGCCTGGGCGATGACCGCCAGGTGCTGGCCGTGACCCACCTGGCCCAGGTGGCCGCCAGTGCCCACCACCATCTGGTGGTCAGCAAGGCCCTGCGCGACGGCCAGACCAGCAGCGACATCCGCGGCGTGGACGGCGACGAGCGCATCCAGGAAGTGGCCCGCATGCTGGGTGGTGCCATCACCGACACCAGCCGCGCCCATGCACAGCACATGCTGGCGCAGGCCCATGCCCGAGCGGCCGAGCCGCCCACCAGTCGCCCGCGCAGCACCAGCGGGCGCCGCAAGGAAGCCGCATGAAGCTAGACATCGTCGTGCTCACCGGCATGTCGGGCTCCGGCAAGTCCGTGGCCCTCAACGCCCTGGAAGACGCTGGCTACTACTGCGTGGACAACCTGCCCCCGGAGCTGCTGCCCCAACTGATTGCCCTGGAGCGCGAGCGCCCCGCCGAAGACGACGGCCGCCGGCTGGCCATTGCCGTCGATGCGCGCAGCGCGACCTCGCTGCCGCAACTGCTGCCGGTGCTCGACACCCTCAGCGCCGAAGGCGTGCAGATCCGCCCGCTCTTTCTGGACGCCAGCGATGAGGCCCTGGTGCGGCGCTTCTCAGAGACGCGCCGCCCCCACCCCCTGCTCAAGCTGCGCAATGCCGAAGGACACACCGCCCCCACCCCGCTGGAAGACGGCAATGCCCAGGCCTTGCTGGAAACCATCGAGCTGGAGCGTGAGTTGCTGGCGCCCTTGCGCGAGCGCTCCTCGGTGATCGACACCACCTTGCTGCGCCCGGCGCAACTGCGCACCTGGGTGCGCCACATGGTGCAGGCCCTGCCCTCGCGTCTGACCCTGGTCTTCCAGTCCTTTGCCTACAAGCACGGGGTGCCTCTGGATGCGGACTTCGTCTTCGACTCGCGCATGCTGCCCAACCCCTACTACATCAAGGAGCTGCGGCCCTTGACGGGGCGCGATGAGCCGGTGATCGACTACCTGGCGGCCCAGCCGGAAGCGGGCGAGCTGATCGCCCAGATCGAGGCCTTCCTGCTGCGCTGGCTGCCCGCGCTGGAAAACGATCAGCGCAGCTATGTCACCGTGGCCATTGGCTGCACGGGCGGCCAGCACCGCTCGGTCTACTGCGTCGAGCAACTGGTGCGGCGCTTCGCGGGCCGTGAGACCGTGCTCAAGCGGCACCGCGAACAAGACGGCCGCTAACTTCAGCCGTTCAAGGCTGCGCGCAAGGCCTGCCTGAGCTGATCACCGATCTCGGGCTTGCCCTCGAAGGGGTCGGTGGGGTTGCGTCCCTGCACCACATCCTCCAGCCGTGTCTGCACCATGCCCAGCGCCTTGGGATGCGTGTAGAGGTAGAACTGTGCCTGCGCCACGCCGTCGAACACGATGGCGGCCACATCGGCAGCCGTCACCTTGCCCGAGGTCACGGCCTTGGTGCTCATGGCCTGGGCGATCATCTGGCTGGCCGTGGGCTTGCCCTGGGATGCCAGCTCTGCCGGGCGGTTGCGGTGCGACTGGTGGATGCCCGTGGGCACGAAATAAGGGCACAGCACCGAAGCCCGCACCTGCTCGGTCACCAGGGCCAGATCCTGATACAGGGTCTCGGTCAGGCTGACGACCGCATGCTTGCTGACGTTGTAGGCCCCCATGTTCGGGGCATTGAGCAGGCCCGCCATCGAGGCCACGTTGACGATGTGACCGCGCCAGTTCGGATCCTTGCGCGCGGCATCGAGCATCAGGGGCGTGAAGGTGTGCACCCCATGGATGACGCCATAGAGGTTGACGCCCAGCACCCAGTCCCAGTCCCGCAGGGACTGCTCCCAGATCAGGCCACCGCTGGCCACGCCCGCGTTGTTAACCACCAGATTGGGCGCACCAAAGCGCTCCATGCACAGATCAGCCAGCGCCTGGATGTCCTCGGCGCGGGACACATCACCGCGCAGGGCGGCCACCGACGCCCCGGTCTGACTCAGCTCGGACACCACGGCATCGAGCGCGTCGTCCTGCACATCGGTCAGCACCAGGTTCAGCCCCCGCGCAGCCCCCAGGCGTGCCAGCTCCAGACCGAAGCCGCTGCCCGCCCCGGTGATGACGGCCGTGTGGCCGGCTTGCAGATTCAGAAAACTCATCGTCGTCACCTCTTCTTCAGATCAGCTTGACCAGCTGCTTGCCAAAATTCTTGCCCTTGAGCAGCCCCATGAACGCCTCAGGGGCACTGCTCAAACCCTGTGCGATGGACTCGCGGAACTTCATCTGGCCGGTGGCCACCAGGGTGCCCAGTTCCTTGGTGGCCTCAGGCCAGACCTCGGGGTGCTCGCTGACGATGAAGCCCTCGACCTTGAGGCGGTTGACCAGGATCAGCGCCGGGTTCTGCATCGGCGTGGGCTGCCCTTCATAGCCCGCGATCATCCCGCACATGGCGATGCGGCCAAAGGCGTTCATGCGCAGCAGCACGGCATCCAGGATCATGCCGCCCACGTTCTCGAAATAGCCATCGATGCCCTGGGGCGTGGCGGCCTTGAGCGCCGCATAGAAGCTCTTGGGATCGGGGTGCGCCTTGTAGTCGATGCAGGCATCAAAGCCCAGTTCATCCACCACGTACTGACACTTGTCGGCCCCACCGGCCACGCCCACCACGCGGCAGCCACGGGCCTTGGCCAACTGGCCCACCACGCTGCCCACGGCCCCACTGGCCGCGCTGACCACCACCGTCTCGCCCGCCTTGGGCCCGATGATCTTGATGAGGCCGTACCAGGCCGTGACCCCCGGCATGCCCACCGAGCCCAGGTAGGCCGACAGCGGGATGTGGGTGGTGTCGACCTTGGTGAGCGCGCCGCGCACGTTGGCATCCATCACGGACACCTCCTGCCAGCCGCCCATGCCCAGCACCTTGTCGCCCACCGCAAACCTGGGGTGCTTGCTGGCCATGACCTCGCCCACCGTGCCACCGATCATGACCTGCCCCAGGGGCTGGGGTTCGGCGTAGCTCTTGCTGTCGTTCATGCGGCCACGCATATACGGGTCGAGCGACAGATAGTGGTGGCGCACCACGACCTGGCCGTCGGCCAGTTGATCGGCCGCGGGCACCGGCGCCTCGACCAGACGGAAGTTGTCAGGCGTGACCTCGCCCTGGGGACGAGAGGCCAGCACCCATTGGTGATTGAGGGTTGTCATGATGAAGATCCTTCAGCGGATAGGAAGGTCAATCGGAGCCCGAGCCCTGCAAAGGGGACTCGGTCAGGGGGCGCACGTCGCGCCGTGAAACGGGCACCGCACGCAGGAACTTGAAGGTGGCTGTGGCATGGGCGCAGAGCTGATCCTTCTCATCGAGGACACGGCCCTCGCAGAAGGCCAGTGACGCCGTGGTATGCATCACGCTGCCCTGGGCCCGGATGCGCCCCAGCCCGGGGCGCATGAAGTTGGTTTTCATCTCGATGGTGACCACGCCCGGGCCCTTGCCCTGGGCATCGAGCCGCAGGCTGCGGGCCGCATGGGCCATGGCCACGTCCAGCAAGGTCATCAGCAGGCCCCCATGGGCCACGCCAAAGGAGTTGGTATGGCTGTCATCGAGCACGAGCACGATCTCGGCATGGCCGCCGTCAAAGCGCTCCAGCGTGCAGCCAATCTGCTCGATGAAGGGGATGCGGACCGTGAAGGGGATGGACATGAGCGCGCCCCGAGCCTGATCAGCCGCCGGTCAGGGCGCTGACCCCACCATCGACGGCCAGGATCTGGCCGGTGATGTGCTTGCCGGCATCCGAGGCCAGCAGCAGCGTGGCGCCCTTGAGGTCCTCGTCATCGCCCACACGCAGCAGGGGCGCGTGCTTGGCGATGTTCTCCTCGCCCACCATGCCCAAAAAGCCCTGCGTCATCTTGCTGGGAAAGAAGCCCGGCGCAATGGCGTTGACATTGATGCCCAGGTGCCCCCACTCGCAGGCCAGGGCCCGCGTGAAGTTGACCACCGCGCCCTTGCTGGTGTTGTAGGCAATGGTCTGCATGAAGGGCGGGTTGCCGCCCAGACCGGCGATGGACGCCACATTGATGATGCGCCCCTTCTTGCGGGCGATCATGCTGCGTTTGGCCACGGCCTGCGCCAGCAGGAAGTAGCCACGCACATTGAGGTTCATGACCTTGTCCCAGGCCTCCAGCGGGTGGTCCTGGGCGGGGGCGCCCCAGGTGGCGCCTGCGTTGTTGATCAGGATGTCGATGTCGCCCACGCGCTCCAGGGTGTCACCGACCAGGCGGTCGATGTCCTCGGGCTTGCCGGCGTCGGCGGCCACCCAGCGGGCGTCGATGCCGGCATCCTGCAGCACTTGCACGGCCTCTTCCAGATCGGCGGCCTTGCGGGAGCTGATGACGATCTTGGCACCGGCCTCGCCCAGGGCATGGGCCATCTGCAGGCCCAGGCCGCGCGATCCGCCGGTGATCAGGGCGGTGCGGCCCTTCAGGTCAAACAATTGTTGAACGGTGCGGGGGGTGCTCATGTTCACTCCGGGTGGATGCGGTTCAGCAGTGGTAGTCGATCACCTGACGCCCGGCCGCCATCTCGCGGATCTGGGCCACCACCCCCTGGTGGTGCGGATGGGGCTGGTACGCCGCCAGGGCAGCGGCATCGGCGAAGGTGGAAACCAGCACCACATCGGCATTGGCCTCCAGGCCTTCGGTGCGGATGCCGACATCGAACTCATGGATGCCGGGCACCAGGGCCTTGCAGCTGTCCAGCAGTTCCTTGACCTTGGGCGCGTTGGCCGGGTCCTTGAGGGTGAACATGACGATGTGTCGGATCATGATGAGGGGTGTCCTTTAGAACCAGTCGGCCTGCGCCTGGGCGCAGGTCATGTCGCGGCGAGCCACCACGCCCAGCCAGGCGTCGATCTTGGGCAGCTCGAAGTTGAAGAAGTAATCCACGGTGGCCAGTTTGCCTTGCAGGAAGCCCGCGCCCAGGGGGCCCTTGTCCCACTCGCCACGGGCTTGTGCGGCCTTCGCGGCCAGGCCCAGCTCCAGCCAGATCCAGGCCAGCACGGTGTGCCCGAAGGCCTGCAGATAAGGCGTGGCATTGGCCAGAGCCTCTTCAGGCACGCCCGTCGCCCAAGCCGCCTTGGTCGCCTGGCCGATCTTCTGCAAGGCCTCGGCCAGGGCATGGCCCTGCACCGCCAGGCCATCGACCTGACCGGCCTTCTGGATGGTCTCGTTGATGCGCTCGGCCAGCACGGCCAGGGCCTGGCCACCGTTCATGACCACCTTGCGGCCCAGCAGGTCCAGACCCTGGATGCCGTGGGTGCCTTCGTGGATCATGTTGAGGCGGTTGTCGCGCCAGTACTGCTCGACCGGGAAATCGCGCGTGTAGCCATAGCCGCCCAGGATCTGGATGGCCAGGCTGTTGGCCTCCTGCGCCCACTCGCTGGGCCAGCTCTTGGCGATCGGGGTAAGCAGCTCCAGCAGCAGGCGGGCTTTGTCCGCCTGCTCGGGCGTGCCGGTGTACTCATCGTCCACCAGTTGGGCGCACAGCAGGCCCAAGGCCAGGCCGCCCTCGGAGACGGCCTTTTGCATCAGCAGCATGCGCTTGACATCGGTGTGCTCGATGATGGGGATCTGCGGGGCGCTGTGGTCCTTGCCCCCTGCACCCATGTGGCGGCCTTGCGGGCGCTGCTTCGCATAATCGAGCGAGGCTTCATAACCCGCATACCCCAGCATGGTCGCGCCCAGGCCCACGCTGATGCGGGCCTCGTTCATGAGCGTGAACATGCACTTGAGACCCTCACCCTGCTTGCCGATCAGGTAGCCCACCGCACCGGCCTGGCCGTTGACCGGGAACTTGCCCTCGCCAAAGTTCAGCAAGGTGTTGACGGTGCCGCGGTAGCCGCACTTGTGGTTGAGCCCGGCCAGGGCCACATCGTTGCGCTGATCGGTGATGCGGCCATCGTCGCGCACCAGCTTGCGCGGCACGATGAACAGCGAGATGCCCTTGACACCGGGCACAGGCTTGCCGTCTTCGCCCGGGATCTTGGCCAGCACCAGGTGGACGATGTTCTCGCCCATCTCGTGCTCGCCGCCCGAGATCCACATCTTGTGGCCCGTGAGGCGGTAGCGCGGCCCCAGCGGATCGGCGGCCCAGTCGGCCGGGCCCAGGCCATCGCCCGCCATATCGGGCACCGCGCGCGTGGCGATGTCCGACAGGCTGGAGCCCGCCTGCGGCTCGCTCAGGCACATGGTGCCAAAGGTGCGGCCCTCAAAGCCCCCACGCGCAAACACCTCGATCTGCCGGGGGGTGCCATGCGCCAGGATGGTGTTGGCATTGCCCCGCGTGAGCATGGGGTAGGCCGCCAGGGCCACACTGGCCTTGTAGAAAAAGCTCATCGAGGCGATCTCGACCACGGTGGGCAACTGCATCCCCCCGATGTCGGCATCCTTGCTGGCAGCCATCAGGCCCGCCTCATTGAAGGCCTGCAGGGCCACCGGTGTTTCCTTGGGCAGGTGTACGGTGCTGCCGTCGAACTCGGGCTCCTGCACATCGACCAGGCGGTTGAGGGGAGCGAACTGTTCGCGGGCGATCTTGTCGCTCAGGTCCAGCACGGCCTCGAAGGTCTCGCGGCTGTGCTCGGTGTGGCGCTCACGCTGACACAGGGCTTCGGCCTGGAGCCAGTCGTACAGCAGGAAGTCGATGGTGGCGCGGTGGGTCATGGGGCGCGGTCTTTCTGTCAAACAGAGCGTGTGGCAGCAGAAAAAAAGCCCAGCCGGGCACTCGGCACGGGCTGGGCTGTCTTGTCGATGATCAAGGATCGATCATGTCACGGCGTCAGTTGAAGGTCTTGCCCTCGGCCGCCAGACGGGCCAGGCGCGGCGCCGGCGTCCAGAAGGCACTGTCGCCCCCTGGCTGGCCGGCAAAACCCTTCATCAGCTCGACCACCTTGGGCAGGCCGATCATGTCGGCATACAGCATGGGGCCACCGCGGTAGAGCGGGAAGCCATAGCCGGTCAGGTAGACCATGTCGATGTCCGAGGCCTTGGAGGCGATGCCCTCTTCCAGGATCTTGGCGCCCTCGTTGACCATGGCCAGCACCAGACGCTGCACGATCTCCTCGTCGCTGATGGCGCGCGGCGTGATGCCCTTCTCAAGACGCACCTTGTCGATGCAGGCCTGCACCTCGGCCGAGGGCACAGGCTCACGCTTGCCCGCTTCATAGTCGTACCAGCCCTTGCCGACCTTCTGGCCAAAACGACCGAGTTCGCAGATGGCATCGCCCACCGGGCTGTACTCCACATCGGGCTGCTCCAGGCGACGGCGCTTGCGGATGGCAAAGCCGATGTCGTTGCCGGCCAGATCACCCACGCGGAAAGGCCCCATGGCAAAGCCAAAGGCTTCAGCGGCCTTGTCCACCTGGGGCACGGAGGCACCCTCTTCCAGCAAAGCAAAGCTCTGGCGCACGTACTGCTCAAACATGCGGTTGCCGATGAAGCCATCGCACACGCCCGAGACCACGGCGACCTTCTTGATCTTCTTGGCCACGGCCATCACGGTGGCCATGACGTCCTTGGCCGTGTGCTTGCTGCGCACCACTTCCAGCAGGCGCATCACATTGGCCGGGCTGAAGAAGTGCAGACCCACCACATCGCTGGGGCGCTGGGTCACTTCGGCGATCTTGTCCACATCCAGCGTGGAGGTGTTGGAGGCCAGGATGGCACCGGGCTTCATCACCTGATCCAGCTTGGCAAAGACCTGCGACTTGACACCAAAGTCCTCGAACACGGCCTCGATGACCATGTCGGCCTGGGCGATGTCGTCATAGCTCAGGGTGGTGCTCAGCAGGGCCATGCGGGCCTCGTACTTGTCCTGGGCCAGCTTGCCCTTGGCCACCTGAGCCTCGTAATTCTTGCGGATGATGCCCACACCGCGGTCGATGGCTTCCTGCTTCATCTCCAGCAAGGTCACGGGCACGCCGGCGTTGAGGAAGCACATGGTGATGCCGCCACCCATGGTGCCGGCACCGATCACGGCGACCTTCTCGATCTTGCGCAGCGGGGTGCTGTCAGGCACATCGGGAATCTTGCTGGCCGCGCGCTCGCCAAAGAAGGCGTGACGCAAGGCGCGGGACTGATCGCCCGCCACGAGCTTGGTGAACACATCACGCTCAAAGGCGATGCCATCGTCCAGGCTCTGTGTGACAGCGGCTTCCACGCAGTCGACACAGCGCTGCGGCGCCTCCAGGTTGCGCCGGGACTTGGCCAGGTCGGCGCGGGCCTGCTTGAAGAACTCGGGATCGGCCGGTGCGGCCACGGCCAGATCACGCACCGTGGGCAGCGGCCGCACGGCCGCGATGTCCTGGGCGAAAGACACGGCCGCCGCCAGCAGGTCACCGTCGACGATGCGGTCGAACAGCTTTTGCCCGGGCGCCTTGGCCAGTTTCTCGGCAGGCACCGATGCGCCGGTGGTGATCATCTGCAGAGCGGCCTCGACACCCACCACGCGGGGCAGGCGCTGCGTCCCGCCAGCGCCCGGCACCAGGCCCAGATTCACCTCCGGCAGGGCCACCTGCGTACCGGGCACGGCCACGCGATAGTGACAGCCCAGCGCCAGCTCCAGACCCCCACCCATGACCACGCCATGGATGGCCGCGACGACAGGCTTGCCAGAGGCCTCCAGGGCCAGGATGACATCGTGCAGGCCCGGGGCCGCAAAGGCCTTGGGCGAGCCGAACTCGCGGATGTCAGCGCCACCGCAGAAGACCTTGCCGGCACCGATGAGCACCACGGCCTGCACGGCCGCATCCGCCTGGGCCTGAGCCAGGCCATCGACGATGCCGGCGCGGGTGCTCTGGCCGAGGCCATTGACGGGGGGGTTGTCCAGCGTGATGACGGCCACGCCGTGGGTGACCTGGTAGGAGGTGCTCATAGCTCGCTCGCTTGGTGAAAAGGGGGAAAAGTGAATCTGAAAATGCTTATTGTAAGAATAATTCAATCACGGTTGCAGAACACCTGCAACGTTCGAAAGAAAAGACCCCATACCGCCAGGCGGAAGGGGTCATCTCACATCCACCACCGTGTCAGGCGCGCACGGTGGACGGGCCGCAGCACATCACACTTCCAGCCATTCCTTACGCACATTGTCATTGGCACGCAACTCGTCCGGTGTGCCTTCGAACACCACCTGGCCGTGGCCCATGACATAGCAGCGCTGGGAGATGTCCAGTGCGATGGTGAGCTTTTGCTCCACCAGCAACACGGCCAGGCCCCGCTTCTGCAGCTCCTTGAGGTACTGCCCCACCAGCTCCACGATCTTGGGTGCCAGGCCTTCGGTCGGTTCGTCAAT
>NZ_DASUIT010000073.1:0-13599 GCF_036279655.1 Aquabacterium sp. | reverse complement strand
CACAACCAGGTGTTGCTTAATTCCACAGGAACCTTGAGGAAAGGTGGATCAGGCCGCCGTTGTCAGTTGCTGGGTCAGGCGATAACCTGCCCCACGAACCGTTTCGATCATCTGTGCGCGCTGCACGGGCGACAGAGCCTCGCGCAGACGCTTGACGTGCACATCCACCGTGCGTTCCTCGATGAAGACATGGTCTCCCCAGACGCGGTCCAGCAACTGCGCACGGCTGTGAACACGCTCCGGGTGGGTCATGAAGAAGTGCAGCAACTTGAACTCGGTTGGCCCCACCTTGACCTCCTGGTCGCCGCAGGCCACCCGACGGGTCGAAGGGTCCAGCCGCAAGCCAGCGATGTCCACCGCCGTGTCCAGGGCCTGAGGGGCCTTGCGGCGCAACAGGGCCCGCACCCGCGCCAGCAACTCCTGCGTGGAGAAGGGCTTGGTGAGGTAATCATCGGCACCAGCATCCAGACCGGCCACCTTGTCGGCCTCTTCTGCCCGCGCCGTGAGCATGATCACGGGCAGATCCCGCGTGCGCGTCTGACTGCGCCAGCGCTTGGCCAGGGCCACGCCCGAGGTGCCAGGCATCATCCAGTCCAGCAGCACCAAATCGGGCAGCACCTGATCCAGCTCGGCCTGCGCGGCATCGGCATGGCCTGCCACCACCACTTCGAAACCGGCATGACGCAAGTTCAGGGCGATCAGTTCAGCGATCGCAGCTTCGTCTTCCACCACCAGCACTCGGCTCATGTTGTGCCCTTTTGCTTACTTGATGATGTCCGCCACGGCTTCGGGCGAGTTGTGACGCACGTCCGTTCCCTTGACGATGTAGATGACCTGCTCGGCCAGGTTCTTGGCATGGTCACCCACGCGCTCGATGGCCTTGGCCACAAAGACCAGATCGATCGAAGCCGAAATGGTGCGCGGATCTTCCATCATGTAGGTGATCAGCTTGCGCATCAGGCCATCGAACTCGGCATCGATCTCGTTGTCGTTCTTGATCACTTCCAGGGCCACGGTGACATCCAGCCGCGCGAAGGCGTCCAGTGCCTTGCGCAAGGACGCCGTGGCCAGCGAGGCCTCGAAGGACACATCGCTGACAGGCAAGCGCAGGCGGCTGGACACGCCACTGTTGATCAGGCGCTGCACGGTGCGCGCGATGCGGGCAGCTTCGTCACCCACACGCTCCAGGTTGCCGATGGTCTTGGAGATCGCAATCAGCAGACGCAGGTCGCGCGCCGTGGGTTGACGACGCGCGATGATGGTCGACAGGTCGGCATCGATGTCCATTTCCATCTGATTGACACGGGCCTCGGTGTCCAGCACCTGGGTGGCCACATCGCCACCGTAATTGGTCAAGGCATAGATGGCCTGAGCCACCTGGGATTCAACCAGGCCACCCATTTCGAGCACGCGGGTCGAGATGCCGCTGAGCTCCATGTCAAACTGGCTCGACAAGTGTTTTTCTGTCATGTCTGTCTCTCCGATCAGCCGAAGCGGCCCGTGATGTAGTCTTCTGTCTCTTTTTTGCTGGGCTTCATGAACAGGTCGGTCGTGGGACCGAACTCCACCAGGTCACCCAGGTACATGTAAGCCGTGAAGTCGGAGCAGCGAGCAGCCTGCTGCATGTTGTGGGTCACGATCAGCACGGTGTAGTCGTTCTTGAGCTCATGGATCAACTCCTCGATCTTGCCCGTGGAGATGGGGTCCAGCGCCGAGCAGGGCTCATCCAGCAGGAGCACCTCCGGCTTGATTGCGATGCCACGGGCAATGCACAGACGCTGCTGCTGACCACCCGACAGGCCCGATCCGCTCTGGTTGAGCTTGTCCTTGACCTCGTTCCAGAGCGCCGCCTTCTTCAGGGCCCACTCCACACGCTCATCCATCTCGGCACGCGAGAGCGATTCGAACAGACGCACGCCAAAGGCGATGTTGTCGTAGATGGACATCGGGAAGGGCGTGGGCTTCTGGAACACCATGCCCACCTTGGCGCGGATCAGGGAGACATCTTCCTTGCTTTTGAGGATGTCCTGGCCGTCCAGCAGGATCTGCCCTTCAGCCCGCTGCTCGGGATAAAGCTCGAACATGCGGTTGAAGGTGCGCAGCAAGGTCGACTTGCCGCAGCCCGAAGGTCCGATGAAGGCGGTGACCTTGTTCTCGGGCAACTCCATGTTGATGTTCTTGAGCGCGTGGAACTTGCCGTAGAAGAAGTTCAGATTGCGCACGGCCAGCTTGACCTGCGTCGGAGTGGTTTGATGAACCTTGGCGTCCATGGGTGTCTTTCTCAACAAATAGGGGCAGGTGTGCTCAACGCTGGCGGAACACGGTGCGCGCGATGATGTTCAGGCCCAGCACACCGACGGTGATCAGGAACACGCCCGCCCAGGCCAGTTTCTGCCAGTTCTCATAGGGGCTCATGGCGAACTTGAAGATGGTGACGGGCAAGCTGGCCATGGGTTGGCCCAGATCCGATGTCCAGAACTGATTGGACAGGGCGGTGAACAGCAAGGGGGCGGTCTCACCCGAGATGCGGGCCACGGCCAGCAGGATGCCGGTGATCACGCCTGCGCGCGCCGACTTCAGGGTGATCGTGGCGATCACACGCCACTTGGGTGTCCCCAGGGCATAGGCCGCCTCACGCAGTGCGTGGGGGACCAGCGCCAGCATGTTCTCGGTCGTGCGGATCACCACGGGCACCACGATCAGGGCCAGCGCCAGCACGCCGGCAAAGCCCGAGAAGGTTTTCATCCGGGCGACCACCGCCGAGTAGATGAACAGACCCACCACGATGGACGGTGCCGACAACAGGATGTCATTGATGAAGCGTGTGACGCTGCCCAGCACGGTGCGCTGACCATACTCGGCCAGATAGATGCCTGCCATCACCCCCACCGGGGTGCCGATCAGCGTGGCCAGACCCACCATCATCAGAGAGCCCACGATGGCATTGGCCAAGCCACCCGCCTCCATGGGGGGCGGCGTCATTTCCGTGAAGGTGGCCAGGGCCAGGCCATCGACCCCCAGACGAACGGTTTCGATCAGGATCCAGATCAGCCAGACCAGACCAAAGGCCATGGCCGCCAGCGACAGGGCCAGCGCGATGGCATTGACACGCTTGCGTGCCTTGTGATGCTTGAGGCGTGATGCCTGAAGTGCTGCAGGCGTGTGGTTCACGAGCGGGCTCCTTCGGATTTCTGCAGGCGGGCCAGCAGCACTTTCGAGCAGGCCAGCACCACGAAGGTGATGAAGAACAGCACCAGGCCCAGGTAGATCAGCGAGGCCTGATGCAGGCCCTCACCGGCCTCGGCAAACTCGTTGGCCAGGGCCGAGGTGATGCTGTTGGCGGCCTCGAAGACCGACAGCGAATTGAGCTGGTTCATGTTGCCGATGACGAAGGTCACCGCCATGGTCTCACCCAGAGCACGCCCCAGGCCCAGCATGATGCCGCCCACCACACCGGTCTTGGTGTAGGGCAGCACGATCTTGGAGACCACCTCCCAGGTGGTCGACCCCAGTCCGTAGGCCGACTCCTTGAGCATGGGCGGCGTCACCTCGAACACATCACGCATCACCGAGGCGATGAAAGGGATGATCATGATGGCCAGGATGATGCCGGCCGAAAGAATGCCGATCCCCACAGGCGGCCCCGAGAACAAGGCGCCCAGATAAGGCAGATCGGTGGTCAACTCCTGCAGGGGCTGCTGCACATAGGTGGCCAAAATGGGCCCGAAGACCAGCAAGCCCCACATGCCATAGACGATGGAGGGCACGGCAGCCAGCAGTTCCACGGCGATACCCAGGGGGCGCTTGAGCCAGGAAGGCGACAACTCGGTCAGGAACATGGCGATGCCGAAACTGACGGGCACGGCAATCAGCAGCGCGATGAACGAGGTCATCAAGGTGCCATAGATCATCACCAGGCCACCGTAGCTGTCCTGCACAGGGTCCCATTCGGTGCGCGTGAGGAAGCTCAGGCCGTATTTTTCGATCGCAGGCCAGGCGCCCACGATCAATGACAGGATGATGCCTGCCAGCAAGGACAAGGTCAGGACCGCAGAGGCGCGTGCCAGGAAGGCAAACACCGCATCAGCCCAGGGGGCGTTCATGCGGCGGGTCGGAGGGTTGCTCATGGGGGAGGTTCTTTGACTTCGATCGACTGGAGACGCCGAACGACTGGCGTCTGTGGGCAAGATGGCACTCATCGGAACCTCCGTCCACACCGGTGGACTCGGAAACATTCATCATCGACAAGGCCGGGTGACTCACACAGGAGTCCCCGGCAATCTACTTCAAAACACGATCACTTGTAGGCGATGGCCTTGCCATCGGCACCTGCCACACCGGCCCACTGCTTGCGCACCAGGTCCTTGACCGATGCGGGCAAGGGCACGTACTCGAGATCGGCGGCCGTCTTGTCGCCACCCACATAGGCCCAGTCGAAGAACTTCAACGTGGCAGCCCCTTGAGCCGGCTTTTCCTGATTCTTGTGCATCAGGATGAAGGTCGCGCCCGTCAGAGGCCAGGCGTCCTTGCCAGCCTGGTTGGTCAGCACCTGGTAGAAGCTCTTGCTCCACTCGGCGCTGGCAGCCGCGGCCTTGAAGGTGGCATCGTCGGGCTGAACGAAGTTGCCTGCGGCATTCTTGATGGCCACATGCGACATCTTGTTCTGCTTGGCGTAGGCATACTCGACATAGCCGATCGAGTTGGGCAGGCGCTGCACGAAGGCCGACACGCCTTCGTTGCCCTTGCCACCCGCGCCCGTAGGCCAGTTCACAGCCGTGCCCTCACCCACCTTGGCCTTCCATTCGGCATTGACCTTGGAGAGATAGTTGGTGAACAGGAAGCTGGTGCCCGAGCCGTCGGCGCGGCGCACGGGTGCGATCGGCGCATCAGGCAGAGCCAGACCGGGGTTCAAGGCGACGATGGACGCATCGTTCCACTTCTTGACCTTGCCCAGATAGATGTTGCCCAGCACTTCGCCGGTCAGCTTGAGCTGGCCCGGAGCAATGCCCTTGACATTGACCACGGGAACCACGCCACCGATCACGGTGGGGAACTGGATCAGGCCGTCCTTGCTCAGCTCTTCATCCTTGAGCGGCATGTCGGAGGCACCGAAATCGACCGTCTTGGCCTTGATCTGCTTGATGCCGGCGCCGGAGCCGACCGACTGGTAATTGATGCGAACGCCAGTGGCCTTGTTGTAGGCATCAGCCCACTTCGAGTAGACAGGAGCCGGGAACGTGGCGCCCGCGCCGGTCACGTCTTGAGCCAGCACGGTGCCAGCAACCAGGGACAGAGAGGCTGCCACTGCAGTACGGATCATGTTGAATTTCATTCGTTCGCCTTTCGGATCATGTGACAGGATTGAACGAAACGGACTGTAAGGCGCGATTGTGACGGGTTCATGACAGACGGCCAGCAGTTTGTCACATGGCACACGACGGCTCGTGACCGTGCTGTCACGATTCGTTCATGAATCTGTCATGTGACAACTCTAAGGTGCGCACTGTGTTGTCCACCGTGCCGGTCGGACGACGTGTTTTGTTCAGGAGAACCCATGACCGCATCGATCCGTCACACTTTTGCCGCCACCTGCATCACCTTGGGCCTGCTGGCCAGCGCCCCCCTGACCCAAGCCGCCGAATCGGGCACCACGGTGGTGTCGGCCGCCGCTCAGATGTCCGAGCTGTCGACGTTTTATCGCCTGGTGCAACAAGCCGGCCTGAGCAGTGCCCTGGAGGCGCCCAACGTGACCGTCTTTGCCCCCACGGATGAGGCCTTCAAGGCTGTGCCGGCCGCCACCATGGACAAACTGTCGAAAGACCCTGAGCTGCTGAAGTCGGTGCTGAGCTTCCACGTTCTGCCGGGCAACCTGAAGGCCTCTGCCATCGATGGCAGCGCCCAACCCACCTCACTGCAAGGCGGCAAGCTCAACATCTCCAAGGCTGGCGACTTCGTCACCGTCGAAGACGCCCTCGTCATCAAGGCCGACATCCAGGCTGGCAACAGCGTGATCCATGAAATCGATCGCGTCCTGATGCCCGCCGTCAAGAAATAATCCGCGCTGTCATCGCACCCCGAGGCGCCCCGATCTGCACAGGTCAGGGCGCTTTTTCCTTGCACGGGGCATCATGATCAGCCGCGCACGGCGTCGGCCAGACGCTCGCAACAGCGGTCCGCCAGCGCCTGGTCCTGGGCCTCGACCATCAGGCGCAACAACGGCTCGGTCCCCGAGGCGCGGATCAGCACCCGGCCACGGCCGATCAGCTCCTGCTCGACGGCGGCCTGCACTTCCTTGAGCTGCGTGCTGGACTTCCAGTCCTGCCCGGGCAGCAAGCGAACATTGATCAGACGCTGCGGATAGAGCGTGACACCCTCCAGCCACTGCGCCAGCGTCTTGCCGCTGCGCACCACCGCCTGCAGGATCTGCAAGGCGCTGACGATGCCGTCACCCGTGGTGTGGCGGTCCAGGGCGATCAGGTGACCCGAGCCCTCTCCCCCCAATTGCCAGCCGCGGCAGATCAGCTCTTCGAGGACATAGCGGTCCCCCACCTTGGCACGCACAAAGGACACGCCTCGGGCCTGAATGGCCAGCTCAACCGCCATATTGGTCATCAAGGTGCCGACGGCACCCGGCACACTCTGGCCCTGAGCCAGGCGATCGGCCACCATCACATACAGCAGCTCGTCGCCGTTGTAGAGGCGGCCCTGGCGATCCACGAGCTGCAGGCGGTCGGCATCGCCGTCCAGGGCGATGCCGTAGTCGGCATGGTTGGCCTTGACCGCGCGCAACAAAGCATCCGGATGCGTGGCCCCCACCTGGTCGTTGATGTTGAAGCCATCGGGCGAGCAGCCGATGGACACCACCTCCGCACCCAGTTCATGGAACACATCGGGGGCCAGGTGATAGGCCGCACCGTTGGCGCCATCGACCACGATCTTGAGGCCCTTGAGCGATAGCAAGGGATCAAAGCTGCCCTTGCAGAACTCGATGTAGCGGCCGCGCGCATCTTCCAGACGGCGGGCCTTGCCCAACTGGCGTGAATCCACCCATTGCGGAGGCTGATCCAGGGCGGCTTCGACCTCCAGCTCCCACTCATCGGGCAGCTTTTCACCGCGGGCAGAGAAAAACTTGATGCCGTTGTCGGCAAAGGGGTTGTGCGATGCGCTGATCACGACCCCCAGGTCGCGGCGCAGCGCCCGCGTGAGATAGGCCACGCCCGGCGTCGGCAAAGGCCCCGTCAGCAGCACATCCACTCCGGCCGACGCAAAACCCGCTTCCAGGGCCGATTCCAGCATGTAGCCTGACACCCGGGTGTCCTTGCCGATCAGCACGGTCGGGCGCCCGCCCACCTGGCGGCGCAGGACCTGCCCCACGGCATGACCCAGACGCAGGACAAAGTCCGGCGTGATCGGAGACTGCCCCACCGTGCCGCGAATGCCATCGGTGCCGAAATACCGTCTGCTCATGTGATTCTCAGTGCTCGTATTTGGAGGAAAAACCAGGGCGGATTATCGCCCTGCCCCGACGCCTGGCGCCGGGACGCAGATCAAGCCGGATGGAAAACAGCGCGCCACACCTTGAGGGCATCCACCGTGGCGGCCACATCATGCACCCGCACGATATGGGCCCCCAGGGACACCCCCGCCAGCGCGGCTGACACGCTGGCCGCCAGACGCTCGCCCACGGGCTTGCCGGTGATCACGCCCAGGGTCGACTTGCGTGACCAGCCGATCAGCACCGGGTAGCCCAGCGCCAGCAGCTCAGCCTGACGCCTGAGCAAGGCCAGATTGTGCTCCGGCGTCTTGGCAAAACCGATGCCCGGATCCAGCACGATGCGCTCGGCGTGCACCCCGCGCTCCAGCAGATGCTGCGCGCGCCCGGCCAGGAAGTCGGCCACGGACGCCACGACATCGGGGTACCGCGCCTGGGATTGCATGGTCGCCGGCTCGCCCTGCATGTGCATCAGGCACACACCGCAATCGGCATGGGACGCCACCACATCCTCCGCGCCCGGTGCGCCCAGCGCCTTGACGTCATTGATGATGTCCACGCCCAGATCCAGCGCGCGCTGCATGACCTCGGTCTTGCAGGTGTCCACGGAGATGGGCACCCCCAGTGTCACTGCGTCGCGCAAGACGGGCTCCAACCGGGCCCATTCGTCCTGAGGCGTCAGCGTGGGAGCGCCTGGGCGGGTGGATTCTCCGCCGATGTCGAGGATGTCAGCGCCCTCCCGGATCAGCGCCTCGCAATGCGCCAGGCCTGTGGCCCGCTCATGGAAGCGCCCACCATCGGAAAACGAGTCCGGCGTGACATTGACGATGCCCATCACACGCGGCACGCTCAGATCGATCCGGTAACGGCTGGTTTGCCACCACATGGTCTGACCTTCCAAAGAAAAACGGGGCTTGCGCCCCGTTTGGTGTGGTCCAAAAGACGGACGGATCAGACGGCAGCCGGCGCACCATCCGTGCTCATCGGGGGCTTGTTGCCACCGTTGGGACGGTTGGTCGGAGGCGTCCAGTCCTTGGGAGGACGGGGCTCGCGGCCTTGCATGATGTCCTCGATCTGGTCAGCGTCGATGGTTTCCCATTCGAGCAGGGCCTTGGCCATGGCATGCATCTTGTCCTGATGATCCTCGATGAGCTTGCGCGCAATCGCGTACTGCTCGTCAATGATCTTGCGGATCTGCTGGTCCACCTTCTGCATGGTCTCTTCAGACATGTTGGTGGTCTTGGTGATGGAGCGACCCAGGAAGACTTCACCTTCATTGTCCGCGTAGACCATGGGGCCCAGCTCGTCCGTCATGCCGTAACGGGTGACCATGTCACGGGCAATCGCCGTGGCACGTTCAAAGTCGTTGGACGCGCCCGTGGTCATCTGGTTCATGAAGACCTCTTCGGCAATCCGGCCGCCGAACAGCACCGAGATGGTGTCAAGCATGCGGGTCTTGTCCATGCTGTAGCGGTCACCTTCGGGCAACTGCATGGTCACCCCCAGCGCACGGCCGCGCGGGATGATGGTGACCTTGTGGACAGGATCGGTCTTGGGCAGCAGGCGGGCGACCAGGGCATGGCCTGCCTCGTGGTAGGCCGTGTTCTTGCGCTCTTCCTCGGGCATGATCATGGACTTGCGCTCGGGGCCCATCATGATCTTGTCCTTGGCCTTCTCGAAGTCGTTCATCTCGACCACGCGGCCATTGCGGCGCGCAGCGAACAGAGCGGCTTCGTTGACCAGATTGGCCAGGTCGGCACCGGAGAAACCAGGCGTGCCACGCGCCAGAATGTCGGCACGCACGTCCTGACCCACGGGCACCTTGCGGATGTGCACGTTCAGGATCTGCTCGCGGCCACGCACATCAGGCAGGGTGACATAGACCTGACGGTCGAAACGACCAGGACGCAGCAGGGCCGGATCCAGGATGTCGGGGCGGTTGGTGGCCGCGATCACGATCACGCCCAGGTTGGTCTCGAAGCCGTCCATCTCGACCAGCATCTGGTTGAGGGTCTGCTCGCGCTCGTCATTGCCGCCACCCAGGCCAGCACCACGGTGACGACCGACCGCGTCGATTTCATCGACGAAGATGATGCAGGGGGCGTTCTTCTTGGCCTGCTCGAACATGTCGCGCACGCGGGCCGCGCCCACACCCACGAACATTTCGACGAAGTCGGAACCCGAGATGGTGAAGAAGGGCACCTTGGCTTCACCGGCGATCGACTTGGCCAGCAAGGTCTTGCCGGTGCCCGGAGGGCCGACCATCAGCACGCCACGAGGAATGCGACCGCCGAGCTTCTGGAACTTCTGGGGATCACGCAGGAAATCGACCAGTTCCTTGACTTCTTCCTTGGCCTCATCACAGCCCGCCACGTCGGCGAAGGTGATGTTGTTGTTGGATTCGTCAAGCATGCGGGCTCGGCTCTTGCCGAAGCTGAACGCACCGCCCTTGCCGCCGCCCTGCATCTGGCGCATGAAGTAGATCCACACCCCGATCAGCAGGAGCATGGGGCCCCACGACATCAGCAGGCCCAGCAGCAGCGAGGGCTCTTCGCGTGCCTTGACATCGAACTTGACGCCGTTGTTGATGAGATCGCCCACCAGACCACGGTCGAGCAGGGTCGCGGTGCTGCGCACACGCTTGTCATCCGTGGTGACGGCCAGGATCTCGGTGCCGCTGGGGCCCTCCTGCAACGTCACGCTCTTGATGCGCCGGGCGCGGACCTCTTCCAGGAACTCGGAGTAGCCGACTGGCGCTCCCCCCGATGTCGAGCGATCGAACTGCTTGAACACGGTGAACAGCACGAGTGCCACCACCAGCCAGACAGCGATCTTGGAAAACCATTGATTGTTGTTCACCGCGGCTCCTTCATCAACCACCACCGACGACATCCATTGCCACCGGCTGCACCAGGCCGCGTTCCAACGTGAAACGAGTACCTTCGCGGTATGTATGGGCCATTCTAGAACAGTCAAGTCCCCTGCGCAGGCCGGGCATCACATTTCAAGCCCATGAACAGGGGTGTTAAAGACCCTCATCAAGAAAATTCATCGGCAAGCGACAAATTTCACGTGTTTTTCAGGCCCACGCCCACCAGAAAGGTCTCTGCCGACTTGTCACGGGACGCCTTGGGCTTGATGGCTTTCACGACACGAAACGAATCACGAAACAGTTCCACCAACTGACTGTAGCCGCTGCCATGGAAGACCTTGCACACCAAGGCACCCTGGGGTTTGAGGTGGTTCTGACAGAAATCCACCGCCAGTTCCACCAGATGGGAAATGCGCGCCGCGTCAGACGAATCGATGCCGCTGAGGTTGGGCGCCATGTCGGAGATGACCACATCCACCTGACGGTCGCCCACGGCTGCCTGCAACTGGGCCAGCACGGCCTCTTCGCGGAAATCCCCCTGGATGAAGGTGACCCCTTCAATCGGCTCGAATTCCAGCAGGTCCAGCGCGATGATCGTGCCATTGAGCGCCCCCACAGCCGCCCCCCCCGTGCCCGCGTCCTTGGGGGCGAACTTGCGACGCACATACTGGCTCCATGCCCCCGGAACGGCACCGAGGTCCACCACGACCTGGCCGGGATGGATCAGGCGCAAGGTCTCGTCGATCTCCTTGAGCTTGTAGGCGGCACGGGATCGATAGCCTTCTTTCTGGGCCTGACGCACATAAGGATCGTGGATGTGTTCGTTCAACCACGCCTTATTGATCTTCTTGCTTTTGCTTTGTACTTTCATGACAGGGATAATACGCACATGCCTGCGATTCAACTAACAACTTCCGAGCGCAAAGTCCTCAGGGCTGATGCGCACCACCTGGACCCCGTCGTCATGATCGGCGGCGATGGTCTCACCCCTGCCGTTCTCAAGGAAGCCGATTCGGCCCTGAAGGCCCACGGCCTGATCAAGGTCCGTGTTCTGGGCGACGACCGTGCCGCCCGTGAAGAGATGTATGCCCAGCTGTGCGACCAGCTCGACGCGGCGCCCATTCAGCACATCGGCAAACTGCTGGTGATCTGGCGCCCGGTGCCTGAAAAGTCGTCCGAACCCAAGGAAGACCGCGGTGCGGGCCCCCGTGAAGTCAAGATTCTGAAGTTCTCCAAAAGCGGCACCCGCCGCCCCGAGATCAAGAAGATCAAGGTCATGGGCAATGAGCGCGTCACCGCCGGTGGTCTCATCAAGCGAGCCAAGAAGCGCGTGGCCAGCAAGAAGCCCGACTGATTCCGCGGATCACACGACTCTCGCCGCAGCGTGCACCTCCGACAGGTGCTCGCCTGCGGCTTTTTTGCTTTCAAGGCGTGGTGGGTGCCGTCGTCGCTGTGAGGCGCCAGGCCAGCACCAGCACCATCAGGCCCTTGAGCCAGAACATCGCCGCCGAAATGCCATGCAGTGCACCAAAGGACAAGGGCGTGGGCTGACCGGCTTTGGCCGCCTCGATCATGGGGTGTAAGCCAAATTGACCGAACACCGTCAGGAACAGGGCCGCAAGGATCAGCATCAGGTTGCCCGTCATGACCTCCCGGCGCCCTTGTTGCTCGGCCAGATCGCGCACACGGCGCCGCTCGCTCAGGAACAGGACGATGGCCAGCGCCAGACTGACCTTGGCCTCCACCGAAAAGATGCGCCCCGCGCCCTGCCCTGCCATCTGACGCTCGAACACGGCGAACAGGCTGGGCGCCGCAATGGCGCCCACACCCACGACCATGCCACCCCACAGGCCGGCCAGCCAGGCCTGGATGCGAACCAGTCTGCTCATGGGCATGCCGCCATCAGGCGTAACGGACTTCGATGATCTCGTAGTTGCGAGCGCCACCGGGCGCCTGCACCGTGGCCACATCACCGGCTTCCTTGCCGATCAGCGCCCGGGCAATGGGCGAGCCAATCGAGATCTTGCCTTCTTTGAGGTCGGCCTCGTCGTCACCCACGATCTGGTAGGTCACGACATCACCCGTGGCCTCGATCTCCATCTCGACCGTGGCGCCAAAGACCACACGCCCCCCCGCGTCCAGCGTCGAAGGATCGATGATCTGGGCCGCCGACAGCTTGCTTTCGATCTCGTTGATGCGGCCTTCGATGAAGCCTTGCTTGTCCTTGGCGGCGTCGTACTCGGCGTTTTCCGACAGGTCACCCTGGGCACGGGCCTCGGCGATGGCCTGAACCACGGCGGGGCGTTCGACATGCTTGAGGCGCTGCAGCTCTTCCTTGAGCATCTCGGCGCCGCGCTTGGTGATGGGGATGGTCGACATGATTCTTGTCTCGCTAAAGAGATGAGCCGCTGCCCAAAAGCCACCCAAAGGATGGTTGCCGGGCGCGGCCCACATGTGTTGTATCGGGTGCGGCAGGTGGATCACACCTGCCGCTGAATGCACAGTTTAGTGCAGTTTGGCGTGCAACTCCTGCAGCGAGTAGACCACCAGGTCATCCTGGTGCTTCATCGCTTCCACGGCAGCTTCGCAGCCTGCCATGGTGGTGTAGTAGGTCACGCGGTTGGCCAGGGCCGCCGTGCGGATGCTGCGCGAGTCGGCGATGGCCGTGCGCGTTTCATCCACGGTGGTGAACACCAGCTGGATCTCGCCGGCCTTGATGGCGTCCGAGATGTGCGGGCGGCCGTCCTTGACCTTGTTGACCGGCTTGACCGGCACACCCGCAGCCGCGATGGCTGCTGCCGTGCCCTTGGTGGCCACCACGCTGAAGCCCAGCGCCACCAGATCACGGGCGACGGCCACGGCACGCGCCTTGTCGCCATCCTTCACCGAGATGCACACCGTGCCCTTGGCCGGCAGGCGCGAGCCCGCACCCAGCTGGCTCTTGAGCATGGCTTCACCGAAGGTTTCGCCCACGCCCATGACCTCACCGGTCGAACGCATTTCAGGGCCGAGGACAGGGTCCACACCCGGGAACTTGTTGAAGGGGAAGACGGCTTCCTTGACGGTGAAGTAAGGCGGCACGACTTCACGCGGGGCCTTGCCATCGGGCGAGGTCTGCGAGGACAGCTTCTGGCCGGCCATGCAGCGCGCCGCGATCTTGGCCAGGGGCTGCCCCGTGGCCTTGGACACATAAGGCACCGTGCGCGAGGCGCGGGGGTTCACTTCCAGCACAAAG
>NZ_DASUIT010000072.1:0-37575 GCF_036279655.1 Aquabacterium sp. | reverse complement strand
GTGTTCGCCTCGGAAGTAGCGCAGCCCGTCCTGGAAGCGCAGCGATTCTGGCAGGGTGGGGTCGAGATCGAGGATGCGTGCGGCGCCATCGGTGCGGCTGCCGGACCGGGTGGCCACATCCAGGCTCCAGCCACCGACCTTGGCCAGCTCGCTCATGCGGTCGAGCAGGGTCTGTTTTTCACGCAAGGTGGCCTCCGTGCGGCGGCGCTCGCTGACATCCAGCGCCAGGCCGATCACGGCATGCCCGGAGGCCGTGGCCAGCCCCCGCCCATGCACTTCCAGATCGATCGGTGAGCCATCCTTGCGCAGGCCGGTGAAGCTGTAGCGCATCTCCAGTTGCGGGTCGTCAAAGCGGGCCTGAAGGTGCTGCTCGACGCGCTGTCGATCGGCCGGCGAGACGAGGGCCTGGATGGGCAGGCGGTGGATGATGTCGTCCGGATTGTCGTAGCCCAGCATGCGGGCAAAGGCCGGGTTCACGTATCGGAAACGGTCACCCTGGACGATGTAGATGCCCGCCAGGGTCTGCTCGACCAGGGCTTCGAACTTGCGGTTGCTGGCGCGGTGCTCCAGTCGGCGGAGCCAATCGATCATCATGCTCATGAGCAGGCCCATGGCCACGAACACGCCGATGGTCACGCTCCAGGAGGGCTTGTCCAGGTGCCAGGACATCCGGGGTGGCACGAACAGGTACCAGCTCAGCCCTGCCGACAGCACCGTGGACACGACGCCCGCGTACCAGCCACCCAGCCAGGCAGCGGCGAACACGGCGGGGTACATCAGCAGCCAGGCATAGGGGTCCAGGTGCTCCCAGAAGGTCCACTGGATGGCGGCGGCCAGCAAGGGGGTGAGCACACCCCACATCAGGCCGGTGACCGTCCAGGGGGCAGGCGCCTCATCCGAGAGCACGATGTCCGCCTCGGCGGGCACATTCTGCAGGGTGACCCACAGCATGATGGCGGTCACGACGATGAAGACCAGGCCCTTGAGCGTGGAGAAACGCGCCAGGGTGTGCGGATCGCTGAACAGCTCCAGCACGCGGTCGGACAGGAGGATCCAGGCGCCAGCGAACACGGCATAGCCCACAGTGGCGCGCAGGCTGAACAGTGTTCTTTTCGTGACCGGCATCGATGTGCTCCACCCCCGGACGCGGAGGCTCACCGGATTATGGCGTTCCGATCACCCGCTTGATCTGGGGAAGCTCCGGGGTTTCAGGGGGTCAGTTGCTGGCGTCCAGCCGAGCGGTCACGGCCTTGCCGCTGCGCAGGCCCAGCTTGTCCATCAACTGGCGGTCACGTTCGACCTCCGGGTTGCCGGTGGTCAGCAGCTTGTCGCCGTAGAAGATGGAGTTGGCGCCTGCCAGGAAGCACAGGGCCTGCACGGCTTCGCTCATCTGCTGGCGGCCGGCCGACAGGCGCACGCGCGCCAGAGGCATGGTGATGCGCGCTACGGCGATCGTGCGCACGAACTCCAGCGGGTCCAGCGGCGGGGTGTCGGCCAGGGGGGTGCCAGGCACACGCACCAGGTCGTTGATGGGCACCGATTCGGGGTAGGTGGCCAGGTTGGCCAGTTGGGCGATCAGGCCGGCACGGCCTTCACGGGTCTCACCCATGCCGACAATGCCGCCGCTGCAGACCTTGATGTTGGCGCTGCGCACATGGCTCAGGGTGTCCAGGCGGTCCTGCAGATCCCGCGTGGTGATGATGTCGCCGTACAGCTCGGGGGCCGTGTCCAGATTGTGGTTGTAGTAGTCCAGGCCGGCTTGCTTGAGGGATTGCGCCTGGCTGTCGGTGAGCATGCCCAGGGTGCAGCAGGCCTCCAGACCTTCGTGCTTGATCACGCCGATCAGCTCGGCCACCTTCTCGATGTCGCGGTCCTTGGGGGCACGCCAGGCGGCGCCCATGCAGAAGCGGCTGGCGCCGGCGTCACGCGCGGCGATCACGGCCTCGCGCACTTCCTCGGGGGACATCAGCTTGCTGGCCTCGACGCCGGTGTCATGCACGCTCGATTGCGGGCAGTAACCGCAGTCCTCGGGGCAGCCGCCGGTCTTGACGGACAGCAGGGTGGCATGCTCGATCTCGTTGGCATCCCAGTGCTGGCGGTGCACCTGCTGGGCTTGCCAGAGCAGGTCGTTGAAAGGCAGGTTGAACAGTGCCAGCACCCGGGCACGGGGCCAGCGGGCGGTGCTGTCGTCATGGTCGGTGCAGTCACCTCCGCAGCCATGGCTGTTGAGCACGGCCTTGCGGGGCACGATCTGGATGGGCTGGGTGTCGGACGAGGGAGAGGTCGAGCACTGGGACATGGTCTGGGGCTGCACCATCGGGTGGCGGGCATTGACTGTTCAAGCAGGCCCCAGTGTAGTCTCACTGAGGGGCTGCAAGGCATGACCTGCAGATCCATCCGTTGACGCAAATGGTCTTGTACGTCAAGGGGCGGCGCCTGCTGCGGGGGCCGGTGTGCAGTAAGCTGACGCCATGCGTTTTGAACACCTGATCGAGATCAATTCACCCCGGGCGGCCGTGCAGATGGCTGTTCCGGCCTTCACGCGGGAGCAGCTGTGGCGAGGTCTGATGATCCGCGTGCGCTTCCCTCAGCGCTTTCCCAATGGCCCCGAGTCCTGCGAGGTCATGCAGACCGGCCCGGAGCTGGTGAGCCGTGTCCTGCATTTCGGGCCCCACGTTTTGCATGATGAAGTGCACATCATTCCCGGTGAGCGTCTGCAGTTCACGCCCCGTCCCCACGGCGAGTCCACACCCATCCGCCTGACGGTGGCCATCGAAGAGCCGCAGGCCGGCCAGATGGTCTTGCGCTTCCTCTATGAGGCGGTGGCCGAACTCAGTCAGGAAGAGGCGCTCTACAGCGGCTACCGCCACAGCGCCTGGCTGCACAACGACCGCGACATGGTGAGCACCCTCAGGCAGTGGCTGGAGCAGGGCGAGCTGGGCACCGTCGGTCACTGAGGCGGGTTGAGGTCGGCTGGCAGGCGCACTGTGAAGCAGGAGCCCTCGCCCTTGCGACTGTGGACACTCACCTGTCCCCCCATGCGCTCGACCAGTTGCCGCACGATGTACAGGCCCAGGCCGGTGCCCTCGATCTCGGGCTGAGGCGCGATGCGCTTGAAGGGCTGGAACAACTGGCCCAGCTCATCGGGGCTCAGGCCCAGGCCCGTGTCGGTGATGTCGATGACCACGTGCGGGCCCTCCAGGCGGCCATCGAGGGTGACCCGTCCGCCCGGGCGGTTGTACTTGCAGGCGTTGGTCAGCAGGTTCATCAAGACCTGCTGCAGTCGCTGGGGATCGGCCTGCGCCATCAGGGCGTCAGTGGGCAGGTGGTCCTCGAGCGTGATGTTCAGCTTTTCCCGGACCGTGTCGATCAGGGGCAGGCAGGCGCGCAGGGACTGGCACACATCCACCGCCTGAATGGACATGGGGATGTCGCCTGACTCCACCTTGCTCAGGTCCAGCACGTCCTCGATCAGGGACAGCAACTGCCGACCGGCGGTCAGGATCAGTTGGGTCTGACGCGTCTGTGTGGGGGGCAGCGCGCGCGAGGTGTCGATCAGCATCAGCTGGGCAAAGCCCAGGATGGCGTTGAGCGGGGTGCGCAACTCGTGGCTCAGGCGAGAGAGGAACTCGCGCTGGGCCCGTGCGACGCGCTCGGCGGCATCGCGCTTCATGGCCATTTCGACCTGGGCGCGCTCCTCGGTCACATCACGCACGACGCCCACCACCCGCACTTGCTGGAGCCGGGGGTTCATGACCAGGCGACCGGTGGCCTCCAGCCAGCGCACCACCTGGTCCGTGCGCCGGAGCCGGTAGCTCATCTTGAAGACCTCACCGCTTTGCAGGGCCCGGTCGACCGCGTCCCGCGCCACTTCCAGATCGTCCTGCAGGACCATCTCATTGAGCTGGGCTCTGGGGATCACGACCGGGGCATCCCCTAGGCCATGCAGGGCCGCAGCCTTGGCGTCCAGGTGCACCTCGGCGGTGGCGGCATCGAGTTCGTACACGCCCAGACCGGCCGATGCCGAGGCCAGCTCCCAGCGTCGGTTGATGGTGCCCAGCATGGCCTGATGCTCGGCCTGCCGGGTGAAGGTGCGACGCGTCCAGGCGATGCTGAGGATCGACACGGTCAGCGCCACGACGACGACGCTGGCGATCAGCAGTTGCTCGGTCACCCGGGCGGCCTGTCCCAGGCTGGCACTGAAATGCCGCTCGGTGGTGGTCAGGGCGGCATTGATCTGCAGGATGGCGTCGATGCGGGCATCGATGCGCTCCTCGGGAGCCCCCCCCTGGATGTCCTGCTGCAACTGTGCGGCCTGCGACTTGAGCTGAGCGATCAGCTGGTCGCCACGCACCCAGTCGGCCAGGGCATCCCGAAAGACCCACTGGTCCCCGAAGCGGCGGAACAGCACGATCATGTTGTCGACATCGTCGGGGTGGTTGCCGCCGGTGATGAGGTGGGCGCGCACGCTCGCCCTGTCGAGGTGGGGGCGGCTCATGCCCTCGCGTGCCAGGCGGTCGCCCTCTGGCAACTGCAGGGCCTGGTGGAAGGCCTGGAGCTTGTCAGGCTCACGGCTTTCAGCGTACTGGAGCAGGTGCTGCACGGCCTCGCTGCGGGACTTGGACCACAGGCTTTCACCCGACACGTAGGCCCGCACGGCCCCCAGCACATTCACCACGTTGACGGCCAGCATGGCCACCAGGACCACCATCACCAGGGAGGGGGCCAGCAAACGGAACTGAAGGCGCCAGGGCGCTTGGCGAGAGGGGGGCCCTTCCATGGTTTGATCTGTCCGCGGCGCCTGCGCTGTGGTGGTTATGAACCCGAGTGTAGCCAAAGCTATCCGAATCGGACACCCCGTTTTTCCTGGAGGCCGTGCGTCAGTTCACAGCACCGGGTGCGGCAGCCCGATCCGGGGGGCGACCAGGCTGAGTCGCCCGGCATGGACGGCCTCGCTCAGGTGCTGAACCGTTCGGGGCAGGGCGTCGGGTGGCGCATCCAGGGCGCGCACCACACACAAGGCGGCGGGCTGGTGGGCCGCAAAACGGCTCAGATCCTCGGGGTTCAGCAGCCCACCGATGGCCAGCACCGGGGCCGGGCTGTGGGTGATCCACCAGCGCAGGTTGTCCTCACCCTGAGGCCGCCAGGGCATGTCCTTGGTCGTGGTGGCCTGCACGGGCCCGCAGGCGATGGCACTGGCGCCGCATCCCGCGGCCCGGGCCAGCTCCCACAGGCTGTGCGAACTCAGGCCCAGCATGATCCGCTCGCGTGCCGCCAGCAGGGTGGCGCGGTCATGCAGGCTCAGGGCGAGCAGGTCTTCCTGCCCGAGGTGCAGTCCCAGGGCGTAGGCCGGGTGCGCCTGGGCCGGCGCACGGATCTCCAGTGCCTCGCGCCAGTGGTCGTTGATGAACAGGTGTGCGCCGGTCTGCGCGGCGGCTTCCAGGCTGCGCTTGAGGTGCTGCTCCAGTGAGTCCGGGGCGGACACGCGGATCTTGTGACGCAACTGGACACAGCGCAGTCCGGCGGCCAGGACCTGTTCGATGCGCTCGCCACTGTCGACGATGCCGTACAGGCCGTTGGCGGGCGGGGAGAAGGGGCGAAACAGCGGGGCCCACGGTGCCGCTGCGTTGCCCTCGGGCTGGCCATGGGTGAGCTGCCAGGGCAGATCGCGCCCCAGGCCCAGGCAGGGCAGGGGCGCACCCCCCTGGCGCACACCGGCCAGGAAACCGGCCTGGGCCTGCACGGGGCCAGCGCCGCGCCCGGCGGCATACCCTTGTTGCAGGGCATGGTGCGTGAGCATGTGGGCCAGCACCAGGGCATCGGCCGGCCCATGGCCCAGGGCCAGCGCTGCCGCTGCGCCCGTGGCGAAGGTGCAGCCGCTGCCATGGTGGTGGCGGGTGGGCACGCGGGGGCCGCACAGCCAGCCCTGGGCCTGCGGGGTGTCGATCCAGTCCAGGCAGTGGGTGCTGGCCACCCGGTTGCCGGCGTCGCCGCCGGTGATCACCACACTGTGGGCCCCCAGTTGTCGCAGCGCGGCCGCGAGTTCGGGGATCTCCTGGTCCGGGCCGTCGTGGCTCGCGTCCTGGCCCAGCAGTCGGCGGGCTTCGGCCCGGTTGGGGGTGATCAGGGTGGCTCGTGGCAGCAGTTCCTGCCGGTAGGCCGCCAGCACGGCATCGTCGCTCAGCGGGCGGCCCCCGGCCGACGCGCCGAGCACCGGGTCGATCACCAGGGCCAGCGCGCGTTCGGGGTGGGCTGCGCGCAGGCGGTCCACCCAGCGCGCCACGGTGCGGATGGCCGCTGCGCTGCCCAGCAAGCCGGTCTTGATGACGCGGGGGGGCAGGTCGTCGGCCAGCGCGCGCAGTTGTGCTTCCAGCCAGGCGGGCTCGGTGGCCTGCATGGCCTGCACGCCCAGGGAATGCTGGGCCGTCAGGGAGGCGACCACCGGACACAGGTGCACGCCCAGGGCATCGGCGGCCCGTTGATCGGCGCTCAGTCCCGCGCCACCGGCGGTGTCCAGTCCAGCAATGCTCCAGATGAGGGGGCGGGGCACCGTCATGAGAGCACGAAGGGCTGGCCGCCCACGGGGGTGGTGGCGATGGCCACATCGCTGGTGGGCATGAGGCCCGCTTCGAAACCCAGGCGCCCGCCTTCGATGGCGTGGCGGAAGGCCCGCGCCATGCGCACGGGATCGCCCGATTGCGAGACGGCCGAGTTCAGCAGCACGGCATCCATGCCCAGCTCCATGGCCTGGGTTGCGTGCGAGGGCGCGCCCAGGCCGGCATCGACGATCAGGGTGATGTCGGGCAGCCGGGCGCGCAGGGTACGCAGCGCCCAGGGGTTGAGCAGGCCCAGCCCGGAGCCGATGGGCGCGGCCCAGGGCATGAGCACCCGGCAGCCCGCGTCGACCAGGCGCAGGCAGCTCACCAGGTCGTCGGTGCAGTAGGGCAGGACCTCGAAGCCATCGGCCACCAGTTGCCGTGCAGCCTCGATCAGTTCGATGGGGTCGGGCTGCAGGGTCTGCTCGTCGCCGATCACCTCCAGCTTGATCCAGTGGGTGCCCAGCAGTTCGCGCGCCATGTGGGCCAGGGGGATGGCCTCGCGGGCACTGCGGCAGCCGGCGGTGTTGGGCAGCAGGTGCGCGCCCCGTTCGCGGGCGGTGCGGCGGATGATGTCGATAAAGCCGTTGTCGCCACCGGCGGGCACGGCCAGGGTGCGCTTGAGGCCCAGGGTGAGGACCTCGCTGCCAGCTGCCTCGATGGCCTCCTGAAGCGTGTGGGGCGAGGGGTATTGCGCGGTGCCCAGCAGGAAGCGGCTGTGCAGGCGCACATCACCGATGTGCCAGGGGCTCGACGGGGTGTTCGGTGGGGTGTGCTGTGCCGTGCTCATGGGGGATCAGCCTCCGGTGATGGCCGTGAAGCACAACAGGGTGTCGCCGTCACGCAGCACGTGCCATGAACGAGCGTGCCTGGACACAAAGCTGCCATTGACGGCGGTGGCCACCGCGCCCAGAGGCGTGGCGTCTGGATCCTGCAGGCGTGCGAGGGCTTGGTCCACGGTGCTGCCGACAGGCAGGACCAGCGGGCCCTGGTCAGTCTGGATGGTGATGGTCTCAGGCATGGATGGTGGAGGGGGGGATCGGTGACAGGCCGGCCTGGGTGAGTGCCTGGTCCAGCAGGGCGGGGCCCAGCAGCCAGCCGTGGCGGTACAGGCCGTTGATGCGGATGAGTCCGGCGTCGTGGTGGATCTGTGGCTGATGGTCGGGCAGGGCGGGGCGCAGGTTCACATCCATCTTGAGGATGCGGGCCTCGGCCAGAGCGGGCAGCACGCTGTGGGCGGCGGCCATGAGTTCGACCGCACTGCGCAGAGACATGGGGGAGCGGTCCTCGCTTTCGATTTCGCTGGCGCCCACCAGCACGACATCGCCTGGGCGTGGCACGATGTAGACGCGATGGCGGGGGTGCAGCAAGCGCACGGGGCGCTGCAGGCCCAGGCCGGGGGCATGCAGCCAGATGAGCTCGCCACGCACGCCGCGCACCGGGCAGTCGGGCTTGGCGCCGACCCCGCGCAGGTCCAGCACCAGATCGAACTGGGCGGACACGCTGGCCCCATAGCCGGCGACCTCCAGCTGGCCCGGGTCGACACGCAGCACCGGCTGGGCCCAGTGCCATTGCACATCGAGGGCATCGTCATACAGACACTGCATGGTGCGCACCGTGTCGATGTGCCCTTCGCCCGGCAGCAGCCAGGCGTGCAGCGTGCCGGCGCTGCTGTGCAGGCTGCCTTCCAGTGCGCGCAACTGTTCGGCGTCGAGGGCCTGTGGGCGTGTTTCGGCCGTGTCGTCCTCGTGGCTCAGGCGGGCCAGCACACGTTGGGCAGCGCCGAGGTCCGGGCGGTGGGCCACCAGCAGGCTGCCACGCTGCGCAAAATGCGGTGCACGCGCATGGCGCTGCGACAGGTCATGGGTGATGTCGGCCCAGCGGGCCATCGACTGCCATCCCAACGCCGAGAGGCTGGCGTCGGCACTCTCGCGTTCGGCCAGCGGGCTGAGCATGCCGGCGGCGGAGAAGCCGGCCGCGCCATGACCGTCGTGGGCGGGCAAGGGGCCGGGGGCGGGGTCGAACACGCTGACCCGGTGTCCTTGTCGCGACAAGGTCCAGGCGGCCAGCCGGCCCATCAGGCCGGCACCGGCGATGCCGATGTTCAAGGAGCTCATGTGCGGGTGTCGTCCTGATGGATGGGGATATAGAGCTGCCCTCCCACCCCCTTGAATTGAGCCGACATGTCGGCCATGCCTTGTTGTACGGCTTCGTCCTCACTGACGCCTTGTTGTCGGGCAAATTCGCGCACTTCCTGCGTGATCTTCATGGAGCAGAACTTGGGGCCGCACATCGAGCAGAAGTGCGCCACCTTGGCGGCGTCCTTGGGCAGGGTTTCGTCATGGAAGTCGCGCGCCGTCTCGGGGTCCAGGCCGAGGTTGAACTGGTCCTGCCAGCGGAAGTCGAAGCGCGCCTGTGACAAGGCGTCGTCACGCGCGCGGGCACCCGGGTGGCCCTTGGCCACATCGGCTGCATGGGCCGCGATCTTGTAGGCGATCAGGCCCTGCTTGACGTCGTCGCGGTTGGGCAGGCCCAGGTGCTCCTTGGGGGTCACGTAGCACAGCATGGCGGTGCCCATCCAGCCGATCATGGCCGCGCCGATGGCGCTGGCGATGTGGTCATAGCCCGGTGCGATGTCGATGGTCAGGGGGCCCAGGGTGTAGAAGGGCGCCTCATGACAGTGTTTGAGCTGCTCGTCCATATTGGCCTGGATCAGGTGCATGGGCACGTGACCGGGGCCTTCGATCATGGTCTGCACATCGTGCTTCCAGGCGATCTGGGTGAGCTCACCCAGGGTCTGAAGTTCGGCGAACTGGGCCTCGTCGTTGGCGTCGGACAGCGAGCCCGGACGCAGGCCATCGCCCAGCGAGAAGCTCACGTCATAGGCCTTCATGATCTCGCAGATCTCTTCAAAGCGCGTGTAGAGGAAGTTCTCCTGGTGATGCGCGATGCACCATTTGGCCAGGATGGAGCCGCCCCGCGAGACGATGCCCGTGCGGCGCTTGGCCGTCAGGTGGATGAAGGGCAGACGCACGCCAGCGTGGATGGTGAAGTAGTCCACGCCTTGTTCGGCCTGCTCGATCAGGGTGTCGCGGTAGATCTCCCACGTCAGGTCTTCGGCCACGCCGCCGACTTTTTCGAGCGCCTGATAGATGGGCACGGTGCCAATGGGCACGGGGCTGTTGCGCACGATCCAGTCGCGTGTGGTGTGGATGTGCTTGCCGGTGGACAGGTCCATCACGTTGTCGGCCCCCCAGCGGATCGCCCACACCAGCTTTTCAACCTCTTCTTCGATCGAGGACGTCACGGCCGAGTTGCCGATGTTGGCGTTGATCTTGACCAGGAAGTTGCGGCCGATGGCCATCGGCTCCAGCTCGGTGTGGTTGATGTTGGCCGGGATGATGGCGCGGCCGCGGGCCACTTCCTGGCGTACGAACTCGGGGGTGATGTAGCGCGGGATCTGGGCGCCCATAGGGTTGCCGCGCAAGCGGGTTTCGCGCTCGGCATCCTGGCTGTAGGCGGCACGCCAGTCGGGAGCGCCATCGGCCAGGTCCTTGCGGCGCTGGTTCTCGCGCAGGGCCACGAACTCCATCTCGGGCGTGATGATGCCCTTGCGGGCATAGTGCATCTGCGTGACGTTCTGGCCGGCACGGGCGCGACGGGGGGTGCGCTGCAGGCCGCTGGCGGCGGCGCGCAGGGCGGCCATGCGCTCGTCATGGCGCTCGTCGGGCAGGAGGCCATCGTCCACGGCCCGCAGGGTGCGGCCCGGGTAGGTTTCGGTGTCGCCGCGCGCCAGGATGGCGGCTTCGCGCACCGGTGGCAGGCCCTGGGTCACGTCGATGGTGACGTTGGGGTCGGTGTAGGGGCCCGAGCAGTCGTACAGCGTGACGCTCTCGCCATTGCTCAGCGTGACCTCGCGCATGGGCACGCGCACGCCGGCGTGTTCGCCTTCGACATAGACCTTGCGGGAGGCAGGCAGGGGCTCGCGGGTCAGGCGCGTGAGTTCGCTCAGCGTGTGCAGGGCAACGGCGGGGTCGGGGGCGTTCATCGGCGGCTCCTTGGCAGCTACAAGTGGGGTTCACTGTGCTCCGAGGGGTGCCTGCGCCGATCAGGTCGGTGCGCCGCCCGGTGGACGGGCGGGCCAAGTCCCAGGGCGCCCAAGGCGCATGGGTCCCGGCAGGGACAGCTCTTCTTTCGCCGGTATGAGCCGGATCAAGTTCAGCGGGTTCGGATCTTCCATCTCAGCGCCAGCACACGACCTGCGTGTGGGGCACACCCCGGAGCAAGTCCGCAGTGTACGTCAAGCGCGGCGGGGGTCAATCCATCAGGGCGTGTGCCTGCTCCATCACCCAGGTCATGGCCGTGTCGGTCCAGGAGGACTCGGGCGAAGGTTGGGTGGAGGGGCCCATCAGGGCCAGGAAGGCGGCCAGAGGCGCAATGGCAAACAAGGGACGCATGGATGAAGACCTGTTTTTCGACGACTGCTGTTGTGTCTTCAGTGTAGGGCCGTCCACGGTCACTCAGCATCCCCGAAAAAGGGGGACGCCCCCCGGTTCTCAGGGGGGCGTCCCGGGGCCGGTCTCAGGGCCGCCGCGAGGGACAGCCCGAGCAACTGCCACAGGCCTGGCCGCCCGCTGACGGGTTGGCCGCCGTGTCATGGCAGGATGAGGCCGCGGCCCGTGTGCGGCCCGGCCACCAGCGGCGCAGCAGGTGGCCCAGGGCCAGCACACCCAGCAGGGCGGCGCCGATGTCTTGCCAGGGCAGGGTATTGAGCGTCGTCATGGGTCAGCTCCGATCAGGCCCAGTGCAGGGCCAGGCGGTAGACCAGCCAGGAGGCCCCGTAGGCCAGGGCGAACAAGTAGGCCGTCATGGCCAGGGGCACGCGCCAGCCATTGGTCTCGCGGCGCACCACGATCAGGGTGGACAGACACTGCGGTGCGAACACATACCAGGTCATCAGGGACCAGGCTGTGGCGGCCGGCCAGGCGTGGGCCACCAGCGAGGTCAGGGCGCTGGAGAGCTCGTCCCCGGTCTGGGCCATGGCGTAGACCGTGCCCAGGGCGCTGACGGCCACTTCGCGTGCCGCCATGCCAGGCACCAGGGCGATGCAGATCTGCCAGTTGAAGCCGATGGGCGCAAAGACGACTTCGAGCGCGCGCCCCAGTTGTCCGGCCAGGCTGTAGTGGATGGCCGGTTCGGTGGCGCCCACGGGGGCAGCCGGGTAGTTCGACAGGAACCACAGGATGATCATCAGGCTCAGGATGATGGTGCCCACACGTTGCACGAAGATGCGCGCGCGCTCCCACAGGCCCAGCGCCAGGTTGCGCAGGTGCGGCCAGTGGTAATCGGGCAGGGCCATCAGCAAAGGCTGAGGCCCCGATTGCCGCATCACTCGCTTGAGGATCAGGGCCACCAGCATGGCCGACACGATGCCCGCCATGTACAGGCCGAAGAGCACCAGGCCTTGCAGATTGAAGAGGCCGCCCACCGTGCGCTCGGGCACGAAGGCCGAGATCAGCAGGGCGTAGACCGGCAGGCGCGCCGAGCAGGTCATCAGGGGGGCGATCAGGATGGTCACCAGGCGATCGCGTGGTTCGGCGATGGTGCGCGTGGCCATGATGCCGGGGATGGCGCAGGCAAAGCTGGACAGCAGGGGGATGAAGGCCCGGCCGGACAGGCCGATGCCGCCCATCGCGCGGTCCAGCAGGAAGGCCGCGCGGGGCAGGTAACCCGAGTCTTCCAGCGCCAGGATGAAGGCGAACAGGATCAGGATCTGCGGCAGGAAGACCAGCACGCCACCTGCGCCACCGATGACGCCTTCGACCAGCAGGCTGCGCAGCATGCCCGGCCCCATGTGCCCCGTGAGCCATTCGCCCAGGGCCCCCATGCTGGCATCGATCCAGTCCATGGGCGCGCTGGCCCAGCTGAACACGGCCTGGAAGACCAGGAACATCAGGGCCGCCAGGATGAGGGGCCCCATGAGCGGATGCAGGGTGAAGCGGTCGATCTGCTGCGTCAGACGGTGGGCCGGCGTGGCGTCGCGGTTGTGCACGCACTGGTTCAGCAAGCTCAGCACGCGCTGATGGGTCTGCTCGACCGACAGGGCTTCGATGGGGGCCAGGCTGAGGGTGCCCTGCGGGTCCGGCAGGGCGGGCCAGTCGCTGCGATCGAGCGCGGCCAGCAAGGCATCGGTGCCGCCAGCGCGCACGGCCACCGAACTGACCACGGGGATGCCCAGCTCGTGCTGCAGGCGCGCCACATCGATGCGCAGGCCCCGCTCTTCGGCCTGATCCATCAGGTTGAGCACCAGCATCATGGGCAAGCCCAGGGTCTGCAGCTCCAGCACCATGCGCAGGTGCAATCGGAGGTTGGAGGCATCGGCCACGCAGACCAGGGCGCGTGGCCGGCCTTCGCCCTCGCGGGCGCCCAGCAGCACATCCCGGGTGACGGCTTCGTCGGGGGTGGTGGCCAGCAGGCTGTAGGCCCCGGGCAGGTCCAGCAGGCGCCAGACCCGTCCGGCGGGGCTGGTGAACTGCCCCTCCTTGCGCTCGACCGTCACCCCGGCGTAGTTGCCCACCTTCTGGCGCGCGCCGGTCAGGCGGTTGAACAGGGCGGTCTTGCCGCAGTTGGGGTTGCCCACCAGGGCAATGAGGGTGGGGTCGCTCATGGGGGCGCGGCTGACTGGGGCTCAGGCGTGAACGACTTCGATCAGGGAAGACTCCAACCAGCGCATGGCGAAGGTGCTGCCGCCCACGCGAACCGCCAGCGGGCCTCGACCGGCCAGGCCACGACGCAGCACCTGGATGCGCTCGCCCGGCACGAAACCGAGTTCCAGCAGTCGGCGTTGCAGGGCCGCGCCATGCGTGTCATGGTGGTGAACCGCCTTGATGACCCCTTCGGTGTGAACGGGCCAGTGGTCCAGCGTGGTCAAGCGGTGGGGGGTGCGAGTCATGGATGCAGTGTAATCTGAATGAGAATGGTTCGTAAATAGACGAACCTTGATTCAGATCAGATCCACGGCATCGCCCCCCTTGAGTCCGGGGGCGCCCCCGGAGACCGTCGAGGCCTCAGTGAGGGGCCACTTTCAGTTGGTGCAGGCGGTTTGCCCGCTGGAAGGTGCCCAGATCATTGAAGCGCACCCCCATCTTGCGCATGATGTCGTGGGCCTCGGGGGCGATCATCTGGCGCAGGTAGAAAGGCTGGCCGACCACGAAGTGGTGGATGGCGTGGGTCGAGCCGAAGTTGAAGCAGAACAGGTGCATCGGCCAGAAGATCGGGTGGGTGAAGACCTGCGTCTGGTGCATGACATTGCCCGGGTCGATGTCACCGTAGTAGTGCATGTTCGAGCTGATGAAATGCAGGCAGAAGCTGCGGATCGCGTTGGGGATCAGCAGGCACACGGCCAGCGGGTTCAGCACGCTCATGGCTGTTTCGACCGTGCCACTCCAGACCATGGGCTGGCCCATCAGGCGGCTGCCCAGATCGACGAGGTGGTAGGCCAGAAAAGCATGCCAGGCGGTCCAGTAGACGGTGCCGATGGGCCAGTACGAGCCGCTGTGGCTGCGCATGGCCTGGATCCAGGCCTGGCGTGAGGTGGGCTTGTCCACTTCCTTGACGTAGCTGCTCAGCATGTTCCGGATGGTCTTGGGGCGCAGCACGATGGCCAGTCGACCATCGGCCAGCATCAGCAGGCGCCGCAGGCCCCAGCGCTCACCATTGGTGATGCCACGCTCTTCGAGGTCGGAAGCAGAGCCCGAGCGCTTGTGGTGATGGAAGTGCAGGTCGCGACGCTGCCAGGGGCTCACGGTGGAGGGGCGCGCCAGCCAGCCCAGCAGGAACAGCAGGTTCTGCATGCGCGGCTTGCCCTTGAAGTACATCTGATGGATCAGATCGTGCTCGATCTCATGGGTGAGTGAGGCGAACAGGGCGGCGATCACGATGGTGGCCCAGGCCGGCAGCATGCCTTGCAGGTAGAGCACGGCGGTGACAATCATGCCGGCCACCGATCCGAGCTGGATGCCCAGACCGATCAGATCCTGGTGCGCCAGCCAGGGGTGGCGGGCGCGGGCGCGCTCACCGGCCGCCGTGATCTGGGCACGGATGAGCTGGGTGCGCTGCGCGTCGGTCATGACGGCAGGCTCCTGGGCGGGGGCGGCAGACGCTGGGGCGGCGTGGCGCTGGAGCGGTGTTTGAAGCGGCAGGCTCATGGTGACAAGATGTGTGGAATCCCGGTGGTGATGGGCATAATGCTCGGCGCTTCGGGTGGCGGATGTCTTGTCCGAATGCGACATTTTGTTGATCACACTTGGTACGGGTCGATCTGATGCCACCCCTGCGACGTCCTGCCTTTCACACGCCCCGCGCCACCTCGCTGTCCAGCTGGGTGGCCGCGCTCAAGCGTGCGGTGGACGCGCAAGGCCACGATGGCCTGGCCCTGATGTCGCAGGCGGGCATGGATGTGGCCCTGCTGGCCGACCCCCTGGCACGTTATCCCTCACACCAGAGCCTGGCCTTCTGGAAGCGGGCCCTGGAGGCCACCGGGAATCCCCTGCTGGGGCTGGACGTGGCGCGGCAGATCGCCCCGGGCACCTTCCATGCCTTGGGGTATGCCCTGATGGCTTCCGGCAATCTGCAGGAAATGTTCGAGCGCCTGGCGCGCTATTTCACGGTGGTCACCGATGCGGGCGAGTTGCGCTTCACCCGCGAGCAGGGCGGGGGGCGCCTGACCCTGACGGCCGATGTGCGCCTGCTCACGCCGGACGTGGCCCCGGCCGTGTGGTGTGTGCTCGATGCCTTCATGCTGGCCCTGGTGGGGGGCTGCAGGCTCATGCATGGTTCCGGCCTGCGTTTTCTGGAGCTGCGCTTGCAGCGTCCGGTGCCGCAGCGGCGTGCTGAGCTGGAAGCGGCCTTCGGGCTGGCGCCTGTGTATGGCTGCGAGGACAACGCCCTGCTGGTCGACGAGGCCACCTTGCTGCGGCCGCTGGTGCATGGCAATGCCGAGCTGGCCCGCTGGAACGAAGAGGCGGCAGGCCGTTATCTGGCACGCCTGGGCGGGGACGACATCCTGTCGCGCCTGCGGCGCCTGCTGCAGGAGCGCCTGCCGGGGGGGGATCCCACACAGGAAGAACTGGCCGCTTGCCTGGCCCTGACACCACGCACCTTGCAGCGCAAGCTGGCCGACGCGGGCACGAGCTACCGCGAATTGCTCAATGACACGCGCCACATGCTGGCGCTGGAGTACCTGCGCGGCGGACGGGACTCCATCAGCGAGATCGCCTATTTGCTGGGGTTTGCCGAAGTCAGCGCCTTCACACGGGCCTTCAAGCGCTGGACCGGGGTGGCCCCCTCGGCCTGGCGCGACGATGCCGATTCAGACCCTGCCTGAGCCGCCTGGGCGGGCGGCTTGCTGCGTGGCCTGGCCAGCAAGGGCGCGACGCTGGCATCGAGGCTGCCTATGAAGCGCTCCACCGCATCGGTGTAGGCACCGGCCTCGCCCAGGCGGGCATTGATGTCGCCGTGGCTGAGGTCCTGCGGCAGCACCTGGGCGCGCACGCCCATGCCTTGCGCCTTGCGGCGATAGGCCTCGGCCTGGAGGCAGGCACTCTGGCGTCGACTGGAGCACACCGCCAGCAGGGGCGCAGCGCCCTTGGCCATCTGGTGCAGGGGCGACACGGCCTGCCAGAACCCGGGGTCGCGCCCGAAGGCGCGGTCATACAGGCGCAGATGCGGGCCGTCCATGGTGGCCGTCACGTCCAGGCAGGCGCTGTCCAGTGACACGGTGCCCAGCCAGGGCGTGGCGCCCAGGCCGGTGGCCAGGACGGGCGAGGCATTGATCAGGGCCACCAGATGCGCGCCGGCCGAATGTCCCATGAGGATGAACTTGTGCCGGCTGGCACCCCAGGAGGCCGCCTTGGCCTGGGCCGTGCTGAGCGCCTGGGCCACATCCCAGGCCTGCTCCAGCGGATCGGCATCGGGCAGCAGGCGGTAGTTGGTGGAGATGAGCACAAAGCCTTTGGGCACCCAGCGCGCCACCTTGTTGAGCACCACCGCGCTCATGGCCTTGTCGCCGGTGCGCCAGGCGCCGCCGTGCACCATGAAGATCACGGGGGCATCCCGCAGCGTCTGCTCGCCTTGCGGGAGGTAGACGTCAAAGCGCTGGTGCGCGTGGCCACCGTAGTGCACGTCCTGAAGCACCTGGACCTGTCGTGGCAGGCGTGTCAGCGGGGCCGAGGTTTCTCCGGCCAGGGCCAGATCGGCCATGGCCGCATGGGCGGCAGGGCTGCCTGCGCTCAGGCAGGCTAGCAGGACCAGCACACAAGCGAGGGCAGCGGCGGGCAATCGTCGCATCGGCGAACTCCAGTCAATCGAGGGCGCGGGTGGGTGAGGCCAAGGGGCCATCGCCCTGTCACGATGGAGGGCGATGGCGCAGCGTCGTCACCGGGCGGGCCCAGTTTACGCCGACGAGGGGTCAGTGAAATCCGACCAGCATCTGGACGCCGCCGGCCAGCAGGCCCGTGAGGGCCCCCAGGACCAGGAAGATCCATTCGTCTTCCTGGAAGGCCGGGCGCAGCAGGGCCTGAAAATCCGTGGGCGCCAGGGCCTTCATGCGTCGGGCCAGGATGGACTCCAGGACGCGTCCGCGCTCGTCATTGAAGGCACGCTCGGACAGGGGCGGGATCAGCCACTGCGCGATCTTGGGCACCATGGCCCTTTGCAACTGTGCGTAGCCAAATGGCCCCATGGCGATTCGAATCACCATCGACTCCACCAGCGGGCCGATCGATTGGCGGATCAGCGCCTGAGCGCGCTCTGCCTGGCCCCCGGAGAAGATCTCCCGGGTGATGTTGCCCACGGTGATCACCTCGGTCGTCACCAGGTGGGCATAGCGGTCCACGACCAGTGCCTGCCGCTTGAGGAACAGCCCCTGCAGGACCCAGGGGCCGATCTTCACCGGGTTGAGGGGCCGAAAGATCAGATTCAAGGCGATCCAGTTGGTGAGCAGTCCCAGCGCCGCAGCGTACAGCGGCAGGCCATGGCGCCATGGGACGAAGTACCACAGCACCATCTGGATGAGGCCGAAGAACAGGCCGATCCAGAAGCTGATGCGGATGACAAAGCGGATCTCGGTCTGGCCGACGTCCTTGAACATGCGCACGAGCAGGGCCTTGTCCTGCGTGAGCAGTTTGACGATGAGGGCATCGATGTCGACCAGCTCGTCGATGTGCTGATGCAGCCGCATGAGCAGGGCGTCCATGACCGACGGAATCTGCTGCCGCACATGCGCGTAGACCCGGCGCTTGATCATTATGGGCAGGTTGGACCAGAGCACGGGGCTCTGCTCGTTCATGAGGTCGTCGGTGAAATCCTCCGCGCGTGCCGAGATCGCATGGGCCGCATGGATCGCGATCTGCCGAGGGCCCATCTCTGTGAAGAACTCGTTGACGGACCCCAGCTTGCCCAGTGAGTTGTCGACGACGACGGTGGCCATCTTGCGCGCCTTGCGCGGGACGATGCCCTGCCAGCCCCACCAGGGAGCCTTGCCCATGAATTCAAGCGGCCAGAACAGGAGCTGCATGGCCATCCACACATGGACCCAGGTCACCACCGCGGCGACCAGGGGAATGGAGAGCAGGGCCCAGACATCATCGCGGGCGGTCAATTCGATCCAGAACGATGCGATGCCCATGATGCGTGTGCGCGAGACGCCGGTGACGGCAAGAGAAACAGCCATCCGATCCTAACGACGCCAGTGGCTATTAAACATGGCGCAGATCAAGTACGCGGACCGAAATCATCGGTGAAATGCAGGGGTGCGGGCAGCGCGCACACGCGCCCCTCTTGTCCTTCCAAAAGGACAAAGCGGTGGTGTGTGGACATGAATGTCCTCTCTGGAGGTCATCGGGTCTTTCCAAGGACCGGATGCCCTCGATATCGTGACCCCCATTCAACGAGCGCGACGTCATGGACACCAGTACGCCGGACACCCCTTTGCCACCTCCCACCGCCGCTCAGGCCGAGCTGCTGTGGGAGCGCACCCGAAAAGCCTTGCGAGGCAATCTGGTGCGGGTGCTGTCGGTGTCTCGCGAGGGGGGTGAGGGCGCCACCCGCATGACGCAGACCGAACTCACCTCATTGACCGGCATCGCGCGCTCGACGCTGGCCAAGTTCCTCTCCAGCGAAGACGAATCGGTGATCAACCCTGACTTGCAGACCCTGTGCCGCCTGGCCGAGGCCCTGAACATCCCGCCAGCGCTGTTGCTGATGAGCACCCACGACTGGTCCAGATTGCTCAGTGCGATCAGCGGCTTGCTGGCGCAGCGTGAGCACAAGGACGTCATGGGCCTGGACCATGTGGCGCACAGCCCGCCGCGCGAGAACGTCGTGCGCGCCGTGCAACTGGCGCGGCACCACGGGCTGTTGCTGGCCACGGCGTCGACGCCTGCAGAGACCGCTGCCTGGCCGGAGCTGGCCCCCCGGTGGCGGCGCGACATCGACGACCTGCGGCAACGACAGCTCCAGGGCATCAAGGCGGCATCGGCCTTGCCGGAGTGGCGCGCCATTCCCGCCAATGTGGAAGCGCTCTTTGTCCTGTGCACGCTGCTCGGCGCGGCCACCAACCTTTGACACCGGAGAACGCGCATGGCCTTCGTCGACACACCGCGTGATGAACACGACCGCGCGCTGATGGTGCTGCTGGCCCAGGCCGAGCAGGAGGACCTGAGCCTGCTGGTGGACTATCTGACCGCCCATGGCCAGCAGCGCGCATCGCATTCAGACGCGCGCAGCGTGCTCCTGCAAGCCCAGGCGGCCCATGCGTATTCCCTCCAGGTGCTGGACACGATGCTTGCCGAACTCAAGCGCTTCGGCGACAACAACATCCTCAAGCTGTTCCGCCGGGGTGAGGGGCCCGCCTACATCGACATCGTGCGCGACGTGGCCAGGCACTTCAAGGTCGCCTTCAGCGAGGCCGATGGCGTCGATCTGCTGGAGGCGCGCATCCTCGACCAGCTCATGGGGCAGGCCTGGGACAAGATGACGGACGCCGAGCGGGCCGAGTTCAACATCGGGCTGGGCCACGTGGACAGCGCGGGTTCGGCGGCCCTGGCAGGGGCCAGGGTGGCCTTGCAGGTGGGGGGCTTTGCCGCGTACCGCCTGGCCCTCTTCGCGGCCAACTCGCTGGCCCGCAGCCTCACGGGCCGAGGCCTGACGGCCACCACCCATGCAGCCCTGCACCGCACCGTGCGCGCCCTGTCCGGGCCCGTCGCCTGGGCCGTGAGCGCAGCCTGGACGGCTTTTGATCTGGCCAGCCCGGCCTATCGGGTGACCGTGCCCTGTGTGGTCCAGATCGCCTACATGCGGCAGAAACAGTCGCTCCACATTTGCCCGGCATGCGAATCCCCCAATGAGAAGACCGCGCGGTTCTGCAGCCAGTGCGGCGCGGCCCTCTCTCACCCCGTGGCGCCATGATGCGGCAACTCACCGCATCCCGGACCACGTCTTTTGGCCCTGATCGGGGCCGGCATCTACTCGGCCCCAAAGGCCACGGAGGAGTCCACCATGAGCACCTTGAAGTTCACCCTGCCCTTGACCTTGAGCATCCATCCGGGGCGTCGCCATGCGCGCCACGATCCCCGGCCGTCGACACCTCGGGAGGGGCTGGATGGCACCCCGGCGGAGGGCGTCGAGCCGGCCCCGCTCGACCGCTCCTTCAAACGCTCCCACGCGCAGACCAGCCATCTGCTGCATCAGCTCAGAAAATCCATCCGTCGAGGCTTCATTGGCGACATCGACATGGCCTTGAGCTTTGTGCTGGAAGCCTCGAAGGACGACAAGGTGGCGCCGGTGGATCCCTTCATCGATGCTGCGCCAGAACCCGTGGTCCAGAGCCAGATCTGCCCGGCCTGCGAGGCCGCCAACGACCCGGCCGCGAAGTTCTGCAATCAATGTGGCACTGCCTTCACGCCGGCAGTGCAGGCATGACGCGCGCCCCCTCCATCGTCCATCCTCTCTCTTGAGCGCGGGCCGCCCATGATCGACCCCCGTGTGGCACCGCTGCGGCGCATGCAGGCCATGGCGCTGGGCCTGCTGCTGGCCGCCGTGGCGGGCCTGGTGCTCAGCCAGTGGATGGGCGGCACCGGGGGGTGGGCCTGGGCCAAGGCCTTTTGCGAGGCGGCGGCCGTGGGGGCCCTGGCCGACTGGTTCGCGGTCGTCGCGCTGTTCCGGCGCCCCTTGCGTTTGCCCATCCCACACACCGCCATCGTCCCGCAGAGCAAGGACCGCATCGCGGATGGCCTGGCGGTGTTCGTGCGTGATCACTTCCTGGGCCCCGAGACCTTGCTGGCCCGCTTGTCCGTGTTCGATCCCGCCGCACGCATGGGGCAGTGGCTGAGCGAGCCCGGCCATGTGCGCCAGCTCAGCGCGTCCGTGAGGACACTGGCCGTGGAGGGCCTGGGTCTGCTGGACGAGGAGGCCGTGCGCCGGACCATCCGCGAGTTCGTGATCTCCCGGCTGCGGGCCTGGGATGCCGCTTCCATGGCCGGCGACGTGCTGGGTTTGCTGACCCGCGATGGCCGGCACCACGAACTGCTCGATGCGGCCTTGTCCAGCCTGGCCCACTTTCTGGACAGCCCCGAGACCCAGCACAAGGTCTCGGCGCTCATGGTCAAGCATGCGCGCAAGGAGTGGCCCAGGGTCGTCTCCATGGTGGATGCCGTCAAGCCCGTGGATGCGCTGGCGGACAAGCTGGCCCAGCGCCTGGCTGCGGCCCTCATCAGCGAGATGCGCGAGATCCTGTCCAGCCCGCAGCACGCGATCCGGCTGGAATACGAAGCCTGGCTGCAGAACTTCGTGGTGCGCCTGAAAGAGGATGCGGCCTTGATCGCGCAGATCCAGGAGATCAAGGAGCAGCTCATCGCCCACCCCGCCGTGCAGGACTACGTCAATCGCCTGTGGGACGACATTGTCGCCACCCTGAGGCAGGACCTGGCCACGCCCGCGTCATCGGTGATCCAGCACCTGGAAGCCGGACTGCTGGGCCTGGGCCGGGCCGTGGCGGCGGACCCGGCGCTGCGCGAGGCCATCAACACCCATGTGCTGTCCGCCGCCGACCAACTGTCGGACACCCTGCGCGCCACCGTCACCACACACATTGCCGACACGATCAAGGGCTGGGACGATCAGCACCTGGCCCGCGAGCTCGAACTCAGCGTGGGCCGTGATCTGCAGTTCATCCGCCTCAATGGCACGGTCGTCGGCGGTGCCGTCGGCCTGGCCCTGCACGCCTTGCTGATCGGCGTGGCGCCTTATTTGCACTGACTGAGGACTCCCCATGAAATTCACCGTCGAACTCTTCACCCGCCGTGTGGACTACCCGCGCTTCAAGCAGGTGTACTTCTCCGAGCAGTTCAACCGCGAGGTCATGGCGGCGGTGAACCTGCTGGAGCGCACCACCACCGAGCATGTGGTGGCGCGTGATGGCAGGGAGCGCATGCGCGTGCGCATCGTGCCCAGGATCGCCCTGCCGGGCGTGATCCTGAAGCTGCTCGAAAACAATCCGATCAGCTATGACGAGATCACGGTCTTCGATCCGGCCGCGCGCCGGGCCAGCTTCGCCATCGAGACACCGGCGGGCGAGATCGTTCAGGTGGTGGGCCAGGCACGCCTGCTCGATGAGGGCGACGGCATCCGTCTGCGCTTCGAGGGGGAGGCGCGTGTCAAGGTCTTCGGCCTGGGCGGCATGATCGAGCGCTTCCTGGTGAACGAAGTCACCGCACGCTACGCGCTGGTCGAACAGGCCTTGCAACGCTTCATTGACGAAGGGCGTGACCGCGAGCGCATCAGCGGCACCTGACGATCCGCCTCGGACGCACCTCCTCCTTCTCTCCTGCAGCGCCCCTCGCCGATCGCGGTGAGGGGCGCTGCCTGCGTTGCCGGCTCGGCCAGGGTTCACCCCGAGCCCCCCCGCCAGAGGGGTTCATGCTCAACATTCACTTGCATACCCCTTTGCAAGTGCTTCTTTTTGAACGAGTTTTTCGCGTCGATCTGCGTTTGAAAGTGCCTGTAAGTCTTTGATTTCATTCAGGATTTTTTTGTGAACGCCCCTTGTTTCGGGGGAGGTGTTCGTTTAAAGTGTTGGAAAGTGCACTTTTGTGGGGTTTTGTGTGAGTCTTGTCTTTCAAGGGGCATCAGCGTTGTCGCTGGACGCGAAGGGGCGGATGGCCGTCCCTGCGCGTCATCGTGACGCCCTGCAAGCCCTTTGCGCCGGGCAGCTCACCATCACCAAGCACCCCGAGGGTTGCCTGATGGTGTTCCCCCGTCCTGCCTGGGAGATCTTCCGCGACAAGGTCGCTGCGTTGCCCATGTCGGCCGCGGGCTGGAAGCGCGTCTTCATGGGCAATGCCATGGATGTCGAGATCGACAGCGCCGCGCGCGTGCTGATCTCGCCGGAGCTGCGTGCCGCCGCGCAACTGGGCAAGGAGGTCATGTTGCTGGGTATGGGCAGCCACTTCGAGCTGTGGGATGCCGAGCGTTACGCCGCCCACGAGGCCCAGGTCATGGCGCAGCCCATGCCCGAGGTGCTCCAGGACTTCACCTTCTAGCCGCCATGCAAGGGAGCACCACACCTTGGCAGCACACCACCGTCTTGCTGCACGAGGCCGTCGAGGCGTTGTGGGATGCGTCCGTCGGTCCGGCGCCGGCGGGGGTGTATGTCGACGCCACCTTTGGGCGGGGCGGGCATTCGCGCCTGCTGCTCTCGCACCTGCCACCCGATGCGACCTTGCTGGCCCTGGACCGCGACCCCGATGCCATCGCCCATGCCCGCCAGGGGCCCGATGCGATCACCGATCCACGCTTTCGCATCGAGCATGCCGCCTTCTCCTCGGTGGGGCAGGTGGTCAGCGATCTGGGGCTGGGGCCGGTGCGCGGCCTGCTGATGGACATCGGCGTGTCCTCGCCGCAGATCGACAACCCCGAGCGCGGGTTCAGCTTCCGCTTCGATGCGCCGCTGGACATGCGCATGGACACCACCCAAGGAGAGAGCGCGGCCGACTATCTGGCCCGTGCGACGGTCGATGAACTCACTCACGTCATCCACACTTATGGCGAAGAACGGTTTGCTCGCCCGATTGCAAAGGCGCTTGTGGCTCGCCGCGAATCCGGACAGCCTGTGCGGACCACGGGCGAGCTGTCCAACGTCGTGGCTGGTGCGGTCAAGACCCGCGAAGCCGGGCAGAACCCAGCCACCCGCACCTTTCAAGCTCTTCGGATTCACGTCAACGGCGAGCTCGACGAGCTTCAAGCCGCCCTGGAAGCAGCTCTGATGATGCTGGCACCGGGCGGGCGTCTGGCGGTCATCAGCTTCCATTCGCTGGAAGATCGCATCGTCAAGACCTTCATCGCGAAACACAGCCGCGATGAGGTCGACCGTCGCGTGCCCTTTGCGCAGCCCAAGCCGCTGCTGCTGCATGCCCTGGGGCGCGTCAAGCCCTCCGACGAAGAGATCTCGGCCAACCCACGCTCCCGCTCCGCGGTGCTGCGTGTGGCCGAGCGCACCGAGGTGCCCTGGTCTGAAGCCCTGGCCCGTCCTCAGGCGTCCGCCGCCTCGAAGTCGGGGCGCGGGCAGCGTTCGGGAGGGCGTCGATGATGAGCCGCCTGAACCTGACGCTGGCCGTGCTGCTGCTCTTGAGCTGCTTCTGGCTGATCCGCTCCAGCAACGAGGCGCGGGGTCTGTTCGTGGCGCTTGAGCGCGCCCAGGTGCGTGAGAAAGAGCTGGCGGTGGACTATGACCGGCTCAAGGTCGAGCGCCGTACCGCGGCCACGCCTCTGGTGGTCGAGGACATGGTGCGCAACCGTCTGAACATGTTCAATGCCGGTCCCGACGTGACGCACTATGTCAATGGTGCGCAGGCCGGCGTGGTGATGGATGCGACCACGTCGCGCCCCGTGGTGCCCGAGAGCACCGCAAGCCAGGCGTCGGCCGGAGGTGAGCCATGAGCCGCTGGAGCGGTGTGTGGCGTCGCCTGCGCGGTTCGCGCAAGCAGGCCAGTGCGCCCATGCCCACCGTGCGTTATGCGACCAGCCCGCTGCTGGCCTCTCGCACGCCCCCCTGGCGGATCAAGTTCCTGACCGGGGCGATCGGCCTGGGCTTTGCGGTGCTCATCGGGCGCGCTGCCTGGATCCAGATCGTTCACAACGACTTCTATCTGCAGCAAGGCGCCAACCGCTACGAGCGCCGCATCGAGCTGGCGGCCAACCGGGGTCGCATCCTCGACCGCCACGGCGAGTTGCTGGCCTCCAGTGTGCCGGCGCCGTCCTTGTGGGCCATTCCCAAGGACTTCGACGCCACGCCCGCCCAGCGGCGTGAACTGGCCCGCCTGCTCAACATGACGCCCCAGGAGTTGCGCAAGCGCCTGGGCGACAACCCCAACTTCGTGTGGTTGCGTCGGCAGGTGGACGACGAGGTGGCCGCGAAGGTGGCGGCCCTCAAGCTCAAAGGCCTGCACGAGATCAAGGAATCGCGCCGCCAGTACCCCGAAGGGGAGGCCGCAGCCCATGTGGTGGGCTTCACCAATGTCGAGGACCGTGGCCAGGAAGGCATCGAGCTGGCCTACGACAAGGACCTGTCCGGCCGCGATGGGCAGCGCCATGTGATCAAGGACCGCCTGGGGCGGGTGGTGGAGAACGTCGGTGATCTGGTGCCCGCCTCTGATGGGCGCGAGATCCATCTGTCCATCGATGCCAAGGTGCAGACCCATGCCTATCAGCGCATCCGCGATGCGGTGGTGGCGCACAAGGCCAAGGCCGGCAGCGTGGTCGTGCTCGATGCGCAGACCGGTGAGGTGCTGGCCCTGGCCAATGTGCCCAGCTACACCCCGGGCAACCGCCGCAACCTGACGGGGGCGCAATTGCGCAACCGCGCGCTGACCGACACCTTCGAGCCTGGCTCGACCATGAAGCCGCTGATCATCGGGCTCGCGCTGGAGACAGGGCGTGTCAAGCGCGACACCATCATCCCCACCTACCCGGGGCGCATCCAGATCGATGGCTCGACCATCACTGACGCGCATCCGCATGGCGACCTGACGGTCGAGCAGGTCATCCAGAAGTCCAGCAATGTGGGCACGGTCAAGATCGCCATGCAGATGCAGGCGCGCGAGATGTGGGAAGTGTTCTCTGCCGTGGGCATGGGTCAGAAGCCGCAGATCGGCTTCCCGGGCGTGGTGACAGGGCGCCTGCGTCCTTACAAGAGTTGGCGCCGCATTGAGCAGGCCACCATGAGCTACGGCTACGGCCTGTCGGCCAGTCTGTTTCAGCTGGCACGGGCCTACACCGTGTTTGCCCGCGATGGCGAGCTGGTGCCCATCACCCTGATCAAGCGCGAGGTGCCCAGCGAGTCCCCGGATGACAGCGGTCGCGTGCCTCTGGCCTTCAAGGCAGCCGCAGGGCAGGCCGTGGCGGCCACGGCAGCCCCGGATCTGCTGCCCGTGCGCGGCACGCGTGTGTTCTCGCCCGATGTGGCGCGCCAGGTGCGCGAGATGCTGGCCCTGGTCTGTGGTGACGGTGGCACGGCGCCTCAGGCCCAGACCGTGGGCTACAGCGTGGGCGGCAAGACCGGCACGGCCCACAAGCAGGAGGGCAAGGGCTACTCCGGCAACAAGTACCGTTCCTGGTTCGTGGGCATCGCCCCCATCAGCAAGCCCCGTATCGTGGTGGCCGTGATGGTCGACGAGCCCAGCAACGGCGTGTATTACGGCGGTGCGGTGGCGGGGCCTGTGTTCAGCCAGGTGGTGCAGTACACGCTCAACCGTCTGGGCGTGATGCCCGATCTGGATGTGCAGCCCCGCATCACCGCCAGCCAGGCCGTCGAGGAGAGCTTCTGACATGAGCACCCCGTCGCTGACCCGCTTGCAGAACGTGCCCGAGGTGCTGGCCTGGCTGCGCCAGCAGGGCGTCCGGGCCTTGACCGTGGACAGCCGCGAGCTGCCCGGGCGGGTGGCCCAGGGGCAGGCCGTGGGTTTCATTGCCTGGCCCGGGGCGGCACGTGATGGCCGTGCTTTTGTGACCCAGGCCCTGCAGCAAGGCGCTCGCGCGGCCCTGGTCGAGGCCGATGGCGTCGACGCCTTTGCCTTTGCCGACGAACGCGTGGCGGCGGTCAGCGGGCTCAAGGCCACGCTGGCGATCATCGCGCACGAGTTTCATGGCCGGCCCAGCGAGCACCTGGAGGTGCTGGCGGTCACGGGGACCAATGGCAAGACCTCGACCTCGTGGTGGACGGCACAGGCCTTGTCGGCGCTGGGTCGCCCCTGCGGTGTGATCGGCACTCTGGGGGTGGGTCGTCCGGGTGGGGGTGACTTTGAGCCCACCGGCCTGACCACGCCCGATCCGGTGACCTTGCACGCCACCTTCCGCCAGTTCCTGGACCACGGCCTGCAGGCGGCCGCCATCGAGGCGTCCTCCATCGGGATCGAGGAGCGGCGCCTGGATGCCACGCGCATCGCCGTCGCGCAGTTCACCAACTTCACGCAGGACCACCTGGACTACCACGGCACCATGGAGGCCTACTGGCAGGCTAAAGCCGCCTTGTTCCGCTGGCCTGGCCTGCGTGCCGCTGTGGTCAATGCGGATGACCCTCAGGCACCGGAGCTGATGGCGCTGGCGGATCAGCGTTCACTGGATCTGTGGACCTATGGCTTGCACCATCCCGCTCGTCTGCGTGCCGACGCACCTGCCGTGGGTGCCGATGGCTTGCGGGTGCGGGTCACCGAATCGGATGCCGGCCTGACCCAGGCCGTGGACCAGGTCGAGATCCAGGCCGCCCTGATTGGCGACTTCAACGTGTCCAACCTGTTGTGCGTGCTGGGTGGTCTGCGTGCCCTGGGGGTGTCCCTGGCGCAAGCCGCGGGGGCCTGCGCGGGCCTGAGCGCCGTGCCTGGGCGCATGCAGCAGGTGCGTCTGCCTGGCGCATCGGCCCTGAGCCTGCCCCTGGCCGTGGTGGACTATGCCCACACACCCGATGCCCTGCACAAGGCCCTGCTGGCCCTGCGCCCCATCACCGAAGCCCGTGGCGGGCGTCTGTGGTGCGTGTTCGGCTGCGGCGGCAACCGCGATCCCATCAAGCGTCCGCTCATGGGGGCCATGGCCGACCAGTATGCCGACGAGATCGTGCTGACCAGCGACAACCCGCGTGGCGAGTCGCCGGCCTACATCCTGTCGCAGATCCTGGCGGGTGTGGCTCGCCAGGACGGGGTGGCCGTGATCGAGAACCGCCACGAAGCGATCGCCCATGCCCTGCGCAGCAGTGCCCCGCAGGACGTGGTGCTGATCGCGGGCAAGGGCCATGAGGCCACCCAGGAGGTGGCAGGCGTCAAGACGCCGTTTTCAGATGTCGAGGAATCCATGGCCGCCTTGCGCGCACGGGGGGTCGCATGAGCACGATCCCCATGATGACCCTGGGCCTGGCCAATCAACTGCTGCCGGGCTCCACCCTGGTGGGCGATCCGGCCACGCCCCTGATGCGCGTGCACACCGACACCCGCACCCTGCAGGCCGGTGATCTGTTCGTGGCCCTGCGCGGTGAGCGCTTCGATGCGCATGACTTCCTGCCCCAGGCCGAAGCGGCTGGCGCGGTGGCCGTGCTGGCCCAGCGTGACGTGGCCACATGTGGCCTGCCGGGGCTGCAGGTGGCCGACACCCGTGTGGCCCTGGGCCAACTGGCCTCGGGCTGGCGCTCGCGCTTTGACATCCCTCTGGTGGCCATCACCGGCAGCAATGGCAAGACCACCGTCACCCAGATGGTGGCCAGCATCCTGCGCGCCTGGATGGCCGAACGTGGGACCCCCGATGGCGCCCTGTCGACCTTGGGCAACTTCAACAACGACATCGGTGTGCCCCTGACCTTGCTGCGGCTGCGCGAAGGCGTGCACCGCTGCGCCGTGGTCGAGCTGGGCATGAACCACCCTGGCGAGATCGCACAGTTGGCCGCCATGGCCGCACCCACCGTGGCCCTGGTTAACAATGCCCAGCGCGAGCACCAGGAGTTCATGCACACCGTCGAGGCCGTGGCCCGCGAGAACGGCAGCGCGCTGAGCTATCTGTCACGCAGTGGTGTGGCGGTCTTTCCGGCCGATGACGTCGACCACACGCCCATCTGGCGCGAGCTGGCGCAAGGCCTGCGCGTGCATGACTTCGCATTGGGCGAGGCCAGCGATGCGGCCGTGTCCGGCACGGCTCACTGGGTGGAGGGCGCCGCCGCTCAGGCCCGTCCCCACTGGCAGATCCGCATGCGCACGCCGGCCGGTCAGGGCGAGTTCAGCCTCCACATGGCCGGTCAGCACAATGTGCGCAATGCCCTGGCGTCCGCCGCGGCGGCGCTGGGCGCGGGCGTGAGCCTGTCGGCCGTGCTGCAGGGCCTGGAAACCTTTGTGCCCGTCAAGGGGCGCTCGGCGCTGATGCGCCTGCAGCGCGAGGGCCGCCAGATCACGCTGATCGACGACAGCTACAACGCCAACCCCGATTCCGTGCGTGCCGCCATCGACATGCTCGCCGACCTGCCTGGCCCCCACTGGCTGGTGCTGGGCGACATGGGTGAGGTGGGCACCCAGGGGCCCGCCTTCCACGAAGAGGTCGGCCACCACGCCCGGGCGCGAGGCATCGACCATGTGTGGACGGCGGGTGCGCTGTGCCGTCACACCGCCCAGGCTTACGGTGCCACGGCCCGCGCCTTCGACACGGCGGCCGACATTGTGGCCGCCCTTCAAGTTTCAGCCAGTGCCATGCCGGACGCGGCATCGGTGCTGGTCAAAGGATCCCGTTTCATGAAGATGGAAACCATCGTTGCCACCCTGACCGGAGGTGCCCATGCTGCTTAGTCTGGCCTTGTGGCTGCAAGGACTGCATCCCGAGTGGGGCTTCCTGCGTGTCTTCCAGTACCTGACCTTCCGCTCCGTGATGGCGGCCATGACGGCCTTGCTGATCGGCCTGATCCTGGGCCCCTCCCTGATCCGCAAGCTGACCGAGCTCAAGATCGGCCAGCCCATCCGCGAGTACGGCGTGCAGGAGCACCTGGCCAAGCGCGGCACGCCCACCATGGGCGGGGCCCTCATTCTGCTGTCCATTGGCCTGTCGACCATGCTGTGGTTCGACTGGGCCAATCGCTTCGTGTGGATCGTCATGATCGTCACCCTGGGCTTCGGGGCCATCGGCTGGGTCGATGACTGGCGCAAGGTCGTGCTCAAGGACCCCGAGGGCATGCCCTCGCGCGAGAAGTACTTCTGGCAATCGCTGATCGGCGTGATCGCCGCCATCTACCTGGCCTTCAGCGTGTCCGAGACCAACAATCTGCGGGTGCTCGAGCTGTTCTTCCGCTGGGTCAGCTCGGGCTTCTCCAATGACCTGCCGCCCAAGGCCGACCTGATCGTGCCCTTCTTCAAGACGATCAGCTATCCGCTGGGTGTGTGGGGCTTCATGCTGCTGACCTATGTGGTCATCGTGGGCACCAGCAATGCCGTCAACCTGACCGACGGGCTCGATGGCCTGGCCATCATGCCGGTGGTGATGGTGGGCTCGGCCCTGGGCATCTTCTGCTATGTCACCGGCAATGCGGTGTACGCCAAATACCTGCTGCTGCCCCACATCCCGGGCGCGGGTGAGCTGATGGTGTTCTGCGCGGCCATGGCGGGCGCGGGGCTGGCCTTCCTGTGGTTCAACGCCTATCCGGCCCAGGTCTTCATGGGCGATGTCGGCGCGCTGGCCCTGGGCGGGGCCCTGGGCACCATCGCCGTGATCGTGCGCCAGGAGATCGTGCTGGCCGTCATGGGCGGTGTCTTCGTGCTCGAAGCCCTGTCCGTGATGATGCAGGTCAGCTACTTCAAGTACACCAAGAAGAAGTACGGCGAGGGCCGCCGCATCCTGCTGATGGCGCCGCTGCACCACCACTTCGAGAAGTCCGGCTGGAAGGAGACGCAGGTCGTCGTCCGCTTCTGGATCATCACCATGCTGCTGGTCCTGCTGGGCCTGTCCACCCTGAAACTGCGCTGATCCCCCAAGGCTGAATCCAAGATGCTCTATCTGCGTGACCTCACCGTGCTGATCCTGGGTCTGGGAGACTCGGGCCTGGCCATGGCGCGCTGGTGCGCCCGGTGTGGTGCGCGGGTGCGCGTGACCGACACCCGTGCGCAGCCACCTCAGGCCGCCACCCTGGCGCAGGACGTGCCCGAAGCCACCTTGCATCACGGCCTGGATGTGTCCCTGCTCGATGGTGTGCAGCTGATTCTCAAGAGCCCGGGCCTGGCGCCCAACGCGCCTGACATGGCCGCCTTGCTGGCCCGTGCCGACGCGCTGGCCATCCCGGTGCGTGGCGAGCTCTCGCTGTTTGCCTCGGCCCTGGCCGACCTGAAGGCCGAACGTCGCTACCACCCCAAGGTGCTGGCCATCACCGGCACCAATGGCAAGACCACGACCACCTCGCTGACCACGCAACTGGTCGAGCGTGCGGGCAAGCGCGTGGCCATGGCGGGCAACATCGGCCCGACCTTGCTGGACACCTTGCGCGTGGCGCTGGACCAGGAGCCGGTGCCCGAAGATGACGAAGCCGAGTGCCTGAGCGAGGCCGAGCCTCTGGCCGAAGAAGGCCCGGCGCAGGACGCCGCGCCCATCGATGGCGGCGCCAGCGATGTCCTGGCGGCAGGCAACGCCCCCGAGGATGCGTCCCTGTCCCTGCAGGACGAGGCTGCGACCCAGGCCGATCTGGCGCAGGACCATGCCGAAGAAGGCCCGTCAGGCGAGCTGCTGGCCGAACCGGCCGATGGGGTGGCGCCCTTGCCCGATGACGCCGATGCGCCGCTGATCGATCTGATCCCGCCGCCCCCGGCCGAGCCGGTGTTCCAGGTCCTGCCCGAGGTCTGGGTGCTGGAGCTGTCGAGCTTCCAGCTCGATGGTGTGAGCAACTTCGAGCCCAGCGCAGCCGTGGTGCTCAATGTGAGCCAGGACCACCTGGACTGGCACGGCTCCATGGAAGCCTATGCGGCCGCCAAGGCCCGCATCTACGGTCAGCAGGCCGTGATGGTGATCAACCGCGATGATCCCTTGGTTGAGGCCATGGTGCCTCCTCCCGAGGTCATCAAGTCCAACGTGCGCGGCCGACCCGCCCGCATCGTGCACCGCGAGGTGGTGCGCTTCGGTCTGGACGAACCCCGTCGTCCGGGCGATTTCGGTCTGGTCCAGGAAGGCGGCATGGCCTGGCTGATGCGTGCCCGTGAGGCCGATCCCACCGTCAAGCGCAAGAAGGGCGAGGCCGAAGAGATCATCCTGCAGCGCCTGATGCCCGCCGATGCCTTGCGCATCCGGGGGCGCCACAACGCCTCCAATGCCCTGGCCGCCCTGTCTCTGACCACGGCGATCGGCCTGCCGCTGGCGCCCATGCTGCATGGCCTGCGCGAGTACCGTGGCGAGCCCCATCGCGTCGAAGTGGTGAGCACGATCGGCGGGGTGGACGCCATCGACGACAGCAAGGGCACCAATGTGGGCGCCACCGTGGCCGCTCTGATGGGTCTGGGCTCGGATCTGTCGCCCGGCAAGCTGGTGATCATCCTGGGTGGCGATGGCAAGGGGCAGGACTTCCAGCCCCTGGCCGAACCCGTGAGCCGATTTGCCCGTGCCGTGGCCCTCATCGGCCGCGATGCCCTGGCCATCGAGCAGGCCCTGGACGGCCGCGATCATCTGCGGGACCCGCTGGGCGAGGCCATTCCCATGCAGCGCCACGACTCCCTGGAGGCCGCAACCCGCTGGGCCTTCGAGCAGGCGCGCAGCGGTGATGCGGTGCTGCTGAGCCCGGCCTGCGCCAGCCTGGACATGTTCCGCAACTATGCGCATCGCGCCGAGGTCTTTGTGGACACCGTGCGCCAGATCGCCATTGACCGTGGGGAGGTGGCGTGAGCGATCAGTCCCTCGACACCCAGCGCAGCAGCCCTCTGGGCTGGCTGGCCCAACTGACAGGACGCGTGGCCCGCCGTGGCAGCGAGGCCGTGGGCGGCCTGCCTGTGCGCGACTGGGTGAGCATCAACACCCAGCCCACCCGTGTCATGGGTTTTGATCAGTCCCTGGTCTGGGTGGTGCTGGCGCTGCTGTCCCTGGGGCTGGTGATGGTGTATTCGGCCTCGATTGCCCTGCCGGACAGCCCCAAGTTCGCCAAATATGCGCCGACGCATTTCTTCAGTCGCCACATGTTCTCGCTCCTGCTGGCCCTGGTGGCCGCCGGCATCGTGTCGCAGATCCCGCTGTCGGTCTGGGAGCGCGTGGCGCCCTGGCTGTTCGTGGCTTCGCTCTTCCTGCTGATGCTGGTGCTGATCCCCCATGTGGGCAAGGGCGTCAATGGCGCGCGCCGCTGGTTGCCGCTGGGCCTGATGAATTTCCAGCCCTCGGAGCTGGCCAAGCTGGCCATCACCCTCTATGCCGCCGACTACATGGTGCGCAAGATGGAAGTCAAGGAACACTTCTTCCGCGCCGTGGCGCCGATGGCCGTGGCGGTGGGGGTGGTGGGCTTGCTGCTGCTGGCCGAACCCGACATGGGCGCCTTCATGGTGATTGCTGCGATCGCCATGGCCATCCTGTTCCTGGGGGGCGTCAACGGTCGCATGTTCTTCATGATCACCGCCGTGCTGGTGGGGGCCTTCGTGCTGATGGTGTCCCTCAGCCCCTGGCGGCGCGAGCGCATCTTTGCCTACCTGGACCCATGGGATGAAAAGCATGCCCTGGGCAAGGCCTACCAGCTCACCCATTCCCTGATCGCCTTCGGGCGGGGCGAGATCTTTGGCGAAGGCCTGGGCTCCAGCCTGGAAAAGCTGCACTACCTGCCCGAAGCCCACACCGATTTCCTGCTGGCCGTGATCGGCGAGGAACTGGGCTTCATCGGCGTGGCGGTCGTGATCTTTGCCTTCTTCTGGGTGGTGCGCCGGCTCTTTCACATCGGTCGTCAGGCCATCGCACTCGACCGCGTCTTCTCGGGCCTGGTCGCCCAGGGCGTGGGCGTGTGGATGGGTGCGCAGGCCTTCATCAACATGGGCGTGAACCTGGGCGTGCTGCCCACCAAGGGCCTGACCCTGCCCTTGATGAGCTACGGCGGCTCGGGCATCTTGCTCAACTGCGTGGCCCTGGCCATCTGCCTGCGGGTCGATATCGAGAATCGACAGTTGATGAGGGGAGGCCGCGCATGAGCCGTCACCTCCTGATCATGGCAGCTGGGACCGGCGGGCACATCATGCCGGGCTTGGCCGTGGCCCGCGAGATGCAGGCCCGGGGCTGGACCGTGAGCTGGCTGGGCACCCGCGAGGGCATGGAAAACCGTCTGGTGCCGCCCACCGGCATCCCCATGGACACCATCGCCTTCAGCGGCTTGCGAGGCAAGGGTCTGATGCACACCCTGACCGGCGGGCTGCGCCTGCTCAAGGCCTTCGGCGACTGCTTCCGCATCCTGGGTCAGCGCCGGGCCGATGCCGTGCTGGGCATGGGGGGCTATGTCTGCTTCCCCGGGGGGCTGATGGCCTCCTTGCGCGGCAAGCCCCTGGTGCTGGTCAATGCCGATGCCTCGCTGCTGATGAGCAACAAGGCCCTGCTGCCGGTGGCCGATGCCATCGAGTTCGGCTTCGATGGACCCGAGGTCGCCGCGCTCAACACACGCCACCGCAGCGCCCGCGTGACCGGCAACCCCGTGCGTGCCGAGATCGAGGCCATCGAGCCCCCCGCCGAACGCTTCCAGGCCCGCACTGGTCCGTTGCGCGTGCTGGTGGTCGGCGGCAGCCTGGGCGCCAAGGTGCTCAATGACACCTTGCCCGCGGCCCTGGCCCTGATGGCCCCTGCAGAGCGTCCGCGTGTGACCCACCAGACCGGCATGGCCCAGTTCGAAGCTGTGCGCCTGGCCTATGGCACCCAAGGCATCGAGATCGGCCGCGAGGTCGAGGTGCTGCCCTTCATCCACAACATGGACGAGCGCCTGAGCGAGTGCGACCTGATCCTCTGCCGCGCCGGGGCCATCACGGTGAGCGAGCTGTGCGCCGCCGGCGTGCCCAGCATCCTGGTGCCGCTGGTGGTATCGACCACGGCCCACCAGCGTGACAATGCCGCCTGGATGGCCCGCCACGGCGCCGCCATCCACCTGCCGCAGGGCGAACTGACACCCCAGGCTCTGGCCCAGCGCCTGCGTGCACTGCAACGCACGGAGCTGCTGACCATGGCCGAGAAGGCCCGCGCCCTGGCCCGCTCGCGCGCCGCGGCCGCGGTGGCCGACGACATCGAACGACTGAGCTTGAACAAGAAGGGGGCTGCTCCATGAAGCACGCCGTCAAACACATCCATTTCGTGGGCATCGGGGGCGCCGGCATGAGCGGCATCGCCGAGATCCTGCACAACCTGGGCTACACCGTCTCGGGCTCCGACCAGTCAGACAGCGCGACCTCGCGCCGCCTGGCCTCGCTGGGCATCGCGGTGCACGTGGGCCATGATGCCGCGCACATCGATGGCGCCGAGGCTGTGGTCACCTCGACCGCCGTCAAAGGCGACAACCCCGAAGTGATCGCGGCCCGCGCACGGCGCATCCCGGTGGTGCCCCGCGCCGTGATGCTGGCCGAGCTGATGCGCCTGCGCAAGGGCATCGCGATTGCCGGCACGCACGGCAAGACCACCACGACCTCCCTGGTCACCTCCATCCTGGCAGAGGCCGGGGTCGATCCGACCTTTGTCATCGGGGGCAAGCTCAACAGCGCCGGCGCCAACTCCGCCCTGGGCAAGGGTGAGTACATCGTGGTCGAGGCCGACGAATCGGATGCCTCCTTCCTGAACCTGCTGCCCATCCTGTCGGTCGTCACCAACATCGACGCCGACCACATGGACACCTATGGGCATGACTTCGCTCGTCTCAAGCAGGCCTTCGTGGAGTTCCTGCATCGCATGCCCTTCTACGGATCGGCCATCCTGTGCACGGACGATCCTGGTGTGCGCTCCATCATTCCGCTGATCTCGCGCCCGGTCATCACCTATGGCTTCGGTGAAGACGCCCAGGTGAGGGCCGTCAACGTCGAGGCACTGCCAGGTGGGCAGATGCGTTTCGTGGTGCAGCGTCGCAACGGCGTGGTCATGCCCGATCTGCCCATCACCTTGAACCTGCCCGGTGTGCACAATGTGCTCAATGCCCTGGCAGCCATCGCCGTGGCCACCGAGATCGAGCTGCCCGACGAGCCCGTGGCCCGCGCCCTGCAAGCCTTCACCGGCGTGGGGCGACGCTTCCAGCGCCATGGCGATTTCCCCAGCACCGATGGCGGCCGCTTCACCCTGATCGACGACTACGGACACCATCCCGTCGAGATGGCGGCGGTGATCAGCGCCGCGCGCGGCGCCTTCCCGGGTCAGCGCCTGGTGCTGGCCTTTCAGCCCCACCGCTACACCCGCACCCGCGATTGCTTTGAGGACTTCGTCAAGGTGCTGGGCACGGCCGATGCCGTGCTGCTGACCGAGGTCTATGCCGCCGGAGAAACCCCGATCGTGGCGGCCGATGGCCGTGCCCTGACCCGCGCCGTGCGCGTGGCCGGCAAGGTCGAGCCCCTGTTCGTGGACGATGTGGCCGAGCTGCCCACCGCCATCGCGCAATCGGCACGTGCCGGCGATGTCGTGATCTGCATGGGCGCGGGCTCCATTGGCAGCGTGGCCGCCAAGGTGGCCGAGAAGTTCAAGCCTTGAGGACCTGATGTCATGAGCATTCCCCAGATCGCCCCCCCCACCATCGACCCCAAGTCCCTGGGCAAGGTGGCCGTGTTGTTCGGAGGTTCGTCCGCCGAGCGCGAGATCTCAATGATGTCTGGCAACGGCGTGTTGAAGGCCCTCCTGTCGCAGGGCGTGGACGCCCATGCCTTCGATCCGGCCGAGCGCCCCCTGGAAGACCTGCGCAAGGAAGGCTTCAAGCGCTGCTTCATCGCCCTGCATGGCCGCGGTGGCGAGGATGGCACGCTGCAGCAGGAGCTGGAGTGGCTGCAGATTCCCTACACCGGTTCGGGTGTGAAGGCCTCGGCCCAGGCCATGGACAAGGACGTCACCAAGCTGCTGTGGCGCTACAAGGGCATCCCCACGCCGGCCTGGCGCTTGGTCGACAGCGCGCAGGCCTGTGAAGAGGCCTTCGACTACCTCGAGTGCAGCGCCATGATCGTCAAACCGGCGCGCGAGGGCTCGTCCATCGGGCTGACCAAGGTGACCGACCGCAGCCAGTGCGCCCAGGCCTATGCCTTGGCCGCCCAGCACGACAACGAGGTGCTGTGCGAGCAGTTCATCGACGGTGAAGAGACCACCTGCCCGGTGCTGGAAGTCGATGGCGAGCCCGTGGCCCTGCCGGTCATCCGCATTGCGGCCCCCCAGGGCAACTACGACTACCAGAACAAGTACTTCACCGACGACACCAAGTACCACTGTCCGTCGGGCCTGCCGGCCGATGAGGAAGAGCTCATCCAGCGCATGGTGGTGGCCGCCTACAAGGCTCTGGGCTGCCGGGGCTGGGCCCGCGCCGACGTGATGATCGACAAGACCGATCGCCAGCCTTATGCCCTGGAGATCAACACCGCGCCGGGCATGACCTCGCACTCGCTGGTGCCCATGTCCGCCAAGGTGGCGGGCCTGAGCTACGAGCAACTGTGCGTCTACCTGCTCAGCCATGCCGCCCTGGATCGCGTGATCCCTGGCATGTACCCCGAAGACGACAGCGACACCGCCGCCTGAACCTGCCACCGACGCCGCCCACCATGCTCGCCGCTCACGCCATCGACACCCACCAGGAGATGCCTCAGGACATCCGCTGGATGAACGCGGCCGCCCTGGCGCTCGCGGTGGTGTTGGCCCTGCTCGTGCTGTCGGCGGCGCTGTCGGTGCTGGCGCGTCAGCCGATGTTCAACATCGCCAGGCTCACGCTCGAAGGCGATCTGCAGCGCAACAACCTGGCCACGGTGCG